>NZ_JBIRNE010000004.1:348191-599535 GCF_044331465.1 Streptomyces sp. NPDC017225 | reverse complement strand
CAACGTCGCCCGAGCACGGTTCACTTCATGTGCGTCCACACCCTCAACATGCCCCCAAACAGGACCACGAGACAGACCTAACGGAGCCCTACTAGATGAGTGAGTCCGATGTCTGTGCGGGCCGCGACCATGGCGAAGGGCGCCCGTCGGCCTGAGTGTGACCTCTGGCTTGACTCGCCCGGCAGGTGCCGACCTGGCACGACGACCTGCGGCTGATCGGCTCCGCCCCACTGTCCTGCGCGGCCTCCCGCGAGCCCGTCAAACGTCCGCACTGGCCGGACATGCCGGCTACGGCTACTGCCGCAACCACTCCCGCCACTTCTGTGGCCTGCGGGAATCCGATGGAAGCGGCACCTGCCCGCCGCGCTCGACGCCCTCTAGCGCGGCTCGCGATGTCGCGACGCCCTGTCTTTCCAGTTCCAGGCCAGTGCCGCCGCGCCAAGAACAGCGACGGTGAGCACTGTGAGCGAGGCGCTGGCGGCGTCGTCGCCCGTTGCGACCATACCCGTCGATTCCCGGAGCGTTATCGCCGTACCGTGTACGGCGAAGCCGGCTGCGAAGCAGCCGAAGCCGAAGCCGGCGACCCTTGCGAGCAGGGCGACTGCCCTGCCGGCGGCCGCAGGCACGAACCGGGCCAGGCTCGCGCACAGCAGCCCGCCGGCGAAGACGTCGAACACAGCTGCATACACTCGGAAGTCGGTTTCGATGCGCCCCCATGTGGGGCCGGCATCCGGGAGGCCCGCGACGCCAAGTGCAGTAATCAGGACCGCAATCACCGCAATTGCCCGATATTCCCAGTTCGCTGTGGACAGGGGGACCGGACGGAGGCTGGTGTGGCCTTGTACGGGGACATGGGGCCGGGCCCGGGTGGGCTGCTCCCCACGGATGATGGCCAGCGCTTCGACGACTGTCGGCCGCGCAGCCGGGTCCTTGTCCATGAGTCGGGTGATGAGCCGAGCAAGCCGTCCGGCTCGATGGGGCGTCGGGGCCTCTTCGAGCAGAACTGCCGCCAGCGTCGCATCGCGGGTGGCGCGGTGAAACGGCGAGAAGCCCTCAACAGCCTGGAAGAGCGTTACTCCGAGGGAGAACAGATCACTGGCTGGGAGCCCTTCCCTGCCGCGCAGACGCTCGGGGGCCATGTACTCCGCCGAGCCCACGAGCATCCCGGTGGCGGTCAGCGCGGTATCGGTGTCGCGGACGGCAATCCCGAAATCTGTGAGTAGCGTCTTCCCGTCCGCGGCGAGCATGACATTGCCCGGCTTGATGTCGCGGTGCAGGACACCTTCCTCGTGTGCGGCACCGATCGCCGTCAGCAACGAGACGGCAATCTCAGCAGTCCTGTCGACCGACAGCGGGCCGATCTCCTCGATGTGCTCCCCGAGTGAGCGACCATTGATCAACTCCATGACGATCCAGGGGAGATCGTCCTTCACCACCACATCGAGAATCGTGACGATGCCCTCATGCCTGCGCAGTCGGGCGGCGTTGCGGGCCTCACGTGTGGCACGGATCAACCGATCCGCCTGGTCGGCCTCGGACATCCCTCGCATCAGCCGCAGCTCCTTGAGCGCCACGTCTACGCCGAGGGTCTCGTCGTAGGCACGCCAAACCCTTCCGAACCCCCCAGCCCCTAACTCGGTGGTAAGGCGGTAACGCCCGCCGATCACGTCACCAGGTTGCGTCGTCCCCATGAACACCCGCCCGCGTTGACAAGTACGCCAATTGGTCCACGCAAAGACTAGCTAGCGCGAGGCTCCAGCGAGCGTCTAGAAGACCGACTCCGCTTCGTCCATCCGGGCCTTCGGCACCGTCTTCAGCTCGGTCACGGCCTCGGCCAGCGGGACCATGACGACGTCCGTGCCGCGCAGCGCGGTCATCCGGCCGAAGTCGCCCCGGTGCGCGGCCTCCACCGCGTGCCAGCCGAAGCGGGTGGCGAGCACCCTGTCGTACGCGGTCGGGACGCCGCCGCGCTGGACGTGGCCGAGGATGACCGGCTTGGCCTCCTTGCCGAGCCTGCGCTCCAGCTCGTACGCCAGGGCCGTGCCGATGCCCTGGAAGCGCTCGTGGCCGAACTTGTCGATCGCGCCCTTGCCGTAGTCCATGGAGCCCTCGGCGGGGTGGGCGCCCTCGGCGACGCAGACGACGGCGAACTTCTTGCCGCGGGAGAAGCGCTCCTCGACCATCTTGACCAGGTCGGCGGGGTCGAAGGGGCGCTCGGGCAGGCAGATGCCGTGGGCACCGGCGGCCATGCCGGACTCCAGGGCGATCCAGCCGGCGTGCCGGCCCATGACCTCGACGACCATCACGCGCTGGTGGGACTCGGCGGTGGTCTTGAGGCGGTCCATCGCCTCCGTGGCCACGCCGACCGCCGTGTCGAAGCCGAAGGTGCGGTCGGTGGAGGAGATGTCGTTGTCGATGGTCTTCGGCACGCCGACGACCGGCAGGCCGGCGTCCGACAGCATCCGGGCGGCGGTCAGGGTGCCCTCGCCGCCGATCGGGATGAGCGCGTCGATGCCGAAGCTCTGGATCATGTCGCCGGCGTTCTCGCAGGCCTCGCGGAGCCGGTCGCGCTCGAGGCGGGAGGAGCCGAGGATGGTGCCGCCGCGGGCGAGGATGCCGCTGACCGCGTTGAGGTCGAGGGAGCGGTAGCGGCCGTCCAGCAGGCCCGCGTAGCCGTCCTCGAAACCGATGACCTCGTCGCCGTAGTTGTCGACCGCTCGGTGCACGACCGACCGGATCACTGCGTTCAGGCCGGGGCAGTCGCCGCCTGCGGTGAGAACTCCGATACGCATCGTGCTGTGTCTCCTGCTCGCTGTTGACACCGGTGAGCCGCTCCAATTGTTCCACGGCCGGACCATGGAGGGGCACCCGCGGGCACCCGCCCGCACCGGCGGACGCGGACCGCCACGGACGAGCGCGGACGGGCACGGACGAGCACCCCGGGCGCGGGCACGGACGAGCGCGAAGGGGCACGGACGAGCGTCTCCGCGGGCACGAACGCGCACCGGCACACCGGCGGACGTTGACGGGCGCCCTAGCCATCGCCGGAGGTACTGTCAAGAGGGTTCTGCTCACCCCGATGGGCGATCTTTGTGCACGGGACAGCCGCCACCAGACGAACGAAACGGAGAGCACGCGTGACGCGCAGCGTGTACGTGACCGGTATCGACCGCGGCGACGGCCGCCAGGTCGTCGAACTGGGGGTCATGGAACTCCTGACCCGGCAGGTCGACCGGGTCGGCGTCTTCCGTCCCCTGGTCCACGACGGACCCGACCGGCTCTTCGAGCTGCTGCGGGCCCGCTACCGGCTCGCGCAGGACCCCGCGACCGTGTACGGCATGGACTACCAGGAGGCGTCCGCGCTCCAGGCCGAACAGGGCACGGACGAGCTGGTGTCGGCGCTGGTCGACCGATTCCACCTGGTCACCCGGGACTACGACGTCGTCCTGGTCCTCGGCACCGACTTCGCCGACACCCAGTTCCCGGACGAGCTGTCGCTGAACGCGCGGCTCGCCAACGAGTTCGGCGCCTCGGTCGTCCCGGTCGTCGGCGGCCGCAAGCAGACCGCGGAGTCCGTGCTCGCCGAGACCCGCAACGCCTTCCGCGCCTACGACGGGCTGGGCTGCGACGTCCTGGCCATGGTGACCAACCGGGTCGCCCGCGAGGACCGGGACGAGATCGCCGAGCGGCTCACCGGCCGGCTGCCGGTGCCGTGCTGGGTGGTGCCGGACGAGCCCGCGCTGTCCGCGCCGACCGTCTCCCAGATCGCCCACACCCTCGGCGCCAAGGTGGTCCTCGGCGACGACTCGGGGCTCGCCCGGGACGCGCTGGACTTCGTCTTCGGCGGGGCCATGCTGCCCAACCTGCTGAGCGCGCTGACCCCGGGCTGCCTGGTCGTCACGCCCGGCGACCGCGCCGACCTGGTGATCGGCACGCTGGCCGCGCACAGCGCCGGCACCCCGCCGATAGCCGGCGTCCTGCTCACCCTGAACGAGGTGCCCGGCGACGGCATCCTCACCCTCGCCGCCCGCCTCGCCCCCGGCACGCCGGTGCTCTCGGTGACCGGCAACAGCTTCCCCACCGCCGAGCGGCTCTTCTCCCTGGAGGGCAAGCTCAACGCGGCCACCCCGCGCAAGGCGGAGACCGCCCTCGGCCTCTTCGAGCGGTACGTCGACACCGCCGAGCTCAGCAGGCGGGTCTCCGCACCGAGCAGCGACCGGGTCACGCCGATGATGTTCGAGCACACGCTGCTGGAGCAGGCCCGGTCCGACCCGCGCCGGGTCGTCCTGCCGGAGGGCACCGAGGAGCGGGTGCTGCACGCGGCGGAGGTGCTGCTGCGCCGGGGGGTGTGCGAGCTGACGCTGCTCGGCCCCGTCGAGCAGATCCGCAAGAAGGCCGCCGACCTGGGCATCGACCTCGGCGACGCGCAGCTGATCGACCCGGCCGCCAGCGAGCTGCGGGACTCCTTCGCCGAGAAGTACGCCGCCCTGCGCGCCCACAAGGGCGTCACCGTGGAGCTGGCGTACGACGTCGTCTGTGACGTCAACTACTTCGGCACGCTGATGGTGCAGGAGGGGCTGGCCGACGGCATGGTGTCGGGGTCGGTGCACTCGACGGCGGCGACGATCCGTCCGGCCTTCGAGATCATCAGGACCAGGCCGGAGGCGTCCATCGTCTCCTCCGTCTTCTTCATGTGCCTGGCCGACAAGGTCCTGGTCTACGGCGACTGCGCGGTCAATCCGGACCCGGACGCCGAGCAGCTCGCCGACATCGCGACGCAGTCGGCGTCCACGGCGGCGCGGTTCGGGGTGGATCCGCGCATCGCGATGCTGTCGTACTCGACGGGCACGTCCGGTTCGGGCGCGGACGTCGACAAGGTGCGCGAGGCGACGGAGCTGGTCCGCTCGCGCCGCCCGGACCTCAGGATCGAGGGGCCGATCCAGTACGACGCCGCCGTCGAGCCGTCGGTGGCCGCGACCAAGCTGCCGGGCTCGGAGGTCGCCGGGCAGGCCAGCGTGCTGGTCTTCCCCGACCTGAACACCGGCAACAACACGTACAAGGCCGTGCAGCGCTCGGCCGGCGCCATCGCCGTGGGGCCGGTGCTCCAGGGTCTGCGCAAGCCGGTCAACGACCTGTCCCGGGGCGCGCTCGTCCAGGACATCGTCAACACCGTCGCCATCACGGCGATCCAGGCCCAGCAGTCCCCCAGCGAGAAGGTGTCCGACCTGTGAGCCCGACTCCGGCCGCGAACCCGGCCCCGACCACGGCCCCGGCCCGCGTCCTCGTCCTCAACTCCGGCTCGTCGTCGGTGAAGTACCAGCTGCTCGACATGCGCGGCAGCGACCGGCTGGCGATGGGCCTCGTCGAGCGGATCGGCGAGGAGACCTCACGGCTCAGGCACACCCCGGCGGGCGGCGGGAGCCGTGAGTGGAGCGGGTCCATTCCCGACCACGACTCGGCGCTGAAGGCGGTGGCGGCGGAGCTGGCCAAGGACGGCCTCGGCCTGGACTCGCCCGAGCTGGCCGCGATAGGGCACCGTGTGGTGCACGGCGGGAAGCACTTCACCGAGCCGACCGTCGTCGACGACGCGGTGCTCGCCGAGATCGAGCGGCTGATCCCGGTCGCCCCGCTGCACAATCCGGCCAACCTCACCGGCATCCGCACCGCGCGGGCGCTGCGCCCGGACCTGCCGCAGATCGCCGTCTTCGACACCGCCTTCCACACGACGATGCCGGAGTCCGCGGCCCGCTACGCGATCGACGTCGAGACCGCCGACGCGCACCGCGTCCGCCGCTACGGCTTCCACGGCACCTCGCACGCCTACGTCTCCCGCGAGACCGCGAAGCTGCTGGGGAAGGCGCCCGAGGACGTGAACGTCATCGTGCTGCACCTGGGCAACGGGGCGTCCGCCTCGGCGGTGCGGGGCGGCCGTTGCGTGGACACCTCCATGGGGCTGACGCCCTTGGAGGGGCTCGTGATGGGTACGCGGTCGGGAGACATGGACCCGGCCGTCATCTTCCATTTGATGCGTGTTGGTGGAATGTCCGCCGACGAGATCGACACTCTCCTCAACAAGAGGAGCGGTCTGATCGGTCTCTGCGGCGACAACGACATGCGGGAGATCCGCCGCCGTGTCGACGCCGGCGACGAGCGGGCGCGGCTGGCCTTCGACATCTACATTCACCGGCTGAAGAAGTACATCGGCGCCTATTACGCCGTCCTCGGACGGGTGGACGCGGTGGCCTTCACGGCCGGGGTCGGCGAGAACGCGGCACCGGTGCGGGAGGCCGCCGTGGCGGGCCTGGAGGGCCTCGGCCTGGCGGTCGACGGCGAGCTGAACGCCGTACGCGGGGACGGAGCGCGGCTGATCTCGCCCGCGGGCGCGCGGGTGGCGGTGGCCGTGGTGCCGACGGACGAGGAAATGGAGATCGCGACACAGACCTACGCTCTGGTCGAAAAGGGAAAGCAGAGGGCATCCGAGGACAGCTGAAGAATTCTCTTGTGAGCACCGAGGCGCCCATTTGTATCTTCCGCCAGACGGAATATTCCGCAGCGAAACAAACCGATAGGATCGCCCCATGCGCCGTTCGAAAATCGTCTGTACTCTCGGCCCCGCGGTCGACTCCCACGAGCAGCTCGTAGCGCTGATCGAAGCCGGCATGAACGTGGCCCGCTTCAACTTCAGCCACGGCACCCACGCCGAGCACCAGGGGCGTTACGACCGTGTCCGGGCCGCCGCCAAGGAGACCGGCAGGGCCATCGGTGTCCTCGCCGACCTGCAGGGACCGAAGATCCGCCTGGAGACCTTCGCGGAGGGCCCCGTCGAGCTGGTGCGCGGTGACGAGTTCACCATCACCACCGAGGACGTTCCGGGTGACAGGACGATCTGCGGCACGACGTACAAGGGCCTGCCCGGCGACGTGACCAAGGGCGACCAGGTACTCATCAACGACGGCAACGTCGAGCTGAAGGTCACCGAGGTCGAGGGCCCCCGGGTCAGGACGATCGTCATCGAGGGCGGCGTCATCTCCGACCACAAGGGCATCAACCTGCCCGGCGCGGCCGTGAACGTGCCGGCGCTGAGCGAGAAGGACATCGAGGACCTCCGCTTCGCGCTCCGCATGGGCTGCGACCTGGTCGCGCTCTCCTTCGTCCGGGACGCCAAGGACGTCGCCGACGTGCACCGCGTGATGGACCAGGAGGGCCGCCGGGTCCCCGTCGTCGCCAAGGTGGAGAAGCCGCAGGCGGTGGAGAACATGGAGGGCGTCGTCGCGGCCTTCGACGCCGTCATGGTGGCCCGTGGCGACCTGGCCGTCGAGTACCCGCTCGAGAAGGTCCCCATGGTGCAGAAGCGCCTGATCGAGCTGTGCCGGCGCAACGCCAAGCCGGTGATCGTGGCGACCCAGATGATGGAGTCGATGATCACCAACTCGCGCCCGACCCGCGCCGAGGCCTCCGACGTGGCCAACGCGATCCTGGACGGCGCGGACGCGGTCATGCTGTCGGCGGAGTCGTCGGTGGGCGCGTACCCGATCGAGACCGTCAAGACGATGTCGAAGATCGTCACCGCCGCCGAGCAGGAGCTGCTCTCCAAGGGCCTGCAGCCGCTGGTCCCCGGCAAGAAGCCGCGCACGCAGGGCGGTTCGGTGGCCCGTGCCGCCGCCGAGATCGCCGACTTCCTCGGCGGCAAGGGCCTGGTGGCCTTCACGCAGTCCGGTGACACGGCCCGTCGCCTGTCCCGCTACCGCGCGGCCCAGCCCATCCTCGCCTTCACCACCGACGAGTCCACCCGCAACCAGCTGGCGCTCAGCTGGGGCGTGGAGCCGCACGTGGTGCCGTTCGTGAACAGCACCGACGAGATGGTCGACCTGGTGGACCAGGAGACGATGCGCCTCGGCCGGTTCAACGACGGCGACATCGTCGTGATCACCGCCGGTTCGCCCCCCGGCGTCCCCGGCACCACCAACATGGTCCGCGTCCACCACCTGGGCGAGACGCGGCGCGGCTGACGTTCTCCGTGGTACGTGCCGAGGGCGCCCCCTGAGGCAGGGGGCGCCCTCGGCGTCGTCGCGACCGGCCTCAGTCAGTGATGTGCTGATGCAGCCCGGGGATGTGCAGGGTCCCGCCGAACTGACCGGCCTGCACCACCTTCACGTCGGTGAAGTAGATGAGCGGGATGTCCAGCGGCGGCGGATGCTCCGGGTCGAAGGTGATCGGGATCAGCCCGAGCAGGTTGCCCGAGATGCTCTCGGTGTACATCACCGTGTCACCGTCGCGGATCGTGGACGTCGAGCCCTTGGCCGCCTGCACGTGGTAGGTCTTGCCGATCTGCTCGTCCTTCACGATCTGGTGCAGGTCACCGATGTCGGTGCCCTTCGATATGACGTACTTCAGCACCTTCTTGGTGTTGCCGCTCGCCGTCTTCACCTCGACGATGCCCTCGTACGAAGCTCCTTTGAGGAGCAGCGAGCTGGCCTCGAGATGCCAGGGGGCGTCCGGCAGCGGGATGGAGTTGTCGACCCCGCCCACTGCGTCCGTGGCGACGGGGCAGTCCTCCGGGTCCGCGGAAGCGCTCTCGGACGGGTCGGGGCCGGCACTCGCCGAGGCGGTGGCCTCACCGGCTTCCTCCTTCGCCGCCGCGTCCCCGGATTCCTCGCCTGCCTCGGATGGCGCGCCGGTCGTGCCCTCCGCTGTGCCCTCAGCCTTGCCGGTGGCCTTGTCGGTCACGCCCTCCGCAGTGTCGGACGCTTCCTTGGAGGCACCCTCGGACGCCGACGCGGAGGGGGTCGGCGTGGGGCTCGGGCTTTCCTCGGCCTTCTCACCGCCGGTGAAGATGCCCTCGATGGCGTCGCCGAGGCCCTCCAGCAGGCCGCCGCCGCTGTCAGACGCCGAGGGAGACGCCTCCTCGCTCTGCGGCTCCTTCTCCTGCGAGGCGGAGGCGTTCGGGGTGGGCTCGACCTCGTCGTCGGAACCTGAATCCGACGAAGAGGACGAGCCGGTGTCCTTCTTGCCCTCCGACTTCCCGGCACTGGTGGACGGACTGGGCTGTTCCTCGTCCGCCGCACTGTCACCGCCCTTGCCCTCCTCGCCCGTGTCTTCGTCCGGCTCGTCGGTCGACGACTGTGAGGGCGCGGGAGAAGCGGACGATCCCTTGTCGGCGCCCGTCATAGCCTCCACACAGGCCTTGTACTCCTCGGCTGTCATGCTGTTGGCCGGCGGCGCGCCCTTGTCGTTGCCGTCCGCGAGAGCGAGGGTCGGTGTGAAGCCCAGACCCATCAGGACCGCCGTGGGCATCGCCGCCAGGGCTATCGCCTTGCCGGCCGGCATGTGGAGCCTCGTGAACAACGGCTTCTTGGGTGCCGCGTGGCGCGGCCCGGTTCTCGCACGGAACGACTCCACGTCAGTCCCGCGGGTCACCTCGTCAGCCGGCACTGTGCCTCCCGTTCGCCCCGTTGGCCGGGCTCGTTCCTGACAGATCGTTCGGCTCGTCCGGCATGCCGGACCCCGTCTTCGACTGCGGTATCGGGGCTTCCGACTCCGGGCCGGTGAGGACCGCGCCTTCGGGCGCGTCGCCCGTTCCCTCGGCCTCGGCCGGCGGCTCGGTTTCGGAGGGCGTGCCCGGCGCCCATGACACGGCCATCGCTCCGCCGAACAGCGCGAGGAGGAAACCGATGACAAAGCCGCCGAAGTTGGACACCGGAATGGAGACCAGCCCCAGAAGGATCGCCGCGACGCCCGCGAAAACCCTGATGTGTCGCTGGAACCACAGACTCATACCGAGGACCACGAGCAGCACGCCGATGATCAGGGACCCGGCACCCGCGGTGGTCGACATCGCCAGCGTCAGGTGACCGATCTGCAGATTCGCGTACGGGAAGTACATGATCGGAAACCCGGCCAGCGCGACGAACAGGCCGGCCCAGAACGGCCGCGCGCCTCGCCAGGCACGGAACTGCAGCCTCCGGCGGGCGAACTGACCGGCTACGGCGGCAGGAGTCTCGGCGCTCATGGAAAACAGCTCCCTGGTACGGCTTTTGCTGTGGTGGAGAAGTGGGGCGCTCACGACGACGCGGCCCGGGCGAGACGGGCGGGGCACCCTTGGCCCCCGCCCGTCAGTGAGCACTCAGTAGCACTCGCGGTCCGTCCCCTTATGTAGAGACATGCTCAGATTGGGGAGCTTGAAGGTTCCGGCCGTGGTCGCCCACGCCGTCTGCTTCACGTCCTTGAGCACGGCGAGGTCGGACTGCTGCGCGAAGCCGAACCGGTTGGACTGCTCCTTGCCGCCCTGCATGCCGGGCCCCTTGCTCAGGTCACCGGCGGCCACGCCGATTTCCATGCCCGTGAAGGTGGCATCGGCTTCGAGCTTCTCGACGTCGAGTTGCAGGTTCTTGGCGTAGACCTGCTCCTCTTCCTTCGGACTGTTGCCCGCCTCCAGCCGGAGGGTGACAGAGCCGATCACCGGGATGTTCGGCGTGACGACCGACTGGCACATCTTCTCGATGTGCGCCTCACTGAACGACGAGACCGCCACCGGGTGGTGCACCTTGTCACCGGTGAGTGTGTATCCCTCGGTGAGAGCGCCATACTGCGTGAAGCCCTCGCCTCGGAGCTCCTTCGCCGTCACCTTGAACGACTGCCCCGACACGCTGAACGACGCGGCGAGGGCGCCCTGTGCCATTGCGACACCTATCGCTGCCGTCGCGGCGACGCTGGGCACCATGACCACAGCGAACCGCTTCCATCTGGTCCCGCCACGCACCTGGGACTCCATATTTCCTCCTTCTCGGACGTACATCTCCTGGCCTCGGCCGGCCCCCGGGATCGGCGGCTCGGCCTGGCAGGGATGGGAGAAGTGCTACGTCCTCGGGAAGGAGAGCGCCCGCGCCCGGCGCGTACGGAACGCGCCCGGATCACCGGCGATCACCCCCGAGCGACAACCACTGGTCGCGCCTGACACGATCACGCACAACCCTGCTGGACAGGCTTCGCCGGATGGACGAAGACCCCCCTGCCCAAGAGCCGGCTCCACTGCCGCCGGCCCTGCTCGGTGGGGACCCAGGAACCCCCGCGACCCGACTGGCTTTCGGGGTGCGGGAATGGACCGAGCGTCGCCGATCGTGGTGCATTCTCGCCCTCGACACAAGGGGGTTCGTTACTCGCTGGTAACGGCTGCGCGACCGCGGGACGACACACCGGCCTCGAACGGCGACGCTCGGTGTGTCATCAGGGCGGAACAAAACCATTGATCGCTGGACAGAATCCGACAGACCGCCGCGACCGACTTACTGGCAGTAACAGCGGCCGCGATTACCAAGATTTGGTAAAGCGCGGCCGCACTGGCGTCTCGTCGACAGCTCTTTCACACGGGCACCATCCGGACGAACGGTCGCCGACCGGTCGGTAACGGGCGCCCGGACCGCCCTCTAGAACAGGGCGCGGGCCAGCGCCCTGCGTGCCGCGGTGACCCGCGGGTCGTCGGCGCCGACCACCTCGAAGAGTTCCAGCAGCCGCACGCGTACGGCGTCCCGGTCGTCGCCGGCCGTGACCCGCACCGCGTCGACGAGGCGCCCGAAGGCGTCCTCCACGTGACCGCCCACCAGATCCAGGTCGGCGGCGGCGATCTGCGCCTGGGCGTCACCCGGCTTGTCGGCCGCCTCCTGACGGACCCGCTGCGGGTCGGCGCCCTGCACGCGCTGGAGCAACTCGGCCTGGGACAGGCCCAGTTTGGCCTCCGTGTTGCCCGGGTCCTCGCTCAGTACGTTCTTGTACGCCTGGACGGCTCCGGCCAGATCGCCCGCGTCCAGCGCCTGCACGGCGGCCTCCAGTGCCGCGTCGTGCGGTCCGGCCGGAGGCTCGGGGGCGGTGGCGGGCTGCGCGCCCGGCTCCGCCTCGGGGTCGACGGCGAGACCGGTCAGACCGAAGCGCTCCTCGGCGACCTGCACCAGCTGGTCCAGGGTCTGACGGATCTGCGTCTCACCGGCGGCGCCCTGGAAGAGCGGCAGTGCCTGTCCGGCGACGACCGCGAAGACGGCCGGGATGCCCTGGACACCGAACTGCTGCATCAGCATCTGGTTGGCGTCGACGTCGATCTTGGCGAGGAGGAAGCGGCCGCCGTACTCGACGGCGAGCCGTTCGAGGACCGGGCTCAACTGCTTGCAGGGTTCACACCACTCGGCCCAGAAGTCGATGACGACCGGGACCTCGGTGGACCGCTGCAGGACTTCGCTCTCGAAGCCGGCCTCGTCGACGTCGATGACGAGGTCGGCCGGGGAGACGGCCCCCGTCCCGCCGTGCCGGGCCGCCTCGGCGCGCGCCTGCTCCGCCTTCGCCTTGGCCTCCTGGGCCTGCTTCACCGCGGCGAGGTCGACGACCCCGCTCATGGACATGTTCCGTGGCTGCATGGGCCTATCCTCCCCCGTACTCCGCGCGTGCGTGAAAACGGGCCGAAAGCCCGCCCTGAAGTTGTTCTGCCGGCGCCGGGTCCCCACCCTCGCCCGTGGTCGTCGCTGGGGCACGGGCGGACCCGCGCTTTCGCTACGACCCGTAGCGTAATGCCACCACGGGCCGCCGGGACAGCCCGCTCCAGTGATCTCCCTCACGACCGCTCGCCGGTTACCGGCCGGTTACCCGCCGGTTAGGGTCGGGGAATGCAGAGCAGTACCCCCGCCGGCCGTGCCGGGCGCCCCCGCAGCGCCGCGGCGGACACCGCGATCCTGGCCGCGACGCGGGCTGCCCTGGTCGATCTGGGCTGGTCGAGACTCACCCTGGGAGACGTCGCCGCACGGGCCGGGGTTGCCAAGACGACCCTCTATCGCCGCTGGGCGGGCAAGAACGAGCTGGTGGTCGACGCGGTCGCGGAGCTCTTCGACGAGCTCCGGCTCCCCGACCGCGGCTCCCTGGCCGCCGACATCGAGGGCGTGGTGCTCCAGTTCGCCGGCATCCTGGCCCGCCCGGAGGCCCGCAGCGGCCTGATGGCGGTGATCGCCGAGTCCACCCGCGACGACGCCCTGCGCGAGCGCATCCGCGCCTCGATCGTGGACCGGCAGAAGCGTCTCATCCTCGCCGGCCGGGCGCGGGCGCAGGCGCGGGGCGAGCTGCCGCCGGAGTCCGACGCCGGCGAGGCGGCCCGCACGGTCGACCTGATCTTCGACATGGTGGCCGGCGCGGTGGTGCACCGCACCCTGGTGAGCGCGGAACCGGCCGACGAGGAGTGGGTGCACGACTTCACCCGGGTCCTGCTGTCGGGCCTCGCGGTGCGGGAATGACCAACCGTCCGGCGTAGCCGCATCACAATAAGGAACAGCCCTCGCCCGTCGGTAAGACCATTTCGCCAACGTCTCACTCCGCGAGAGATCTCAGGAATGATCCTGGGGCCGCGAAGGAGCGGGGCTCCACGGACGGGCTCCGTGCCGCACCGATCGGGGACGCGCGCCGAGCCGCTGATACGGAGCCCCGAGTTCCTGGCTCCGCGCCGCGGAATCCCGGCGGACGGCGCCGCGTGCCCTCCTCTCCGGTCGTCCGACCGGTGCGCCGCCGTGATTCACGGGACTCCGCGTCGCAGAATCCTGGCGGGCGGCGCCCCACGCCGTCCCCTCCGGTCGTCCAACCGGTGTGCCGCCGTGATTCATGGGACACAGAAGGGCACTACCTTGCGCATACTCAGACGGGCGCTGGGCACCACTTTCACCGCAGCCCTCGGTTCGCTGCTGCTGACCGTTCCGGGAGCCGCCCCGGCGTTCGCGGCGGGCGGCGTGCCGCTGCCGTTGTACTCCCTCGCCGACATGGAGGTCGACGGGAGCAGCGAGCGGGTCTTTCTCAGCATGCCCGCGGGGGCGGACGGCCGGGTCGTGGTGACGGACTACGACGGCGGGAACAGCACCTGGCTGGGCGGCCTGCCGGGCGCCGGCGGGCTGGCCCTCTCGCCCGACTCCCGGACCCTCTACGTGGCCGCGCGGGACATCGACACCATCGTCGCGTACGACACCGCGACACTGACGGAGACCGCACGGTACTTCGTGGGCGGGGGCACCGCCCCGTGGAGCCTGGCTTTCGCGGGCGGGAAGCTGTGGTTCGGATACGGCACCACCGGGGACCTCGGGTCGGTCGACGTGTCCGGTGCCGAACCGGTGATCGAGCTCGGTCTGGACGGTTCGCTGGACTGGGGGGCGGAGCTCGTCGCCTCCCCCGCCGACCCCGACGTGCTGGTGGCCGGCACGGGCAACCCCAACGTCAACACCCTCACGGTGTACGACGTGAGCGGCGGATCCCCCGAGGTGGCCGCCCGGCGGGTCTTCTCCGGGACCGAGATGAACGGTCTGCGGGACCTCGCCGTGACACCCGACGGCCGGAGCGTCGTCGTGGCCGCCCTCGTATCGCCCGGCTACCAGACCTTCCGCCTCGACGACCTCGCGGACCAGGGAACCCCTGCGGCTTCGCCCTCTCCCCAGGCCGTCGCCGTCGCACCCGACGGCACGGTGGCCGGAGGAACCTCCAACAACAGCGTCGACGTGCCGGACCTGTCCTTCTACGCGCCGGGCGCTCCCGCTCCGCTGACCACGGTCGAGCTGGGCGGTGACACCGAGAGGCTGGTGGACGAGGGGCTTGCCTGGGCGCCGGACGGGAGCCGGGTCTTCGCCGTGACACAGCAGAGGGGCGTCATGGGCCTCCGGTTCCATGCGCGGCAGGTCGCCACCACCGTGCAGACCACTCTTGCCCTCGAGGCGCCCCCGACCAGCAGGAGGTACCGGGAACTGACCGTCACCGGCACCCTGGCTCCGGCAGCCGGCTTCGCTCCCGGCGCCACCGTCGCCGTGACACGCTACGACGCCGCCGCTCCGGAAGGCACCTCGCTGGGCACCGCCACAGTGGCGGCCGACGGCACCTTCACCGTGACCGACACGCCGAGCAGGATCGGTCAGGCGAGGTACGGCGTGACGTACGCCGGTGACCCCTGGCACACCGCGGCCTCCGCCGAGGTGACCGTGGAGATCACCCGCCGCTGACGTGGCCCGCGGCACGGAGGTCGCCGTGGCCCGGATCAGGGCCGCGGGCCACGGCGACCTCAGCCGCGCCGGTGGTTGCTCCCGCCGCCCTGACCGGGTGGCGTGGGGTCTAGAAGCCGGCGGGCTCCGTGTACACGCCCCACTCGTCGCGCAGGACGCCGCAGATCTCGCCGAGGGTCGCCTCCGCGCGCACCGCGTCCAGCATCGGCTCGATCATGTTGCCGCCGGAGCGGGCCGCGGCGAGCATGCCGTCCAGGGCGGTGCGGACGGCCGCGTCGTCGCGGGCGGCCTTGCGCTCACCCAGGTCCCGCACCTGCTCGCGCTCGACCTCGTGGCTGACCCGCAGGATCTCCAGGTCGCCGGTGACGGATCCGGTGTGGACGTTGACGCCGACGACCTTCTTGTCGTCCTTCTCCAGGGACTGCTGGTAGCGGAAGGCGGACTCGGCGATCTCGCCGGTGAACCAGCCGTCCTCGATGCCGCGCAGGATGCCGGAGGTGATCGGCCCGATGGGGTGCCGCCCGTCGGGGTGGGCCCGCAGCCCCCGCTCCTTGATCTGCTCGAAGATCTTCTCCGCGTCGGCCTCTATCCGGTCCGTCAGTTGCTCGACGAACCAGGAACCGCCCAGCGGGTCGGCGACGTTGGCGACGCCGGTCTCCTCCATCAGCACCTGCTGGGTGCGCAGGGCGATCTCGGCGGCCTGCTCGCTCGGCAGCGCGAGGGTCTCGTCCAGGGCGTTGGTGTGCAGGGAGTTGGTGCCGCCGAGCACCGCCGCCAGCGCCTCCACGGCCGTACGCACCACGTTGTTGTAGGGCTGCTGGGCGGTGAGCGAGACACCGGCGGTCTGCGTGTGGAAGCGCAGCCACTGCGCCTTGTCGCTCCGCGCGCCGTACACGTCGCGCATCCAGCGGGCCCAGATGCGGCGGGCCGCCCGGAACTTGGCGATCTCCTCGAAGAAGTCGAGGTGCGCGTCGAAGAAGAAGGAGAGGCCGGGGGCGAAGACGTCCACGTCGAGGCCGCGCGACAGGCCCAGCTCCACGTACCCGAAGCCGTCCGCCAGCGTGTACGCCAGCTCCTGCGCGGCCGTCGAGCCGGCCTCGCGGATGTGGTACCCGGAGACGGAGAGCGGCTTGTAGTCGGGGATGCCGGCCGCGCAGTACTCCATCAGGTCGCCGATCAGGCGCAGGTGCGGCTCGGGCTGGAAGAGCCACTCCTTCTGGGCGATGTACTCCTTGAAGATGTCGGTCTGGAGCGTGCCGTTGAGCACGGAGGCGTCGACGCCCTGCCGCTCGGCGGCGACCAGGTACATGCAGAACACGGGCACGGCGGGCCCGCTGATCGTCATGGAGGTCGTCACGTCGCCGAGCGGGATGTCCTTGAACAGCACCTCCATGTCGGCGGCCGAGTCGATGGCCACCCCGCAGTGCCCGACCTCGCCCAGCGAGCGCGGGTCGTCGGAGTCGCGGCCCATCAGCGTCGGCATGTCGAAGGCGACCGAGAGCCCGCCGCCGCCGTTGCGGAGGATCATCTTGTAGCGCTCGTTGGTCTGCTCGGCGTTCCCGAACCCGGCGAACTGCCGGATGGTCCAGGTCCGCCCCCGGTAGCCGGTCGGATACAGGCCGCGGGTGAAGGGGTACTCCCCCGGCCAGCCGATCCGCTCGAAGCCCTCGTACTCGTCTCCGGGCCGGGGCCCGTACACCGGCTCCACGGGGTCACCGGAGAGCGTGGTGCGTGTCCAATTCCTTGGGGGCTTCGCCCCCAAACCCCTGGCCGCGTCGCGCTTGCGCGCCGCGTCGTACCGGGCCTGCCAGCGAAGGCGGCCCTCCTCTATGGCGTGAGCGTCCATACCCTCGAATTTACTAGGACGTCCAAGTAAATGTCGATGGGTGACCGCCGTACGGGTGTCCGTACGGCGGTGAGAGGGCCCGGGAAGAGCCGGTTACGCCTTGACGGGCGCGGGCGCCTCGGCCGCGGCGGCCTTGGCCTCCAGCTCCTGGCTGATCCTGCGTTCCACGAAGAACGCGGCGGTCGGCACGGTCCCGGCCAGCAGCACCCACAGCTGCTTGCTGACCTTCCACTTCGCCTTGGAGCCCAGGTCGAAGGCGAAGACGAGGTAGACGACGTACAGCCAGCCGTGCGCGAGGCTGACGACGTGGGTGAAGCCGTCGGCACCGTCGATGTCCAGCAGGTACTTGGCGATCATGCCGAGGCAGAGCAGGATCAGCAGCACACCGGTGACGTACGCCATGACCCGGTAGCGGGTCAGCACGCTCTTTTTCATGCGTACGAGCGTAACCGTCCGTTTCGCGCGATCTTCGAGCGGGCCCGGCGACTCGCTCAGGCCTCCTCGAAGTCCCCCGCGGCGACCCGCAGCGGTCTGAGCATCGCGAAGATCTCGCCGCACTCCTCGGCGTCGTAGGCGCCCAGGCCGAAGTCCATCGCCATGAGGTCGCGGGTGGCCGCCTCGACCACCTCACGGCCCTTGTCGGTGATGGTGGCGAGCGTGCCGCGGCCGTCGTTGGGATTGGGCCGCTTGTCCACCAGGCCCGACCTCACCAGCCGGTCGACGGTGTTGGTGACGGACGTGGGATGCACCATGAGGCGCTCGCCGATCTTGGACATCGGCAGCTCGCCCGACTTGGAGAAGGTGAGCAGCACCAGCGCCTCGTAGCGCGCGAAGGTCAGCCCGTAGGGCTTGACCACCGCGTCGACCTCGGCCAGCAGGATCTGGTGCGCCCGCATGATCGAGGTGATGGCGGACATGGAGGGCACGCCGCCCCAGCGCTGCTTCCAGAGTTCGTCGGCACGGGCGATGGGATCGAAGGAGAGACTGAGGGGCTTCGGCACGGCATCAGACCCTACCGGCCGGTCATATCCCGGTCAGCCCAGTCTCGCCTTTCGATACCACCGCCCGTGGCGCACGGCTACCGCGCGAGATGCCGCTCCACCGTGTCGACCTTCGACGTGAGGCCGTCGGTCACACCGGGGCGGATGTCCGCCTTGAGGACCAGGGAGACGCGCGGCGCGCGGGCCTCGACGGCGGCGACGGCGCGCCGGACGACGTCCATGACCTCGTCCCACTCGCCCTCGACGGAGGTGAACATCGCGTCGGTGCGGTTCGGCAGGCCCGACTCGCGGACCACCCGGACGGCGTCGGCGACGTACTCCCCTACGTCCTCGCCGACGCCCAGCGGCGTGACGGAGAAGGCGACGATCATGCTCCGACGACGCCTTCCTGGCGGGCACGGGAGGCGATGACCGCGCTCTCGGCCTCGCGCTTGAGCCTGCGGTCGGCGAAGAAGCCGCCGGTCGGCAGGACCGACATGACGAAGTAGAAGGCGGCGGTGCCGAGGGACCACTTGGCGCGGTTCCAGGCGTCCGCCCAGAAGAGCACGTAGACGACGAAGAGGAAGCCGTGGACCGCGCCCATCACGGGCACCGCGTTGAAGTCGGTGGTCCGCTTCAGCACGGAGCAGACCATCAGCAGCAGGAACGAGATCGCCTCGGGGCCGGAGACCAGGCGGAGGCGGCGGAGGGCGGAGGCGGTCTTGAGGTCCACGGGTCACCTTCGGTGGGAGAGGTATCGATACGTCGGGCACCGCCGGGACGGCGGTTTGTGAACGTGCGCACAAGCGCGCGTCCATTGTGGCAAACCCCCGACGCGCCCGGGTGAGGGGGGCGGCGACACCGACTCCCGGGGAGGCGATCGACGTGTATCCGCCCGTGGGACCTGTCGGCGGGCCCACCCGGCACGCTAGCGTCACATTTGTGGCGATGTTCCGACTTCAAGACAGCAAGGTACTCGCCGTCGACATGACCGGGGACGCCGTGAAGGCGAAGAACGGCTCGATGGTCGCGTACGACGGGGAGATGGCCTTCAAGAAGCTGAGCGGCGGCGGTGAGGGGATCCGGGGGATGGTGACCCGGCGGATCACCGGTGAGCAGATGACGGTGATGGAGGTGAAGGGGCACGGGACCTGCTGGTTCGCGGACCGGGCCTCGGAGATCAGCCTGGTGGGTCTCCAGGGCGACACGCTGTACGTCGAGTCCAGCAACTTCCTGGCGGCCGACGCCGGACTGCGGACCGGCACCAGCTTCACGGGAACGCGCGGCGCCTCCCAGGGCACCGGGCTGTTCACCACGACCGTGGAGGGGCACGGACAGGTGGCGATCATGTCGGACGGGCCGGCGGTGGTGCTGCGGGTCAGCGCGCGGTACCCGCTGACGGTCGACCCGGGGGCGTACGTCGCGCACCAGGGGAACCTGCGGCAGTCCTTCCAGTCGGGTGTGACGTTCCGCACGCTGTTCGGGGAGGGCGGCGGGGAGGCCTTCCAGATCCGCTTCGAGGGCGACGGCCTGGTGTACGTGCAGCCGAGCGAACGGAACACGATCGCGGGGGATGTGTGAGATGGCCTTCCGGGAGATCAACTCCAAGATGGTGCAGGCGACCGTGGCGCCCGGGCAGCGGCTGTTCAGCCAGCGCGGCGCGATGCTCGCCTATCAGGGCGAGGTGTCCTTCACGCCCAACCTGCGGGGCGGCCAGGGCGGCGTCATGTCGATGATCGGCCGCCGGGTGGCCGACGAGGACACGCCGCTGATGACCGTCGAGGGCAGCGGCACCGTGCTCTTCGGGCACGGCGGCCACCACGTGCAGGTGATCGGCCTCGCCGGCGACACCCTGTACGTCGAGGCGGACCGCCTCCTCGCCTTCGAGGGCACCCTGGAGCAGGGCACGGTGTTCCTGGGCTCGCAGGGCGGCGTCATGGGCATGGTGCGCGGCCAGGTCAGCGGGCAGGGGCTGTTCACGACCACCCTCAGGGGTCACGGCTCGGTGGCGGTGATGGCCCACGGGGGCGTCTTCGAGATCCCCGTCACCCCGCAGCGCCCGGTGCGCGTCGACCCGCAGGCGTACGTCGCCCACCACGGCGACGTCCGCAACAAGCTGTCCACGGCGATGGGCTGGCGGGACATGGTGGGGCGCGGCTCCGGCGAGGCGTTCCAGCTGGAGCTCAGCGGCAGCGGCACGGTGTATGTCCAGGCGTCCGAGGAGAAGCTGTGAGCACCGTTCACCACGACCCGGCGACGCTGCCGGCCGATGACAGCGTCAACGCGTACACCTTCTGTGTGGAGCTCAAGGGGAGCCAGTGGTTCCTGCAGAAGGGGAAGATGATCGCCTACTACGGGACGATCGAGTTCAACGGGATCGGGCACGGCCGGCTGGACCGGCTGGTGCGGACGTCCTTCCATTCGCCACTGCACGCGAGCGACTGGGTCGTGGCGGAGGGTTCGGGCAAGATGCTCCTCGCCGACCGGGCCTTCGACGTGAATTCGTATGACCTGGAAGATGGCAACCTGACCATTCGCTCAGGCAACTTGCTTGCTTTTCAGCCAAGTCTCGCTCTCAAGCAGTCGATCGTGCCGGGCTTCCTGACACTGATCGGGACCGGAAAGTTCGTGGCGGCGTCGAACGGGCCGGTGGTGTTCATGGAACCCCCGATCCGGGTCGACCCGCAGGCCCTGGTCGGCTGGGCCGACTGCCCGTCTCCGTGCCATCACTACGACCACGGGTACATGACCGGCCTGCTGGGCGGTCTACGTGCGATGACGGGGCTCGGCGGGGCCTCCGGGGAGGAGCACCAGTTCGAGTTCGTGGGCGCGGGGACGGTGCTGCTCCAGTCGAGCGAGGCACTGATGGCGGAGCAGGCGACGGGGGCCGCTCCACAGCAGGCGGGGGTGCCCGGAGGCGGGGCGTCCGGTGCGCCGGGAGGCCGGCCGGGGGTACCGGGGCTTCCCGGACAGCTGGGGGACCTCCAGCGCCGCTTCGGGCTGTGAGCGGTAATCTGCGGAGTGTGACATCGAACGCGTGCGCACCGTCATCGTCACGGAAAACCCCTCACTAGTTCGCCTTTCAACATTTTAGGTAGACTTCATACATGGAGACCGAGACGGCCACCCGCTGGCTGACCGATACGGAGCAGTGTGCTTGGCGCACCCACCTGGAGGTCAACAGGCTGTTGACGCACCAGCTCGAGAAGGACCTGCAGCCGTTCGGCCTGACAATGAACGACTACGAGATCCTGGTGAACCTCTCCGAGTCGGAGGGCGACAGGATGCGTATGAGCGACCTGGCCACCGCCACGATGCAGTCCAAGAGCCGCCTCTCCCACCAGGTCACCCGCATGGAGAACGCGGACCTGGTCCGGCGGGAGAACTGCGAGTCCGACCGCCGAGGGCTCTACGCAGTCCTCACCGAGCACGGCCTGGAGACGATGCGGAAGGTCGCGCCGCACCATGTGGCGTCCGTCCGCAGGCATTTCATGGACCTGCTGGCGCCCGAGGCACTGACGGAGCTCGACAAGGCGCTCAAGCCGATCGCGGAACATCTGCGCGGGCAGCGGGGACGTCCCTGAGCGCATCCCTGATCACGTCGCTGGTCACGTCCCCGCGGGCGTGACGGTCCGGGCGGTCGGCAGGCGGAGCTCGAACAGGGCGCCGCCTGCCGGCGCCTCGTGGACCGTGAGCGTGCCACCGTGGCGTACGGCGACGTCCCGCGCGATGGCCAGCCCCAGCCCGGCCCCGCCGTCGTCGCGGCTGCGGGCGGCGTCGAGCCGTACGAACCTCTCGAAGATCCGCTCCCGGTCCTGTGCCGGCACCCCCTCCCCGTCGTCGGCCACCGCGACCACGGCCGCGTCGCCGTCCCGTCGTACGGACACCTCCACCGCCGAGCGTGCGTGCCGCTGCGCGTTGTCGAGCAGATTGGCCAGCACCCTCCCCAGCTGCCCCCGCGACCCGGCCACCTGCACCGCGCCCTCGCCGGCGCCGTCGCCCTCGCCCTCGCCGTCGCCGTTGTCCTCGCCCTCGACCCCGCCCCGCACGGTCACTCCGGTCCGGCCCTCGGCCGCCTCCCGCGCGAGCGCCCCGAGGTCCACCCGGGCGTCCGCCGGCCGCTCCCCCGCGTCCAGCCTGGCCAGCAGCAGCAGGTCGGCGGCGAGCCGCTGCAGCCGTACGGTGTCCTCCACGGCCCCGTCGAGGTCGAGCAGCTCCGGGTGGGCGGCGGCCACCTCCAGCTGGGTGCGCAGCGAGGCGATCGGGCTGCGCAGCTCGTGCGAGGCGTCGGCGACGAAGCGCCGCTGCCGCTCCACCGAGGCCTCCAGGGCGGCCAGCGTCCGGTTGGTGGTCGAGGCGAGCCTGGCCACCTCGTCGTGCGTGCCCGGCACCGGGACGCGGCGCGCGAGGTCCTCGCTGGCGGTGATCGCGGCCATCTCGCGGCGGATGCCCGCCACGGGGCGCAGGGCGCGCCCGGTGACCAGCCAGGTCACCCACCCGACGACCGCGAGGAGCAGTGGGAAACCGATCAGCATGACGGTCAGCGCGGTGTTCACGGCACCGTGTTCGGCGGACAGCGGGGCACCGGCGTAGACGGTGAGCTGGTCACCGTCCCGGGTCTCCACGGGTACGGCGGCGAAGCGGTAGTCCTGCGTGTCGCCGTCGATCGTCGCCGAACCGTCGCTGACGGTGGTCCGCTCGCCGATCTCACCGGGCTCCAGCGCGTCGCCGGCGTCGTCATCGTCGTCGTCCGAGTCGCCGCCGCCGTCGTCGTCTCCGTCGTCGTCGCCGTCGCCGTCACCGGTGGGGGTGGGTGTCGGCTGCGGCTGCACCGCGTCGACGCCGGTGCCGCTGATCCGCTCCAGGTCCTCACTGGCGGCGACGAGCGCGCCCTCCTCGTCGACGATCTGCACCGGCCGGTCGTCCACGTCCAGGGACAGCTCGGTGTACCGCGTCCCGACGGACAGCTCGGCGGCGACCTCCCGTGCGGAGCGCTCGGCCTGGGTGCCGGCCTCGCCGAGCAGGTTGGAGCGCAGGGACAGCAGGACGGCGGTGCCGGCCGCGACGAGGGCGACGGCGACCACGAGGGTGGCGCCGAGCGTGGCCCGGGCCCGGACCGAGCCGAAGAGCCGGCTCATCGCTCGCCCTCCAGCCGGTAGCCGGCGCCGCGCACGGTGCGGATGAGACCGGCGCGCAGCTTGCGCCGCAGAGCGCTGACGTACACCTCGACGATGTTGGGGTCGCCGTCGTAGGCGAAGTCCCAGACGTGTTCCAGGATCTCCGCCTTGGAGACGACCTGCCCGGCCCGCACCACGAGCTCCTCCAGGACGGCGAACTCCTTCGCGGTCAGGGTGACTTCGCGCTCGCCCAGAAAGACCCGGCGGGCGGCGGTGTCGACCTTGAGGTCGCCGTGGACGTGCACGGGCGATGCCCCGGCACCCTGCGTCCGGCGCCGCAGCAGGGCCTTCACTCGGGCGACGAGGACGACGTACGAGAAGGGCTTGGTGAGGTAGTCGTCCGCGCCGGTGTCCAGGCCCTCCGCCTCGTCGTACTCGCCGTCCTTGGCGGTGAGCATCAGGATCGGCACGTCGTGCCCGGCGGCGCGCAGGGCGGCGCAGACGCGGTACCCGTTGAGGCCGGGCAGCATGATGTCGAGGATGACGAGGTCGTACGTGCCCTCGCCGGCCCGGTGCAGGCCCTCCCGGCCGTCGTGGACGACGTCCACGGCGTAGCCCTCGGCGGTGAGGCCCTTGGCGAGCGACACGGCGAGACGCTTCTCGTCCTCCACGATCAACAGGCGCATGCGTAAAGAGTCGCAAAACGAAGCTGAAGAACCCTTCAGGCGGCTTCAGGTTGGCCTCAGCGTCGGTCGGTGACAGTGAAGGCGTCGAAATCGCAACGACACGAACGACTCGGCAGGACTCGTGACGACTCGGGAGGAACCAGTATGAAGCGCAACATCGTGATCGCCGCCATCACCGCCGCCGCACTGATCGGAGGCGGTACGGCGACGGCTCTGGCGACCACGGATGACGACGACTCGGGTACCACGACGCGTCAGGCGGACGTGCGCGGCGCCTCGGGCGACGACAAGGGCGACGACACGGACGACCGTGCGGACGACGACAACAACGACGACCACGAGCGGGACGACTCCCGCGACCGTGACGACGACGCCTCCCGCGTGTCCTCGGCGAAGGTGACGGCGGCCGAGGCCATCGCCTCCGCGCTGCGCGAGGCCCCGGGCACCGCCGTCTCCGCCGAACTGGACGACGAGGACGGCGACGACGACGACGGCGACGACGGCGACCGCGCCGCCTGGGAGGTCGACATCCTCGCCGGTGACGGCACCTGGCACAGCGTGTGGATCGACCCGGCGAACGGCAAGGTCCTCGGCTCGGAGACGGACGACGAGGACGACACCGACGAGGTGCGGGCCGCGCTGAAGGGCACGTCCGTGGACGCCGCCGAGGCCGCGAAGGCCGCCGCCGGCCACGGCACCGTGACCTCCGTGGAGCTGGACGACGACGGGTACTACGGCGACGGCGACGTGGCCTGGGAGGCCGAGACCCAGTCCTCCGGCGAGGCTGAGCGGGACTGGCGCGTCGACCCGGAGACCGGAAAGGTCACGGCCGATCGCTCACACCACTGGGACTCGGACGACTCCGACGACTCGGATGACTCCGACGACTCCGGCTCGGACGACGACTGAGCGGCCCCCGCCGCACGACCGGCCGACCGCGGCGGCGCCCCGGCACCAGCGCCGCCGCCACGGCGACCGCGCCGGACACCGCGAAGCACACCGGCAGCGGCAGCCGTTCCACCAGCAGGCCCACCGCCGCGGCGCCGGCGGAACCCCCGGCGTTCACCGCGGTGTTGCACCAGGCTCCCGCCCGGATCCGGAAGCCGGGCGCCGCGCTCTCGTCGGCGATCAGGTACGCCGTCGTCAGCGCCGGTGCCACGAACAGGCCCGCGCAGGCGACGGCCACGACGAGCGTGCCGACGCCGGACGCGAGGCCCGCGGCGACCAGGCAGAGACCGAGACCGGCCGCGAAGAACGGCAGCCGGGCGCGGGCGGACGAGCTCCAGGCGATGGCGCCGTTGAGCAGCCCGCCGACCGCGCTGCCCGCCGACAGTGCCGCGAGCGCCCAGGCCACGGTGGCGCCGCCGAGGCCGCGCTGACCCGCGAAGGCGACGACGAGCAGGTCGACGGCGCTCACCGAGATGCCGACGCACGCGGCGACCGCGACGGGTTGCAGCAGGGCCCGTCCCTGCCCCGCGCCCTTGCCCACGGCCGGTGCGGAGCCGTCCTTCGCACGCTCCGCCGGACGCAGCACGCCCGCCGCCGGCGATGTGACGAAGGCGAGGGTGCCCACCGCCACCAGCACCGCGCTGAGCACGACACCGAGGGTCGGCGGGGCGAACCCGATCACCACGCCGACCAGGAGCGGGCCGGAGACGAAGAGCAGCTCCTCGGCTACGCCGTCCAGGCTGTAGGCGCGCCGCAGCATGTCCCGGTCGGGCAGCAGTCCGGCCCAGACCGCGCGCATCGTGGGCCCGAGCGGGGGCATGCAGGCGCCCGCGAACGCGGCGGTCACCGCGAGGACGGCCGCGGGAGTGCCCGGCTCCCGGCAGACCGCCGCCAGCGCGCAGAGCAGGGCGGCGTGGAGCAGGGCCATGGGCAGCAGGGCCCGGCGCGGGCCGTGCCGGTCGACGAGGGCCGCACGGTAGGGGGACAGGACGACGCCCGTGGCGCCGAAGATCGCCAGTACCGTGCCGGCCACGGCGTACGACCCGGTGGACCGGGTCAGGGAGAGCATCAGGGCGAGGGAGACCGTGCCGTACGACAGCCGGCCGACAAGAGCGGCGGCGAAGGTACGGCGGGCATGGGGGACACGGAGGACTGCGGCGTACGAGGGCCGCGGGGCATGCGTGGACACGGAAGGTTCCTCAGAGGGAGGCGACGAGGGGACGCCGAAGCACGCGACGGCCGGGTACGGCGGTCGCGCGCGGGGCGGGCCCTAGGCCAAGAGGAGGAACACGCGGGTCAACATACCGGCGCGGCGCTGCGGCCGCACCGGCTTTTCCGGCCTCGGCGTCAGCCGCTCGTCGGCGCCCTCGGCCCCGTCAGCCGCTCGTCGTCAGCCCCGCCACCAGTTCGTCCGCCGCGCGGTACGGGTCCAGCTCGCCCGCGACGATGCGTTCCGCCAGTGCGCCGAGGCGGCGGTCCCCGTGGAGGTCGCCGATGCGTTCGCGCAGCGTGGTGACGGCGATGGTCTCGACCTCGCGGGCGGCGCGGGCGCGGCGGCGTTCGGCCAGGACGTCCCGTTCGTCCATCCACGCGCGGTGCTTCTCCAGGGCCTCGACGACCTCGTCGACGCCCTCGCCGCGCGCGGCGACCGTCTTGACGATGGGCGGGCGCCAGTCGCCGGGGCCGCGGGACTCGCCGAGGCTCAGCATGTGGTTCAGCTCGCGGGCGGTCGCGTCCGCGCCGTCGCGGTCGGCCTTGTTGACGACGTAGACGTCGCCGATCTCCAGGATTCCGGCCTTGGCCGCCTGGATGCCGTCGCCCATGCCCGGGGCGAGGAGGACGACGGAGGTGTCGGCCTGGGAGGCGATCTCGACCTCCGACTGGCCCACGCCGACCGTCTCGACGAGGATCACGTCGCAGCCGGCCGCGTCGAGGACGCGGATGGCCTGCGGCGCGGACCAGGCGAGGCCGCCGAGGTGGCCGCGGGTCGCCATCGACCGGATGTAGACGCCCGGGTCGGACGCGTGCTCCGACATCCGGACCCGGTCGCCGAGCAGGGCACCGCCGGAGAAGGGGGAGGACGGGTCGACGGCGAGGACGCCGACCCGCCTGCCCTGCTTGCGGTACGCCGTCACCAGCGCCGAGGTGGAGGTGGACTTGCCGACGCCCGGGGAGCCCGTCAGGCCGACCACGTAGGCCCCGCCGGTCAGCGGCGCGAGGGCTGCCATGACCTCCCTGAGCTGCGGGGACGCCCCCTCCACCAGGGAGATCAGCCGGGCCACGGCCCGCGGCCGGCCTTCCCTGGCCTGGGCGACCAGCGAGGAGACGTCCTGCATCACAGCTCCGTTCAGCTTGGTTCGGTGAGAAGTGAGAAGTCCTACCGCGCGTCGTACCGCGCGCTCAGGCCTTCGGTACCCGCACGATCAGCGCGTCGCCCTGGCCGCCGCCGCCGCACAGGGCCGCCGCGCCGACGCCGCCGCCGCGCCGCTTCAGCTCGAGCGCCAGGTGCAGCACGAGCCGGGCGCCGGACATGCCGATGGGGTGGCCCAGGGCGATGGCGCCGCCGTTGACGTTCACCTTTTCGGTGGATACGCCGAGGTCCTTCATTGACTGCACGGCGACGGCCGCGAACGCCTCGTTGATCTCGATCAGGTCGAGGTCGCCGACCTCCAGTCCCTCCTTCTTGAGGGCGTGCTGGATCGCGTTGGACGGCTGCGACTGCAAAGAGTTGTCCGGGCCGGCCACGTTGCCGTGGGCGCCGATCTCCGCGATCCACTCCAGGCCGAGCTCCAGGGCCTTGGCCTTGCTCATGACGACCACGGCCGCCGCGCCGTCGGAGATCTGCGAGGAGGAGCCCGCGGTGATCGTGCCGTCCTTCGAGAAGGCCGGGCGCAGCTTGCCCAGCGACTCGGCGGTGGTGTCGCCGCGGATGCCCTCGTCCTTGCTGAACAGCACCGGGTCGCCCTTGCGCTGCGGGATCTCGACCGGGGTGATCTCCGCTTCGTAGACGCCGTTCTTCTGGGCGGCGGCCGCGCGCTGGTGGGAGAGGGCGGCGATCTCGTCCTGGGCGTCGCGGGCGATGCCGAGACGGGTGTTGTGCTTCTCGGTGGACTCGCCCATGGCGATGTCCTCGAAGGCGTCGGTCAGACCGTCGTGGGCCATGGCGTCGATCATCTGGACGGCGCCGTACTTGTAGCCCTCGCGGGACTTCGGCAGCAGGTGCGGGGCGTTGGTCATGGACTCCTGGCCGCCCGCGACGACCACGTCGAATTCACCGGCGCGAATGAGCTGGTCGGCGAGCGCGATGGCGTCGAGGCCGGAGAGGCACACCTTGTTGACCGTGAGCGCCGGGACATTCATGGGGATGCCGGCCTTGACGGCGGCCTGGCGGGCCGGGATCTGCCCGGCGCCGGCCTGGAGCACCTGGCCCATGATCACGTACTGGACCTGGTCGCCGCCGATCCCCGCACGGTCGAGGGCGGCCTTGATCGCGAAGCCGCCGAGGTCGGCTCCGGAGAAGGACTTCAGCGAGCCGAGCAGCCGCCCCATCGGGGTGCGGGCACCCGCGACGATGACGGAGGTCGTGCCGTTCGTTCCAGAAGTTGCGGAAGACATGAGCTGCGATCCCCTTTTCCGGCCCGCACAGGCCGAGGAGTGAACGAGGGTTTACTCGAATGTACTGAGCGGTATCCCGCCCGTCACCGGGCTGTCGGTGTGATCGCGCGCACGTTGCGTAACCACCTCCGGAGCGCTGCAATCAATTCATGCTGACGCGAATCGACCACATCGGAATCGCCTGCCACGACCTCGACGCGACCGTCGAGTTCTACCGTGCCACCTACGGCTTCGAGGTGTTCCACACCGAGGTCAACGACGAGCAGGGTGTGCGTGAGGCCATGCTCAAGATCAACGATACGTCGGACGGCGGCGCCTCGTACCTCCAGCTCCTGGAGCCGACCCGGGAGGACTCCGCGGTCGGGAAGTGGCTGGCCAAGAACGGCGAGGGCGTCCACCACATCGCCTTCGGCACGGCGGACGTGGACGCGGACGCCGCGGACGTCCGGGGCAAGGGCGTACGCGTTCTGTACGAGGAGCCGAGGCGCGGTTCCATGGGGTCCCGGATCACCTTCCTGCACCCCAAGGACTGCCATGGCGTACTGACAGAACTGGTCACTTCGGCGGCCGTTGAGACACCTGAGCACTGACTCTCGTACATATGGGCCGGTAGGGTTGGGTGCGGTCGCCGCTCAGTCCAGGGTGACCCGGTCCTGTCGTCTGTGGTGACGGGACCGCCGGGGTCGTGTTTCGGGGGGCGAACGCCGGGGCAGAAGCGCATGCTCCGCCGTTGATCTGACACCATTCCCCGGGGGCCCCGTCCGGCGGACGGACGGAGCTCGTTCGGGAAGATTTGCGACCAGGGGACGGATGGGACCGCGCAGTGCGGGGCTACGAGAGCCAGGAGCGAGAGCCGGCGGCTGACGTCGACCACCTCTCTCGGTTCGAGGCCGAGATGAAGCGGCTGAAGACCGAGCGGGAAAAGGCGATCCAGCACGCCGATGACCTCGGCTACCAGGTCGAGGTGCTGCGCGCCAAGTTGCACGAGGCGCGGCGCACCATCATGTCCCGGCCCGCCTTCGACGGCGGCGACATCGGGTACCAGGCCGAGCAGCTGCTGCGCAACGCGCAGACGCAGGCCGAGCAGCTGCGCGCGGACGCCGAGCGGGAGCTGAGCCAGGCGCGGGCGCAGACCCAGCGCATTCTCCAGGAGCACGCCGAGCAGGCCGCCCGGCTCCAGTCCGAGCTGCACCAGGAGGCGGTGACCCGGCGCCAGCAGCTGGACCAGGAGCTGGCCGAGCGCCGGCAGACCGTCGAGTCGCACGTCAACGAGAACGTGGCCTGGGCCGAGCAGCTGCGTGCCCGCACCGAGCAGCAGGCCCGCCGGCTGCTCGACGAGTCCCGTGCCGAGGCCGAGCAGGCCATGGCCGCGGCCCGCGCGGAGGCGGAGCGGCTGACCGCCGAGGCCCGGCAGCGGCTGCGCAACGACGCCGAGAGCGCGCGCGGGGAGGCCGAGCAGATCCTGCGCCGGGCCCGCGCCGACGCCGAGCGGCTGCTGAACGCGGCCTCCGAGCAGGCGCAGGAGGCCACCGACCACGCCGAGCAGCTGCGCAGCTCCACCGCCACCGAGTCGGAGGCCACCCGCCGCCAGGTCCAGGAGCTGAGCCGGACCGCCGAGCAGCGCATGACCGAGGCCGAGGAGGCGCTGCGCAAGGCGCAGACCGAGGCCGAGAAGGTCCTCACCGAGGCCAGGGAGTCCGCCGCCAAGGCGCTCGCGAGCGCGGAGCAGACCAACGAGCAGCGCACCCGTACCGCCAAGGAGCAGGTCGCCCGGCTGGTCGGCGAGGCCACCAAGGACGCCGAGTCGACGAAGTCCGAGGCCGAGCAGCTGGTCGCGGACGCCCGCGCCGAGGCCGAGAGGATCGTCGCCGAGGCCGCCGAGAAGGCCCGCACGATCACCGCCGAGGAGTCGGCCACCCAGCTGTCCAAGGCGGCCAAGACCGCCGAGGACGTGCTGAACAAGGCGTCCGAGGACGCCAAGCGGACCACGAAGGCCGCCACCGAGGAGGCCGAGCGGATCCGCACCGAGGCCGAGGCCGAGGCGGACCGGCTGCGCGCCGAGGCGCACGACATCGCCGCCGAGCTCAAGGGCGCGGCGAAGGACGACACCAAGGAGTACCGCGCCAAGACGGTCGAGCTCCAGGAGGAGGCGCGCCGGCTGCGCGGCGACGCCGAGCAGCTGCGTGCCGACGCCGTCGCCGAGGGCGAGAAGATCCGCGCCGAGGCCCGCAAGGAGGCCGTGGCGCAGATCGAGGAGGCGGCGAAGACCGCCGAGGAGCTGCTCGCCAAGGCCAAGGCGGACGCCGACGAGCTGCGGCAGACCGCGACGGCGGACAGCGAGAAGGTCCGCACCGAGGCCATCGAACGGGCGACGACCCTGCGCCGGCAGGCCGAGGAGACGCTGGAGCGCACCCGCGCCGAGGCCGAGCGGCACCGCGCGGAGGCCGCCGAACGTGTCGAGGAGCTCCAGGCGGACGCCGAGCGGGCCGCCCGCGAGCTGCGCGAGGAGACCGAGCGCGCCGTCGAGGCCCGGCAGGCGGAGGCCGCCGGGGAGCTGACGCGGCTGCAGACCGAGGCCGAGGAGCGCCGCACGGCGGCCGAGCAGGCGCTGACCGAGGCCCGTGAGGAGGGCGAGCGGATCCGCCGCGAGGCCGCCGAGGAGAGCGAGCGGCTGCGCACGGAGGCCGCCGAGCGGATCCGTACGCTCCAGCAGCAGGCCGAGACCGAGGCCGAGCGGCTGCGCACCGAGGCCGCCGCGGACGCCTCCGCCTCCCGCGCGGAGGGCGAGGCCGTCGCCGTACGCCTGCGGTCCGAGGCGTCGAACGAGGCGGAGCGGCTGAAGTCGGAGGCGCAGGAGAGCGCCGACCGGGTGCGGGCGGAGGCGCAGACCGCCGCCGAGCGCATCTCCGCCGAGGCCTCCGAGACGCTGGCCGCCGCCCAGGAGGAGGCCGCCCGGCGCCGCCGCGAGGCCGAGGAACTGCTCGGCGACGCCCGGCAGGAGGCGGACCAGGAGCGCGAGCGGGCCCGCGAGCGCAGCGAGGAGCTGCTGGCCTCGGCGCGCAACCGCGTGGAGGAGGCGCAGGCCGAGGCGACCCGGCTGGTCGAGGAGGCCGACCGGCGCGCGACCGAGATGGTGTCCGCCGCCGAGCAGCACGCGCAGCAGGTACGGGAGTCGGTCGCCGGGCTGCACGAGCAGGCCCAGGAGGAGATCACCGGACTGCGCAGTGCCGCCGAGCACGCGGCGGAGCGCGTCCGGCGCGAGGCCGAGGAGGAGGCGGACCGGGTCCGCTCCGACGCCTACGCGGAGCGGGAGCGGGCGAGCGAGGACGCGGGACGGCTGCGGCACGAGGCGCGCGAGGAGACGGAGGCCGCCAAGGCGCTGGCCGAGCGGACGGTGTCCGAGGCCATCACGGAGGCCGAACGGATCCGTACGGACGTCTCCGAGCACGCCCAGCGGGCGCGCACGGAGGCCTCCGACGCCATCGCCGAGGCCGAGCAGTCCGCGTCGCGTACCCGGGCGGACGCCCGTGAGGACGCCAACCGCATCCGGTCCGACGCGGCGACGCAGGCGGACACCCTGATCACCGAGGCGCGCTCCGAGGCGGAGCGGCTGACGACGGAGACGGTGACCGAGACCGACCGGCTGCGCACGGAGACGGTCACGGAGGCGGAGCGCGTCCGCACCGAGGCGGCGAACGAGGCCGAGCGGGTACGCGCGGAGGCGGCCGCCGAGGCGGAGCGGCTGCGGTCCGAGACCGTCACCGAGGCCGACCGGGTCCGGACCGAGGCGAGTGCCCGGGCCGAGCAGCTGGTCTCGGACGCCACCGGGGAGGCGGAGCGGCTGCGCGCCGAGGCCGCCGACACGGTGGGCTCCGCCCAGCAGCACGCCGAGCGCGTGCGCACCGAGGCGGAACGCGTCCGGGCCGAGGCGGCGGCGGAGGCCGAACGGGTCACCACGGCCGCCCGCGAGGAGGCCGAGCGCACCCTCGACGAGGCCCGCAAGGACGCCAACAAGCGGCGCTCGGAGGCGGCCGAGCAGGTCGACACGCTCATCACGGAGACCGCGGCCGAGGCCGACAAGCTGCTCACCGAGGCCCAGCAGCAGGCCCAGAAGGCCACCGCGGACGCCGAGTCGCAGGCCGACACGATGGTCGGCGCGGCCCGCACGGAGGCCGACCGGATCGTCGCGGAGGCGACGGTCGAGGGCAACACCCGGGTGGAGAAGGCCCGTACGGACGCGGACGAGCTGCTGGTGGGGGCCCGCCGGGACGCGACCGCCATAAGGGAGCGCGCGGAGGAGCTGCGCGAGCGGCTCACCTCCGAGATCGAGGAGTTGCACGAGCGGGCCCGCCGCGAGGCCGCCGACACGATGAAGTCGGCCGGCGACCGCTGCGACGCGCTCGTCAAGGCCGCCGAGGAGCAGCTCGCCAAGGCGGAGGCGAAGGCCAAGGAGCTGGTGTCGGAGGCCAACTCCGAGGCCGGCAAGGTGCGTATCGCCGCCGTCAAGAAGGCGGAGGCGCTGCTCAAGGAGGCCGAGCAGAAGAAGGCGTCCCTGGTGCGGGAGGCCGAGGCGATCAAGGCCGAGGCGGTCGAGGAGGCCCGGCACACGGTCGACGAGGGCAAGCGCGAGCTGGAGACCCTGGTGCGGCGCCGCGAGGACATCAACACGGAGATCTCCCGGGTGCAGGACGTGCTGGAGGCGCTGGAGTCCTTCGAGGCGCCCACGGGTGGCGGCAAGGACAACGGGGTCAAGGCGGGAGCCACGGTCGGTGCCCCACGTTCGGGTGGCAAGTCGTCAGACGGCTAGCGCCGGGCGCGGATCGGGTGTTTCCTGGAGATCTTTGGCCGGATCTGTGTCCAGACCCTTGACCATGACTTTGGCAAGGCTTCCGGGGGTCAGCCACCCGAAAGAGGTGTCATTCTCCGTACCAAACGCGCATCCGCTCGATGACTCACCGCATCGGCGCCTAGGATTCCCTCTATCACCTCACCGGTCTCTTTCGACAGGAACCCCATGAGCGACACTTCCCCCTACGGCTTCGAGCTTGTGCGGCGTGGGTACGACCGCGCTCAGGTGGACGAACGGATCTCCAAGCTCGTCTCCGACCGTGACAGCGCTCTCGCCCGCATCACCGCTCTGGAAAAGCGCATCGAGGAACTCCACCTCGAGACTCAGCACGCCCAGGCACAGGTCAACGACGCCGAGCCGTCGTACGCCGGTCTCGGTGCCCGGGTCGAGAAGATCCTGCGTCTCGCCGAGGAAGAGGCGAAGGACCTGCGTGAGGAGGCCCGGCGCGCGGCCGAGCAGCACCGGGAGCTCGCCGAGTCGGCGGCCCAGCAGGTGCGCAACGACGCGGAATCGTACTCCGCGGAGCGCAAGGCCAAGGCCGAGGACGAGGGCGTCCGGATCGTCGAGAAGGCCAAGAGCGACGCGTCGCAGCTGCGTTCCGAGGCGCAGAAGGACGCGCAGTCCAAGCGCGAGGAGGCGGACGCCCTCTTCGAGGAGACCCGCGCCAAGGCCGCCCAGGCCGCCGCCGACTTCGAGACGAACCTCGCCAAGCGCCGTGAGCAGTCCGAGCGCGACCTGGCCTCCCGTCAGGCCAAGGCCGAGAAGCGCCTCGCGGAGATCGAGCACCGCGCGGAGCAGCTGCGTCTGGAGGCGGAGAAGCTGCGCACGGACGCCGAGCGCCGCGCCCGCCAGACCGTCGAGACGGCGCAGCGTCAGGCCGAGGACATCGTGGCCGACGCGAACGCCAAGGCGGACCGGATCCGTTCGGAGTCGGAGCGCGAGCTCGCGGCCCTCACCAACCGCCGTGACTCCATCAACGCGCAGCTGACCAACGTGCGCGAGATGCTGGCGACGCTCACGGGCGCCGCGGTGGCCGCCGCCGGTACGCCGGCCGAGGACGAGCCGGCCTCCCGCGGGGTGCCGGCCCAGCAGTCCCGCTGACGCGGGGCGTACGCCGGCCGAACACGTACGGAACAGGGACGAGGCCTTCTGTCACTGGGGTGGCAGTGGGCTTCGTCCCGTTTTACCGTGGGCGCCATGATCGAGCTCGAGGGGCTGACCAAGCGGTACGGCGAGAAGGTGGCGGTCAACAATCTCTCCTTCACCGTCAGACCCGGCATCATCACGGGCTTCCTCGGACCCAACGGCGCGGGCAAGTCGACCACCATGCGGATGGTGCTGGGCCTGGACCGGCCCACCGCCGGGGACGTCCGTATCGACGGCAAGCACTACGACCAGCTCAGGGACCCGCTGACCTACATCGGCGCCCTGCTGGAGGCGAAGGCCTGGCACGGCGGGCGCAGCGCCTACAACCATCTGCTGTGCCTCGCGCAGAGCAACGGCATTCCGGCGAACCGGGTCCGTGAGGTGCTGGACACGGTCGGGCTCACCGCGGTCGCCCGGAAGAAGACCAAGGGCTTCTCCCTCGGCATGGGCCAGCGGCTCGGCATCGCCGGCGCGCTGCTCGGCGACCCGCGGATCCTGATGTTCGACGAGCCGGTCAACGGCCTCGACCCCGAGGGCATCCACTGGATCCGCAACCTGATGAAGACACTGGCCTCCCAGGGCCGTACGGTCTTCGTCTCCTCCCACCTGATGAGCGAGATGGCACTGACGGCGGACCACCTGGTGGTCATCGGCCAGGGCAGGCTGCTGGCGGACACCTCGATGGCCGACTTCATCGCGGAGAACTCGCGCAGTTACGTCCGGATCCGCACCCCGCAGCGCGAGCGGCTGCTCGACGTACTGCACGGCGAGGGCATCACGGTCGTCGAGGCCGGTGCCGAGGTCCTCGAGGTGGACGGCGACAGGTCCGCGGCGATCGGGGAGCTGGCGGCCCGGCAGCAGATCGTGCTGCACGAGCTGAGCCCGCAGCGGGCCTCGCTGGAGGAGGCGTTCATGCAGCTGACCGCTGAGTCCGTCGAGTACCACGCGCACGACGGGCAGCCGCCCGGCGCGGTGCCTCCGCCGCAACAGCAACAGCAATGGGGCAGCGACTGGAGGAAGGGATGAGCATGGCGGCGGCACAGGTCGTCCGGTCCGAGTGGACCAAGATCCGGTCGGTCGCGTCCACCGTGTGGACGCTGGGCCTCGCCGTGGTCGTCACCATCGCGCTCGGCATGCTGATCTCGGCGCTGTCGAAGAGCGAGTTCGACAACCTGAGCGAGCGGAACCAGCTCTCCTTCGACCCGACCTTCATCAGCTTCGCCGGGACGAGCCTCGGCCAGCTGGCGATGATCGTCTTCGGGGTGCTGGTCGTGGGGAACGAGTACAGCTCCGGCATGATCCGCACCTCACTGGCCGCCGTGCCGCAGCGCGGCACCTTCCTGTTCAGCAAGATCGCGGTGGCCACGGTGCTCGCCCTCGTCGTGAGCATGGTCACCAGCTTCGCCACCTTCTTCCTCGGGCAGGCGATGCTCGGCGACCTCAAGGCGTCGATCGGCGATCCGGGCGTGCTGCGCGCGGTCATCGGCGGTGGCCTGTACATGACCCTGATCGCGATGTTCTCGATGGGCGTCGCCGCGATGCTGCGCTCACCGATGCTGTCGCTGGGCATCCTCATGCCGTTCTTCTTCCTGATCTCCAACATCCTGGGCAACGTCCCGGCGACGGAGAAGATCGGCCGGTTCCTGCCCGACCAGGCCGGCAGCAAGATCATGCAGGTGGTCACGCCGATCGACGACGATGTCCCGTACGGTCCCTGGGGCGGCCTCGGGATCATGGCCCTGTGGGTGATCGCGGCACTCGTCGGCGGGTACGTTGTGCTGAAGAAGCGGGACGCCTGAGGACCGGGCGGACGCTGGTCGGGTTCCGTCCACGCCCGGATTTTGCCCGGGCTTGAACGGAACCGTCAGCGCCTCGTTATCCTCCTAACCCTTACGGGGGCGTGTGCCCTGCTGTCCCTGAACCTTTCGATGGGTGCGGAGCATGATCGAGGCTGTCGGCCTGACCAAGCGCTACGGCGACAAGACCGCCGTGTACAACCTCTCCTTCCAGGTGCGGCCCGGCGCCGTCACCGGCTTCCTGGGGCCCAACGGCTCGGGCAAGTCGACGACGATGCGGATGATCCTCGGCCTGGACAACCCGACCTCCGGGCACGTGACGATCAGCGGCCACCCGTACCGCGAGCTGCCCAACGCCGCCCGCCAGGTCGGGGCGCTGCTCGACGCCAAGGCGGTGCACGGCGGCCGGGCCGCCCGCAACCACCTGCTGAGCCTGGCCCAGCTCTCGGGCATCCCGGCCCGGCGCGTGGACGAGGTGCTCGGCGTGGTCGGCCTCCAGGACGTGGCCAGACGGCGCTCCAAGGGCTTCTCCCTCGGCATGGGCCAGCGGCTCGGCATCGCCGCGGCACTGCTCGGCGACCCCCAGGTACTGCTGTTCGACGAGCCGGTCAACGGCCTCGACCCCGAGGGCATCCACTGGGTCCGCAACCTGATGAAGGCGCTCGCCGCGGAGGGCCGTACCGTCTTCGTCTCCTCGCACCTGATGAGCGAGATGGCGCTGACCGCCGACCACCTGATCGTCATCGGGCGCGGTCAGCTGCTCTCCGACATGAGCGTGAAGGACTTCATCTCGGCCAACTCCGCCGACTTCGCACGCGTGCGGACGCCGGACAGCGAGCCGCAGCTGCGCGAGAAGCTGACGTCCGCGCTGACCGAGGCGGGCGGGCAGGTGCTGCCCGAGCAGGACGGCGGGCTGCGGGTGATGGGGCTGCCGCTCCCCCGGATCAGCGACATCGCGCACGACAGCGACGTACGGCTGTGGGAGCTGTCGCCGCACCAGGCCTCGCTGGAGGAGGCGTACATGCGGATGACGCAGGGCGCCGTGGACTACCGGTCGACCGCCGACCAGAAGGCCGGGCTCCAGCAGCCGCTGCCGCCCGGCGCTCAGCCGCCGATGCCGGTGCCCGGACAGGGCCAGCCCGGCTGGTACGCCCCGCCGCCGCCCCAGCAGGGCTCCCAGCCCTTCCCGCCGCCGCAGGGCGCGCCGGGCCAGGCCCCGGCGGGACCGTACGGCGCCCCGGCCGTGCCCGGCGCGGTGCCGGGCGGTCCGCCCGTCAACCCGTACGCGGCACAGCAGGCCCCGCCGGCCCCGCAGCCGCAGCAGGCGCCCGCCCCGGTCACCGCGCCGCCCGGCGCGGCTCCCGCACCCACGCCCCCGCCCTCCCCCGCGCCCGTCACCGACCCGACCAAGTCCGAGGACGCCCGATGAGCACGCCCCAGCCCCCGACGCAGCAGGCCGCACCCGACTGGCAGGCGGCGCCCGGATCTCCGTACCCCACCTACACGTCGCCGATCCCGGTGGTGCGCACGCACCTCGGGCACGCGCTCGCCTCCGAGTGGACGAAGATCAAGTCGGTGCGCTCGACGATGTGGACGCTGGGCGTGTTCGTCCTGCTGGTCGTCGGCATCGGGCTGCTGACCGGCCTGCTGGTGGCGAGCACCTCGTCCGACCTCACCGGCTCGAACACCCTGGAGCTGGGCTTCTTCGGACTGCTCCTCGGCAGCATCTGCGTCATCACCCTCGGTGTGATGACCACCGCCTCGGAGTACGGCACCGGCATGGTGCGGACCACGATGACCGCCTGCCCGAGCCGCGGCCGGGTCCTCGCGGCGAAGGCGATCGTGTTCTTCCTGGTGGCCTTCGTCGTGACGCTGGTGTGCACGGCGCTCGTCGCCCTCATGCACACGGCGCTCCTGGAGGGCAACGGGGCGGGCGAGCCCACCGGCGGCGAGTGGCTGAAGGCCACGTTCGGTGTCTCGTTCTACATCGCGCTGCTCGGACTGCTGTCGCTCGCCGTCGGCTCGATCATCCGGCACTCCGCGGGCGCCATCACGATCATGATCGGAACGCTGCTCGCCCCGCTGGTGATCGCGTTGTTCATGTTCGTCGAGTCGCTCAGGGACGTGCAGCAGGCGCTGTTCGAGTACTCGATCCCCAACCAGATGAGCATCTTCTACGCCAACTCGCTCAGTGACTCCGGCCCGTCCGGCTGGGACCCGCTGTGGATCATGCTCGGCGTGACGGCCGCCGCGTACGCCGGCGCGTACGCGCTGCTGGAGAAGCGGGACGTGTAGGAGCGCTCAGAACCTGGGCGCGTTACGGGACCGCTGCACCCGCGTGGTGCGGCGGTCCTTCGCGTTCCAGCAGGACTTGTGCCAGTGCCGGCGGTCGTCGACGCCCGAGTGCGCCGGCCAGGCCACCACGTGCGGGACACCGCCCGGGATGAGCTGGTCGCAGCCCGGGCAGCGGTACGACTTGCCCTGGGCGCTCGCGCCCGCCACATGCCGTACGCTCCAGTCCTCGCCCTGCCAGCTCTCCGACGACTGCCAGCCGCCGTAGCGGCCGGAGCTGTCGTCCTCGGCGCTCCGGCCGGACGAACCGGCTGCCTTGGGTCGGTTGCGACGCGGGGACACGGGACACCTCACGGAGCTGTTCAGGGGATGCGGGCGGCGTCCAGCCTACGCGGCACGGACAGGGGCACGGGTACGCCGCCGACCCCCGCGACTCCCCCCGAAGGGCTCTCGCGGGAGCCGTCGCGGCCCCTTCGCGACAGCCGATACGGCACCGCCACAACGGCCGATTCTGAAGACAATCCGCAAATCCCTCCGCCCGGCCGTGTCCTCGGCACGTGTCAGACGGTTATGCCCTGTGGGGGAGCTCCGTGTCGGAGCCGAGGAAGCAGGAAAAGGCAATGCGCGTAGGAAGTTTCGTGTTGGGTGCCCAGTTCCCGGGCCAGGGCCAGGGAGAGGCGCTGCACCGCGCGGTCCGCTCGGCCGAGGTGGCCGAGGAGGCGGGGCTCGACACGGTCTGGCTGGCCGAACACCACTTCGTGCCGTACGGCACCTGTCCGTCGGCCGTCACGCTGGCCGCGCTGCTGCTGGGCCGCACCCGTCGCATCCGGGTCGGCACCGCGGTCAGCGTACTGCCCACCGCCCACCCCGTGGCGCTCGGCGAGCAGGCCGCGCTGCTGCACGTCACGAGCGGCGGCCGGTTCTCGCTGGGCGTGGGGCGGGGCGGCCCGTGGGTGGACCTGGAGGTGTTCGGCGCGGGCCTGGAGGCGTACGAGAAGGGCTTTCCGGAGTCACTCGATCTGCTGGTGCGCTGGCTGCGCGAACCGTCCGTCGGCGCCTTCGGCGAACGCTTCCGGTTCCGTGAGGTGCCCGTCGTCCCGCGCCCCTCCGAATCCCTGACGGAGGGCCCGGGACCGGAGGTCGTCGTCGCCTGCACCTCCCCGGCGAGCGTGCGCACGGCGGCCGAGCGGGGGCTGCCGATGCTGCTCGGGATGCACGTCGGGGACGAGGAGAAGGCCGAGATGGTGGCCCTGTGGCGCAGGCACGCCCGTGCGGCCCGGCGGCCGGCGGCGGAGATCGACCACGCGGGCCACGTGTCGGCCGGCGTCTGCCAGATCGCGGACCGCCGCACGGACGCGGCGGAGACCCTGCTCAAAGCCATGCCGGGCTGGCTTCGGCAGGGACTCGACGCCCATGTCACGGTGGACGACCGCGCCCGGCAGATGCGCGACCCGCACGCCTACACCGAACTGCTCTGCGGACTGCACCCGGTGGGCCCGCCCCGGCTGTGCGCGGACCGGCTCGCGGCGACCGGCGAGCGGACCGGCATCAACCGCTTCGCCCTGCTCGTCGAGGGGTCCGGAGACCTCGCGGCGACCGAGGAGAACGTACGGCGGCTCGGGACCGAGGTACTCCCCCAGCTCCGCTGAGACGGTGGGCGGGGGACTTGCCGCTCCGGTACGAACTGCACCTCCCTCGTACGGAACGGCAAGCGGACGACCGTCGCGTCAGCAGTCGCGGAACTCGGGCGACTGGTTAAGTACCTGGCTGCGTACCGAGGTGAAACGGGTCAGCTTCTCGTCGACGGAGGAGTCCAACGGGAACACCGCCACCCGGTGGCAGTTCTGGAAGGCCAGCCGCACTCCGAAGTGCCGCTGCAGTGCACCGCGTATGGCGTCACTCGCGAGCGCGCGCAGCAGCTGACCGCGCGCCTGCTCGTCCGGCGGGGGCGTCTGGTTGTCGGCGAACGCGCCGCCGTCGACCTTCAGCTGTGCCACCAGGGCGCTGACCATCTCCCATGCGTAGGGCAGGGAGGTCCGGACGCAGTCGACGAAGGCTGCTTCGTCGACCTCGCCTCGCTCGGCCTGTTCGAGTAGGGCCGGTGAGACGTCGAGCGACATGGGTTCTCCTCTCGCACCCCCGACTGACGGGGGTTGCCGGACAGTTAAGGGAGTGCGCGAATTTTGAACACGCTGCGTACATACCTCGCGACCTCCCGTTCAATACCGTAAGCAACCGATCGTGACCGCACCAGGAGAATGCCTATATGCGCCCCCTCCGGTAGGCAGACAATCGGCCAGTGCGCAAGGTGGGGCCAATGGGAGAAGTGGGGCAGCGTGCGGGGTCGTCCCGGCACGGGCGAATCGCGTCGGGCCGGGCGCGTCGAGTAGCGTTGCCGACCATGCGTCTCGTCATTGCCCGCTGCTCCGTCGACTACGCCGGACGGCTCACCGCCCACCTGCCCTCGGCTCCCCGGCTGATCCTGGTCAAGGCGGACGGCAGCGTCTCGATCCACGCCGACGACCGGGCCTACAAGCCCCTCAACTGGATGTCGCCGCCCTGCACCCTGAAGGAGGGCACGGGCGAGGAGGAGGGCGTCTGGACCGTCGTCAACAAGGCGGGCGAGAAGCTCATCATCACGATGGAGGAGATCCTCCACGACTCCTCGCACGAACTGGGCGTCGATCCCGGCCTGATCAAGGACGGCGTGGAAGCGCACCTCCAGGAGCTGCTCGCCGACCGTATCGAGACACTGGGCGAGGGCTACACCCTCATCCGCCGCGAGTACATGACCGCCATCGGCCCCGTCGACATCCTGTGCCGGGACGCCGAGGGCCGGACCGTCGCGGTCGAGATCAAGCGGCGCGGCGAGATCGACGGCGTGGAGCAGCTCACGCGCTACCTGGAGCTGCTGAACCGCGATCCCCATCTCGCCCCGGTGCGCGGCGTCTTCGCCGCCCAGGAGATCAAGCCGCAGGCCCGCGTCCTCGCCACGGACCGCGGCATCGGCTGCCAGGTGCTGGACTACAACGCCATGCGCGGCATCGAGGACGACAAGCTGCGGCTGTTCTGAGCGGGAGCCTCGTCGCCACACGTGCGGGAGGGCCGGGTCCGTGTGCCGGACCCGGCCCTTTCGCGCTGTTCCTCGCCGTCCCGGCGAACGGTCAGACGAACTGAGCCGCTGATCCGGTCCCGCTCGGTGTCCCGGTGCCCGTCCCGGTGCTCGCGGTGCTGCTCTGCGAGGCCGTCCCGGTGCCGGCGGGGGAGCTTGCGGTAGTGGGCGGTGTGCCGGGGCCGCCGGCGCTGTTGGACGTCTCCGGGGTCGACGGTGGAGGCGTGTTCGTCTCCGTGGGGCTGGGGTCGGGGTCGGGCTCCTCGGACGACGTGCTGGGCTCGGGGTCCGGCTCCGTGTCGGTGGGCTTCGGCGAGGTCGGGTCCGGCGGCGGCTCGTTGGACGTGGGCGGCTTGGACGGCGAGTCCGGGTCGTCCGGCTCGTCCGAGTCGCCCGGGTCCGGCGAGGACGGGTCGTCGGGTTCGCCGGAGTCGCTCGCGTCGTCCGACGGTGAGGCCGAGTCCGTCGGCGTCGGGTCGTCCGACGTACCGAGGGTGCCGTCCGGGCCCGGGTCGGTCGGCCGGGCGGTCGCCCCGCCGGTGTCGCCCTCGCTCTCGCCGTCGTCCTTCGGCCGGTCGGCGCCCAGGCTGCCGTCGTCGACACCCTGGCTGGCCGACGGGTTGACACCGACCTGGTCGGAGGGATCGCCGGCGTCGTTCTCCGACGTGGCGCCGAGGGTCACCACCGTGCCGAGCACGGCGACGAGCAGCGCGCCCGCTCCCGCGGCCACCAGGTTGCGCCGGGCGAAGCCCTTGATGTTCACGCCCGCCTTGTGGGACGGCCCGGTGGACGGGTCCCGGCTGGTGACCAGGGTCGGGGACTGCGGGGGCGGCTGGAGCGGCGGGAAGGGCGCGGGCACGCCCCCGGGCGGCGACGCCGACTCCTCGTTCCGGGCGTCGGGCACCTCCTCCCCCGCGGTCGGGCCGAAGCCGACGGCGCCGAGTCCGGCGGCGGCCCCCGCTCCGCCGAACGCGCCCGCGCCGGTGCCGAGACCGGGGGTGTCCCCGGTCCGGTCGGCGACCAGCGCGAGGGCGCGGCGGCCCGCGACGGCGCCGCGCTTGTCGGACAGCGCGCCGCGCAGCCCGATGGAGGCCTCCAGTTCGGCGCGGGCCCGGTCGAGCTGTCCCTCGCACAGGGCGAGGACGCCGAGTTCGTGGTGGAAGTAGGCCTGTTCGGCGACGTCACCGGCGAGCCGGGAGGCCTCGGTGCCGGAGCGCAGCGCCCGTTCCCAGGCGCTCCAGTGCAGCCCGGCGGCGAACGCGGGCGCCGCGGTGCGGGCCAGCTGGACGGCGGGGCTGTCCTCGTCGTCCGCGGGCGGGGTCGTCGCCGGTGTCAGCACGGCGAGGGCGGCCAGCACGGCGTCGGCCTCGGCGCAGACCCGCTCCGGGGTGACCGAGGGGTGCCCGGCCCACCAGGCGTAGTGCTGGGCGGCGGCCGAGGCGCGTTCCCGTACGTCGTCGGCGTATCCGGCGCTCTCCAGCTGGGTGAGCACCCCGGCGGCGAGCCGGTAGCGGGAGCCGACCGGTGAGAGAAGTCCGCAGTCGGTCAGCTCGCCGAGGGCGGCGTCCGCGTGGGTGTCGCCGATCAGGGCGGGCAGGTGCGCCTGGTGCGGCACCTCGCCGCCGAGCGCGACGGCGAACTCCAGGGTGGCGCGCGCGGAGGCGCTCAGCCGCGAGGCGAGCAGCGGCGCGGGCGCCGCGGCCTCACCGAGGGACGGCAGGGGCACCTCGTCGGCCTCGGCGGCGTCGTAGGGCGTGTCGTCGGCCGGGAGGGCGTCGGCGAAGACGCCGAACTCGTCGACGGCGTCGGCGCCGGCCCGCTGCCGGTCGCGCCGGCGCAGCAGGGCGCCGGCCTGGACGAAGCGCAGCGGCAGGCCCTCGGACTCGAACCAGAGGTCGCCGGCCCAGTTGGCCTCCTCGTCGGTGAGGGTCCGGCCGGCGGCGCGCTCGAGCAGCTCCACGCCGTCCGAGCGGTCCAGTCCGGTGAGGAAGACCTCCTCGACGGCCGAGTCGGCCGAGGGCGCGGGCACGTCCGGGGTCGCGCCGATCAGGAAGGCGCACTCGGGGGTGGCGTCCAGCAGCTCGTCGAGGGCGCTGCCGCCGAACTCGACGTCGTCCAGGACGACGACCGCGCCGACCTCCCGGAGCCGGGCGAGCAGTTCGTCACGCTCCGGGCGGTGCAGGGGCGCGCGGTGGACGGCGTAGAAGAGGTCGTGGAGCAGGTCGCCCACCGTGCGGTGGAAGCCGCTGAGCCGGACGACTCCGTCGGGCGCGAGGCCCGCGCAGTCCTCGGCGACGACGTCGAGGAGGCTGGTGCGGCCGGAGCCGGCGGGGCCGGTGAGGCGGACGGAACGGCCGCGGGCGAGCAGCCGCACCAGGCGTTCGCGCTCGTCCTCGCGGGCCAGCAGGCCCAGCACGGTCCGGACGGGTCCCGGTGGGACGGGCGGCCTCGCGGCGCGCTCCGCCTCGGCCCGTTCGGCCGCGGTGAGCTTCTCGGGCCGGGCGGGCCGCTCCGCGGGCGGGCAGACCTCGATCTCGCTGCCGTCGACGGGGTTGACGGTGAGCAGGAAGTCGCCGGACACGAGCTGCACCGTGCGGGCGAGCGCGGGTGTGTGCTGTCCGAAGTCGGAGGTGAGGGGGTCCCTGGGCGGGCGTGGGCGCGGCGCCTGGTGGTCGCCGTCTCGGCCGTGCTCCTCGGGTCCCCGGTTGTTCGGGTCCATAGGTTCAAGCCCCCCAAAAGCGTCGTGTGCGGGCCCGGGTCGGGACCACCCCTCCCGGCCTTGCCGCACACCGCGCTGTCGCTTCTGGTCCGGTCCCGCCAGTGGGTCACAAAGTGGCGGGCAGCCAGACCCTAAACCTTCGCTCAGTATCTCCGACAGTCCGGGGTGCCGACCCGTCCAAGACGTCACAGTCTCGTGAGGATTGCGTGTGTCGGGTGCTTGTCGGGCGGTTCGCCGAGTGGTGTCCGGGTCTCCCCGGCCCACCGGGCCACACCGGCCCGTGGCGTCACAGCCTCACGTCACACCCTGACGTCACACCCTGGGCAGGGTCTCCACGCCGATGCCGCCCTCAATGGCCAGGATCCGGTGCAGCCGGGTGGCCACCAGCAGGCGCTGCATCTGCGGCGGCACGCCGCGCAGCACCAGCCGCCGTCCGCAGCGGCCGGCCCGTCGGTGGGCCCCCATGATCACGCCGAGTCCGGTGGCGTCCCAGGAGTCCAGTTCGGTCAGGTCCAGCACCAGGTCGCCGACTCCGTCGTCGACGGCCGAGTGCAGGACCGTACGGGCGTCCGCCGCGCTGCGGACGTCGAGGCGGCCCCCGACGACCAGCTCGACGTGGTCGCCCCTGATGTGCATATGCGCTCCCCGGCGTGCGTCTTTGTCGTCTCTTCGTCTTCGCGGTGATTCTTCGTGGTACTTCGTGTGGTCTCTCGGCGATATCAGGTGTCACAACCTCTGACTGGCCGAAACGATCGGAGGTTGCTACCTGTAAGCGAACCGATACCGAATTCACCCCGGCGTGTGACGTTCGCCGGGGCTGACGCGACCTCAGTGCTTGTAGAAGCCCTGCCCGCTCTTGCGGCCGATGTCACCGGCGTCCACCATCCGGCGCATCAGCTCCGGCGGGGCGAACTTCTCGTCCTGGGACTCGGTGTAGATGTTGCCCGTGGCGTGCAGCAGGATGTCGACGCCCGTCAGGTCGGCGGTGGCCAGCGGTCCCATGGCGTGGCCGAAGCCCAACTGGCAGGCGAGGTCGATGTCCTCGGCGGTGGCGACGCCCGACTCGTACAGCTTCGCGGCCTCGACGACGAGGGCGGAGATGAGGCGGGTGGTCACGAAGCCGGCGACGTCGCGGTTGACGACGATGCAGGTCTTGCCGGTGGACTCGGCGAACTCCCGTGCGGTGGCGAGCGTTTCGTCGCTGGTCTTGTAGCCGCGCACCAGCTCGCACAGCCGCATCATCGGAACCGGCGAGAAGAAGTGTGCGCCGACCACCCGCTCCGGGCGGTCGGTCACGGCCGCGATCTTGGTGATCGGGATGGCGGAGGTGTTGGACGCGAGGATCGCCTCGTCCTTCACCAGCTTGTCGAGCGCGCGGAAGATCTCGTGCTTGACTTCCAGCTTCTCGAAGACGGCCTCGACGACGACGTCCGCGTCGGCGACGGCGTCCAGGTCGGTGGTGGCGGTGACGCGCGCCAGGGCGGCCTCGGCGTCGTCGGCGGCGAGCTTCCCCTTCGCCACGAACCTGTCGTACGAGGCCCGGATGCCGTCGGTGCCACGGCGGAGCGCTTCGTCGGTGACGTCGCGCAGGACGACGTCCCAGCCCGCCTGGGCGGAGACCTGGGCGATTCCGGACCCCATGAGACCGGCTCCGATGACGGCGAGCTTCCGTGCCACTGTGCGACTCCCCTGATGCAGGCTTTCCTCGAGGGCCTGCCCGGCCCTGTCTTCTCGGCCGGAGATTATCGGGAGTGAGGGGCTGTGTGACCGGTTAGTAACGCGCGTCACGTCTCAAATGACGGACATCACACCCACGTGTGCCATCCGGGTGTCACCCCGCGCCCCGTACGGCGTAGTTGAGCGCCTTCTCGCTCAACCGCTCCTCCGTCTCGCCCAGCAGCAGGAGCACGTCCCGGGAGACTCCGACGGCTTCCCCCCGGCGGCCATGCGCTGTCCGACGGCCCCGAGGACCGTGCCGTGCGGCCAGTTGAGCTGACCGGCCGTCAGGGCGGGTGTCATGTCGCCCTGCGCGCCGCCGGTCTCCTGGCGCGGCACGGCCCGCGCCGCCGACTCCCGACGGCGCACATGCCGTACGGCGTCCTGGCCGCCGTCGCCTTCACCGCGCCGGCCGTGACGGCGGGCACACGTGTCCTCCGCACCGCCGGGGCCTCACTACGCTGACCCCATGGTCAACCTGACGCGCATCTACACCCGGACCGGCGACCAGGGCACCACCGCCCTCGGTGACATGAGCCGGGTCCCCAAGACCGACCTCCGCATCTCCGCGTACGCCGACGCCAACGAGGCCAACGCGGTGCTCGGCACGGCGATCGCCCTGGGCGGCCTGCACGAGGAGGTCGTCAAGGTCCTCGTCCGCGTCCAGAACGACCTGTTCGACGTGGGCGCCGACCTGTCCACGCCGGTGGTGGAGAAGCCCGAGTTCCCGCCCCTGCGGGTCGAGCAGTTCTACGTCGACAAGCTGGAGGCGGACTGCGACCGCTTCCTGGCCGAGGTGGAGAAGCTCCGCTCCTTCATCCTGCCCGGCGGCACGCCCGGCGCGGCCCTGTTGCACCAGGCGTGCACGGTGGTCCGCCGGGCCGAGCGCTCGACGTGGGCGGCGCTGGAGGTCCACGGCGAGGCGATGAACCCGCTCACCGCGACCTACCTGAACCGCCTCTCCGACCTGCTCTTCATCCTGGCCCGCGTGGCCAACAAGGAGATCGGCGACGTGCTGTGGGTGCCGGGCGGGGAGCGCTAGCCGGCCGGCCGGCGCGCCGACCGGATCAGACCCCACACGGTCTGCGCGCCGCCGACGCACATCATCACGAGGCCGGCCTTCGGCAGGTCGACGACGGGGACGTCCACGTCGCCCGCGAACAGCCAGAGGGCGAGGCCGGCCACGAGGGTGGCCCCGCCCTCCCACAGATTGCGCTCCGGCAGATACCTCACCTGCGCGCGCCTTCCTTCTCCGCCTGCCGCTCGGCCGTGACCTCCGGCGTCCCGGCCGGGTCCTTCTTCGGCCAGATCAGGTAGCCGAGCGCCACCAGGCCGTGGATCGCGGCCACCCTGACGGCCACCCACTGGAAGGCCCGCAGGGACGACACGTCCCCGTCACCGACGTACCAGACCGCGCCCTGGAGCAGCGCCCAGGCCACGGCCGCGCCCAGCAGCGTGCGCACCCACAGCCGGCCCTCGTGCCGTGCCCGGGCCTTGCCGTAGCGCGGCGGCTTGACCGGCGGCGGGCCGCCGGCCAGACGGTGGGCGGCGTGGCCGTCGAGCCAGCGGATCGTGTAGTGGCCGTACGCGACCGTGTAGCCGATGTACAGCGCCGCCAGGCCGTGCTCCCAGCCCGGCTCGGCACCGTTCCTCAGGTCGATCGCCGTCACGGCGAACAGCACCAGTTCCAGGACGGGCTCGCACAGCAGCAGGAACACGCTGGTGCGGCGCCACTTCAACAGGTAGCGGGCGGCCAGTCCGAGCGCCAGCAGCACCCAGAAGCCGACCTCGCAGGCGATGATCAACGCGACGACCATGACGTACTCCCTTCGTTCACCCTTCCAGGTTCCCGTGGGAATCCGCCGCGTTCGTCGTCGCCGGTGACGAACCTCCGGTACATCGAAAGATGCAGTACCGGACCGTCCCCCGGGATCAGGCGAGCGCGACCCGGGCCGTGTTGGATGGTGGCATGGCCGTACCGCTCCCCCGCCCGTGCCGCTTCGACGTGTACGCCGCGTCGGCGGGTCTGCTGGGCGGGCTGCTGCTGTGGGGCATCGGGCTGGGCGTACGGTCCGCCGACGACCCGATCGTGCCGTTCGACGGCCGCTGGCCGCTGCTGGTCCCGCTCGCCGTCATGGCCGGCTGCGAGCTGCTGCGCCGCGCCGCGCCGCGCGCCGGGCTGCTGATCGGCACCGCCGCGCTGATCGCGGACACGCTCACGCAGGGCAGCCTGGTCACGCTGATCATGTACACCGACGTGATGTACGCCGCCGTCCTGTACGGTCCGCCCGCCTTCGCCCGCCGCATCCCGTGGATCACCGGGCTGCTCACCGTGGCCGCGACGCTGGTGCCGTTCGCCGTGTGGCGGGTGCCCGAGGTGCTGCTCATCGGAGTCGCCGTCGCCTTCGTCGCGTTCGCGCCCGCCTCGACGGGGCTGATCGTGCGCAACCACCGCGAGGCCGCCGACGCAGCCCTGCTGCGCGCCGAGCAGACCGCGCTGCTCGCGGAGATGGACCGGGTGCAGGCGGTGACCGCCGAGCGCGCCCGGATGGCCCGCGAGTTGCACGACATGGTCGCCAACCACCTCTCCGCGATCGCCATCCACTCCACGGCCGCGCTCTCCCTGGACGATCCGGCGACGACCCGGCGGGCACTCGGCGTCATCCGCGAGAACAGTGTCGAGGGGCTGGCCGAGATGCGCCGGCTGATCGGCATCCTGCGGGACGACGTCGGCGACAAGGAGCCGGCCGCCGCCCCCACGCTCGACGGCCTCGACGCGCTGGTGGGCGGCGCCCGCGCCAACGGACTCGACGTCGTCCTGGAGACCGTGTCCGGCGAAGGGCTGCCGGCACCGGTCGAGCTGGCCGCGTACCGGATCGTGCAGGAGTCGCTCACCAACGCCCTCAAGCACGCTTCACCGGGGACGGTACGGGTCGGGATCACCCGGCGCGACGACGTCCTGTGCGTCCGGGTGACCAGCCCGTACGGCGAGCGGGAGGCGCCCCGCGCGCCCGGTTCCGGTGCCGGTCTGGTCGGCATGCGGGAGCGGGTCGCGCTGCTGCACGGCACCTTCGAGGCCGGGCCGGTGGCGGACCCCGACTCGGCGGGCGGCAAGATCTGGTGCGTACGCGCCGCCCTGCCCCTGACCGAAGGAGACCTGCCATGATCCGCGTCCTCGTCGCCGAGGACCAGTCCGCCGTCCGGGCGGGACTGGTGCTGATCCTGGGCAGCGCACCGGACATCGAGGTCGTCGGGGAGGCCGCGGACGGCGAGCAGGCGGTGGCGCTGGCCCGGGAACTGCGGCCCGACCTGGTGCTGATGGACGTCCAGATGCCACGTCTGGACGGGGTGTCGGCGACCCGGCTGGTGGTCGCCGAGCAGCTCGCCGACGTGCTGGTGCTGACCACCTTCGACCTGGACGAGTACGTGTTCGGGGCGCTGCGGGCGGGGGCCGCCGGCTTCCTGCTGAAGAACACGGAGGCGAAGGACCTCCTCGCGGCCGTGCGCACGGTGGCGGGCGGCGAGGGGATCGTCGCCCCGGCCGTCACCCGGCGGCTGATCGCCGAGTTCGCCGCGAAGCCGGTCCGGGAACCGGCCGCCGATCCGGCGGTGCTGGGTGGCCTCACCCGTCGCGAGCGTGAGGTCCTGTCCTGCCTCGGCGAGGGGCTGTCCAACGCGGCGATCGCCGAGCGGCTGGACATGGCCGAGGCCACGGTGAAGACACACGTCAGCCGGCTGCTGGGGAAGCTGGAGCTGCGCAGCCGGGTACAAGCGGCGGTTCTGGCGCAGGAGTTGGGCGTCTAGGGCCTGTGGGACAGGCCCTGGAGGGACGGCGGGCCCCGGCGCCCGCGCCGATCGGGTCACCGGCCGGGCCCCGGGCACAGGAAAGTGGCCCCCGAAGTGAAACGGGGGCCGCTGGTGAAGACAAGCAACCAGTCGCCTCTGGGCCGGGCCGGGAAAGCTGTCAGCGACGGCTCGCCCGGCCACCGGTCAGCGGTACTAGTCCTTCTTGACGAAGAAGGCGGCCTCGGCGCTGTTGTCGCTCTCGTCGACGATGGTGAGCTCCTTCTCCTCCTCCTCCTTGTTGTTCTCGGAGCAGTCGATGTTGTTGTTGGCCGACGACAGGATCGGGATGTCGATGACCTCGACGACGTCGCAGCTGAGGACCTGCGAGTTGTTCTCGAACTTCGAGGTGTCGTCGTCGGCGGCAGCGGCCGTGCCGGCGGCACCGCCGGCCATGACCAGCGCGGTGACGGTGCAGGCGAGCGCCTTCTTGAGAGCCATGCGGGTTTCCTCCTGAGTGGGGTGTGTGATCACCGAAGGCATGCGCCCATGTGATGGACCGCACACAATCGGCGGGGTGCGCCGGACTCGGACTTTCACAGCCGGGCTTGACTGCGTTTCCGTTCGGCTATCAATGCAACGAATCCATACCCCGCGGGTTCTGCTCCAACGGAGTGAATTGCGGTCCGCGGGCGGCGGACGCGACCTCCCGCCGACACCATCGGGCTACCAGTTCTCGCATTTCTTTGCCTTCGCCTGCACGCTCAGTATTGTTCGGCGGCAGGCAACTGCGGCCGATGAGGACTTCATGTCCTGCGCAGGTGCCACAGACCCCGTTCCCGACTCAGACAGGACCCGAGGAATGTTGAGCACTCGTCTGGCCGTTCTCTCGCTGTGCACGGTGCCCCTGGCAGCCCTGCAGGCCGGAGCCGCTCACGCGGGAGAGGAAGGCGCGAGGTACGTGAACAACACACAGATCCTCTCCTGCGTGAACATCGAAGTCCTCGACCTTCCGATCGCATCGGTTTCGGGCACTACGATCGACTGTTCCGATCATCATGAGGAAACGTCGACCACATCCCGGACCCACGAATAGCGGCTTCACTCCGTCGGAGCAACACCCGCCGGTCCGCGACTTCGTTCATTGGGTAGTCGCGTTCGGAAAGTGCTGCCGGAGTACGGATTGGCAGCCGCTGGACGCGGTCACCGCCGAGCGCGGGCGATGCCCTCAATTAATTCGCCTGCCTCTAGTTCGACAGACCCCCTCAGGAGGAAATCCGCATGGCTCTCAAGAAGGCGCTCGCCTGCACCGTCACCGCGCTGGTCATGGCCGGCGGTGCCGCCGGCACGGCCGCTGCCGCCGACGACGACACCTCGAAGTTCGAGAACAACTCCCAGGTCCTCAGCTGCCTGGCGCTCGAAGTGATCGACATCCCGATCCTGTCGTCGGCCAACAACAACATCGACTGCTCCGAGAACAACAAGGAGGAGGAGGAGACCGAGATCACCGTCGTCGACGAGGACGACAACAGCGCCAGGGCCAACTTCCTCCTCGCGGACGAGGGCGGGTCCGAGGACCGGCACCACGAGTACCGCTGAGTCGACCACCGGGCAGGCCGTCCCCACCGACGGCTCCACCTGACCGCGGCACCGACAGGTGCCCCGGTCGACCCGGTACTCGCTGATCGCAGGTCAAGCGGCTCCCAGGCATCAACGCCCGGGGGCCGCTTCGCCGTTCACGGAGGCGGTGGGGAGCAGCCCCGCGTCGGAACAGTGGTCCAGACCTATTGACCTATGGTCCAGACCTTTCTATTCTCGCGGCACTGCGAGCATGAGGCTCAGTCATGCTCACAACAACGACTCCCCATAAGGAGGCGCATCATGCGCTTCAGACACAGAGCCGCGGCACTCGTCGCGACCCTGGCGCTCCCCATGGCCGGGCTGGTGGGACTCGCGAGTCCGGCACAGGCGGCCACGAGCGCGACGGCCACCTTCGCCAAGACCTCGGACTGGGGCACCGGCTTCGGCGGCAAGTGGACGGTGAAGAACACCGGCACCACCACCATCAACTCCTGGAACGTCGAGTGGGACTTCCCCTCCGGCACCAAGGTCACCTCCGCCTGGGACGCCACGGTCACCAACTCCGGTGACCACTGGAGTGCCAAGAACGTCGGCTGGAACGGCACCCTCGCCCCCGGGGCGACCGTCACCTTCGGCTTCAACGGCAGCGGCCCCGGCTCCCCGTCCAACTGCAAGCTCAACGGCGGCAGCTGCGACGGCACCTCCGTCCCCGGCGACGAGGCCCCCTCCGCCCCGGGCACACCCACCGCCTCCGGTGTCACCGACACCTCGGCGAAGCTGTCCTGGGCGGCGGCGACCGACGACAAGGGCGTCAAGAACTACGACGTCCTGCGCGACGGCGCCAAGGTCGCCACCGTGACCGGCACCTCCTACACGGACAACGGCCTCACCAAGGGCACCGACTACTCCTACACCGTCCAGGCCCGGGACGCCGCCGACCAGACCGGTCCGGTCAGCGGCGCGGTGAAGGTCACCACCACCGGCGGCGACGGCGGCGGCAACCCGGGCGGCGGCGAAGAGGTCAAGCTCGGCTACTTCACCAACTGGGGCGTCTACGGGCGCAACTACCACGTCAAGAACCTGGTCACCTCCGGCTCCGCCGAGAAGATCACGCACATCAACTACGCCTTCGGCAACGTCCAGGGCGGCAAGTGCACCATCGGTGACGCCTACGCCGACTACGACAAGGCGTACACCGCCGACCAGTCCGTCGACGGCGTCGCCGACACCTGGGACCAGCCGCTGCGCGGAAACTTCAACCAGCTGCGCAAGCTGAAGGCCGAGTACCCGCACATCAAGGTCATCTGGTCCTTCGGCGGCTGGACCTGGTCCGGCGGCTTCCCCGACGCGGTGAAGAACCCGGCCGCCTTCGCGAAGTCCTGCCACGACCTGGTCGAGGACCCGCGCTGGGCCGACGTCTTCGACGGCATCGACCTCGACTGGGAGTACCCGAACGCCTGCGGTCTCAGCTGTGACGAGACCAGTGCCCCGAACGCCTTCAGCACCATGATGAAGGCCATGCGCGCCGAGTTCGGTGACGACCTGGTCACCGCGGCCACCACCGCCGACGCCTCGGACGGCGGCAAGATCGAGGCCGCCGACTACGGCGAGGCCGCGCAGTACATCGACTGGTACAACGTGATGACGTACGACTTCTTCGGCGCCTGGGCGAAGAACGGTCCGACCGCTCCGCACTCGCCGCTGACCTCGTACGACGGCATCCCGCAGCAGGGCTTCAACTCCGCCGACGCGATCGCCGAGTTCAAGGCGGTGGGCGTGCCGGCCGACAAGCTGCTCCTCGGCATCGGCTTCTACGGCCGCGGCTGGACCGGGGTCACCCAGTCCGCGCCCGGCGGCACGGCGACCGGCCCGGCGGCCGGCACCTACGAGGCGGGCATCGAGGACTACAAGGTCCTCAAGAACAGCTGCCCGGCCACCGGCACCGTCGCCGGCACGGCGTACGCGCACTGCGGCACCAACTGGTGGTCCTACGACACCCCCGCGACCATCACGTCGAAGATGAACTGGGCCGAGCAGCAGGGCCTGGGCGGTGCCTTCTTCTGGGAGTTCAGCGGTGACACCGCGAACGGCGAGCTGGTGAGCGCCATCGACAGCGGTCTGAAGTAGTACCTGGCAAGCCCCAAGCCTCGTCCGCCCTCCCCCGCGCCTCGTTGGGGGAGGGCGGACGAGGTTACGCCACGTTCACCCGCTGTCCGGGCGGGGCCGCCTCGAGCCACGCGAGGAACCCGGTCAGCGCGTCGTCGCTCATCGCCAGCTCGAGCCGCGTGCCCCGGTGGACACAGGCGAGCACGACGGCGTCCGAGAGCAGGGCCAGCTCCTCCTCGCCGTCCGGGACGCGGCGGCCGGCCACCTCGATCGCGGAGCGTTCCAGGACCCGGCGCGGGCGGGGGGAGTACGAGAAGACGCGGTACCACTCGACCCGGTCGCCGTTGTAGCGGGCCACACCGTAGGACCAGCCCTTGCCGCCGGCGTCGCCCTCCGTGGGGGCCTCCCAGCGCAGGGAGCAGTCGAAGGTGCCGCCCGATCGCTGGATCAGCCGGCGGCGCAGGCCGAAGACGAAGAGCGCGATCACCACCAGGGCGACGACAATTCCGCACACAGTCAGAGCGAGGGCCATCGACACCGACCTCCTCGTCTCCTAGGTAACGGAACGGAAAAAACACCCGGATCTGCCTCAGCCGCGGCCGGGTCCGGATCGCTCCGGTCCCAGCCGCGGCTGAGTGACGTCATGGCACGACGCTATCGCACAGTGCTGTGGATCAGCGTCCCGCCGCCGCGCGCAGTCGGACGTCCGCGCGGCGCTCGGAGTGGGTGTCGCCCTCCGCCTTCGCGTGCTCGAGCTCCCGCTCCGCCCGCTGGACGTCGATCTCGTCCGCCAGCTCGGCGATCTCGGCCAGCAGCGACAGCTTGCCGTCCGCGAACGAGATGAAGCCTCCGTGCACAGCGGCGACGACCGTCCCACCGTCACTCGTACGAATGGTCACCGGGCCCGACTCCAGCACACCGAGCAGCGGCTGGTGACCGGGCATGACGCCGATGTCGCCGGACGTGGTGCGCGCGACGACCAGGGTGGCCTCGCCGGACCAGACCTGACGGTCGGCGGCGACCAGCTCGACATGCAGCTCAGCAGCCAAGAGTGGCTCCTCGGGTCACCACCCGGCGGGAGAGCCGGGTGTTGGTTACAAGTCTAATGGGCGTGACGGAGGGGACGGGACGCGCCCGTCCCCTCCGGTGTGAGCCCTGGGGCCCACGATGAGCACGCGGCTCAGGAGACGCCGAGCTCCTTCGCGTTCTTCTTCAGGTCCTCGATGCCACCGCACATGAAGAACGCCTGCTCCGGGAAGTGGTCGTACTCACCGTCGCAGATCGAGTTGAACGCTGCGATCGACTCGTCCAGCGGCACGTCCGAACCGTCCACGCCGGTGAACTGCTTGGCGACGTGGGTGTTCTGGGACAGGAAGCGCTCCACGCGACGGGCACGGTGGACGACGAGCTTGTCCTCCTCGCCGAGCTCGTCGATACCGAGGATCGCGATGATGTCCTGCAGGTCCTTGTACTTCTGCAGGATGTTCTTCACGCGCATCGCGGCCTGGTAGTGGTCCGCCGCGATGTACCGCGGGTCGAGGATGCGGGACGTCGAGTCCAGCGGGTCCACGGCCGGGTAGATGCCCTTCTCGGAGATCGGACGGGAGAGAACCGTCGTCGCGTCGAGGTGGGCGAAGGTGGTGGCCGGGGCCGGGTCGGTCAGGTCGTCCGCGGGGACGTAGATCGCCTGCATCGAGGTGATCGAGTGACCACGGGTCGAGGTGATGCGCTCCTGGAGGAGACCCATCTCGTCGGCCAGGTTCGGCTGGTAGCCCACCGCGGAGGGCATGCGGCCGAGCAGGGTCGAGACCTCGGAACCGGCCTGCGTGAAGCGGAAGATGTTGTCGATGAAGAACAGCACGTCCTGCTTCTGGACGTCACGGAAGTACTCGGCCATGGTCAGGCCGGCCAGCGCGACGCGCAGACGGGTGCCCGGCGGCTCGTCCATCTGGCCGAAGACCAGCGCGGTCTTGTCGATGACGCCGGACTCGCTCATCTCGTCGATGAGGTCGTTGCCCTCACGGGTGCGCTCACCGACACCGGCGAAGACGGAGACACCGTCGTGGTTGTTGGCGACGCGGTAGATCATCTCCTGGATGAGCACCGTCTTGCCGACGCCGGCACCGCCGAACAGACCGATCTTGCCGCCCTTGACGTACGGGGTCAGCAGGTCGATGACCTTGACGCCGGTCTCGAACATCTCGGTCTTCGACTCGAGCTCGTCGAAGTTCGGCGCCTTGCGGTGGATCGGCCAGCGCTCACCGGTGTACTGCTCGTCGACGTTCAGCACCTCACCGAGGGTGTTGAACACCTTGCCCTTGGTGAAGTCGCCGACGGGGACGGAGATGGCCGAACCCGTGTCGGTCACCGCGGCCTGGCGGACCAGGCCGTCGGTGGGCTGCATCGAGATGGTGCGGACCAGGCCGTCACCCAGGTGCTGGGCGACCTCCAGGGTCAGCGTCTTGATCTCGCCCGCCTGCGCCGGGTCGGCGACCTCGACGTGGAGGGCGTTGTAGATCTCCGGCATCGCGTCGACGGGGAACTCCACGTCGACGACCGGGCCGATGACCCGCGCGACGCGGCCGGTGGCCACGCCCGACGCTGCGGTCGGCTCAACAGTGGTGGTCATTAGTTGTCACTCCCCGCGGTCGCGTCGGCCAGTGCGCTCGCGCCACCGACGATCTCGCTGATTTCCTGGGTGATTTCGGCCTGGCGGGCCGCGTTGGCAAGACGGGAGAGCGTGTTGATCAGCTCGCCCGCGTTGTCGGTGGCCGACTTCATCGCGCGCCGCGTGGCGGCGTGCTTGGAAGCGGCCGACTGCAGCAGAGCGTTGTAGATGCGGCTCTCGACGTAGCGCGGCAGCAGAGCGTCGAGGACGTCCTCCGCCGACGGCTCGAAGTCGTACAGCGGAAGGACCTCGTCCTTCGTGGCCGACTCCTGCGCCACCTCTTGGAGGCGCAGGGGCAGCAACCGGGAGTCGACCGCCGTCTGCGTCATCATCGAGACGAACTCGGTGTAGACGATGTGGATCTCGTCCACGCCGCCCTCCGCCGTCTCCTTCTCGATGGCCTCGATCAGCGGCGCCGCGACCTTCTTGGCGTCCGCGTACGAGGGCTCGTCGGTGAAGCCCGCGAACGAATCCGCGACCTTGCGCTCACGGAAGTTGTAGTGGGCGAGACCGCGCCGGCCGACGATGTACGTGTCGACCTGCTGACCCTCGCGCTCGAGGCGCTCGGTCAGCTGCTCCGCGGCCTTGATGGCGTTGGAGTTGAAGGCGCCGGCCAGGCCGCGGTCGCTCGAGAGGAGGAGGACCGCCGCACGAGTCGGGTTGTCCGCCTCCGTGGTCAGCGGGTGCTTGGTGTCCGAACCGCTACCGACCGCCGTCACCGCGCGGGTCAGTTCCTGCGCGTACGGCGTGGAGGCCGCCACCTTGCGCTGCGCCTTGACGACACGCGAGGCGGCGATCATCTCCATCGCCTTGGTGATCTTCTTGGTCGCGGTGACGGATCGGATGCGACGCTTGTAGACCCGGAGCTGGGCTCCCATGAGTCAGGTCCCTTCCTTACGTCACTTGGCGGCGGACGGGGCGTCCTCGCCGAGCAGCTTGCCGTCGCTCGTCTCGAACTGCTTCTTGAACGCCGCGATGGCGTCCCCGATGGCCTGAAGCGTGTCGTCGGACATCTTGCCGCCCTCGCGGATGGAGGTCATCAGGCCCTGCTCCTGGCGGTGCAGGTACTCGAGGAGCTCCTTCTCGAAGCGACGGACGTCGACGACCGGCACCTCGTCCATCCGGCCGGTGGTGCCGGCCCAGACGGAGACGACCTGGTCCTCGGTGGACATCGGCTCGTACTGGTCCTGCTTCAGCAGCTCGACCATCCGCTGACCGCGCTCCAGCTGGGCCTTCGACGCGGCGTCCAGGTCGGAGCCGAAGGCGGCGAACGCCTCCATCTCACGGAACTGGGCGAGGTCCACGCGCAGTCGGCCGGAGACCTGCTTCATCGCCTTGTGCTGGGCGGAACCACCGACTCGGGAGACGGAGATACCCACGTTCAGCGCGGGGCGCTGACCGGCGTTGAACAGGTCCGACTCCAGGAAGCACTGGCCGTCGGTGATGGAGATGACGTTGGTCGGGATGAACGCCGAGACGTCGTTGGCCTTGGTCTCGACGATCGGCAGACCCGTCATCGAACCGGCGCCCTCGGCGTCGGAGAGCTTCGCGCAGCGCTCCAGCAGGCGGGAGTGCAGGTAGAAGACGTCACCCGGGTAGGCCTCGCGGCCCGGCGGACGGCGCAGCAGCAGCGACACGGCGCGGTAGGCGTCGGCCTGCTTCGACAGGTCGTCGAAGATGATCAGGACGTGCTTGCCCTCGTACATCCACTGCTGGCCGATGGCCGAGCCGGTGTACGGCGCCAGGTACTTGAAGCCGGCCGGGTCGGACGCCGGGGCGGCGACGATGGTCGTGTACTCCAGCGCACCGTTCTCCTCCAGCGCGCCGCGGACCGACGCGATGGTCGAGCCCTTCTGGCCGATGGCGACGTAGATGCAGCGGACCTGCTTGTTCGGGTCGCCGGTGCGCCAGTTGTCGCGCTGGTTGATGATCGTGTCGACGGCCAGCGCGGTCTTGCCGGTCTGCCGGTCACCGATGACCAGCTGACGCTGGCCGCGGCCGATCGGGGTCATGGCGTCGACGGCCTTGTAGCCCGTCTCCATCGGCTCGTGCACGGACTTGCGCTGCATGACCGTGGGGGCCTGCAGTTCCAGCGCACGGCGTCCGGACGTCTCGATCTCGCCGAGGCCGTCGATCGGCTTGCCGAGGGGGTCGACCACGCGGCCGAGGTAGCCCTCGCCCACGGCGACCGACAGGACCTCGCCGGTGCGGGTGACCGGCTGGCCCTCCTCGATACCGCTGAACTCACCGAGGACGACGCAACCGATCTCGCGCTCCTCGAGGTTGAGGGCGAGACCGAGGGTGCCGTCCTCGAACTTCAGCAGTTCGTTGGCCATGGCCGACGGAAGACCCTCGACCTTGGCGATGCCGTCGCCGGCAAGGCTGACCGTACCGACCTCCTCGCGCGAGGCCGCGTCCGGCTTGTACGACTGGACGAAGTTCTCCAGCGCGTCCCGGATCTCCTCCGGCCGGATCGTGAGCTCCGCCATCTGAGTTCCCTGCTCTCCTTGTTGGGCCCGAAGTTTCACTTTGGGGGGATGGGGACTCCCCCCTGAAAGAGGTGAATCCTCTGCACGGCCCAACCCGGGCCGTATTCCTGCGTATGCGGTTGGTGCTAGCTCGCCATGCGGCGGGCGGCGTCTTCGAGCCGGTCCGCGAGCGAGCCGTTGATGATCTCGTCGCCGACCCGCACCTGGACTCCGCCGAGGACCTCGGGGTCCACGTCGAGGTTGAGGTGCATCTGGCGCCCGTACAGCTTCGCCAGCGCCGCGCCGAGGCGCCGCTTCTGGGTGTCGCTGAGCGGGACCGCCGAGGTGACGACCGCGACCGTGCGCTCGCGACGCTCGGCGGCGAGCTTGGACAGGGACTCGAGTCCCGTCTCCAGGCTACGTCCCCGGGGCGCGGTGACGAGGCGCGTCACCAGACGCTCGGTGGTGGCCTTGGCCCGGCCGCCGAGCAGGCTGTGCAGCAGCGCCGTCTTGGCCGTCGTGCTCGCGGAGCGGTCGGTCAGCGCGGACCGCAGCCCCGTGTCGGACGCGACGATCCGGCCGAACCGGAACAGCTCGTCCTCGACGTCGTCGAGCGTGCCCGCCTTCTGCGCCGCGGTGAAGTCGGCCATGGCGGCCAGCTCCTCCAGCGTGTCCACCAGGTCGCGGGAGCGCGACCAGCGGGAGCGCACCGTGCCGGCCACCAGGTCGGCGGCGGGACCGCCGACCTGTCCGCCGAGGATGCGTCCGGCCAGTTCGGCCTTGGCGTCGGCGGCCTGCGCCGGGTCGGTGAGGACCCGCCGCAGGCTGACCTCGCGGTCGAGCAGCGCGGTGACGGCGGCCAGCTCGTCGGCGAGCTGCGCGGCGTCCACGGACGTGGAGTCCGTCAGCGCGTCGAGCCGCTCGCGCGCGGCTGCCAGGGCATCGCGGCTCGCTCCGTTCATCGTCCGGCCTCGGCCTTCTCCTCGAGCTGGTCGAGGAAGCGGTCGATCACACGGCTCTGCCGGGCGTGGTCCTCCAGGGACTCGCCGACGAGCTTGCCGGCCAGGTCGGTGGCGAGCTTGCCCACGTCCTGGCGCAGCGCCTGCGAGGCGGCCTTGCGGTCGGCCTCGACCTGCGTGTGTCCGGCGGCGATGATCTCCTCACGCTGCCGCTGGCCTTCCGCGCGCATCTCGGCGATGAGCACGGCGCCCTGCTCCTGCGCCTCCTGGCGCAGACGCGCGGCCTCGTGCCGGGCCTCGGCGAGCTGAGCCTTGTACTGCTCCAGCACGCTCTGGGCCTCGGTCTGAGCGGCCTCGGCCTTCTCGATCCCGCCCTCGATCGCCTCGCGACGCTGCTCCAGAACCTTGTTGATGTTCGGAAGGAGCTTCTTGGCGAGGAAGCCGAAGACGATGACGAAGGCGAGCAGGCCGATGACGAGCTCGGGAATCGGCGGGATGAGGGGGTTCTGCGCCTCCTCGGCCGCGATATGAAGCAGTGGGCTCATATCAGAGTGCCTTTCGTCTAGTGAGCCGGTCGCGGATCAGATGATCACGTGCCGTAGACGAACGGCATGACCAGGCCGATCAGGGCCAGCGCCTCACAGAAGGCGAAGCCGAGGATCTGGTTGGCGCGGATCAGGCCGGCGGCCTCGGGCTGACGGGCGATGGCCTCGGTGCCCTTACCGAAGATGATGCCGACGCCGATGCCGGGGCCGAAGGCGGCGATGCCGTAGCCGATGGAAGCGATCGAGCCGCTGACGGCGGCCAGGGTCTGGGACATGCCAGTTCTTCCTTTTCTTCACGGTTCCGGTGGGGGTGGGCCACCGGACGACTGGGGGCGGGAGCGGGGCGCTCAGTGCTGCTCGGAGAGCGCGCCCTGGATGTAGGTAACGGTCAGCAGGACGAAGACGTACGCCTGCAGGGCCTGGATGAAGAGCTCGAAGCCGGTCATCACGATGACCATCACGAACGAGACGCCCGCGTAGGCGATCCCGATGCCGTTCAGCAGGTACCAGCTGGCGATGGTGAACAGCACCAGCAGGATGTGGCCCGCGAACATGTTCGCGAAGAGTCGCACGGCGTGGGTGAAGGGCCGCACGAGCAGGTTCGAGAAGGCCTCGATCAGCATGACGACCGGAAGCGCGGCACCGAGCGACTTGTCGTAGCCGGTGAAGTTCTTCAGGGCGCCGACGAAGCCGTGCTTCTTGAAGGTCAGCGAGACCCAGACGACGTAGACGAGCAGGGCGAGCACCGCCGGGTAGGCGATGACCGACGTCACCGGGAACTGGGCGAGCGGGATGATCGCCCAGATGTTCATCATCCAGATGAAGAAGAACAGCGCTACGACGAACGGAACGTACTTCTCGCCCTCGCGCTTGCCCATCGTCTCGTAGACGACGCCTCGTCGGATGAAGTCGTAGCCCGCCTCGGCGACCATCTGGAGCTTGCCGGGGACCACCTGGGGCCGGCGGAAGGCCGTCCAGAAGAAGCCGATCACGATGACCGAGCCGAGCAGTGCCAGCAGCATCGTCTTGTTGAAGTACACGTTGCTGTCGCCGTCACCCCACATGGGGTCGAACAGGAACGAGTGCAGCCCGGGAGACGGGAAGCCACAGCCGTCGAAGATGTGGCAGTCGGTCTCGAAGGCGAGCACCTGCGTCGGGTCAGCACTCACCGCGGGCTCCTTCAGCGTGGCGCATGGATTCGGCAACCTCGTGGTGTCGGCGCGGCACGGGGCCGCGGATCGGCACGGGACTGGTGTTACGGGTATGGGGGCGGCTGTGGGGCATCTCGCCTCGCGATGTGGCAGGCGTCAGCTGAAATGCCCGCGCCCGCGATGCCGCAGTTGGCACCGGACGATAGCAGGGTCTCTCATGCGCCTTTATCCCGGCCCTACGTCTCACGACGAGCGCCCCGGAGTTTCCTTCTTCTCGTCCGTCGTCGACTCGGGCTCCACGTAAAGGATTTTGGCCTTCATCTGGGCACGCGCCTGCGCGGCGACCCAGGTGAGAGTGCCGGCGAGCAACGACAGGGCGAAGACCTTGGGATGGAACAGCGTCGTGTCCCTGAAGAGCACGATGAAGATGAACATCAGCGCGATTTGAGCCATGTACATCATCAGCGCCATCGCCTGGAACAGCGTCGGCAAAGACTTGGCGGTCCACTGAAGGACGTACAGCCCGGCTCCCATGAACAGGATCACAACGACCGCTCCGACGAGCGCCCCGATCGCCCCCTTCCCCCCTTCGACGGCACCCCCGATCGCGACTGCGACCGCACCGACGACAGCGGTGGGTACGGCAGCCTGGACCAGGATCCGGACGTCGTTGGAGGGCATGGCGGCAACTCCGCTTTTCAGGGGGCAGGGGGTGTCGTCATGGACGAGCGTAGTCCCCCGGGTCGAGTGCAGAACTCTCACCAACGGGCCGTCGCAGTGCGGCCCTTCGGCTCCATCCGGGGTTTTCGTGAACGGTATCACAAACTATTTGATGAGGTCTTTACCTGAGGGTGTGCTTGCTGTCACACATGAGAGTGACCGTGCGCGTTTGTGCGGTCACTGGGCCCTCTTGTCTGGTAAAGGGACACTTCGTTCCCCCACGCGTTGGCAATGCTCTAGTCAGATTCTTACCTTGCGCGCGAACGGGGGCCGACGGCGGTGGCCCCGTTGACGCCCGAGACGCCCGCGGCGACCGGGACCCGGTCGCCGGTCTCGCTCTCACCGGCCTCCCCGGTCTCACCGGTCTCACCGGTCTCACCGGTCTGACCGGTCTCACCGGTCCCGCCCTCGTCCGCGGCCACCGGAGCTTCCCCTTCCGCGACGACCGCCTTACGGCGGCGGTAGCGGGGCGGCACGAGGTGCTCGGCCCAGCGCGGGGCGCGGGGGGTGAAGCGCGGCAGCAGGAGCAGGACCAGGCCCGCCGCGCTGAGGATGACGACGCTCAGCACGATCCACATCGAAGCGGCGTTCACGGAGTACGCGAGCGCGCCGAAGGCGATCAGCGCCGAGAAGAAGTACATGATCAGCACCGCGCGGCTGTGCGAGTGGCCGATCTCCAGCAGCCGGTGGTGCAGGTGCCCCCGGTCCGCGGCGAACGGCGACTGGCCGCGCCAGGTGCGCCGGACGATCGCCAGGATCAGGTCGGCGGCCGGGATGGCGATGATGGTGAGGGGCATCACCAACGGGATGTAGACCGGCACCATCTGGTGCACCGAGTTGCGCTCGGAACCGGAGAACAGGTTCATCAGATCCGGGTCCACCTGGCCGGTGACCGAGATCGCGCCGGCCGCCAGGACGAGCCCGATCAGCATCGAACCGGAGTCGCCCATGAAGATCCGGGCGGGATGCATGTTGTGCGGCAGGAAGCCCAGGCACATGCCCATCAGGATCGCCGCGAACAGCGAGGCCGGGGCCGCGGCCTCGATGCCGTAGGAGTACCAGATCCGGTAGGCGTACATGAAGAACGCCGCCGCCGCGATGCACACCATGCCGGCCGCGAGCCCGTCGAGGCCGTCGACGAAGTTGACCGCGTTGATGGTGATGACGACCAGCGCCACCGTCAGCAGGGTGCCCTGCCACTGGGTGAGCGCCACCGTGCCGACGCCCGGCAGCGGGATCCACAGGATGGTCAGGCCCTGCACCACCATCACGCCGGCGGCGATCATCTGCCCGCCCAGCTTGATCAGGGCGTCGATCTCGAACTTGTCGTCCAGGACGCCGATCAGCCAGATCACGGCCGCCCCGGAGAGCAGGGCCCGCGGCTCGTTCGACGTCTCGAAGACCTCACTGAGGTTGGTGAGGTGGTCGGCGACCAGCAGGCCCGCGCACAGTCCGAAGAACATCGCGATCCCACCGAGCCGCGGAGTGGGTTCCCGGTGCACGTCACGTGCCCGGATCTCCGGCATCGCCCCCGCCACGATCGCGAACTTCCGTACCGGCCCTGTCAGCAGATACGTCACCGCGGCCGTGATGCAGAGCGTCAGCAGGTATTCACGCACAGGCTTCCCCACAGGTCTCGCTGGCCATTCCCGGCCCACCACCCTAGCGATGCGCGCATATGGTTGGGGACTTCCGGGTAGCGACGATGGTTGCACGTGTGGCCGTGCACACGTTGCGCCTACCCGGACTCAGTCCGGGTACGGCGGGAATTCCATGACCAGATCCCGTACGTCCTCCCGCGCCGCGGCGGGCTCCGTCCCGCCCCGGAGCACCTCGGCGAGCAGTGTGGCCACCGCCCGCATCTCCCGCTCCCCCATGCCCTGCGTGGTCATCGCCGCCGTGCCCAGCCGCAGGCCGCGGGCGTCGCCGTGCGGCAGCGCGCAGCAGTCCAGGACCATCCCGGCCGCCGCGAGCCGGCCCCGCGCGCTCTTCCCGTCGACGCCGAGCGGGGCGGGATCGGCGGTGATCAGGTGGGTGTCCGTGCCGCCGGTGGTGACGGCCAGGCCCTCGGCGGCCAGGTGCGCCGCGAGGGTGCGGGCGTTGGCGACCACCTGACGGGCGTACGCGGCGAAGGCCCCGGTCGCCGCCTCGCCGAAGGCGACCGCCTTGGCGGCGATGGTGTGCATCTGCGCGCCGCCCTGGGTGAACGGGAAGACGGCCCGGTCGACCCGCTCCGCCAGCTCGCTCCCGCACAGGATCATGCCGCCGCGCGGCCCGCGCAGCACCTTGTGCGTGGTGGCGCACACCACGTCGGCGTACGGCACCGGACTGGGCGCCGCTCCCCCGGCGACCAGCCCCATCGGGTGGGCGGCGTCCGCGATGAGATAGGCGCCCACCTCGTCGGCGATGTCGCGGAAGGCCGCGTAGTCGGGGTGGCGGGGGTAGGCGATCGAGCCGCACACGATCGCCTTGGGCCGGTGTGCGCGGGCCAGGGTGCGCACCTGGTCGTAGTCGATCAGCCCGGTCTCCGCGTCCACGCCGTAGCCGACGAAGTCGAACCAGCGGCCGGAGAAGTTGGCCGGTGAGCCGTGGGTGAGGTGACCGCCGTGCGGCAGGCCGAGGGCGAGGACGGTGTCGCCGGGGCGCAGCAGCGCGGCGTAGGCGGCCAGGACGGCGGAGGAGCCGGAGTGGGACTGCACGTTGGCGTGCTCGGCGCCGAACAGGTTCCGGGCCCGCTCCACGGCGAGCCGCTCGGCGACGTCGACGAGCTCGCAGCCGCCGTGGTGCCGGGCGCCCGGGTAGCCCTCGGCGTACTTGTTGGCCAGCGGGGAGCCGAGGGCGGCCAGCACGGCGGGGGACGTGAAGTTCTCGGCGGCGATCAGCTGGAGGGTGGTCGCCTGCCGGCGGCCCTCGGCGAGCAGGATCTCGGCCAGTTCGGCGTCCTGGCGCAGCAGGGCTCCGAGCATGCCGTCATCGGCCGTGCTGTCATCGGCCTGCGGGACGTCGTGGGTGACCGACATGGTGCGCTCCGGGCGTGCGTCGACGGTGACGTACGACCAATGTAGGCCCGGGGGGCCGACGGCGCCCGCGTTGCCGGGCCGCGTGGGCGGCGGCGTACCCCGCCTGCCGCCGCGCGCGTCCCGCCCCGGCGGGGGTGCCGCCTACATGCGCGCCGCGACCCCCGTCAGCGCCGTCACCACCGGATCCAGCGCCTGGTGTATCTCGTCCCCGACCGACCGGAAGAACGGCAGCGGCGCCCCGTACGGGTCGTACACCTCGTCCGCCTCCACGGTGGGCGCCAGCAGCCACCCGCGTAGAGCGGCGGCGGCGCGGACCAGGGCGCGTGCGCGGGCGACCACGCCGTCCTCCAGGGTCGGCAGTGTCGCCGGGTCGATGGCGTTCACCAGCCGGGTGAACTCCTTGAGGGTGAAGGTGCGCAGCCCCGCCGAGTGCCCCATGGAGATGACCTGCGCACGGTGGTCCCGCGTCGCCGTCAGTACGAGGTCCGCGCGGATCACGTGCTCGTCGAGCAGCTCACGGCCGGTGAAGCCGGCCGCGTCCGCGCCGAAGTCCGCGAGGACCGTCTCCGCGTTCGACTCCATGGGCGCGCCCTCGTGGCCCCAGGTGCCCGCGCTCTCCACGATGAGGCCGCCGCCGAGCACACCGAGCCGCTCCTTCACGAAATGCCGGGTCAGCCGCTCGGTGATGGGCGAGCGGCACACGTTGCCGGTGCTGACGTGGAGGATGCGGAAGCTGTCGCGTGGAAGCCCGACGAACGTCGTCGTGATCTCCGCTGCGCGTTCCGCGTTGCCTATGCCACGCCCCGTCTCAGGGGCCGTCAATTCGCCACCTCGAGGTCGGGTACCACCTTGCGCAGTTCCTCGGCCGACAACGCGCCGGCGCGCAGCAGCACGGGCACCTCGCGGGTGACGTCGACGATGGACGACGGGACGTTGCCGGGGGTGGGGCCGCCGTCGAGGTAGACGGAGACGGAGTCGCCGAGCATCTGCTGGGCGGCGTCGCAGTCCTCGGGCGCCGGGTGGCCGGTCAGGTTGGCGGAGGAGACGGCCATGGGGCCGACCTCGGTGAGCAGCTCGATGGCGACGGGGTGCAGCGGCATGCGCACGGCGACCGTGCCCCGGGTGTCGCCGAGGTCCCACTGGAGGGACGGCTGGTGCTTGGCGACGAGCGTCAGCGCGCCCGGCCAGAACGCGTCGACCAGTTCCCAGGCCATCTCGGAGAAGTCGGTGACCAGGCCGTGCAGGGTGTTCGGCGAGCCGATGAGGACGGGCGTGGGCATGTTGCGGCCCCGGCCCTTGGCGTCCAGCAGGTCGGCGACGGCCTCCCCGGTGAAGGCGTCGGCACCGATGCCGTACACGGTGTCCGTCGGCAGCACCACGAGCTCGCCACGGCGGACGGCGGACGCGGCCTCGCGCAGACCGGTCACACGGTCGGTCGCGTCGTTGGTGTCGTATCGCCGTGCCATCTAGCGGGCCTCCTCGTACACGTACTGCGGGGTCGGGGTCAGGGGGATGGGGGTGCTCACGGCAGTGCCTTGCGGGCGGTCGCGAACCGCGGGCGGTTGTTGAGGTCGGGGTGGTCGGCCGCGTCGGCCCAGCCCCGCTCCTCGGTGAAGATCCACGGCACCTGGCCGCCCTGGGTGTCGGCGTGCTCGACGACGACCACGCCGCCGGGGCGCAGCAGACGGTGGGCGGTGCGTTCCAGGCCGCGGATGAGGTCGAGGCCGTCCTCGCCGGAGAACAGGGCCAGCTGGGGGTCGTGGTCCCGGGCCTCGGGGGCGACGTACTCCCACTCGGTGAGCGGGATGTACGGCGGGTTGGAGACCACCAGGTCGACCTGGCCGTCGAGGTCCGGGAAGGCCGTCAGGGCGTCGCCCTGGCGCAGGTCGACCCTGGACCCCTCCATGTTCCTGCGGGTCCACTTGAGGGCGTCCTCGGACAGCTCCACGGCGTGCACGCGTGAGCGCGGCACCTCCTGCGCGAGCGCGAGCGCGATGGCGCCCGAGCCGGTGCACAGGTCGACGATGCAGGGCTCGACGACGTCCATGGCGCGTACGGCGTCTATGGCCCAGCCGACGACGGACTCGGTCTCGGGGCGGGGCACGAAGACGCCGGGGCCGACCTGGAGCTCCAGGTAGCGGAAGTAGGCGAGGCCGGTGATGTGCTGGAGCGGCTCGCGCGCCTCACGGCGGGCGACGACCTCCCAGTACCGGGCGTCGAAGTCCGCGTCCGGCACGGTGTGCAGCTCGCCCCGCTTGACGCCGTGCAGATACGCGGCGAGCTCCTCCGCGTCGGTGCGCGGCGAGGGCACGCCGGCGTCGGCCAGCCGCTGGGTGGCCTGGGCCACCTCCGCGAGCAGCACACTGCGGGGGTTCGGGGGTCGCCCCCCGTGATGTTGCGCCACGCTGGTCCTCCGGGGCTGAGCTGTTCGTCCGGTACGGGCGTACGGGTCGGGTCCGGTGCGGCTGCGGTCAGGCGGCGGCGAGCTTGGCCGCCGAGTCCGCGTCGACGCAGGCCTGGATCACCGGGTCGAGGTCGCCGTCCAGGACCTGGTCCAGGTTGTACGCCTTGAAGCCGACGCGGTGGTCCGAGATGCGGTTCTCCGGGAAGTTGTACGTACGGATCTTCTCGGAGCGGTCGACGGTGCGGACCTGGCTGCGCCGGGCGTCCGCGGCCTCCTTCTCCGCCTCCTCCTGCGCCGCCGCGAGCAGCCTCGAGCGCAGGATACGCAGTGCCTGCTCCTTGTTCTGCAGCTGGCTCTTCTCGTTCTGGCAGGAGGCGACGACTCCGGTCGGAATGTGTGTGATGCGCACCGCGGAGTCGGTGGTGTTGACGGACTGGCCGCCGGGGCCGGAGGACCGGTAGACGTCGATGCGCAGATCGTTGGGGTTGATCTCGACGTCGATCTCCTCGGCCTCGGGCGTGACGAGCACGCCGGCCGCGGAGGTGTGGATACGGCCCTGGGACTCGGTCGCGGGCACCCGCTGCACGCGGTGCACCCCGCCCTCGTACTTCAGCCGCGCCCAGACGCCCTGGCCGGGCTCGGTGGCGCCCTGGCCGCCCTTGGTCTTCACGGCGACCTGGACGTCCTTGTAGCCGCCGAGCTCGGACTCGGTGGAGTCGATGATCTCGGTCTTCCAGCCGACCCGCTCGGCGTAGCGCAGGTACATGCGCAGCAGGTCGCCGGCGAAGAGCGCCGACTCGTCGCCGCCCGCGCCCGCCTTGACCTCCAGGATGACGTCCTTGTCGTCGCTGGGGTCGCGCGGGACGAGCAGCAGGCGGAGCTTCTCGGTGAGCTCGTCGCGCTGCTTGTCCAGCTCCTTGACCTCGGCGGCGAAGTCCGGGTCGTCGGCGGCCAGCTCGCGCGCGGTCTCCATGTCCTCGCCCGTCTGCTTCCAGGAGCGGAACGTGGCGATGATCGGGGTGAGCTCGGCGTACCGCTTGTTCAGCTTGCGCGCGTTGGCCTGGTCGGAGTGGACCGACGGGTCGGCGAGCTTCTTCTCCAGGTCGGCGTGCTCGGCGACGAGTTCCTCGACGGCCTCGAACATCTTGGGCTCCTGCTACTGCTTGGGAAGGGGAAGACGGGCGACCAAAAACGCCGGTCCCGGCGCTCCCCCGGCTGGGGGCGCGGCCGTGGACCGGCGGTTGGAGGCTCGCTACTTCTTGGAGCCGGCGGAAGCCTTGCCGAAGCGGGCCTCGAAGCGGGCCACGCGGCCACCGGTGTCGAGGATCTTCTGCTTGCCCGTGTAGAACGGGTGGCACTCGGAGCAGACCTCGGCCCGGACGGTGCCGGACGGGATGGTGCTGCGGGTGGTGAACGACGCGCCACAGGTGCAGCTGACCTGCGTCTCGACGTACTCGGGGTGGATGTCGCGCTTCAAGGTGTCTCCTACTGTTCGGGAGGGCGCCGGGTCGCCGCCGCGGGATGCGGGAGCGTGAACCGGGGCCGACGTACCAGTCTGCCAGGACTGGGGCCTTCTCCCAAAACCGGGGGTCGCCGTCGTCTATTCCCCGCGCCCGCGCCCGCGCGGGGTGCTGTTCACATCGCGGCTACGGGGTGCCGTTCACGACGCGGCTGCCGGCTGCTGTCCATGACGCGGCTACGGGGTGCTGTTCACGACGCCCTTGGCGCCGCCCGACGCCGTGCCCTCCGTCGCCGCCTCGGGGATCGGCCTGTCGTTCTTCAGGGCCGTCCACACCTGGTCCGCCTTGGTCCGCGCCACCAGGACGCGGTTGGCGTCCGCGGGGTCGTACTGGACCGGCATCGTGACCATGTTCATGTTCGAGGCGCCGATGCCCTTGAGGCCGCTCGCGAAGGACATCAGGGAGTTCACCGAGCCCAGGTCGGAGTCGGTGGTCACCGTCTTGGTGGCGGTGTCGGCGATGTCGTACAGCTTCTTGGGGTTGCCGAGCAGGCCGATGTCCTTGACCTGGTCGACCAGGGCCTTGACGAAGGCCTGCTGGAGCTGGATGCGCCCGAGGTCGGAGCCGTCGCCGACGCCGTGCCGGGTGCGGACCAGGCCGAGGGCCTGCTCGCCGTCGAGGGTGTGGGTGCCGGCCGGCAGGTCGAGGTGGCTGTCGGGGTCCCTGATGTCCTCGGTGGTGGTGATGTCGACGCCGCCGAGGTCGTCGATGAGCTTCCGGAAGCCGCTGAAGTCGACCTCCAGGTAGTGGTCCATGCGCAGACCGCTGATCGACTCGACGGTCTTCACGGCGCAGGCGCCGCCGCCGGTGGAGTAGGCGGAGTTGAACATCACGTCGTCGGCGGCGGGGTGCTCGTCGCCGTCGGTGTCGGTGCACTCGGGACGGTCGATGAGGGTGTCGCGCGGGATGGAGACCACGCTGGCCTTCTTGTGGCCCTTGTAGACGTGCACGACCATCGCCGTGTCGGAGCGGGCGGTGCCGTCGTCGGTGCCGCCGCCGAGTTCCTTGTTGCCGCCGGAGCGGGTGTCGGAGCCGAGGACGAGGATGTTCTGGGAGCCGTTGTCGGCCTTCTTCGGCCGGTCGGTGCCGAGGACCTGGTCGATGTCGACGCTGGAGAGGTTGCCGTTGAGCTTGAAGAAGAGGACCCCGGCGCCGGTGCCGCCCAGGACCACGACGCCCGCGGTGGTCCAGGCCGCGACCAGCAGGGCCTTGCGCCGCTTGGCCCGGGGCCTGCGGCGGCGTCCCTTGCCCCGGTGGCGGGGAGCGGGGGGACGGGGCTCCCCGGGGCCGGGTATGGCGGGGTCGGGCGTGTTCTCGGCGGACATGTGCTCCTCGGCGCTCGTGCGGTCGGTTACCCCCTGTGCTCAGGGTCGGGGCTGGTCGGCTCCGGCGGTTTCCACCGGTACCTCACCATCGTCCCTCCGTTGGTGAGACGGCGGAACTCGGCACAGGGTCGCACAACGCCCTGTGCCCGACGCGTGGCGCGCCGGGCACAGTGAGTCACCGAGGTGACCGCGGGATCCGCGGTCACCTGGGGTTTCAGGTGATGATGTCGTAGCCGCCGTACCCGCCGCCGACCTTCACGGCTGTGGCGAAGATCCCGGTACCGGCCTCGCCGGTACCGCGGTACAGGTACATGTTCCCGTACTCCGTGATGGCCAGGGCGTCGGCCTTGCCGTCCCCGTTCACGTCGCCGGGCGTGACGACGGTCTCGACCTCGGGCCAGCTGCGCAGCTTGATCCGCGAGGTGAAGGCGCTGCCGGCGTTCCCCGTGCCCTGGTACAGGTAGAGGTCCCCGTTCCAGGCCTGGCCGATCAGGTCCGCCTTGCCGTCCCCGGTGAAGTCGCCGTGGCCGCGCAGCTCGTCGTAGGCGGTCAGGCCGGTGGTCACCTGGACGCGGCCGGCGAAGTAGCCGTCACCGCGGCCCGGGTACAGCCACAGCGTGTCCGCGGAGTCCAGGGAGAGCAGGTCGGGCAGGGTGTCGCCGGTCACGTCGCCGGGGGCGAGGATCTGCTTGCGGCTGCCCCAGCCGCTCGCCAGGGTCCGGTGCGCCCAGGACTGGGTGGACGGCACGTAGTGCGTCCAGACCAGTTCGCCGTTGAGGCCCCGGTTGAGCAGGTCCTGGTAGCCGTCCCGGTCGAGGTCGGTCTGCACGACGTGGTCGACGCCGCTCCAGTCGCCCCACAGGTCCCGGGCGCCGAAGGCGGTGCCGGTGGAGTCCATGGCGTACGCGTTCTTGGTGGACGCCTCGCGGAGCCACAGGTCGGCTCGGCCGTCCCCGTTGATGTCGGTGTCGTCCACCCGCGGGTAGGTGTCGGCGGCGTAGGTGCTGACCTTGGCGAAGACGCTGTACGCGCCCTTCGCGACACAGTCCTCGACGCCCCAGGAGACGACGCCGACGATGCGTCCGCCGACGACCAGGGGGCCGCCGGAGTCGCCGTTGCACGCCGAGACGGTGCCCTCGTCGGAGCCGGTCGCGGGCTCACCCGCGCAGACCATGTGGCCCGGGACGTAGTCGGTGCCCCAGGCACCGGCGCAGGTGGCGTCGGACCGGATCGGCAGGGTGGCCGTCTTCAGCACGTCGGAGATGTCGTCCGAGGTGGAGGTGGTGCGGCCCCAGCCGTACACCTTGGCGTTGGTACCGGCCTGGTAGGAGGCGGTGTCGTCCGCCGTCGTCATGGGGATCGGCTTGGCGTCGACCGGGTTCGGCAGGGTCAGCAGGGCCATGTCGTTGTCGATGGCCGTCGCGTTGTACGACGGGTGGTTCCACTGGCGCCAGACGCCGGAGACGGTGCCGCCGTTCAGGTCGCTGCCGGTGGCCAGCTGCGCGGTGCCGGTGACGACGGCGCCGTTGGCGTACCAGTCGTAGCCCTTGACGCAGTGCGCGGCGGTGAGGATCTTCGTCGGCGAGACGACGGCGCCGCCGCAGAAGAAGCCGACGTCGTCGCCCTCGGCCACGGTGCCGCGGTCGTCGTAGTACCAGAGCTGCGCCATCCACGGTGCGGCGGATATGCCGGTCTCGGTACCGCCGATGATCTTCGGGTCGATTCCGGCGGCGCCGGTGGTGTCACCGCGCAGCGTCTTGCCGGCGCTCTCGCCGGCCTTGTCGTCACCGACGACGGCGCCGGCGATACGGCGCTCCAGCTCGGCCTGCGGCACCGTCCTGACGGCCGGCTGGACCGTCGGCTCCGGCTGGGCGGGGGCGGCTTCGGCGGCCGACGTCATCAGCGCCGCGGCCACCACCCCGGCCAGGCCGGTGGCGAGCGCGGGCAGCGCGAGGCGCGTCCTGCGTCTGTGACGGCGGGGCCGGTCGGACGCGGACAGGGATGTGCTCACTCAAGTCCCCCCAGGAGATGAGAAATCTGCCGGATCGAGTGCCGTGACGCCGGTGATCCCCCCGGACGCCGACGCACTCGAGAAGGCGTGATCGCACACCTGTTCCCCTAGACATGAACAGGGCCGCCCCCGTCACACGTGTGACGGGGGCGGCCCTGGGTGGTGCTGAGGTGGTACTCGGTACCGCTGGGTGTCGCCGGGTACCGCAGGGGTGCCGCGAAGACGTCAGTCGCCGTTGCCCGGCGTCGGGGTCGTCTTCTGGATCTGCAGCAGGAACTCCGCGTTCGACTTGGTCTGCTTCATCTTGTCGAGGAGCAGTTCGATCGCCTGCTGCTGGTCGAGGGCGTGCAGCACCCGGCGCAGCTTCCAGGTGATGGCGAGCTCGTCGCTGCCGAGCAGGATCTCTTCCTTACGGGTGCCGGACGCGTCGACGTCCACCGCCGGGAAGATGCGCTTGTCGGCGAGCTTCCGGTCGAGCTTGAGCTCGGCGTTGCCGGTGCCCTTGAACTCCTCGAAGATGACCTCGTCCATGCGGGACCCGGTGTCCACCAGAGCGGTGGCGAGGATGGTCAGCGAGCCGCCGTCCTCGATGTTGCGGGCCGCACCGAAGAAGCGCTTCGGCGGGTACAGGGCGGTCGAGTCGACACCACCGGACAGGATGCGGCCGGAGGCCGGGGCGGCGAGGTTGTACGCACGGCCCAGACGGGTGATCGAGTCGAGCAGGACGACGACGTCGTGACCCAGCTCCACCAGACGCTTGGCACGCTCGATGGCGAGCTCGGCGACCGTGGTGTGGTCCTCGGCCGGACGGTCGAAGGTCGAGGAGATGACCTCGCCCTTCACCGACCGCTGCATGTCGGTGACCTCTTCCGGACGCTCGTCGACCAGGACGACCATCAGGTGGCACTCGGGGTTGTTGTGCGTGATCGCGTTGGCGATCGCCTGCATGATCATGGTCTTGCCGGTCTTCGGCGGGGCCACGATCAGACCGCGCTGCCCCTTACCGATGGGCGCGACGAGGTCGATGATGCGGGTGGTGAGGACGCCGGGGTCCGTCTCCAGGCGGAGGCGGTCCTGCGGGTACAGCGGCGTCAGCTTGTTGAACTCCGGCCGCCCGCGCCCGGATTCGGGCGCCATGCCGTTCTGGGAGTCCAGGCGCACCAGCGCGTTGAACTTCTCGCGGCGCTCGCCGTCCTTGGGCTGGCGCACGGCACCGGTGATGTGGTCACCCTTGCGCAGGCCGTTCTTGCGGACCTGGGCGAGGGAGACGTACACGTCGTTGGGGCCGGGCAGGTAGCCGGAGGTCCGGATGAACGCGTAGTTGTCGAGGATGTCGAGGATGCCGGCGACCGGGATGAGGACGTCGTCCTCGTTGATCTGCGGCTCCTGCTGGATGTCGTCGCGCCCACGACGGCCACGGCGGTCGCGGTAGCGGCCGCGACGGCCGCGACGGCCGCCCTCGAAGTCGTCGTCGTCCTGCTGCTGCTGCTGACGGTCCTGGCGTCCGCCGCCCTGCTGCTGACGCTGCTGACCGCCGCCCTGGTTCTGCTGGTCGTCGCCCTTGTTGCGACGGTCGCGGTCACGTCCGCGGTCACCACGGTCACCGCGGTCGCGGTCACCCCGGTCACGGTCGCGGTCACCGCGGTCGCGGCGGTCACGGCGGCGGCCCTCGCCGCCCTCACCGTCGGAGCGGGCGTCGCCCTGGCCCTGCTGGTGGCCCTGCGACTGTCCCTGCTGCTGCGCGGAGGACTCGGCCTTCGGCTCGCTCTTCGTCTCGACGGCCACCGTCTCGGTGGCGGCGGACGGGCTGCCCGCGTCGGCGGTGGCCCGGCGGCGACGGCGCTCCGAGGGGGCGTCGTCACCGGCGGCGCCGGCCGTCTCGCCCGCGGGCGAGACCTTCGGGGACGGCTGACCGGGGATGTCGATCTGCTGCTGGGCGGTGGCCTTGTCGGCGGCCGTCCGGTCCGCCTTCTTCTCGGCCTTGCCGGCCTTCTCCGCCTTCTCGGCGGGGGCCTCGTCGCCGGTACGGGACCGGGAGGTGCTGCGGCGCTTCGGCTTGGTCTCGCCGGCGGCGTCCGCGGCGTCCGCGGCGGGCGCGGCCTTGGCGGAAGCTCCTCCCGCGGCCTGCGCCTCCTTGATGACCTCGATCAGCTGGCTCTTGCGCATACGCGCGGTGCCCCTGATGCCGAGGCCGGATGCGACCTGCTGCAGCTCGGCCAGCACCATGCCCTCGAGGCCGGTACCACGGCGCCGCCGGGAGCCGGCACCGGTGGCAGGCGCGGAGGCGTCCGTGGAGGGCGCGGCAGCGGTCTCCTCGACACGTGCGCCCATCAGATCGGTGGTGTCGCTCACGAAGGGTCCTTCCCTGGAGCGGACGTCGGCCTGTCTGGCTCGGCGACCGGTTGTGCTGTCCGGCTTCGGTCCTTGCTGTGTGAACCGTGCCGGGGCGGTGGTCCGCCTGAACGGCGGAAGAGATATCTGGTGATGGCGCTTCCCCTAGCCGTGGCACCCAGTGTCTGTGTCATGCGGCGTGGTCGCACCGGTTCCGAAACTCCCCCAGAGGGGGTGCCCCCACCGGCGGGCCGCTCAGTGTCCGTGTCGGCCGTACTGATCACGTACGACGTCCAGCACACAATGCGGCTTGGGGGGCTCCCGGAAGAATGTCTGTCCCTGACGGGGACACGAGGCACCTCGCCATGGTGGGGTCGGGTGCAGACTTGAGATTAACACTACCGGATCCAACAAACATTCCCCCTCTCGAAATCCGGCAACCGTACGCGGCTAAATGTCGCTGGAGGTCGCCAGCGGCAGGACGCACGCGCCCTGCTGGTCCAGGCTGAGCCGGTTGGCCGCCCAGTCCGTACCGGCCAGCGCCTCGACCTTGTCGGCCGTGTCGGCGTCGGCCAGTGCCATCACCGTGGGCCCGGCGCCCGAGATCACCGCGGGGATGCCGTCGCCGCGCAGCCGCTCCACCAGCGCCGCGCTCTCCGGCATGGCCGGCGCGCGGTACTCCTGGTGCAGGCGGTCCTCGGTGGCCGGCAGCAGCAGCTCGGGGCGCCGGGTGAGCGCCTCGACGAGCAGCGCGGCGCGGCCGGCGTTGGTGGCGGCGTCGACGTGCGGGACGCTGCGCGGGAGCAGGCCGCGCGCGGTCTCCGTCAGTACCGGCTTTCCGGGCACGAAAACCACCGGAACGATGGAATCGGCGGGCTCCATCCTGATCGCCCGGGCGGCGCCGGAATCCATCCAGGAGAGGGTGAAGCCGCCCAGCAGACAGGCCGCCACGTTGTCGGGGTGGCCCTCGATCTCGGTGGCGAGGTCGAGCAGCGCGGCGTCGTCGAGGCGGGTCTCGCCGCCTATGGTCACCGCGCGCGCCGCGACGATGCCGGCGCAGATGGCGGCGGAGGAGGAGCCGAGGCCGCGGCCGTGCGGGATGCGGTTGGCGCAGACGATCTCCAGGCCGCGCGGCTGTCCGCCCAGCAGGTCGAAGGCGGTGCGCAGGGAGCGGACGAGGAGGTGCTTCTCGTCGCGGGGCAGCGTCTCGCTGCCCTCACCCGCGATGTCGATGTGCAGCCCTGAGTCGGCCACCCGGACGACGACGTCGTCGTACAAGCCCAGCGCCAGGCCGAGGGCGTCGAAGCCCGGACCGAGGTTGGCGCTGGTGGCGGGGACGCGCACCCGGACGGCGGCGGCGCGGAAGGCTGGACCGGCCATCGCTTGATGACTCTCCTTGAGCTGCGTGACTGTGGAACGACATTCGATGACGTACGGAAAACCCTGGGCCCGCCGCTGCCTGCCCAACGGCCGACGGCCCCCCGGACGCTTCCCGGCCGCTTCCCCGACGCCTCCCGAACGGGGAGACGGCGCGGCACCGCGGCATATGCGGCGGACGGATTCGGTACAGCCTATCGAAGGAAGGTTCTGTGGCGACATAGGGCGCACAGGAGGCGCACGATGCGTGTCGTAAGCCCCCTGTGCACCCCCCGTAAGTGACTTTCCCGGCTGGGCGCCGCTTACGCCCTCTGCTTACGCGGGGCGCGTTTCCTGGGGCCCCTCCGAATTCCGTCGCGGGTCCCCGGGATTGCGCGGGGACGTCCGTCCCTGGGATTCCACAGCGGACGGCTTCCCTTCCGCTGCGGAAGGCCCTCCGCTGCGGAAGGCCCTCCGCTGCGGAAGGCTCCCGCTGCGGAAGGCCCCGCTGTGGAAGGCCCCGCTGTGGAAGGCTCCGGGTTCCGGAATCGGTGGACAGGCCCCTCAGATCAGGCCGAGCCGCTCGGCCGCCGTCGCCGCGTCGACCGGGACCGTGACCGGCTGCGGGGCGCCGGCGACGGCCCAGTCCGGGTCCTTCAGCCCGTTGCCGGTGACGGTGCACACGATCCGCTGCCCCGGGTCGACCTTGCCCTGCTCGGCGGCCTTCAGCAGGCCGGCCACCGACGCGGCGGACGCGGGCTCCACGAAGACGCCCTCCTGGGAGGCCAACAGCCGGTAGGCGCGCAGGATCTCACGGTCCGTCACCTCGTCGATGGCGCCGCCGGACTCGTCCCGGGCGGCGAGCGCGAAGTCCCACGAGGCGGGGTTGCCGATGCGGATGGCGGTGGCGATGGTCGACGGGTCCTTGACGACCTCGCCGCGCACGATCGGCGCGCTGCCGGAGGCCTGGAACCCCCACATGCGCGGAGTCCTCGTGCTGACCTTGTCGGCGGCGTACTCCTTGTAGCCCTTCCAGTACGCGGTGATGTTGCCCGCGTTGCCCACCGGCAGGACGTGGATGTCGGGGGCGTCGCCCAGCATGTCCACGATCTCGAAGGCGGCGGTCTTCTGCCCCTCTATACGCACCGGGTTGACCGAATTGACCAGCGCCACGGGGTAGTTGTCGCTCAGCGCGCGGGCGAGCGTCAGGCAGTCGTCGAAGTTGCCGTCGACCTGGAGGATCTTCGCGCCGTGCACGAGGGCCTGGCCCATCTTGCCGAGCGCGATCTTGCCCTGCGGCACGAGGACGGCGGAGACCATCCCGGCCCGTACGCCGTACGCGGCGGCGGAGGCGGACGTGTTGCCGGTGGACGCGCAGATGACGGCCTGCGCGCCCTCCTCCTTGGCCTTGCTGATGGCCATGGTCATACCGCGGTCCTTGAAGGACCCGGTCGGGTTCGCCCCCTCGACCTTGAGGTGGACCTCGCAGCCCGTGCGCTCGGAGAGCACCTGCGCGGGCACGAGCGGCGTGCCGCCCTCGCGGAGCGTCACGACGGGCGTGCTGGCGGAGACGGGCAGCCTGTCCCGGTACTCCTCGATGATTCCGCGCCACTGGTGGGTCATTGCTGGTTACTCTCCTTCAACCCGCATGATGCTGGCGACACCCCGCACGGTGTCGAGCTTGCGCAGCGCCTCGACCGTACCGCCGAGGGCGGCGTCGGACGCACGGTGGGTGACGACGACGAGGGAGGCCTCGCCGTCCTTGCCGGACTGCCGCACGGTGTCGATGGAGACACCGTGCTCCGCGAACACGGTCGCGACCTGGGCGAGCACGCCCGGTTTGTCGGCCACGTCGAGGCTGATGTGGTACCGCGTGACGACGTCGCCCATCGGGGAGACGGGGAGCGCGGCGTACGCGGACTCGCCGGGTCCGGTCGCGCCGCCGATCCGGTTGCGGCAGACGGCGACGAGGTCGCCGAGCACGGCGGACGCGGTCGGCGAGCCGCCGGCCCCGGGCCCGTAGAACATGAGCTGCCCGGCGGCGTCGGACTCGACGAAGACGGCGTTGTAGGCGCCGCGCACGTTCGCCAGCGGGTGGCTGAGCGGGATCATCGCGGGGTGCACGCGCGCGGTGACCGACGCCCCGTCCGCGGCCCGCTCGCAGATGGCGAGGAGCTTGATGGTGCAGCCCATCTCCTTGGCGGAGGCGAAGTCGGCGGCGGTGACCTCGGTCATGCCCTCGCGGTAGACGTCGTCGAGGCGCACGCGCGTGTGGAAGGCGATCCCGGCGAGGATGGCGGCCTTGGCGGCGGCGTCGAACCCCTCGACGTCGGCGGTCGGGTCGGCTTCCGCGTACCCGAGGGCGGTGGCCTCGTCCAGCGCCTCCTGGTACCCCGCCCCCGTCGTGTCCATGGCGTCGAGGATGAAGTTCGTCGTCCCGTTGACGATGCCGAGCACCCGGTTGACCTTGTCGCCGGCGAGGGACTCGCGCAGCGGCCGGATCAGCGGGATGGCACCGGCGACGGCGGCCTCGTAGTAGAGGTCCTTGCCGTTCGCGCCCGCCGCGGCGTGCAGCGCGGCACCGTCCTGCGCGAGCAGCGCCTTGTTGGCGGACACGACGGAGGCGCCGTGCTCGAAGGCGGTGGTGATGAGGGTCCGGGCGGGCTCGATCCCGCCGATGACCTCGACGACGACGTCGATGTCCCCGCGTTTGACGAGGGCGGTGGCGTCGGTGGTGACGAGGTCGGGGTCGATGCCCTCGCGCACCCGGTCGGGCCGCCGTACGGCCACGCCCGCGAGCTCCACCGGGGCCCCGATCCGGGCCGCGAGGTCGTCGGCGTGCGTCGTCATGATGCGCGCCACCTCTGAGCCGACCACTCCACAGCCCAGCAGCGCCACTTTCAGCGGACGCGTACGCATCATCCGACCTCGTTTCCTCATACCGTCTACGGTTGGTCCAGTCTCACGCACCGGACGGGATTTTCTGCCTTTCGTCCGGATCGTGAGACGTTTATTTCATTTTCGCAGGGTTGGATGCCGAAAGATCTTCCGCCCTCCGCCTGTCCACCCGTCCCCCACCCTGCCTCGCCCCGCCACCGGCCCACCCGGCGGGACTCATCCGACGTCGAGGCGCAGCAGGTCCTCCTCGGTCTCCCTCCGCACGATGACCCGCGCCTCGCCGTCCCGTACGGCGACGACGGGCGGACGCAGCACGTGGTTGTAGTTGCTGGCCATGGAACGGCAGTACGCCCCCGTCGCCGGTACGGCGATCAGGTCACCGGGTGCCAGGTCCCCCGGCAGGAAGGCGTCCTTGACCACGATGTCCCCGCTCTCGCAGTGCTTGCCGACGACCCGCGCGAGCACGGGCTCGGCGTCGGAGGTGCGGGAGACGAGGGCGACGCTGTACTCGGCGTCGTACAGCGCGGTGCGGATGTTGTCGGACATGCCGCCGTCGACGGAGACGTACGTGCGCAGCCCGTCGAGGGGCTTGACGGTGCCGACCTCGTAGAGCGTGAAGGCGGTGGGCCCGGCGATGGCCCGCCCGGGCTCGACGGAGATCCGAGGCGTACGCAGCTTCGCGGCCTCGCACTCCCGGGTGACGATCTCGTTCAGCGCCTTGGCGATCTCGTGCGGCTCACGGGGGTCGTCGTCGCTCGTGTACGCGATTCCGAGTCCGCCGCCGAGGTCGATCTCGGGCAGCTCGACGCCGTGCTCGTCGCGGATGTCCTTGAGCAGCCCGACCACCCGGTGGGCGGCGACCTCGAACCCCGACATGTCGAAGATCTGCGACCCGATGTGCGAGTGGATCCCGATGACCTCGAGCCCGTCGAGCTGGAGCGCCCGCCGCACGGCCTCCGCCGCCTGGCCGCCGGCCAGCGGGATGCCGAACTTCTGGTCCTCGTGGGCCGTGGCGATGAACTCGTGCGTGTGCGCCTCGACTCCCACGGTGATACGGATCTGCACCCGCTGCCGCTTGCCCAGCGACTGGGCGATGTGGGCGACGCGCACGATCTCCTGGAAGGAGTCGAGCACGATCCGCCCGACGCCGGCGCGGACGGCGCGCTCGATCTCCTCGGGCGACTTGTTGTTGCCGTGGAAGGCGATGCGGTCGGCGGGCATCCCCGCGGACAGCGCGGTGGCGAGCTCGCCCCCCGAGCACACGTCGAGGTTCAGCCCCTCCTCGTCCAGCCAGCGCACGACGGCCCGGGACAGGAACGCCTTGCCCGCGTAGAAGACGTCGGCGTCCGAACCGAAGGCGGCCCGCCAGGCCCGCGCCCGGGCCCGGAAGTCGGCCTCGTCGAGAACGTAGGCGGGGGTGCCGTACTCCTCGGCCAGCCGTGTGACGGCCAGCCCGCCGACGGTGACGACACCGTCGGCGTCCCGCTCGACCGTCTGGGCCCAGACCTTCGCATCGAGGGCGTTGAGGTCGGCGGGCGGCGCGGAGTAGTGCCCCTCGGGGAGGACGTCGGCGTGACGGGGCCCGGCGGGGTGTGCGGAACGGCTCATGGCGTCTTCTGCGCTCTCTCAGAGGTGGTCGGGTGCGTCGATGCCGAGGAGGGACAGGCCACCGGCCAGCACCGCCCCGACGGCTTCGGCGAGCGCCAGCCGGGCACGGTGGGCGGCCGAGGGTTTCTCCCCGCCACGGGGCAGCACGGTGGGCAGGAAGGGCAGCGCGGCATCGGCGACGGTGACGAGATGCCGGGCCAGCCGGTCGGGGGCGCGGTGCGCCGCGGCGGCGGCGAGGGCGCGGGGATGATCGGCGAGGGCGGAGAGGAGGTCCGACGCCGCGTCTGTCACGGGGCCGGGCTCGGCGGCGAAGTGGAGATCGGCCGCGTTGCGCGAGAGGGCGCGGGTGCGGGCGTGGGCGTACCGCACGCGGAAGAGGGGGTTGCCCTCGCGCTGCCGCAGATGCTCGTCACCGATGCGGGGCCGGTCGTGGCCGGCGGGGTGGAGCAGGGCCCACCGGCCGGCGTCCCGGCCGAGCGGCAGGGGATCGGCGGGCGCGGGGACGGGACGGACGTCGACCGGCGGCTCCGCGGTCGCCGGCCCCTGCGCGTCGACGCGCACTCCGAGGACGGCGGTCCACGCGGGGTCGAGCGGGGCGGCGCAGCTGGTGCGGACGAGGGTGCCCTGCGAACGCAGGATGCGGGCGGCGGCCTCGGCGACGACGACGGCACGGACGTCGTGCGGGCAGTGCAGCCGCACGACGTGGCCGCTCTCCGCGCCGGCGGCGTCGGCGCTCCCGTACCTGTGCCCGTACCGGGAGCCGTGCCGCAGGATCTCCTCCACGAGAGCGGCGGGCGCGGTGCCGTGCAGGCTGATGTTGAGGAACCCGGGCCCGGTCAGGACGACGTCGGTGATCCCCTCGACGTCGACGAGATAGGGCCGCAGCACCTCGGCGACCCGGCGGGGCGGCTGTCCGGCCGGCCGGGCCAGCTGCAGGGCGATGTTGGTGGCGTAGTCCCCACACCCTCCGGGCCCCGGCGGAGCGACCACGGCCCGAGCCGGAACGGCCACGCTCAGCTCACCCGCGTCGACGGCGCGACGCACCGCGTGCAGCACGGTACGGGAGAGCTCTACGGGGGTCACGGGTCAAGCGTATGGGAGGAGGGGGGTGGGCAGGCGAACAGGTTCGGTGCTGGTCCCGCTATATGGACGGAGCGCCCCTCGAGCGTGACTCGACCGTGGTCGAAGCCACCCGGCGCCCGTGGCCGGGGTCACCCGGCCGACTCGGCCTGAGCCGGCGATTCACTCTCCCCGGCCACACCGAGCACCGTCCGAGAGGAAGCCGCACCCCCACACGCGGCCCTCCGCTCGACCAACTGCCGTACGAGAGCGATGAGCTCGGCGGGTTCGAACGGCTTGGACAGAAAGGCGTCGGCCCCGGCATCGAACGCCGCGTCGACCTCGTACGGCGTACAAGCGCTGACGACGGCGATCGGAAGCTCCCGCGACCGCGGATCGGCACGCAACCGGGCAGCGGTCCGCACCCCGTCCAGCCGAGGCATGACCACGTCCAGCGTGACGACGTCGGGCCGCACCTGATGGACGACTTCAAGACACTCGGCACCATCGGCCGCGGTCACGACCTCGAAGCCCTCCAGCTCGAGATTGACCCTGATCAGCTGCCGGATGACCTTGTTGTCGTCCACAACAAGAACTCGGCCAGACGCCCTAGGCACAACTCGAGAGTAGGTCGACACCGGCCACCGCGTCCGGGTTTTCCCCACTTCCACCCCGTGCGGGGGACAACACCCCCACGACTGACGCCCCGGCAGCCCCCACGACCCGCGAAAACCCGTTCATGACCACCCCGGGGGAGCTGGTAGTGTTCTACCCGTCGCCGCGAGCAACACCGAACGCGACCGACGCGCCCCCGTAGCTCAGGGGATAGAGCAACGGCCTCCGGAGCCGTGTGCGCAGGTTCGAATCCTGCCGGGGGCACCCTGCATGAGGTGCCCAAAGACCCCGTCATCAGCGGAAACGCTGAGGCCGGGGTCTTCGCGTATGTGGGGGCGGAGACCACAGAAGACAGCCGCTCGCCAGTGATCAGGTACATCCTCGGCCCGGCAGCCGACCCGGCCCGCGCGCCCTCGATCGCGCGGGCCGGGTCGGCCCAGGACTCCGCCCAGCGCAGGTGGGGTGTCACCATGCCCCGCGACGTCGCCGAAGCCGCCAAGGCCCGCAGCGGCCCTTCGGGACTGTCTGCCCATGTCACCGCCGCCGTCGCGCGCCAGATCGAGCGGGACATTCTCAACAAGCTCATCCAGGTCGCCGAGGCCGAGCACGGGCCCATCACCGACGAAGAGGTCCAGGCCCTGCGCGATCAGCTCCACCAGGCCCGCCGGCAGCGAGCGCAAGGCGGAGTGAGCGCCGCGTGACCCGCTCCTCCGCCGCTCCCCCCGGCGGCACCCTGGTCCTCGACAGCGAAGGGCTGGCCAAGGCCGCGCTTCGCGACCGCACCGTCACCGGCCGGCTCGCCCTCGCTCGCGCCGACGACCTGCGGGTGATCACTTCCGCGGCAACCCTTGTGGAAGTGGTCCACCCCCGGATCAACCGACCGGCCCTGGAGTGGACCCTCTCCCGCCTCGTTGTCGAACCGGTCACCGAGCCCCTCGCCCGTCACGCCGCCGCCCTCCTCGCCGACGCCGGCCTGCACCGCCACACGTACGCCGTCGACGCCGTGCTCGGTGCCACCGCCCTCGCCGCCCCTGGTCCGGCGACGATTCTCACCTCGGATTCCGACGATCTGACCGCCCTGTGCGGCTCGCGCATCACCGTCATCAAGGTCTAGGCACCGGCTCTCGCCTGCGGTGCCGGTGCCGCACTCCCGAGTTGAGCCACTGGGAGACGCCCGCGTGACGCGGGCCGGACGCTCGGAAGCCGAGGACCGGGGAGACCTGATGTAGGACGAACGCCAGTTCCCTGGCTTGTTTCCAGGCCCGTGAGTACGACGAGGAGGGCCGGCCCGTCGAGACCGTTGGCTGTCGGGTCCCCGGGCCTGGCGGGAGAATCAGCGCAGTCCGGCGAAGAGGTCGTTCTCGGGCACGACCGCACCGGTGGCGTCCTTGACACGCAGGAAGGTCTCCATGCCCATCAACTCGCCGAATCGCTCCTTGCCCATCTTGAGGAAGAAGATGTTCTCGCCCTGGCTGGCATGCGCGGCCAGCGCATCGAACTTCTGACCGCTGAAGGCGGTGGTATCCACCCACGTGGTGATCTCGTCGTCGGGGAGACCGATCTCCGCCAGCGCGGCGGCCTCGGCAGGGTCCGGCTCCGGCAGGTCCTCCTGGAATTCGCTCATGGTCTCCCCGAACCGCTGCATCGTCGAGTGGGGCATCGTCGTCCAGTACACCTTCGGCACCAGCGCGGTCATCTCCAGCGCCGCCATCGTGATGCGATGGGCCTGGATGTGGTCGGGGTGGCCGTAGAAGCCGTTCTCGTCGTAGGTGACGACCACGTCGGGCCGATAGTGCCGTATGAGTTCCGCGAGACGGGCCGCGCCTTCCTCCACGGGGGTCTGCCAGAACGATCCGGAGGCGTCGTTGCTGGGCCAGCCCACCATCCCGGAGTCGGCGTAGTCCAGCATCTCCAGATCGCTGACCTTCAGGACCTCACAGCTCGCCTCGAGTTCCTTACGGCGCATGGCGGCGACGGCAACCGGATCGTGGCCGGGATCGCCCGGCTTCACACCTCCCGGTCCGTCACCGCAACCACCGTCGGTACACGTCACGAGAACGGTGCGGATGCCTTCCGCCGCGTACCGCGCGAGAACTCCTCCGGTTCCGGTGGCTTCGTCGTCGGGGTGGGCGTGTACTGCCATGAGCGTCAGGGGCCGGTCAGTCATGAGAACAGTCCTTCTGTAGAGATACGTCCTGGTCCTTACGCGGCGGGACGCGGCGGGCCCGCCGCGTCCTCGGTGCCCGGATCCAACGGGGCGGACGCCCTCGTGGGCCCGTGTTCGCCACCCGTGTGGCGCCGGTCCTTCGGTCGGTGCAACCGTGCCGAGCGAATCGGTTGTTCCCGCTGGGTCTCACGAGCCAGTTCGAACGCTTCCCGGCACTCCGGGGCGGACACGCTCTCCGAGCGGTACTGCTCGTACGCGGCCAGACTGGTGAAGGAGAACAGGGCATAGGCGATGTCGCTGTCGCCCCCGCCCTCCTGTGCGTGGACGTGATGGTCCTTCTGCGCGGGCAGGTGGTGGACTACCTGGACGCGCACCCGCAGCGGTCCGGCAGCCTGCCGCCGGATGCCGGGAGGTACACGGCCCGCCTTCAGCTTCGGCACGTACCTGGGTTACGTCCCTCTCCTCACAGGTGTCCTGCTCGGTGCCCCGCTGGTCGCGGGCGACCTGGAATCCGGCACCGCCAAGTTGGTGACCTCGCAGTCCGTCAGCCGGCTGCGCCGGCTCACCACTGAGCTCGCCATCCCAGAGCGTCACCTTCATCATCTTCTGGGGCCGCAAGCGCCTGCTGGGACCCCGCAGGGCAGAAGTCAGGGGCCCGACTCCGAGGAGTCGGGCCCCGTCTGTGGCGACACCGTCCGGCCCGGCCGGTCCGGCACGGTCATCACCTCCGGCCCTGAGGACATCGCGGCGCTGTGCGGCGGGCGTGTCGCAGTAGTCAATGTCCGGCTACGCCCGCCGCGCGGGCCCCGGGGCCCAAGGCGCGGTGCTCAGTGCCCGGTCTGTGTCAGGCGCGGGACAGGACCGTGTTCACCACCTGGCGCAGCATCGCCTCCGGGTCGGGGGCCGGGCCCGGGGAGCGCCAGGCCACGAAGCCGTCGGGGCGGACGAGGACCGCGCCGCCGCGGGTGACTCCGTGGGCCTTCGCCCAGTCGGTGTCCTCGTCGTCCGGAGTCAGGTCGGCCTCCGGGGTGCCGCCCACGCGGTACGACTTCAGCGGTACCCGCATGTCGGCCGCCAGGTGCGTCGCCGCCTCGTGCCAGCCGGTGGGCTGGGCGGCGTCGCTGAGCAGGACCAGGGAGTCCTCGTAGAGGTCCAGGGTGGAGACGCGGGTGGTGGTGCCGGCCTGGCGGAGCCAGAGGTGGGGGGCCCTGCTGCCGGGGGCGCCGGTGAGGTCCAGCCCCTCCGGGACCACCGGTGCTCCGGGGTCGGCGCCGACCACCGCGCCCTGGGTGTAGCGGTAGCCGAGGGCGACGTTGAGGATGCCGCCCGGGCCGCCGCCGGGGCCGCCACCGGGGCCTCCGGCCGCCCCACCGCCGGGGCCTCCCGGGCCCCCGCCCGGACCGCCAGGGCCGCCGGGGCCGCCGCCCGGGCGTCCGCCCGGAGCACCGGGGCCGCCGTCAGGACGTCCGCCCGGGCCACCGGGGGCGCCATCACGTCCGGCAGGGCCGCCGGCCGGTGGTCCTGCCGGGCCTCCGGCTCCCATCCCCGGCGGAGGTGCGAAGCCCGGGTGGCTGTGTTCCACCGAGCGGCCCGCGGCTCGGGCGCTGGTGGCCTCCGCGACCGGGCGGCGTTCGGCGTCGTAGGTGTCCAGGAGGCCTTCTCCCGCCCAGCCCTCCAGGACCGCGGCCAGTTTCCAGGCGAGGTTGTGGGCGTCCTGGATGCCGGTGTTGGAGCCGAAGGCGCCGGTGGGGGACATCTCGTGGGCCGAGTCGCCGGCGAGGAGGACGCGGCCGGAGCGGTAGCTGCGGGCGACGCGCTGGGCGGCGTGCCAGGGGGCCTTGCCGGTGATCTCGACATCGAGGCCGGGGTCGCCGATCGCGCGGCGGATGTGGTCGGCGCAGCGCTCGTCGGTGAAGTCCTCGACGGTTTCGCCCTGTTCGGGGTGCCAGGGGGCGTGGAAGACCCAGTTCTCACGGTTGTCGACGGGGAGGAGTGCTCCGTCGGCGTCCTCGTTGGTCAGGTAGCAGACGATGAAGCGGCGGTCGCCGACCACGTCGGCCAGGCGGCGGGAGCGGAAGGTGACGCTGACGTTGTGGAACAGGTCGCCGGGGCCGCTCTGGCCGATACCGAGCTGTTCGCGGACGGGACTGCGGGGGCCGTCGGCGGCGACCAGGTAGTCCGCGCGGATGGTGGTGTGCTCGCCGGTCTCCCGGCTCTTCACGATGGCCGTGACGCCGTCGCCGTCGGCCTCGAACGACAGCAGTTCCGTGCCGAAGCGCAGGTCGCCGCCGAGGTTGGTGGCGTGGGTGAGGAGTTCGGGCTCCAGGTCGTTCTGGCTGCACAGGCACCAGCCGCTGGGGCTGAAGCGGGCCAGTCCGCCTCCTGCGTCGATCTCCTTCAGCAGCCACTCCCCCTCGTCCGAGACCAGGGTGGGCGTCTGGAAGATGCCGTGGTTCTCGGACAGGGTGGCGGCGGCCTTCCTGATGTCCGGCTCGGTTCCGGCCACGCGGAAGAGCTCCATCGTGCGGACGTTGTTGCCGCGCCCGCGGGGGTGGATGGAGGTGCCGGAGTGGCGCTCCACCAGGGTGTGCCGGATACCCAGCCGCCCCAGGAAGACCGAGGTCGACAGGCCCACCAGGGATCCGCCGACGATGAGGACCGGGACCCGGTGCGCCCCGGGGGAGGCTCCGCCGGACCGGTCGGCTCTTTCGTTCATTGGTTTCGTCCTCCGTTGTGGCAGACGTCGTCCTTCGTCGTGGCGGACGTCGTCCTGCGTTGTGGCGGACGCTCGCCCTCCGTGTCGGACCGTCGTCGCGTGACTCGCCCCGCGGCAGATGTGTGCGGGGGTTTTCATGCATGCCCCGTGCGGCCCGGTGAGGCCCGCGGTGGCTCAGGCTTCACCCGCTTAACCCGTCTGGTTCGCGGTCCTCGCGGGCACGGCTCACGATCGTGCTTACTGCGACCGCCGCACCCGCCGGAACCATGGCGCGCGCCGCGACGATCGCCCCAGTCCACGAGGAAGTTCCCGGAGAAGAGGTGGGCCGGATGACGGTCTCTCCCGTCGTAGCGACGGATACCGCGTCGGCGGATGCCCTGATCACAGACGCCGCGGCGGCATCGGCCCCCGCGGAAGCGGGTGGCGTGTCGATATCCGCGTTCGACGGATCCCGCGTACGGGTCGTCCTGATGCTGGACATCCACGACGGAACGCAGCAGGAGTTCCTGGACGCCTACGACGGCATCCGCGACCGGGTCGCCGCCGTTCCGGGGCACGTCAGCGACCAGCTGTGCCAGTCCCTGGACAATCCCACCCAGTGGCTCCTCACCAGCGAATGGGAGAGCGCGGCCCCCTTCCTGGCCTGGGTCAGCAGCGAAGAGCACATCGACACCGTCGAGCCCCTTCAGGAATACGTCCGCGACACGCACTCCCTGCGCTACAGCGTCCTGCGGGAGACCGCCGGCGAACAGTCCCCGTCCGCCGCGGCGGGTGAGCCGCCGCGGTCAGCTCCCCGGATCGGGAACGATGTCGTACGGCACGCTCTGACCTTCACCGTACGGTCCGGCAGCGAGGGCGAGGTCGCCCGGCTGCTGGCCGACTACTCGCCGCCCGACGCCCGCGTCGACGGCTCCGGCCGGCTGCTGCGCACCTCGGTCTTCCTGCACGGCAACCGGGTCGTGAGGGCCGTGGAGGTGCAGGGCGACCTGCAGTCCGCGCTGCGCCATGTCGCCCGGCAGCCCGGGGTGCAGGCCGTCGAGGAGGCCCTGAACCCGTATCTGGAACAGGAGCGGGACCTCCGCGATCCGCGGTCCGCCCGGCGGTTCTTCACCCGGGCCGCGATGCCGGCCGTCCACCACATGACGACCCGCGGCCGGGCCGGCACGCGCGGCGTGCGGCTGGCGCTGCTGTACCCGGCCCGGGCCGGCGCCGGTCTGGAACTGGCCCGGCTGCTGGCCGGCCAGGACGCTGCCGCCGTGCACGCCCCGGACAACCCGGTCCTCTCCGCCACCGTCTTCCACCGCGACGACCTCGTCATACGGCTCGTCGACGTGGACGGCGACCCGGAGGACGCGCCCGGATACGTCCTGGGCCTGCACGGGGCCCCGAGGGCCACAAAGGCCACAGAGGCCCCAGAAGCTGTCCATGCCGGCGGATCCGCCGGGGCAGCCGGTTCCGCCGGGATCGCCGGTTCCGCCGGGATCGCCGTGGCCGAGCGGTTGCTGGACACCGCCGCCGTCGGTGTCGACGGGCCCCTGACGGAGGCCCGCGCGCTGTCGCTGCTGCTCGCCCGGGTCCGTATGAGGCCCCTGACCGACCGGTGCTCGTCCGACTCCTGAGCCAGGCGGCCGACGCACACGCCCCAGGAACACGCGGTCAGGCCACCCACCCACACAACCACACTCCCCGAACCACGCGGCCAACCACGCGGCCGGCCGGACCCAACGGCGCGCCCGCCGGTCTGTGTGGACACTCCCCTCCCCCACCGCCTCCTGTCACCCCGGAGTGAACGACATGACAGACCAGCAGGTACGCATCGTCTCCCTCGGCGACATCGCGCCGAACCGCCGCCGCGGCGGAGACCTCCGCGCCCTTCTCACGCCCACCACCGCCGGGTCGACCAGCGGCTTCATGGGCGTGGCGATCGTGCAGCCCGGTGACCGGATCGCCGAGCACTACCACCCGTACTCCGAGGAGTTCGTGTACGTCACCGACGGCGGGCTGGAGGTGGACCTGGACGGGGTGCCGCACTCCCTGTCCACCGGGCAGGGGCTGCTGATCCCCCAGGACATGCGCCACCGCTTCCGCAACGTCGGTGACGTCGAGGCACGCATCGTCTTCCACCTGGGGCCGCTGGCCCCGCGTCCGGAGCTCGGTCACGTCGACACGGAGGACGCCGCGGGCAACGCCCTCCCGCACGACGGGGACCACGCCGGATGCGCCGGACGGCACGAGCGTCCCGCCACCGCGGCCGAGGCGGTGTCATGACCCGGCGTCGGGTCGCCGTCACGGGCATAGGCGTCGTCGCCCCGGGCGGGATCGGCGTGCCCCAGTTCTGGGGCCTGCTGTCCGACGGCCGTACGGCGACGCGCGGCATCTCCCTGTTCGACCCGGCCGGGCTGCGTTCGCGGATCGCCGCCGAGTGCGACTTCGAACCGTCCGAGCACGGGCTGGACCTCGCCACGGTCCAGCGGTGCGACCGGTACGTGCAGTTCGCGCTCGTCGCCGCCGCCGAGGCGGTGCGGGACGCGAACCTCGACATGGAGCGGGAGGACCCCTGGCGGGCCGGCGCCACGCTGGGCACGGCGGTCGGCGGCACGACCCGGCTGGAACGCGACTACGTCCTGGTCAGTGAGCGCGGTTCGCGGTGGGACGTGGACGACCGGCGGGCCGAGCCGCACCTGGAGCGGGCCTTCACCCCGGCGACGCTGTCGTCGGCCGTGGCAGAGGAGTTCGGTGTGCACGGCCCGGTGCAGACCGTGTCGACCGGGTGCACGTCGGGTCTGGACGCGGTGGGATACGCCTACCACGCGGTCGCCGAGGGACGCGTCGACGTGTGTCTGGCGGGCGCGGCGGACTCGCCGATCTCACCGATCACCATGGCCTGCTTCGACGCCATCAAGGCGACCTCGCCCAACAACGACGACCCCGCGCACGCCTCCCGGCCCTTCGACGCCGACCGCAACGGCTTCGTCATGGGCGAGGGCGCGGCGGTGCTGGTCCTGGAGGATCTGGAGCACGCCCGGGCCCGTGGGGCGGACGTGTACTGCGAGATCTCCGGCTACGCCACCTTCGGCAACGCCTACCACATGACCGGGCTCACCAAGGAGGGCCTGGAGATGGCGCGGGCCATCGACACCGCGCTCGACATGGCCGAACTGGACGGCTCCGCCATCGACTACGTCAACGCGCACGGCTCCGGCACCCAGCAGAACGACCGGCACGAGACCGCCGCCGTCAAGCGTTCGCTGGGCGAGCACGCCTACGCGACGCCGATGAGCTCGATCAAGTCCATGGTGGGCCACTCGCTGGGCGCGATCGGCTCGATAGAGCTGGCCGCGTGCGTACTGGCGATGGCCCACCAGGTGGTGCCGCCCACCGCCAACTACACGACCCCCGACCCCGAGTGCGATCTGGACTACGTGCCGCGCGAGGCACGGGAGCGGACGCTGCGGCACGTGCTGTCGGTCGGCAGCGGCTTCGGCGGCTTCCAGTCCGCCGTCGTACTGAGCGGTTGTGAAGGAGGGCTGCGATGAGCGGACCACAACGGACCACGCGCCGTGAGCGGGACGGCGGCAGTCGTGAGAACGGCGGTAGGCGCGAGGAAGGCCGCAGGCGCGAGGAAGGTGGCAGGCGTGCCGTCGTCACCGGACTCGGCGTGGTGTCCCCGCACGGCATCGGCGCGGAGGCGTTCTGGAAGGCGGTCGCGGACGGCACCAGCAGCCTCGGTCCCGTCACCCGCGAGGGCTGCGACCATCTGCCGCTACGGGTCGCGGGCGAGGTGCGCGGCTTCGACGCGGCCGAGACGGTCGAGGAGCGCTACCTCGTCCAGACCGACCGGTTCACGCACTTCGCGCTGACCGCCACCCATCTCGCCCTGACCGACGCCCGGTTCGGACGCGCCGACATCGAGTCGCCGTACTCGGTGGGCGTGGTCACCGCCGCGGGATCGGGTGGCGGCGAGTTCGGGCAGCGGGAGCTGCAGAACCTGTGGGGCCAGGGGTCGCGGTATGTCGGCCCGTACCAGTCGATCGCCTGGTTCTACGCGGCCAGCACCGGCCAGGTCTCCATCCGCAACGACTTCAAGGGTCCCTGCGGGGTCGTGGCCGCCGACGAGGCGGGCGGCCTGGACGCGCTGGCGCACGCGGCGCTCGCCGTGCGCAACGGCACCGACACGGTGGTCTGCGGCGCGACGGAGGCGCCGTTGGCGCCGTACTCGATCGTCTGCCAGCTGGGCTACCCCGAGCTGAGCCGCGCCACCGAACCCGACCGTGCCTACCGCCCGTTCACCGGTGCCGCCTGCGGGTTCGCGCCGGCCGAGGGCGGTGCCGTGCTCGTGGTCGAGGACGAGGCGGCGGCCCTGGAGCGCGGGGCGGACGTGCGGGCGACGGTGGCCGGGCACGCGGCGACCTTCACCGGGCCGTCCCGCTGGGCGGAGTCCCGGGCCGGGCTGGCCCGCGCGATCGAGGGCGCGCTGGCCGAGGCCGGGTGCCGGCCGGAGGAGGTGGACGTGGTGTTCGCGGACGCCCTCGGCGTCCCGGAGGCCGACCGGGCCGAGGCATCGGCGCTCGCGGACGCGCTCGGCGCGCACGCGCGACGCGTGCCGGTCACCGCGCCCAAGACCGGGACCGGGCGGGCGTACTGCGCGGCACCGGTGCTGGACGTGGCGACCGCGGTGCTCGCCATGGAGCACGGGCTGATCCCGCCCACCCCGCACGTGTTCGACGTGTGCCACGACCTGGACGTGGTGGCCGGCCGCGCCCGGCCCGCCGAGATCCGCACGGCCCTGGTCCTCGGCCGTGGGCTCATGGGTTCCAACTCGGCGCTCGTCCTGCGGCAGGGCGGCACCGCGCCGTCCGCGAACGGATGACGGCCGTCCGGGACTGAGGTGACGGCGAATGGCCGGCGGCCGGTGACCGGTGGCCGGTAGCCCGCCCCACCCGACTCGACTCGACCCGACCCACCCGACCGACCGACCGACCGGACCAACGCCAATCCCGGGTGAGCGCCGCTTTGGGCGAGCACCGACCGAGTTGAAGGAGCACCCCGCATGACCGACCAAGTGGACTACCAGGTGACCGTCGAGGAGCTGGCGACGCTGATGAAGCGCACCGCCGGCGTGCACGTCGACCCCGTCACCCTTCAGCAGCAGGCCGCCGACGGTTTCGACACCTTCGGCCTGGACTCCCTCGGCCTGCTGGGCATCGTGGCCGAGCTGGAGAAGCGGTACGGGCTGGGTCTGCCGGAGCAGGCCGAGCGCTGCAAGACGCCCGCGGATTTCCTCGCGCTGATCAACGGCGCCCTGAAGACGGGAGTGTGACGTGGCAGGCCACACCGACAACGAGATCACCATCGCCGCGCCGATGGAGCTGGTCTGGGACATGACCAACGACATCGACAACTGGCCCCGGCTGTTCAGCGAGTACGCCTCGGTGGACGTGCTCGACCGCGACGGCGACCGCGTCACGTTCCGGCTCACCATGCACCCGGACGAGCAGGACCGGGTGTGGAGCTGGGTGTCCGAGCGCGTCGCCGACCCGACGACCCGCACCGTCCGCGCCCACCGGGTCGAGACCGGTCCCTTCCAGTACATGAACATCGTCTGGGAGTACACCGAGACGGCGGACGGCACCCGGATGCGCTGGATCCAGGACTTCGCCATGAAGCCGGAGGCGCCCGTCGACGACGCCGGGATGACCGACAACATCAACCGCAACTCGCGTACGCAGATGGCGCTGATCCGGGACCGGATCGAGCAGGCGGCGGGCGAGCGGCGGACCGCCTCGGTACTCGCCGACTGACACGAGTCGACCGGCACCCGACCGAGCGACACCCGGCCGACCGGCACCGATGCCACCGACACCCGGCCGACCGGCACCGATGCCACCGACACCCCGGCCGACCGGCGCACCGGCCGACCGACACCCCACGGAGGGCACCTCCCCATGCACCACACCCTGATCGTCGCCCGGATGGCACCGGGCGCGGCGACGGACATCGCGAAGGTGTTCGCCGAGTCCGACAGCGGCGAGCTGCCCCACCTGGTGGGCGTCAACCGGCGCAGTCTCTTCGAGTTCGGTGACGGCGTGTACCTGCACCTCATCGAGAGCGACGCCGACCCGGCCCCCGCCATCGGCAGGCTGACCGGGCATCCGGAGTTCCGCCAGGTCAGCGAGCGGCTCGAGCCGTACGTGTCGGCGTACGATCCGGCGACCTGGCGCGGTCCGAAGGACGCGATGGCGCGCTGCTTCTACCGCTGGGAGCGGACCGCCGCCGGCTGACGGACCGCTGCCTCCCCCACCACCGCGTCGGGGCCGCCCGGGTACCTCCCGGGCGGCCCCGACGCATGTGCGCGTGTACGACGGGGCCTGGACGCCTCGCGGACCCCTCGGAGTGCCGAATGGTTGTACGGCTCACCCGAACTTGCGTGTGAGAAGCCACACTTGAGGTCCTGCGATGGTTTCGCACATCCTTCCGCTTTGATCTTGGGGGGTACAAAAGCACACAGGAGTCCGCTGTGCGCCCCGCCGACCAGCAGAGAGGACGCACGACGTGGGCCGATCCACAGCCCGCCGGTCACGCCGAAGAACCACCTCGGAGAGCGATGGGCGAGTGTCCCGCGCCCGCAGGCGGCGCCGCCGCAGGACCGGCCGGATGGTCCTGGCCGGCCTGACCTTCGGTGCCGTACTGCTCGCGGGGGGCGCGGCCTTCGCGTACTGGCGGGACGCCCGACCCCCGGCGACGGACGACCAGGTGGCCGACGTCGCCGACGCCCTGGACGCCGCAGGGACGCCGTCCGGGTCGTCGAGTCCTTCCGCGTCCCCGTCGGTGAAGGCCTCCCCGTCGCCCTCTCCCTCCCCCTCCACCATCGCCATTCCCGCGACCGGCCCGGGCACCTTCGTCACCGCCAAGGCCGACGGTTCGACCGTGGGCACGGGCAGCCGCGTACGCCGTTACAAGGTCCTGGTCGAGGAGGGCATCGACATCCGGGCGAGCGAGGCCGCGGCCGAGATATCGGACGTGCTCGCCCACCGCCGGGGCTGGACCCGGGACGGGAAGAACTCCTTCCGGCTGGTGAGCTCCGGCTCGTTCGACTTCGTGGTGAAGATCGCCACGCCGGGCACCGTCGACGCGATCTGCGGCCAGTGGGGCCTCGACACCGGGGGCGAGGTGAACTGCGCGGGCGAAAAGGACGTCGTGGTGAACCTCAAGCGCTGGGTGCTGGGCTCCCCGCAGTTCGAGGGCCCGATCGGCGAGTATCGCGCACTGATCATCAACCACGAGGTCGGTCACCGCCTCGGCCACAACCACGAGACCTGTCCCGGTCCCGGTCTGCCGGCCCCGGCGATGATGCAGCAGATCAAGGGCCTCAAGGGGTGTGTCGCCAACGCCTGGCCCTACGACGACGACGGCGACTACCTGAGCGGACCCTCGGTCCCCTGAACCACCCGCGGACCCCACCGCGACCGCCGTCCGCGGACCACCCGAGGACGACCTGGCGGGGCGTTCGGCGGAGGGTTCGCGGGACAGCGGGCGAGGCGCGGGGTGATGATCGGCCCATGACCACCACACCGCGCTTCGACCCTCGCACCCTCCTGGCGGAGAGCCGGCTCGGCGTGCTCGCGACGATCAAGTCGGACGGCCGCCCGCAGCTCTCCCCCGTGATGCCCGCCTACGACCCGGAGGCCGGCGTCGTCCGCGTCTCCACCCGCGAAGGGCTGGCCAAGACGGCGAACCTGCGCCGGGACCCGCGGGCCGCCCTGGAGGTGACCGCCCCGGACGGCAGGTCCTGGGCCACCGCCGAGGGCGTCGTGACCGTCACCGGTCCGGGGCTGGACCCGCACGGGCCGGAGGTCGGGGCGCTGGTGGACTACTACCGCGCCGCCGCCGGTGAACACCCGGACTGGGACGAGTACCGGATGACGATGGTGTCCGAGCGCCGGGTGCTGCTCACGATGACGGTCGAGCACGTGTACGGGGCCGATCTCGGCTGAGGCAAAGTCACGTGCCCGAGCGGTGACAGATACGCCCGCCGTTTACGTACCTCCTGGCGAACGAGCACGAGTACCGGTTACGAGTACCAGTTCCGAGTACGACTCTTCGGCGAGTCTCTCGCGTCGCCCCTGGAGGCACCATGCGTCTGTCCCGCGACAGGATCGGAGTCGTCGTCCTGTTCGGTGTGATGACCCTGACCCTCACCGCTCTGGCCTTCCCGGCCGTGCTCGGTCTGGACAGGTCCGACGGCGACCAGGACCGTGTCGTCGCGAGCACCGAGTTCGGGCCGCTCACGGAGGCCGACCGCGACTTCGTGGTCAAGGTCCGGGCCGCCGGGCTGTGGGAGTACCCGCTGGGCGAGATGGTGATGGAGCGCGGCACGTCGAAGGCGATGAAGACCGCGGGCGAGCATCTGGTCGTCGGCCACGCCGGGCTGGACGCGATGTGCCGCGAGATCTCCCCCGAGCTGGGCATCACACTGCCCAACAGGGCCTCCCCCCAGCAGGAGGGCTTCGTGGCGACGGTGGACGCCAAGAGCGGCGAGGAGTTCGACTCGTCGGCGGTCAACATCATGCGGGTGACCCACGGCCAGATCTTCCCGGCGATCGCCAAGATCCGCGCCACCACCAAGAACACGCTCGTGCGGCAGCTGGCCGACCTGGCCAACGACACCGTCCTGGACCACATCACGGTGCTGGAGAAGACCGGGCTCGTCGAGTACGACCAGGTCACCTTCCAGCAGACCGGTCCGGCGAAGCTGCCGAGGGAGAAGGTCACCCCGCCCCCGCCGCAGCCGGGAGAGCGGGTGCTCGTGCTCAAGCCGCGGCCCGATTTGAACGTGAACACAGCCTCCCCGACGCCCGCCCCCCTCGCCGACGGCCCCGTGACGCGCCGTGCCCCCTGAACGCGTCAGGCGTCGCGGGCCGCTGTGACGTCCGCGGCCCAGCCGAGCGGATGCGGCTGGGGGTCGTCCGGTGCCGGGGCGAGGGGCTCGCCGCCCGCCTCGCTGAAGGCGGTGAGCGCCTCGACGAGCGCCGCCCGCTGACGGGGCGCGAGCCGTTCGACGATCGCGGCGACCTCGGCGCGGCGCCGGGCGCTGACGTTCTCGACGGTGCGCCGGCCTTCGCCGGTGAGCCGGAGGAGGGTCTCGCGCCGGTTGTCGGGGTTGGTCTGCCGGTCGGCGAGCCCGGCCGCGATCAGCCGGTCGACCATGCGCATCGCCGTGGACGGGGCGACCTGGAGGTGGTCGGCGAGCGCGACCAGCTTGGTGGCGCCCCTGGTGGCGAGCACCATCAGCATCCGGAACTGGGGCAGCGTCACCCGTTCCTCCACCTCGGCGAGCGACCTCGCGGAGACGGCCACCAGCAGCCGCGACGCGGCCAGTACGGCCCTGGTCACCGCATCGACATCGTCCAGGCCCCCGACGGGCATCTCACGCTCCGGCATGGGTCCTTTCTACCGTGCCGAAGTTCCCGCCCATCCACCTGACCGCACGTCAGGGGGCCGCCCCGGTGACCGGACCGGCGTGGAAGGAGCGCCGGCCACCGCAGGTCCGCCGCCCTTCCCTGTACAAAGGTGGGCGCGGAAGGCGGTCCCCGTCCCGGAACGAGCGTCAGCGGCCCAGGACGGTCGTCCGGTTCGGCGGCCGTCACCCGGGAACGGCCCGGTGTCTTCGCGCGTTCGTCGGATGGGTGGTGCGTGCTGCTCGTGCGGTGGATCGAGGGAAGCGCCCGGGGACCCTGGCGATCTATTTTTGCACTGTGCAATGATCCGATGGGCGACCGGTCTGCGAACGTGTGCCCTGCGGCACCCCGGGGTGACACCGGCACGGTGCCGCGACACAGGCGGTACGGGACGGCAGGCGGTACGGGACGGCACACCGGCCGTGGGCGGGCCCCCGTTCCGCCCGCACTCCCGCCCGGCCGCCGTACGGGCCAAGAAGAGAGGAAGAGCGGGACCATGACCGCTTCCGGGCCGGACAGCGACGCCACGCCGGACGAGCCGGACGCTACACCGTCCGTACCGGAGTACGTCTGGCGGCAGTTCCTGGACGACGACGAGCGCGCCATCCGTGCCTCCGCCCCGAGGGAACCCGCCGCGCGGGACCGGACACCCGGCTGGCGCCCCCTGCCCCCGGAGGGCGCAGACAGCGCAGACAGCGCCAGCTCAGACAGCACGGACAGCACGGACAGCACGGACAGCACTGAAACGGCCGCGAAGACGTCCATGGGCCGTCCGTCCGACGTGATCGGCGAGCCGTGGCACCCGGAGGATCCGTGGACCGGCCCGGCCTGGCGTGAGCTGGACGGCCGTGCCCGGATCCGGCGGGTCGGCCGGGTGATCGGCACGGCCGCGGCGGTAGCCCTCGCCCTGACCGCGTGGTCCCAGCTGTCCACCGGGACCGGCACCCCGGGCGGTGGACCGGCCGACACGATCGGGCAGCACCTGGAGGAGAGTCCCGTCCTGCCCAGCGCCGCCTCGCTCGCGCCGACGGCCTCCGGCGACGCGAGCCCGGCGGTCTTCGAACCCGCCCCGTCCGTGATCCCCCGCGCGTCCTACTCCCCCTGGACGCTGGACTGAAGGTCTGTTCAGCCCGGGCGCGACCGCGGCGCACCCGCTGCCGCCCTCGCACCCGCTGCCGCCGCCCTCGCCCTCGCTGCCGCCCCGCTGCCGCCCCGCTGAGCGGCAGCCCGGCCCGCTCCCTCCTCGTACCGGGAGGCGTCAGGCGCTGCGCTTGCGGGACGCCGTCTTCCTGGCGGTGCTCCTGCCGGCGCCCGTCTCCTTCTCGGCGGTGCTCTTCGCTGTACTCCTCTTCGCCGCACTCCTCTTCGCCGGCTGAGCGGACTTCGCCGCCGGCTTCTTCGCCGCCGGCTGTTTCTTCGCCACCGCCTCCGCCGCCTTCCTCCCGTCGGCCCCCTTCGCCTCCGTCCTCTTCCCTGCCGCCGTCTTCTTCGCGGCCGTCTTCTTCGCCGCGGTATTCGCCGTCTTCTTCGCCGCGGTCTTCTTCGCCGCCGTCGACGTCGACTTCTTGCCGCCGGTCTCCTCGGGCGTCCACCGGGACGACGACGCCCCGCGCTGCGGCAGCGTCCTGACCTCGGCCTCCTCGGCAGGGCCGGACGCCTCCCCGCCGCGGGACTCCCGGGCCACCCGCACGCTGTTCTCCAGCGCGGCCATCAGGTCGAGCACCTTCCCGGACGGTGCCGCCCCGGGGGCCTGAGGGGGCGCCTCACCGGCCGCCTTCGCGGCGATGACCTCCTCCAGGGCCTCGCGGTACTCGTCGTGCAGGTCGTCCAGGTCGATCTCACCGAGCGTGGCCATCAGGGCGTCCGCGAGGTCCAGCTCCTGGTCGCGGACGGTGACACCGGCGTCCGGGGCGACGACCTCGGGGGCGCGCACCTCGTCCGGCCAGAGCAGGCCGTGCAGCGCGATGGCGTCGCCGACGACCCGGAGCATGCCGAGGCGCTCACGGCCCCGCAGCGCGAACTTGGCGATGGCGACCCGGTTGCTGCGCCCCAGCGCCTCGCGCAACAGCGTGTACGGCTTGGCGGCGGGGGCGCCGCTCGCCGCCAAGTAGTACGCGGAGCCCATCTGGAGCGGGTCGACGCGCTCCTCGGGCACGAAGGCCACGATCTCGATCGTCCGCGCGGTCGGGACCGGCAGCCGGGCCAGGTCCTCGTCGGTGATCGGGATCATGGAGCCGTCGGCGTCCTCGTAGGCCTTGCCGATCTCGTCCTGGCCGACCTCGCGGTCCTCCAGCTCGCAGACCTTGCGGTAGCGGATGCGGCCGCCGTCCTCCGTGTGGATCTGGCGGAAGGAGACCGAGTGGCTCTCCGTCGCGTTGATCAGCTTGACCGGGATGCCGACCAGGCCGAAGGAGATCGCGCCGTTCCAGATGGATCGCACGTGCAGCACCCTTTCCAGTCGGTCGAATGCCGGAGGACCGTCGGGCGGTTTGTCCGCGTTTCGTGAGATTCTCATGGTATGGCGCCTATCACAGAGGTGGAGGGGCGACGGATCGCCCTCAGCAACCTGGACAAGGTGCTGTATCCGGCGACCGGCCTCACCAAGGGCGAGATGCTGCACTACTACGCGACGACCGCGGAGGTGCTGCTGCCGCACCTGCGGGACCGTCCGGTCTCCTTCCTGAGGTATCCGGACGGGCCGGACGGCCAGGTGTTCTTCACCAAGAACGTGCCGCCGGGTACGCCCGACTGGGTCACCACGGCCGAGGTGCCCCGGTCGGAGGGACCGGCGCGGATGGTGCTGGTGCAGGACCTGGCGACCCTGATGTGGGCCGCGAACCTGGTGACCGAGTTCCACACGCACCAGTGGACCGCGGACGATCCCGACGAGGCCGACCGGCTGGTGTTCGACCTCGACCCGGGGCCGCCCGCGACCGTCGTGCACTGCTGCGAGGTCGCGCTGTGGCTGCGGGAGCGGCTGGCGGCGGACGGGATCGAGGCGTACGCTAAGACGTCCGGGGCGAAGGGGCTGCATCTGCTGGCCGGGGTGCGGGGGTCGTCGTCGGAGCGGGTGTCGGAGTACGCGAAGACGCTGGCCGTGGAGGCGGAGCGGGCGCTGCCGCGGCTGGTGGTGCACCGGATGACGCGCAGTCTGCGACCGGGGAAGGTCTTCGTCGACTGGAGCCAGAACGCCGCCCGCAAGACCACGGCCACTCCCTACACGATGCGGGCGCGTTCCGAGCCGGCGGTCTCGACGCCGGTGACGTGGGACGAGGTGGCCGGGTGCCGGCGGGCGGAGGAGTTCGTCTTCCGGGCGGAGGACGTCGGGCCACGGGTACGGGACTACGGCGACCTGCTGGCACCGCTGTTCGAGCGGCGGCGGGCGGCGCCCCTGCCGTGACCGGCGACCGCCCTGACCCTCGACAGCCCTGACCGGCTACCGCGCCGACCCGCAACCGCCCTGTCCGGCGACCGCCCCGACCCTCGACCGCCCCGACCTCCGGCCGCCCCGACCTCCGACCGCTCTCAGACGCGCGTCCAGGTGGCGCGGTCGCGGGCCATGGCGTGCAGCGCCTCCACGTCCGCCGGTTTGAGTACCCCGCCGGGGCGGGCCAGGCCGGGCAGCTCCTCGTCCGTGAGGACGCGGACCGAACGGGGCGGGGCCGCGACGGCCACGTGCGCCGGGCCGACGAGAACGAGGACCGGGTGGACCTCGGCCGTCAGGGCGTAGGAGGCCCGGTCGGCGTCGGCGCGGACCCGGCGCAGCAGCGGCAGCGGTTCTCGGCGGCCCAGCGCGACCAGCGGGTCGGCGATGCGCACGCGCTGCCTGCGGGCGGGCAGCGCGTGGACGGCGTAGAGGCCGCCGGGGCCGATCACCAGGTGGTGGACGCGGTCGCCGCCGGGCAGCGGGACGGAGTGCAGGGTGTGCCAGCCGGCGCCGTCGAGGCGGTCGAGGGCCGCACCCGCCGCCTGCTCGGCCGCCAGCGCCCGGCGACGCGGATCGGGGCGGCGCAGCCGGTGCGGCGGGCCCGGGTCACGCTCCAGGGCGACCAGGAGCGCCTCGCCGGGCCGGTTGGGGGCCAGGTCGTCGTCCGGGTGGAGGGAGAGCCGGGCCAGCTCGGCGGGGGTCGGGACCGGGGGCGGGCCGACCGTGACGGGGCCGGTGAGGAAGGGGCCCAGGGCTTGGAGGACCTCGTCCTCGCGGTCGTCGCTGAGCAGGCTGACCCGTGCGGTCTCGCGGTCGTACCAGGCGATGTTCCCGCCGTCCGGGAGGCAGACGTACAGCCGTTCCTGACCGTGCCGCCAGGTCGGTACGACGCGCAGTCCGTTCATGCACCACCACCCCACGACCATGGGAACAGGCGGGGTGCTGCGGGGGCAAGAACCCGGCTACCTTTGAGGGCGGTGGGACAGACCTTCGGGCGGGATGGGGAGGCGCTGGTGCGTACCCGTGGGAAGGGACCGGACGCGCCGGCTCCGAGCCGGCCGTGGGACGAGATCGTGCCGGGGCTGTGGATGGGCGGGCACGAGTTCCAGCGGCAGGCCGGAGAGCGGGAGTTCGCCGTCGTGAGGGGCGAGTTCGATCTCGTGCAGACCCTGCTCCGACTGCCCGGACACGGGCCGGACGAAGGTGTCGAGCACCATGTGTGGCCGATCCCCGACGGGCCCCTGGACGGCACCCAGCTCGCGGGGGTCATCCGGCTGGCGGAGGCCGCGGGCGAGGCGCTGGACAGGGGCCGCACAGTCCTCGTCCGCTGCTACCACGGGTACAACCGCTCCGGTCTCGTCGTCGCGCACACGCTCGTGCGCCGGGGCGGTACGGCCGAGGAGGCGGTGCGGCTGATCCGTGCCCGGCGCTCGCGGTGGGCACTGCACAACGAGCTGTTCGTGGAGTACCTGCGGGCCGGTCTGGACACCGCGCGGCTGCTGGAGGAGCTGGCGGAGTAGCCCGGCCCCCGCCACGCGGGCAAAATGGACTTGCGTCCGAATAAGGTGTAGCGGATCACCGATTCCGGTCACCTGATGCCACCGGACGACCGAACCCAGGAGTGCAGTGCTCCCGAGCCGCCGTGGCCGCCCCGCCCGCGTCCCCGCCGCCCTCGCGCTGCTCCTGGTGGCCGCGGCGGCCGTAACGCTGGCCGGCTGCGGTGACTCGGGCGGGCTGCGGAACGCGGGCGCGACCCCGGCCGCGCAGAGCCCGGCCCGGCTGTGGCCCGACCTCGCACCGGCGTCGAGTCCCGCCTACGACATCGGCGAGGTGGACAACGAGGTCGTCGAGGGCGTCACGGTGCCCGGCGGCGACATCCGCCGGGCGGACCCGGTCGCCGCCGTACGGGCCGAGATCACCGCCCATCCGGACGACTACGAGGGCTCCGGGGCGCCGTACGGCGAGACGGCCCGCCGGATGGCGGACTGCGGCGAGGCCGGTTCCGACGGCGCCGACGATGCCGGCGGCGAGCGCGGCCGGTGCCCGGTGCTCAGGCCCTACTACCGCGACCTGACCGGCGACGGCCGCCCCGAGATGACCCTGGGCTTCCGGCTGCTGCCCGAGGAACTGACCGCCGTGCGCGTCTACACGGCCGAGAAGGACCGGCTCGTACGGGTCATGTCCTACGACGACGCCGTGAGCGCGGTCGAGCTGGCCGGGCGGGCGGTGATCGTCCGGTCGCCGTCGGAGGTCGCGGGCTACGAGTACCGGCTGCGGTGGACGTGGGATCCCGACCAGCGGGCCATGCTGCTCACGAGTGACGAGATGCTGCGCACGGACGACGGCGGGAAGCACACGAAGCGCCCGTCCGCGTCCCCGTCCTCGGCCTCATCCCCGTCAGCCTCGGCCTCCGCGTCCGCGTCCGCGTCCCGGTCCGCTTTCCCGCCGGCGAGTGCCCCGTGAGACTCGTCCTCCCCCGGGGGGCCGGCCCGCTCGCGGTGAAGGCCGCCGTCTTCATCACGGTGATGTGCTGTGCGCTCGCCGCGCTGCTCGGCGTCCTCGTGCACGTCTCGGTGACCAACCAGACGGTGGGCCGGGCCCGGGACACGGCCCTGGCCCGGCTCGGGGAGGCGACCAGGGCGTACGAGGCCGGGAACCCGCTGCGGCGGGGCGCCGGCGTCGATCCGCCGGGGCTGCCGGAGCCACTGCGTGAGCTGGCCGTCTCGGGCCGGCGCGGCACGATGGCCGCCGAGGGCGACGGGCGCCCCACGATGTGGGCGGCGGGCCCCGCCACCGGTGGCCGGGCACTCGCCGTGCGGGTCGACCACACTCAGGGACAGCGCACCATCGACGGTCTGGACGGCGCGATCGTGTGGTCGTCGGCGCTGGCGATCGGGGCGACGCTGCTGGTGGGCGCGTTCGCCGTGACGCGGGTGACCAGGCGGCTGCACACCACGGCGCGGGTGGCGCGGCGGATCAGCGCGGGCGACCTCGACGCCCGGGTCGACGATCCCCGTGCCAAGGACCCGACGCGCCCGCAGGACGAGGTGGCGTCGGTCGCCGCCGCGCTGGACTCCATGGCGTCGTCGCTGCAGGGCAAGCTCCTCGCCGAGCAGCGGTTCACCGCGGACGTGGCGCACGAGCTGCGCACCCCGCTCACCGGCCTGCACGCGGCGGCCGAGCTGCTGCCGCCGGGCCGCCCGACCGAGCTGGTCCAGGACCGGGTGGCGGCCCTGCGCACGCTCACCGAGGACCTGCTGGAGATCTCCCGGCTGGAGAGCGGGCGGGAGAAGCTGGAGGTGGACCCGGAGGCGCTGGGCGCGCTGGCCGGACGGGTCGGCCGGGCCTCCGGCACCGACACGCGCGTGGACGTCGTACGGGACGCGCGGGTGGAGACGGACCGGCGGCGGCTGGAGCGGGTGCTCGGCAACCTGGTCGCGAACGCGCACCGGCACGGGCGGGAGCCGGTGGTGCTGACCGTGGACGGGCCGGTGATCACCGTGCGGGACCACGGGGACGGCTATCCGGAGTACCTCCTCGTCCACGGGCCGCAGCGGTTCCGCACCGAGGGCGGCTCGAAGGGGCACGGGCTCGGGCTGACGATCGCGCTGGGGCAGGCGGAGGTGCTCGGCGCGCGGCTGGAGTTCACGAACCCGCCGGACGGCGGGGCACGGGCGACCCTGACCCTGCCTCAGCAGCCCTGACGGGTCCCGGCGGACCGGCCGCCGCCCCGATGGCGCAGTGCGGCGGGCGGTCCGTGATGGGCGCTCCTAATGTGGCGGTTAGTCACCTGAAGACCCGTTGGCTCCCCACTCCCCGGGAGGTACTTCCATGTCCCTGCTGTCCGTACTGTCCCCGCGCTCGCCATTCCTGCGCGGCCTCGCCACCGCCGTCGCCGCCGGCGCGCTCGCCACCGCCGTCGCCGTCACGCCAGCCGTCGCGAACGACGAGTGGGGCGGCGGGGACTCCGGTTCCGGCAGCGCCGCCGCCAACCCCTCCGGCGGGAACGGCGGTGGAAACGGAGGCGGCCACGGAGGCGGGAACGACGGCCGGCAGGAGCAGGGCAGCTACCGGGGCGTCGTCACGGCCGACCGGCTCGCCCTGCGCACCTCGCCGGCCCGCGGCTCGGACGTCATCCGGTACGCCCACCGGGGCGAGACCGTCCACATCTACTGCAAGACCCCCGGCGACAAGGTGAAGGGCAACCCGCTCTGGTACCTCCTGACAGACGGCACCTGGGCCTGGGGCGCGGCCCGCTACATCGACAACGTCGGGCCCGCGCCGCGCTGGTGCTGATGCGAACGACTCCCACACCACACCATTTGGGTAAGTTCCGGACATGACCAAGGCCGGAACCGGAACCGGAATCACCGTGGCACAGGCGGACACGCCCGCTCCCGTCGCCCGCCTCCCCCGGCGCCGTGGCATCGAACTCGCACTCATCCTCATGGCCGTCCTGCTGTCGGTGTTCGGCTACTGCAACGTCGGCCTCGCCCAGCACGGCACCCTCCCGCCCGGCGCCGCCGGTTACGGCGCCGGGCTCGGTGTGCTCGCGCTCCTCGCCCATCTGGCGGTACGGCTGCGCGCCCCCTGGGCCGACCCGCTCCTGCTGCCCATCGGGGTACTGCTCAACGGCCTCGGTCTGGTGCTGATCTACCGGCTCGACCTGGAGACGCCGGGCGACCGGGCGGCCCCGACCCAGCTGGTGTGGTCGACACTGGGCGTCGGGCTGTTCATCGTGGTCGTACTGCTCCTGCGCGACCACCGCGTACTCCAGCGCTACGCCTACGTCAGCGTCGCCGTCGCGCTCGCCCTGCTCACCGTGCCGATCTTCTTCCCGGCCGTGAACGGCGCCCGCATCTGGATCCGGGTCGAGGGCTTCTCCATCCAGCCCGGCGAGTTCGCGAAGGTGCTGCTCGCGGTGTTCTTCGCCGCCTACCTGGCCGCCAACCGCAGCGCTCTGGCGTACGCGGGGCGCCGGGTGTGGCGGCTCCAGCTGCCCACCGGCCGGGTCCTCGGCCCGATCGTCGCGGTCTGGCTGGTCAGCGTCGGCGTCCTGGTCCTGGAACGCGACCTCGGCACCTCGCTGCTCTTCTTCGGCCTGTTCGTCGTCCTTCTCTACGTCGCCACCGGCCGCACCGGCTGGATCGCCGTCGGCCTGGTGCTGGCGTCGCTGGGCGCGGTCGCCGTGGGCTGGCTGGAGCCGCACGTGCACAGCAGGGTGGAGGACTGGCTGCACCCCTTCGCGTCGATCGAGGCGGGCCGGGGCCCCAACCAGCTGGCCCAGTCGCTGTTCGCCTTCGCGGCGGGCGGGGTGACCGGCACGGGCCTGGGCCTCGGCCACTCCATCCTGATCGGCTTCGCCGTCAAGTCGGACTTCATCCTGGCGACCGCCGGGGAGGAGCTGGGCTTCCTCGGCCTGACCGCGATCTTCCTGCTGTACGCGCTGCTCGTGGAGCGCGGCTACCGGGCGGGGCTCGGCGCGCGCGACCCCTTCGGCCGGCTGCTCGCGGTCGGCCTCTCCTCGATCGTGGCGCTCCAGGTGTTCGTCATCGCGGGAGGGGTGACCGGGCTGATCCCGCTGACCGGCATGGCGATGCCGTTCCTGGCCCAGGGCGGTTCCTCGGTCGTCACCAACTGGGCGATCGTGGCGCTGCTGATCCGGGTCAGCCACGCGGCCCGCAGCCAGGCCGGCGGGCAGGTGGCGCCATGAGAGCGGGGGAGCTCCGGTGACCCGGAACATCCGGCACGCCGCCGCCTTCTGCGCCCTGCTGCTGGTCGCCCTGCTGGTGAACGCGGCCCGGGTGCAGATCGTCCAGGCCCCGGAGTACGACGACAACCCGGCCAACCGCCGCCCGGACATCGCCCGCTACCAGCAGCCGCGCGGCGACATCCTGGTCGGCGGCGAGCCGGTCACCGGCTCCCGGGACACCGGCGAGCATCTGCGTTTCGAACGGACGTACCAGGACGGGCCGATGTACGCACCGATCACCGGCTTCGCCTCGCAGGCGTACGGGACGACCCTGCTGGAGGCCGCCGAGGACGGCCTCCTGTCCGGCGCCGACCCGTTGCTGGCACCGCTCCCCCTCTGGAACGACGTCACGGGCGCCCACAACCCGGGCGGTGACGTCGTGACGACGATCGACGGGGCCGCGCAGCGGGCCGCCTTCGAGGGGCTCGGGCGGCGCAAGGGGGCGGTGGCCGCGATCGAGCCGTCGACCGGCCGCGTCCTGGCGCTGGTGTCCACCCCCTCGTACGACCCCCAGCTGCTGTCCGGGAACAGCGCGGCCGCCACCCGGACCTGGCACCGGCTGAATGACGACCCGGACCGGCCGATGCTCAACCGGGCCGTGCGCCGGACCTATCCGCCGGGTTCGACCTTCAAGGTGGTCACCGCGGCGGCGGCGCTGGACTCGGGCGTGATCCGGGACCTCGACGCGCCGACCCGCTCCCCCGCCCCCTACACCCTGCCCGGGACGCGGACCAGGCTCACCAACGAGGCCGAGGGATGCCGGGACGCCTCGCTGCGGGAGGCCTTCGAGTGGTCCTGCAACACGGTGTTCGCCAAGCTCGGCGTGGACGTGGGCGTGCGCGACATGGCGGTGACGGCGGAGGCCTTCGGCTTCAACGACCCCCGGCTGCGCATCCCCTTCGCCGTCTCTCGGAGCACCTTCGACACCTCGGTGGACCGGGCGCAGCTCGGACTGTCGTCGATCGGGCAGTTCAACACCCGGGCGACTCCGCTGCAGATGGCGATGGTGGCGGCGGCGGTGGCCAACGGCGGCCAGGTGCGCTCGCCGTACCTGGTGGAACGGACCCTGCGGGCGGGCGGCAGCGTGCTGGCGACGGCGGGGCCCGGGCCCTCGCGGGAGGCGATGCGACCGTCGACGGCCGCACGCCTGAAGGAGCTGATGACCGGCGTGGTGGAGAAGGGCACCGGCGCGAACGCCGCCATCCGCGGCGCCACCGTCGGCGGCAAGACCGGCACCGCCCAGCACGGGGTGGGCAACTCGGGCGCCCCGTACGCCTGGTTCGTCTCCTGGGCGCAGGGCGACGGCGACCTGGAGCCGAGGGTCGCGGTGGCGGTGGTGGTCGAGGGCTCCGCGACGGACCGCGAGGACATCAGCGGCAGCGGACTGGCGGCGCCGATCGCGCGGGCGGTGATGGAGGCGGTGCTCACGTCGTGAGACGGGGCTACCACGGCGCGGACCGCCCGACCTGACGTTCGGTACATGACTGACGCCGTGTACGGGCTCGCCCAGGTCAACATCGCCCGGCTCAAGGCCCCCTTGGACTCCCCGCGGCTGAAGGACTTCGTCGACGCCCTCGACCCGGTGAACGCCACGGCGGACGGCGCCGAGGGCTTCGTGTGGCGGCTGCGGAGCGACTCGGGCAACGCCACGGACGTGCCCTTCTTCGGCGACGACTGGCTGATCGTCAACCTGACCGTGCGGCGGGACTCGGACGCCCTGACGGCGTTCATGTACCAGGGCTGCACCGGGAGATGCCGGCCCGGCGCCGGGAGTTCTTCGAGCGGCTCGCGGAGGCGGAGTCGCGACTGCTGCACCTGCGGACGCACGGGCCGACACCGTACGCCCTCACGCTGCGGACGTCGTTCCCGGCGGGGTCGTCGGTGCCGATGGCGGGTGCGGTGCCCAAGGGGCTGGGCTGCTCGGTCTAGCGGCGGCGGTTGACGGCGGTGAGGTCGATGTCGATGAGGAAGGGGACGGTCAGCTTGAGGCGGTTGTGGAAAATTCCGGTGGGCACGTACGTCCTGGTCGCCTCGTCGAGTTCGTAGACGTGGACCACAGGGAGACCGTCGTTCTGCTCGATCCGCCAGAAGTGGGTGATGCCCGCGCGCGCGTACTTGCGGGGCTTGGTCTCACGGTCCCGGTCGACCGAGTCCTCCGAGACCACCTCGGCGGCCAGGATGACGTCATCGTGCAGGAGGCGGGTCTGCTTGGGCCCCAGGTCCGCGCCGGCGCGGGCCACCAGTACGTCGGACTCGGGCCGGTTCCGGTCGTTGAGCGTCACCGTGAATCCCGGTAGACCTCAAGATCATCCGGTGCCTGCTCGCAGAGCACCCGGTCCAGCAGACTGACCGTGCGCATATGGAAATTGGTCTGCGGACTCACGAAGACGAGACTCCCGTCGATCAGCTCCGTATGCGGAGGCAGGTTGGGAAGCTCGTCGAGGTCGTCCGCCAGCCAGCCGCCCTCCGGCGGGCGGGGCCACTCGTAGTCGTCGTCCAGCCCGTAGTCACGTGCGGCGCTCATGATCGCTCCCATGCGCTGGAGTCTTCCTGACTCAGCCAGCGTACCCAGGAAGAATCCCGGCTCTTGGCTCCCTCAGGCGATCCGGCACCGCGCCGTTGACGCCCGGCCTCACCTTCGCTCACGGTCGACAAGTCCCGCCCAAGGGATTGACGGGCTTGCTGACGCGCAGTCTCATAAGACGGAGCGAGTGGGAGTGACCGCCGGTAACCCGAACCGTACGACGAGGTGGGACAGTCATGACGACCCTGACGGAAGCCGACGCGCTCGATGGGCTGCGCGACGCTCTCGGCCTGCTCAAGGACCGGGAGCAGGTGGCCGAGCGGCTGCTCGCCTCTTCCGCCAAGCACTCCTTCGACCCGGACAAGGAGCTGGACTGGGAGGCGCCCTTCGAGGAGGGCAAGTGGTTCTGGCCGCCGGAGCTGGTGTCGCTGTACGACACCCCGATGTGGAAGCGGATGAGCGAGGAGCAGCGCATCGCGCTCTCCCAGCACGAGGCCGCGGCGCTCGCCTCGCTCGGCATCTGGTTCGAGCTGATCCTCATGCAGCTGCTGGTGCGGCACATCTACGACAAGTCGGCGACGAGCGCGCACGTGCGCTACGCGCTGACCGAGATCGAGGACGAGTGCCGGCACTCGAAGATGTTCGCCCGGCTCATATCGCGCGGCGAGACGCCGTGGTACCCGGTGAGCCCCCTGCACCGGCACCTGGGCCGTCTGTTCAAGACGATCTCCACCACGCCCGGCTCCTTCACCGCCACGCTGCTCGGCGAGGAGGTCCTGGACTGGATGCAGCGGCTGACCTTCCCCGACGAGCGGATCCAGCCGCTGATCCGGGGCGTCACACGCATCCACGTCGTGGAGGAGGCCCGTCACGTGCGCTACGCCCGTGAGGAGCTGCGCCGGCAGATGGTGACGGCCCCGAAGTGGTCGCGGGAGTTCACCCGGATCACCTCCGGCGAGTTCGCCCGCGTCTTCTCCGTCGCCTTCGTCAACCCCGAGGTCTACACCAACGTCGGCCTGGACAAGCGCGAGGCCCAGGCCCAGGTCAAGGCCAGCGGCCACCGCCGCGAGGTCATGCAGACCGGCTCGAAGCGCCTGACCGACTTCCTGGACGACATCGGGGTGCTGCGGGGCGTCGGCCGGCGGCTGTGGGAGTCGTCGGGGCTGCTGGCACAGCACCCACACCCACGAAACCCAAGCGCCTGACCACCACCCGGCCGAGCCGCAGAACGAACACAGCCCGGACGACACCGGGGCGCTGCGAAGCGCGGCCGGCGACTGTGGAAGTCGTCCGGGCTGCCGACGCAGGCACCGGGCGGGGCCGCGCCGATTAGGCTGCGGTTCATGACCCCGCAGGCCTCCTCCCCCGCCTACCGCCGGCTCAGTGTCGAGGAGCGCCGCGTCCAGCTGCTCGGCGCGGCACTCGCCCTCTTCGCTCACCGGCCACCGGAAGAGGTCTCCCTGGACGACGTGGCCGAACAGGCCGGGGTCTCGCGGCCGCTGGTCTACCGGTACTTCCCGGGCGGGAAACAGCAGTTGTACGAGGCCGCGCTCAGGTCCGCCGCCGACGAGCTGCGGACCTGTTTCGACGAGCCCCGCGAGGGCCCGCTGCTCGCCCGGCTCTCCCGCGCCCTGGACCGCTACCTCACCTTCGTCGACCAGCACGACACCGGCTTCAGCGCGCTGCTGCGCGGCGGCAGTGTGGCCGAGACCTCCCGGACCTCGTCCATCGTGGACGGCGTACGCCGGGCCGCCGCCGACCACATCATGGGCCACCTGGACGTGGCCGAGCCCGGCCCGCGGCTGCGGATGACCGTGCGGATGTGGATCACGGCGGTGGAGGCGGCCTCGTTGATCTGGCTGGACGAGGGCAAGGAGCCGCCCTTCGACGAGCTGCGGGACTGGCTCGTGGAGCAGTTCCTCGCCGTGCTGACGGTCACCGCCCGCCGCGACCCGCAGACGGAGGCACTGGTCGAGTCGCTGGCCGGGGACGCGTGACACCGGCGCGCGGGCATCTGACACCGGCGCGCCGATCGCCGACACTGGTGCGGTGAAGAGCGCAGACACCCCCTTCGAGGGCGGCCCCATGGACGGGCGGACGCTGCCCGTGCTGGTCGGGATGACCGGGCACCCGCCGAAGACCTACCGCATCCCCGTACCGGACCCGGGCGGCGGCCCGCCCACCGTTCTCGTGTACCGGCGGGCGCCCCGGGACGCCGGTGGCGGGCTCGGGTTCGCCCGCTGGAAGTACGTGTACGCCCCCGAGGGCGGGGAGGGATCCGGCCGGAAGTGGCCCTGGTCCAAGCCGGACGCCGCTCCGGACGCCACGCCGGGGGGCGAACCGGAGGCGAAGCGCGCCGCCGATCCAGACGCCACGCCGGACGGCAAGCCGGACGACGCCCACGGGTGACCCCGTTGCGCCGAACCGCGCACACTCGGCGCGCGGAGCCCGAGAGCACGTCACATGCTCGCCGTGCGGAGCGGACGAGCCGCCCCGTACCCGGAGGTGATGGCGTGTCAGGAAGGCTTCTGCGACTGGTGTGTACGGCGGCGGTGGCGGCCGGGATCGTCCTCGCGCCCGTGCCCGCCACGGCCGAACCCGGGCCCGGCACAGCCGGCGGGGCAGGCGGCGACCGTTCCGTGGCCGAGCTGCTGACGGACCTTCAGCGGCTCTACCAGGAGGCGGAGAAGGCCACCGAGACCTACAACGCCACCGAGGAGCGCCTGAAGGAGCAGCGTGCCGAGGTGAAGCGGCTGGATACCGCGCTGGCCCGCACCCGGCTGTCCCTGAGCGACAGCCGCGGCGCTGCCGGACGGCTGGCCCGGCAGCAGTACCAGAACAGCAGCGACCTCTCCCCCTATCTCCGGCTGCTGCTGGCCCGCGATCCCCAGCACGCGCTCGACCAGGGCCATGTGATCGGGCGGCTGGCCCGGGAACGGGTCGAGACGGTGGGCCGCCTGGCCGGCGACGAGAAGAGGGCCGGCGAGCTGGCCCGGCGGGCACGCGAGGCCCTGAACGAGCAACTCGCCCTGGCGGAGCGGCAGGAGGTGGAGCGGGACGACGTGGGCGAGAGGCTGCGCGCGGTCGAGGAGCTGCTCGCCTCGCTCACCCCCGAGGAACTGGCCGCGCTGGCCGAGTTCGAGAGGGACGGGATCGCCGAGGACCAGGAGCGGTTCATGGCGTCCGGCGCGCTCGGTGACGGGGGCAGGCCGTCCGCGGAGGGCGACCGGGCGGTGCGCTTCGCGGTGGAACAGCTCGGCAAGCCGTACGAGTGGGGCGCGGAGGGGCCGGCGTCGTACGACTGCTCGGGGCTGACCTCCGTGGCCTGGGAGCGGGCCGGGACGCCGATCCCCCGGACCAGCCAGGAGCAGTGGGCGCGGCTGGAGAGGGTGCCGCTCGGCGAGCTGCGGCCCGGGGACCTGGTCGTGTACTTCCCCGAGGCCACCCATGTGGCGCTGTACCTCGGTGACGGCAGGGTCGTCCAGGCGCCGCGCCCCGGCGCCGAGGTCAAGGTGTCACCGATCGCGGCCAACCCGGTGCTGGGCGCCGTACGGCCCGACCCCGGCGGGGAGCCACTGCGGCGGTACGCGCCACCGAGGCTCCCCGAGGGGGCGGCGGACGGGTCCGACGAGGGGTATGCCGACGCCTACGCGCCCGCGGCGCCCGAGACCTCCATCAGGTAGCCCTCGGTCTTCGCCGGGTCGTAGAAGAAGTTCTCGAAGTCGGACGGGTCGTCGAAGCCGTTGGCGATACGGTCGGCGATGGGCTGGAGCTCACCGGCGGCGCCGAACAGGTTGAGGATGTGCTCCGGCGGCGGGGCGAGCATGGTGTTCGTCCACTTGGTGACGTGCTGGGCCGTCTCCCAGTAGCGGTCGAAGGTCTGCCGCATCCAGGCCTCGTCGAACTCCTTCTCCCCCCGCTCCAGGATGGAGGAGAGGTAGGAGGCGGCGCACTTGGAGGCGGAGTTGGAGCCCTGGCCGGTGATCGGGTCGTTGGCGACGACCACGTCGGCCACGCCGAGGACCAGGCCGCCGCCGGGCAGCCGGCCGACCGGGTTGCGGACCGTGGGGGCGTAGCGGCCGGCGAGCGTGCCGCCGGCGTCGGTCAGCTCGACCTTGGTGGCCCGCGCGTACTCCCAGGGGAGGAACCTCTCCATGAGTTCCAGGGTCAGGGAGAGGTGCTCCGCCGGGTCCTTGACGTCCTTGAAGGCGTCCAGCGGGCCGCCGGGTATGCCCTCCCAGAACAGGATGTCGGCGCGGCCCGAGAGCGTGACCGTCGGCATGATGAACATCTCGCCGACGCCGGGGACCAGGTTGCATCGGACCGCCTCCATGTCCGGGTGCTCCGGACGCGGGCCCATCCCGTGGACGTAGGCCACCGCGAGCGCGCGCTGCGGCTCGCTGTACGGGGAACGGGACGCGTCGCGGCCGAACATCCGCACCAGCTCGCCCTTGCCCGCCGAGACGAGGACGAGGTCGTAGGCGCGGGAGAAGTAGTCGAGGTCCCCGACGGCCACGCCGTGGATGACCAGCTGGCCGCCGCGCTGGGCGAAGGTCTCCATCCAGCCGGCCATCTTGACCCGCTGGTCGACCGACTGCGCGAAGCCGTCGAGGTGCCCCACCCAGTCGATCGCGCGCTGCGAGGGGCCCGGGTCGAAAGAGCCGGGGGCAGCCACCGAGACGCCGAGTCCTTCGATCTTCGGGGCCTGGGACTCCCAGAAGTTCAGCTGGAGGTCGCGCTCGTGCTGGAGTGCCGTGTGGAACATGCACTGCGTCGACATGACCCGGCCGGTGCGGATCTCGTCCGCGGTCCGGTTCGACATCAGGGTGACCTCGTAGCCGTGCGACTGGAGGCCGAGGGCGAGCTGGAGACCGGACTGGCCGGCTCCGACGACGAGTATCTTCCGCATGCGGTGTTCCGTCTCCTACTCGGGGGTTTCGTCGAGCGCGTGGCCCACGAGGGACAAGAGGGTCTCGATGGCCGAGATCCGGCGGCGCGCGTCCATGATCATGACAGGTATGTGCGCCGGGATCGTCAACGCCTCCCGCACGTCCTCCGCCTCGAACAGCTCGCTGCCGTCGAAGTGGTTCACGGCGACGACGTAGGGCAGTCCGCAGCTCTCGAAGTAGTCCAGCGCCGGGAAGCAGTCCTTCAGACGGCGGGTGTCGGCCAGCACGACGGCACCGATCGCCCCGCGCACCAGGTCGTCCCACATGAACCAGAACCGCTGCTGGCCCGGCGTGCCGAACAGGTAGAGCACCAGGTCGTCGTCGAGCGTGATGCGGCCGAAGTCCATGGCCACCGTGGTGGTGAGCTTGCCCGGGGTGGCGGTGAGGTCGTCGGTCTCCTCGCTCGCCTCGGTCATCAGCGCCTCGGTCTGCAGGGGCGTGATCTCCGAGACGGCGGTGACCAGCGTGGTCTTGCCGACGCCGAAGCCGCCCGCGACGACGATCTTCGTGGCGATGGGCGCGCGGGTGCCGTCCGTCTGCCAGGGCCGCGTGGGCTCGTCGGGGTCGACGAGGGGGGAGACGCCGCAGGCGGCGGCGTCAGAGACGACGGAGTCCACTGAGCACCCTTTCGAGCAGAGCGCGGTCCGGGCGGCCCGCACCGTGGCCGGTTCCGGTTCCGTACACACGGATCTTTCCCTGGTCCGCGAGGTCGCTGAGGAGCACGCGGACCACGCCGAGCGGCATCTTCAGCAGCGCGGCGATCTCGGCCACCGTACGCATGCGGCGGCACAGTTCGACGATGGCCCGCATCTCCGGCATCACGCGGGAGGTGAGGCTGCCTCCCCCACTGCTGAACGCGTGGGAGGTACCCCCAGTCAGTTCCTTGCGCTCCTCGGCGGCTTCGAGAGCGGCGGTGCCGGCGGTGGCGCCGACGAACGTCTCGACGAGCAGGACGTGGCCGAAGCGGGTCCGGCCGCCGGTGAGCGAGTAGGGGCGTACGCGGGCGGGCTTGCGGTCGGCACCGCGTACGGGGAGGTTCTTCGGGGCTTTCCTGGGACTGCTGCTCATCGGGTGCTCCCCGTCGAGGTCGACACGGACTCCAGGGATTTCCGCAGTTCGCTGCGGAGTTCGGGGGTCAGGACGTGGCCGGCGCGGCCGACGAAGAGTGCCATGTGGTACGCGATGACGCTCATGTCGCAGTCCGCGGAACCGTGCACGCCGAGCAGCGAGCCGTCGCTGATCGACATCACGAACAGGCTGCCCTCGTCCATGGCGACCATCGTGTGCTTCACGCTGCCGAAGTCCATCAGCCGGGCGGCGCCGATGGTCAGGCTGCCGACGCCGGAGACGACGGTGGCGAGGTCGGCGGCGGAGCCGCGCGGGCCGGTGCGGCGCACGGACTGGGTCTCGCGGGCCGCGTCGTTGCTCTCCTGGTCGGAGGAGAGCAGGAGCAGGCCGTCGGAGGAGACCACCGCCACCGAGAGGATGCCGGGCACCTCCTCGACCAGGTTGGTCAGCAGCCAGTGCAGATTGCGGGCTTCATTGCTGAGTCCGAAGGTACTGGGAGCGGTCAACTGCTTGCCTCCTCGACAGTGCCCCCCGTTGCTTCTTCGGTGGTGTCCGCCGCGGCGATCTCCGCCTCGACGTCGCGGCGGCCGGCCTCCGCCCCCTGGCGGAACCCGCCCAGGCGGCGGCGGAGTGCGTCGGCGTCGACGGCGCCCGTCGTGCGCGGCCGTGGGACCGCCGCGGGTGTGCTGACCTTGGGAGTCCGCTTGGGCAGGCCCTTGTCGGTGACGGGTTCGGCCGGTTCGGGAGCGCCGGTGGTCCCGGTCGGCTCGATGCCCTCGGTCGTCGCGGGCTTCTCGGCCCGCGCGGTGCCGTCGTCCGGGGTGCGGTCGTGGGCGTCGGGGCCGATGGCGTAGGGATCGGGTGCGGACTCCGGTCCCGGTTCCGATTCCGGTCCCGATTCCGGTTCTGGTACCGATTCCGGTCCCGATTCCGGTTCTGGAACCGACTCCGGTACCGGAACCGGCTCCAGACCGGGTGTCCGGGCCTCTCTTTCGGCCTGGGCCGGGAGCAGGAGGGCCATCGTGGTGTCATCGGGGAGGTCGCGGCCGGGGGCGGCCTCGGGCTCGGCCTCCTGCGCCTCGGGGGCGTTCCCCTCGGGGGTCCGCGCCTCGGGGGCCTGCGCCTCGGGGGTCCGCGTCGTTTCCCGGGCGGGCTCCGGGTCGGCCGGCTCGGCCGGGGCCTCGGGCGCCTCGCCCCGCGGCGTCCCCGCCTGCGGGGCCTGGGCCGTGACCGTCGCGTCCGGGTCGTCGGCCCGGTCGGCCTCCGCGCGTCGTACCGCCTGTTCCGCCGAGGCGACCAGCGGGTCCGCGTCCTTCTGCGCGTCCCTCTCCGTGCCCTCCCGCGTGCCCTTCTCCGCCCGCCCCCGCAGGACGTTGGAGTTGGCCTCCGCGTCGGCGCCCGGCAGGGAGAAGGACCCCGTGCCCTCGGGCATCGGCGCGGTCGGGACGAGCGCGGCCGGCGGCGCCGCGGCGAGCAGCGGGTTCGGCAGGACCACGACGGCCGCGACACCGCCCTGCTTCTGCTCCCGCAGCCGCACGCGCGCCCCGTGCCGGTGGGCGAGCCGGGCCACCACGTACAGGCCCAGCCCGAGACCGTCCTCGCCCTCCTGGTCGTAGGGCGCGTCCGGGTCGAAGTCGGTGAGGCGGGCGTTGAGGCGCTCGAGTCGCTCGGTGGCCATGCCGATGCCCTCGTCCTGGACGGAGAGCATCACCTCGCCGTTCTCCAGGAGCCAGCCGGAGACCTCGACGGGCAGGTCCGGCGGCGAGAAGGAGGTGGCGTTCTCCAGCAGCTCGGCCAGCAGGTGGGAGAGGTCGTCGGCCGCGAACCCGGCGACGTGGGCGTGCGGCGGCAGCGCGGCGATACGGACGCGCTCGTACCGCTCGATCTCGCTGACCGCGGCCCGGACGACGTCGACCAGCGGCACCGGCCCGGCGCTGTGCTGGACGTGCTCGGTACCGGCGAGCACGAGGAGGTTCTCGCTGTGCCGGCGCATGACCGTGGCGAAGTGGTCGAGCTTGAACAGGGTGGCCAGGCGGTCCGGGTCCTGCTCGCGCTCCTCCAGGCTCTCGATGACCGCGAGCTGCCGCTCCACCAGGCCGAGGGTGCGCAGCGCGAGGTTGACGAAGGTGGAGCCGATGCTCTTGCGTACGACGTCCAGCTGGGCGGCGGACCGGGCGAGTTCGGCCCGCAGCTCCTCGCGGGCGTCGGCCATCTTCTGCCGCTGGCCGACGAGGTGCTTGCGGTCGGACTCCAGCGTGTTGACGCGCTCGGCGAGCGTGGCGGCGTGCGCGTGCAGGGCGTTGACGGAGCGGACGACCTGGGCGAACTCGTCGTTGCGGCCGGTGAAGGCGACCGGCTCCTGGGCCGTCGGGGCCTCCGCGCCGGCCAGCCGGGCCGAACCGCGGCGCAGCACCGAGAGCGGGCGGGTGAGGGTGCGGGCCATGGCGGTGGCGATGCCGACGGCGAGGAGCATCAGGGCGCCGAGGGCGGCGATCCGGATCTCCAGTGCGGTGACGTCGTCGTCGCGCAGCCGCTCCAGGGACGTGGTGCGCTTCTCGTAGAGGGCGGACTCGGCGCCGCGCATGGCGTCGACGCGGGCCGAGAGCGCGGCGTCCAGCCTCTTGGTGCTCGTGCCGAGGTCGTCGTCGGAGAGCGTCGGCTCGTCCGTGAGGCCGGCGAGGTACTTCTCGGCGGAGTTGACCTCCGGGCCGGCGACGGTGGAGTCGAAGCTGTTCCGCGCCTCCTTGGGCGCGCCCTCGCGGAAGTCGGCGAGGGCGGCGTCGGAGCGCACCCGGGCCTGCTGGGCGGCGGCGGCCAGCGCGTCGCGCTGCTCGGCGTCGGCGTCCGAGGACGTGGTCGTCTCGGTCGGCAGGCCGGTGATCGGGTCGATGACCGTCTCGGTGGTGCTCGGCACGTTCAGGGCCGCGAGCAGCAGGCCGCGGGTGGCGGCGGCCTGCTGGACGGCGGTGTCCAGCTCGGCGAGGGCGTAGGCGCCGGCGCCCGCGCGGGGCGGCATCAGCTCGGCCAGCTCCTCGGCCAGGGCGTGGAGTTCGGCGATCGCCTCCGAGTACGCCTCGTGCGCCTGGAGAGCGGTGCTCTTGCCGGTGAGCGCCGCCCGGCGCAGTGCCGCGACGGCGTCGAGGTCCTCACGCAGGGAGGCGGGCGTGTCGGTGTCGGCGCGCAGTTCCTCCACCTGCCGGTCGACCCGTGCGCCGCGCTGCTCGGAGGGCGCCTTGGACTTGGGGCGGCCGGCGGCGATGTACGGGGTGACCTCGTCGCGCTCGTCGGCGAGGGAGTGGGCGAGGGTCAGCGCGCCCTGGGTCTGCTCGGCGAGCGACACCAGTTCCTGGGCGTCGTGCAGTTGCCCGGAGGCGGCCACGACCGACGGGGCTCCGGCCGCGGCGATGGCGGCGGCGACGACCGTCACGGCGACGATGAGGCGGTTGCGTACGTGGGTCGGACGGCCCTTGCCGACGGGGGGCGCCGGCGGCGCCGGGGTGGAGGTGCCGGGGGTGCGCTCCGCGCTCCCCGCGGGGGCCGTCTGCTTGCCTGTGCGACGAGGCCGCGTCTTCTGCACCGGTGCTCGCATTCCTGACTCGTGTACCCGTGGGGCCGGGTGGCGCTCCGTCAACTGGCCGGTCGGCGCGTGCACTTTCCGCCACGCTCTGGGCTGCTTCCCGGCCGCCGGCCGCGCTTCGGACGGGGTGACCGCGTGAGCAGGGCAGGCCTCCCAGCGGCTCCCGACCCTTCCAGTGCCGGTGGGCGGTGGGCGTGCATCGTCCGACCCGCCACCCGAAGGAGTGAACCCCGGACGGGAGTTGGTGGGCAAGTTCCCCCGGCTCGTGCCACGGGCCAGTGCGGCGCGCCGGTTGGACGTCTGAGACAGGCGGTGGCACTATGTGCCGCCGCGCGTTGCCGGAGTGTGGAATTCCACCTCAAATCCGGCGCCTGACCTGCGCCGCCGCGTCGATCCGGGGGAAGTCGCCAGCCTCTTGCGGACCCTGTGAAGGGGTCGTGCAGACTGGCTGGATGCGTACGGAACTCGTCTCGGAACCCGGCCTGGCCGACCACCCCAACGAGGACTTCGCGAGCGTCGGGCTACCGGCCTCGGGACAGGGTGGTTCGCTCGTCGTGCTGGACGGCGTGACACCCCCGCGGAGCGGGACGGGCTGTCTGCATTCCGTGCCCTGGTTCACCGCGCGCCTCGGCGGCGCTCTGACCGAACTGACCGTTTCACTCCCGGATGTTCCCCTCACCGAAGCCCTGTCCCGCGCCATCGCTCGTACCTCGGCAGCGCACGCGGAAACCTGTGACCTTTCTCACCCGCGGACTCCGCAGGCAACCGTGGTCCTGGCCCGGTGGTCCCCCGCGGCGGTCGAGTACCTGGTCCTGTCCGACTCGGCCCTGCTCGTGGAGGCCCCCGGCGGCACGGTCTCGGCCGTCCTGGACGACCGGCTGGCCCGGCTGCCCCGCTCGGCGCTCGCCACGGACGCGCTGGTCGACGCGGGCTACCGCAACAAGGAGGGCGGCTTCTACACGGCCGCGGCCGACCCGGCGGTGGCGGCGCGTGCGGTGACGGGGGTGCTGCCGCGCGGGGAGGTGCGGACGCTGGCGGCGCTGACGGACGGCGCCGCGCGGTGGGTGGAGAAGTTCCGGGAGGGCGACTGGGCGGACTGCCTCGCGCTGGTGCGCGAGCGGGGCGCGCAGGCGCTGGTGGACCGCGTACGGGAGCTGGAGCGCGCCGACGCGGCGGGGTGCCGGGAGTTCCTGGGACGCGGCAAGGCGCACGACGACGCGACCGTGGTGTACGCGGAGCTCTGAAGGCCCGGGCGCCGTCGCCGCGGGAGGCGGGGCCCTACTTCTCCATCCCCCGGTTCAGCTGCTGCAGCAGCCGGGCCAGTTCCGTCACCTCGCGCGGGTCCCAGTCGGCGAGCCGGCCGGCGTACCGCGCGCGGCGGGCCTCGCGCACCCGGCTGACGCGCGCCTGGCCCTCCGGGGTCAGGGTGATCAGCCAGGCGCGGCCGTCGGCGGGGTCGGGTTCCCGGGCCACGAGGCCGAGTTCCTCCAGGGCGCGCAGTTGACGGGACATCGTCGCCTTGCCGACGCCGATGTAGGCCGCGAGCTCCGTGGCCCGCTGCCCGCCGCACTGGCCGAGCCGCACGAGAAGGCCGTACGCGGACGACTCCAGGTCGGGGTGGACCTCCCGGGCCATCTCGCCCTGGCTGGCCCGGGCCCGTCGGAGCAGAACCGTCAACTCCCGCTCCAGCGCCAGGAACTCCGGTTGGTTCACACCACTGCCGGACGCCTCGCATTCGACCGCGCGACCGCCGCCGTTCCCGCCTTCGTGCACGTCAGCCCCTGCCTCGATTTTCCCGGTCCTGAAAGTTTCCGCCACGGGCCGTCATCACCGCAGCTCGGCAAGTATTTCGCAGGCTTAGACCAACGGAAGCTACTGGTCCCTCTTCCCACCCCCGTTCTACGTGCGTAGCGTCTTCACCGGACCCCCGAGTGGCATGCGCACGCCAGCCACGGGTTCTCCCCACCCACGCATCCCCCACCGAGCACCACCGAGCCATCGGAGGCACGTCATGCTCGTGCACGGATCCGGATCGGCCCGCGGACGGCGCTTCGCCGTCACGGGGACCTTGCTCGCCGCGTTGTCCCTGGTATTCACCCTCCCCGCGCACTCCTCGTCGGCCGCCGACACCCCGCCCCGCGGCTCCGCCCACATGGGCATGGGCGTCGTGGAGCACGACGGACAGCACGGCACGCCGGTCCCCGGCCGCGCCACCCAGACCGAGGGCGTCGACGTCTCCAGCCACCAGGGCAACGTCGCCTGGTCGACCCTGTGGAACAGCGGGGTCAAGTGGGCCTACGTCAAGGCCACCGAGGGGACGTACTACACCAACCCCTACTTCGCCCAGCAGTACAACGGCTCGTACAACGTCGGCATGATCCGCGGGGCGTACCACTTCGCCACGCCGGACACGACGAGCGGCGCCGCCCAGGCCAACTACTTCGTCGACCACGGCGGCGGCTGGTCCCGCGACGGCAGGACGCTGCCGGGCGCGCTGGACATCGAGTGGAACCCGTACGGGGCCACCTGCTACGGCAAGTCGCAGAGCCAGATGGTCTCCTGGATCCGCGACTTCCTGAACACCTACAAGGCGCGCACCGGCCGCGACGCCGTGATCTACACGGCCACCAGCTGGTGGACCCAGTGCACCGGCAACTACAGCGGCTTCGCGGCCAACAACCCGCTGTGGGTCGCCCGGTACGCCTCCTCGGTGGGGACGCTGCCGGCGGGCTGGCCGTACTACACGATGTGGCAGTACACCTCGTCCGGGCCGACGGTCGGGGACCACAACAAGTTCAACGGGGCACTGGACCGCGTCCGGGCGCTCGCCAACGGCTGACGTACGCGCGTGCGGCGCGGGCCCGGCCCCGAGGGGCCGGGCCCGTGGGGCGCCGTCCTCCCCCAGTGCCTAAAGCCCGGGAGACACCCCCATCGCCGCGACGGGAACCTTCGGCCCCGCGCCGTGCGTCGCCGGCGCGAGCGCCAGCTCCAGGACCTGGCGGACGTCGGAGACGGCGTGCACGTCGAGCGTGTCCAGCACCTCGGCCGGGACGTCGTCCAGGTCGGGCTCGTTGCGCTTGGGGATGATCACCGTGGTGACGCCCGCCCGGTGCGCCGCGAGCAGCTTCTGCTTGACCCCGCCGATCGGCAGCACCCGGCCGGTCAGCGAGACCTCCCCGGTCATCGCCACGTCGGTGCGGACCAGCCGGCCGGACAGCAGCGAGGCCAGCGCCGTCGTCATCGTGACGCCGGCGCTCGGGCCGTCCTTGGGGACCGCGCCCGCCGGGAAGTGGATGTGCACGCCCCGGTCCTTCAGGTCGGCCACCGGCAGCTCCAGCTCGGCGCCGCGACTGCGCAGGAAACTCAGCGCGATCTGCGCCGACTCCTTCATCACGTCACCCAGCTGACCGGTCAGGGTCAGGCCCGCCGCCCCCGTCTCCGGGTCGGCCAGCGACGCCTCGACGTACAGGACGTCGCCGCCCGCGCCGGTGACCGCGAGGCCCGTGGCCACGCCCGGCACCGAGGTACGCCGCTCGGCCGGGTCCTGGGCGGACTCGGGCACGTGGTGCGGCCGTCCGACCAGGTCGCGCAGGTCGCCGTCGGTGACGGTGAACGGCAGCTCCCGTTCGCCCAGCTCGTGCTGGGCGGCCACCTTGCGCAGCAGCCGGGCGATCGACCGCTCCAGGGTGCGCACGCCCGCCTCGCGGGTGTACTCGCCGGCCAGCTTGCGCAGCGCGCCCTCGTCGACCGTGACCTCCTCCGGGTCCAGGCCGGCCCGCTCCAGCTGACGCGGGAGCAGGTGGTCACGGGCGATGACGACCTTCTCGTCCTCGGTGTAGCCGTCGAGGCGGACCAGCTCCATGCGGTCGAGCAGGGCCTCCGGGATGGCTTCCAGGACGTTGGCGGTCGCGAGGAACACGACGTCGGACAGGTCGAGCTCGACCTCCAGGTAGTGGTCCCGGAAGGTGTGGTTCTGCGCCGGGTCGAGGACTTCGAGCAGGGCTGCGGCCGGGTCGCCCCGGAAGTCCGAGCCGACCTTGTCGATCTCGTCGAGGAGCACGACCGGGTTCATCGACCCGGCCTCCTTGACGGCGCGCACGATCCGGCCGGGCAGCGCTCCGACGTACGTACGCCGGTGGCCGCGGATCTCGGCCTCGTCGCGGACGCCGCCGAGGGCGACGCGGACGAACTCGCGGCCCATCGCGTGGGCGACGGACTCGCCGAGGCTGGTCTTGCCCACGCCGGGCGGGCCGACCAGCGCCAGGACGGCACCGCCGCGCCGGCCTCCGACGACACCGAGGCCCCGGTCGCCGCGCCGCTTGCGCACCGCCAGGTACTCGGTGATCCGCTCCTTGACGTCGTCCAGGCCCGCGTGCTCGGCGTCGAGGACGGCCCGGGCGCCCTGGATGTCGTAGGCGTCCTCGGTGCGTACGGTCCACGGCAGTTCGAGGACGGTGTCGAGCCAGGTGCGGATCCAGGAGCCCTCGGGCGACTGGTCGGAGGACCGCTCCAGCTTGTCGACCTCCTTGAGCGCGGCCTCGCGGACCTTCTCGGGCAGATCGGCGGCCTCGACGCGGGCGCGGTAGTCGTCGGACTCCTCGCCCTCCCGCTCGCCGTTGATCTCGCGCAGCTCCTTGCGTACGGCCTCGAGCTGGCGGCGCAGCAGGAACTCCCGCTGCTGCTTGTCGACGCCCTCCTGGACGTCCTTGGCGATGGTCTCGGCGACGTCCTGCTCGGCGAGGTGGTCGCGCAGCTGCTGGGTGGCGAGCCTGAGGCGGGCGACCGGGTCGGTGGCCTCCAGGAGCCCGATCTTCTGGTCGGTGGTGAGGAAGGGCGAGTAGCCCGAGTTGTCGGCGAGCGCGGAGACGTCGTCGATGGCCTGGACGCGGTCCACGACCTGCCAGGCACCGCGCTTGCGCAGCCATGCCGTGGCCAGCGCCTTGTACTCCTTCACCAGCTCGGTGACCTGGCCGGGCAGGGGCTCGGGCACGGTCTCGTCGGCGGTCGTGCCCTCGACCCACAGCGCGGCGCCGGGGCCGGTGGTGCCGGCACCGATCCGCACGCGGCCGAGGCCTCGGATCAGGGCGCCCGGGTCGCCGTCGGCCAGCCGGCCGACCTGCTCGACCGTGCCGAGGACGCCGGTCCTGGCGTAGGTGCCGTCGATCCGCGGGACGAGCAGGACCCGGGGCTTGCCGGGCTCGGAGCTCGCGGCGGCCTGGGCGGCCTCCACCGCGGCCCGTACCTCGGCGTCGCTCAGGTCCAGGGGCACGACCATCCCGGGCAGCACCACCTCGTCGTCGAGCGGCAGCACGGGCAGGGTGAGCGGTGTGAAGGCTTCGGACTCAGCAGCCATGATCTCCCCTTCGGCAGTCAAGTTGAGTTACATCGACTCAATGAAAGGGAGTCACGGATTGTTCCCCAACCGGTGTTCGCTGTGAGCGATCAAGCGTCGAGGCGCTTCGGCGGCCCGCCCACAGGCGCAAGCACGGCCCGGCCGTCCGGCATTCCCCCTCGGCCGGCTGCCAGGATGGGTCGATGCCCATCACTTCCCATGACTCCTACGACTACGACGTCCCCGAAGTGCTGGACCGTCGCGAGGGCCCGCACGGTGAGGTCGTCCTGCGCCGGCACGGGGCGTTGCTGCAGATCATCGCGAACGGCTGCTTCCTGATGGACACCTCCGACGGGCGTTCGGAGCGGCGGCTGGTCGACGCGGCGGCCGACGAGCTCGCCGCCCGCGGCGGGCGGCCGGCGCCGCACCTCCTCATCGGCGGGCTCGGTGTCGGCTTCTCGCTCGCACACGCGGCCGCCGATCCCCGCTGGGGGCGGATCGCGGTCGTCGAACGCGAGCGCGCCGTCATCGACTGGCACCGGGAGGGACCGCTGGCGGCGCTGTCCGCCGAGGCGCTGGCCGATCCGCGGGCGGAGATCGTGGAAGCGGATCTGGTGCGGTACGTCAATGAGACTTCCGACACATACGACGCGCTCTGCCTCGACATCGACAACGGCCCCGGCTGGACCGTCACGGAGGGCAACGACGGGCTGTACGCCCCGGCCGGACTGGCGGGCTGCGCGCGGGTGTTGAGGGCGGGCGGGGTGCTTGCCGTGTGGTCTGCCCAGCCCTCCCCGGAATTCGAAGAAACCTTGCGTAATGCCGGTTTCCCACAGGTGCGTACCGAAGAGATCCCCGTTGCCCGGGGCGTTCCGGACGTCGTCCACCTCGCCGTCGGGCCTGGATAGCAAAGGGACGGTGACTCCCCGTACGCTGCTGCCCTGACGCGGTCATTCAAGCGTCGATCGCAGTCATGCGCAGACGAGGGATCACCCCACTGATTCCGGTAAGCACACCTCAGGGGCGGGCGATGGAGCAGACACAGACCTCCCACAACGGCACGGCGACGGCTACTCCGGGCGCTCAGCGACGGGTGCTGGTGGTCGAGGACGACCAGACGATCGTGGACGCCATCGCGACCCGCCTGCGCGCCGAAGGGTTCCTGGTGCAAACGGCGGGCGACGGTCCGGCCGCCGTGGACACCGCCGAGGCATGGCAGCCCGACCTGCTGATCCTCGACATCATGCTGCCCGGCTTCGACGGTCTGGAGGTCTGCCGGCGCGTGCAGGCCGCCCGGCCGGTGCCGGTGCTGATGCTCACCGCGCGGGACGACGAGACGGACATGCTGGTCGGCCTCGGCGTGGGCGCCGACGACTACATGACCAAGCCGTTCTCGATGCGCGAGCTGGCCGCGCGCGTGCACGTACTGCTGCGCAGGGTGGAGCGGGCCGTCGTGGCCGCCTCGACGCCGCGCAGCGGCATCCTGCGCCTCGGCGAGCTGGAGATCGACCACGCGCAGCGCCGGGTGCGGGTGCGCAGCGAGGACGTCCACCTCACCCCCACCGAGTTCGACCTGCTGGTCTGTCTCGCGAACACCCCGCGCGCGGTGCTCTCCCGCGAGCAGCTGCTGGCCGAGGTGTGGGACTGGGCGGACGCCTCCGGCACCCGGACCGTGGACAGTCACATCAAGGCGCTGCGCCGCAAGATCGGCGCCGAGCGCATCCGTACGGTGCACGGCGTGGGCTACGCGCTGGAGACGCCGACGCCATGAGCCGAGGACGGGACGCCGCGCGGCGGGGCTCCGGCTCCCGGACCCCTGGTACCCGGACCCCCGGTTCTGGGACCTCCGGTTCCCGGCCCTCCGGTTCCCGGTGCCCCGGCTCCCGGAAGACCGGTTCCCGAAGCTCCGGTTCGCAGAGCACCGGGGAGCCGTGGGGCGGCGTACGCCCGTTCTCGATCAAGACCAAGCTCGGCGCGCTGGTCGTCACGTCGGTGCTGATCACCACCGGTCTCTCGGTGATCGCGGTGCACACCAAGACGGAGCTGCGCTTCATCACGGTCTTCTCGATGATCGCCACGCTGCTGATCACCCAGTTCGTGGCGCACTCGCTGACCGCGCCCCTGGACGAGATGAACGCCGTGGCCCGGTCCATCTCGCACGGCGACTACACGCGCCGGGTCCGCGAGAACCGCCGCGACGAGCTGGGCGACCTGGCCGTCACCATCAACCGCATGGCCGACGACCTGGAGGCCCAGGACCTCCAGCGCAAGGAGCTGGTGGCGAACGTCTCGCACGAGCTGCGCACCCCCATCGCGGGCCTGCGGGCGGTGCTGGAGAACATCGTCGACGGGGTCACCGAGGCCGATCCGGAGACCATGCGGACGGCGCTCGGACAGACGGAGCGGCTCGGCCGCCTCGTGGAGACCCTGCTGGACCTCTCCCGCCTGGACAACGGCGTCATACCGCTGCGCAAGCGACGCTTCGAGGTGTGGCCGTACCTCTCCGGCGTGCTGAAGGAGGCCAACATGGTCGCTTCGGCGCGGGCGGGCATCGCGTCCGGGTCGGGCAGCCACAGCCGCACCGACGTGCATCTGGCCCTGGACGTCTTCCCGCCGGACCTGACGGCGCACGCCGACCCCGAGCGCATCCACCAGGTCGTCGCCAACCTCATCGACAACGCGGTCAAGCACAGCCCACCGCACGGCCGGGTGACGGTCAGGGCGCGGCGCGGGGACCTTCCGGAATCGCTCGAGCTGGAGGTTCTCGACGAAGGCCCCGGTATTCCGCGCTCGGAGTGGCGCCGGGTGTTCGAGCGGTTCAACCGCGGTTCGGTGTCCCGGCCGCACGGTCCGGGCAGCGACGGCGGCACCGGGCTCGGCCTGGCGATCGCACGCTGGGCGGTGGATCTGCACGGCGGCCGGATCGGGGTGGCCGAATCCGAGCGGGGCTGCCGGATTCTCATCACTCTTCCAGGTCTGCCGTCGGCATCGAGTTGACGTAGGGTTCGAAGCGGAGCGTCAAGATCCACTGACGTCCGCGCCGACGGACACGTGTGATCAGGCACAGGCCCGCGGTTTCTCCGCGCCGGGTCCAGGTCTCCCCTTCCCACACGCAGCAGAACCTCGCTTGTTTCCCGCCATTTCCAGCGCCGAAACGCGGTCTGCGATGTGACTTACGCGACGATGAACGATCCCGGTCTGACCTTCCGGGTCCGGGAGGCGTAGCCTTGATTCCCGCTGTCCACCATCTTGTGAAGAAGCGGAAGAGGGCGGTTCTCGCCGTGTCGCCACAGTCCCCCAGTAACTCGAGCATCTCGACCGACACCGACCAAGCGGGCAACGCGGGCAAGAACCCCGCCGCCGCGTTCGGTGCCAATGAGTGGCTCGTCGACGAGATCTATCAGCAGTACCTCCAGGACCCGAACTCCGTGGACCGAGCCTGGTGGGACTTCTTCGCCGACTACAAGCCAGGAGCGGCCGCGGCCCAGTCCGCCTCCGGTGCCGTGAGCACGGACTCCGGGAGCGCGCCCCAGGCCGCCCCCGCACCGCAGGCCCAGGCGCAGGCTCCCGCTCCGACCCCGGCCCCGGCCAAGCCGGCCGCCCAGCCGGCCGCCGCGAAGCCGGCCACGCAGCCCGCCGCGGCCGCTCCGGCGGCCCCGGCCGCGAAGCCGGCCCCGGCTCAGGCCCCGGCCAAGCCCGCCGCCAAGCCGCAGGCCAAGGCCGCCGCGCCCGCCAAGGAGGCCACCGCCTCCCCGGACGGTCCCGAGCTGGTGACCCTGCGCGGTCCCGCCGCCGCGGTCGCGAAGAACATGAACGCCTCGCTGGAGCTGCCCACGGCCACGTCCGTGCGCGCGGTCCCGGTGAAGCTGCTGTTCGACAACCGCATCGTCATCAACAACCACCTCAAGCGCGCCCGGGGCGGGAAGATCTCCTTCACGCACCTGATCGGCTACGCGATGGTGCAGGCCATCAAGGCCATGCCGGCCATGAACTACGCGTTCGGTGAGAAGGACGGCAAGCCGACGCTCATCAAGCCGGCGCACGTCAACCTCGGCCTCGCCATCGACCTGGTCAAGCCCAACGGCGACCGCCAGCTGGTCGTCGCGGCGATCAAGCAGGCCGAGACCATGAACTTCTTCGAGTTCTGGCAGGCCTACGAGGACATCGTCCGCCGCGCCCGCGACGGCAAGCTGACGATGGACGACTTCTCCGGCGTCACGGTCTCCCTGACCAACCCCGGCGGCCTCGGCACCGTCCACTCGGTGCCGCGTCTGATGCCCGGCCAGGCCGTCATCATGGGCGTCGGCTCGATGGACTACCCGGCGGAGTTCCAGGGCACCAGCCAGGACACCCTGAACAAGCTCGGTATCTCGAAGGTCATGACGCTCACGTCGACCTACGACCACCGGGTCATCCAGGGCGCCGCCTCCGGCGAGTTCCTGCGCCAGGTCGCGGGCCTGCTCCTCGGCGAGAACGGCTTCTACGACGAGATCTTCGAGGCGCTGCGCATCCCCTACGAGCCGGTCCGCTGGCTCAAGGACATCGACGCCTCGCACGACGACGACGTCACCAAGGCCGCCCGCGTCTTCGAGCTGATCCACTCCTACCGGGTCCGCGGCCACGTCATGGCCGACACCGACCCGCTGGAGTACCAGCAGCGCAAGCACCCCGACCTGGACATCACCGAGCACGGGCTCACCCTGTGGGACCTGGAGCGCGAGTTCGCGGTCGGCGGCTTCGCCGGCAAGTCCCTGATGAAGCTGCGCGACATCCTCGGCGTGCTGCGCGACTCGTACTGCCGCACCACCGGCGTCGAGTTCATGCACATCCAGGACCCGAAGCAGCGCAAGTGGATCCAGGACCGCATCGAGCGCTCGCACACCAAGCCGGAGCGCGAGGAGCAGCTGCGCATCCTGCGCCGGCTGAACGCCGCGGAGGCGTTCGAGACCTTCCTGCAGACCAAGTACGTCGGCCAGAAGCGCTTCTCCCTGGAGGGCGGCGAGTCCGTCATCCCGCTGCTGGACGCGGTCATCGACTCGGCGGCCGAGTCCCGCCTGGACGAGGTCGTCATCGGCATGGCCCACCGCGGCCGGCTGAACGTGCTGGCCAACGTCGTCGGCAAGTCGTACGCGCAGATCTTCCGCGAGTTCGAGGGCAATCTCGACCCGAAGTCGATGCACGGCTCCGGTGACGTCAAGTACCACCTGGGCGCCGAGGGCACCTTCACCGGCCTGGACGGCGAGCAGATCAAGGTCTCGCTGGTCGCCAACCCCTCGCACCTGGAGGCGGTCGACCCGATCGTGGAGGGCGTCGCCCGCGCCAAGCAGGACATCATCAACAAGGGCGGCACCGACTTCACCGTCCTGCCGGTCGCGGTCCACGGCGACGCGGCCTTCGCGGGCCAGGGCGTGGTGGCCGAGACCCTGAACATGTCGCAGCTGCGCGGCTACCGCACCGGCGGCACGGTCCACGTCGTCATCAACAACCAGGTCGGCTTCACCGCCGCCCCGGAGTCCTCGCGCTCCTCGATGTACGCGACGGACGTGGCCCGCATGATCGAGGCCCCGATCTTCCACGTGAACGGCGACGACCCGGAGGCCTGCGTCCGCGTGGCGCGGCTGGCCTTCGAGTTCCGCCAGGCGTTCAACAAGGACGTGGTGATCGACCTCATCTGCTACCGCCGCCGCGGTCACAACGAGACCGACAACCCGGCCTTCACCCAGCCGCTGATGTACGACCTGATCGACAAGAAGCGCTCGGTGCGCAAGCTGTACACCGAGTCCCTCATCGGTCGCGGCGACATCACCCTGGAAGAGGCCGAGCAGGCGCTCCAGGACTACCAGGGCCAGCTGGAGAAGGTCTTCACCGAGGTCCGCGAGGCCGCATCCCAGCCGGCCGCCGCGGAGCCCTCCGACCCGCAGGCCGAGTTCCCGGTCGCCGTGAACACCGCGGTCACCGCCGAGACCGTGAAGCGGATCGCGGAGTCCCAGGTCAACATCCCCGACCACGTCACCGTGCACCCGCGGCTGCTGCCGCAGCTGCAGCGCCGGGCGGCGATGGTCGAGGACGGCACGATCGACTGGGGCATGGGCGAGACCCTCGCCGTCGGCTCGCTGCTGCTGGAGAACGTCCCGGTCCGGCTCTCCGGCCAGGACTCGCAGCGCGGCACCTTCGGCCAGCGGCACGCGGTGCTCATCAACCGCGAGACCGGCGACGAGTTCACGCCGCTGCTGTACCTGGCCGAGGACCAGGCCCGGTACAACGTCTACAACTCCCTGCTCTCCGAGTACGCGGTGATGGGCTTCGAGTACGGCTACTCGCTGGCCCGCCCCGACGCGCTGGTGATGTGGGAGGCGCAGTTCGGCGACTTCGTCAACGGCGCGCAGACGGTGGTGGACGAGTTCATCTCGTCGGCCGAGCAGAAGTGGAACCAGACGAGCGGCGTGACGCTCCTGCTCCCGCACGGCTACGAGGGCCAGGGCCCGGACCACTCCTCGGCCCGTCCGGAGCGCTTCCTCCAGCTCTGCGCGCAGAACAACATGACGGTCGCGATGCCGACCCTGCCGTCGAACTACTTCCACCTCCTGCGGTGGCAGGTGCACAACCCGCACCACAAGCCGCTGGTCGTCTTCACCCCGAAGTCGATGCTGCGCCTGAAGGCCGCCGCGTCGAAGGCGGAGGAGTTCACGACGGGCCAGTTCCGTCCGGTCATCGGCGACGACTCGGTCGAGGCGGCCGCGGTCAAGAAGGTCGTCTTCTGCGCCGGCAAGGTCTACTACGACCTCGACGCCGAACGGAAGAAGCGCGGCATCACGGACACGGCCATCATCCGCATCGAGCGCCTGTACCCGCTGCCGGGTGCCGAGCTCCAGGCGGAGATCGCCAAGTACCCGAACGCCGAGAAGTACCTGTGGGCGCAGGAGGAGCCGGCGAACCAGGGTGCCTGGCCGTTCATCGCGCTCAACCTGATCGACCACCTGGACCTGGCGGTCGGCGCCGACGTCCCGCACGGCGAGCGTCTGCGGCGCATCTCGCGCCCGCACGGCTCGTCCCCGGCCGTCGGTTCCGCCAAGCGGCACCAGGCGGAGCAGGAGCAGCTGGTGCGTGAGGTGTTCGAGGCCTGAGCCTTGGCACAGGCCTGACGGAAGGGGCCGGTCCCGGTATCGGGGCCGGCCCCTTCGGCGTCCGGACGGGCCGGGTCAGATCGGCTGGGGTTCGAAGTCCCAGTAGGGGTGCCGCCGTTCCTGGATCTCCCGGATCTGCGGGTGGCCCGCGCCGAGCAGCCCGGTGAGCCGGGTGCCCACGTCCCGTCCCAGGGCCTCGGCCTCCTCGCGTTCGCCCGTGTCGGCGAGGTCCAGCGCCAGTCCGGCGCGCAGGCCGACGGTGAGGATGTGGTTCTCGCCCAGGGCGCGGGCGGAGCGGGCGCAGGCGTCCCGGCCCAGGGTGGCCGCGGCTTCCTTCTCACCGGCGCCGGCCAGCGCGGCCACCTCGTTCTTGGCACAGCCGACGGACCAGGGATGGTCCCGGCCCACCGCCTTCTCCATCTGCGCCGTGCACTGGCGGGACAGCTCCAGCGAGGCCTGCGTCTCGCCCGAGTCGCGCATGATCACGGCCACGTTGTCCCGGGCTCCGACGGTGTACGGGTGGTCCTCGCCGAGCTGCGCGGCGTAGTGAACGGCGGTGGCCTCGGCCAGGCTCCGGGCCTCCTCGGTCTCTCCGAGCTGGCGCAGCAGCATCGCGTAGTCGCAGGAGACCAGGAGCGTCTCGGGGTGCAGGGTGCCGCGGCGGCGCAGCAGCTTCCGCCGGACGCCGCGCATCATGGCGTGCGCGAACTGCAGGTCGCCGACCCGGCGGGAGCACAGGGCGAGGTTGTGTTCGGCGTGCAGGGTCTGGGCGTGGTTGCGGTCGAGGACCTGGCTGTGCAGGCGGGAGTTGTGGCCCTGGATCTCCAGCGCCTCGCGATAGTTGCCGAGCAGTCGCAGCATCCAGGCGGTACGCAGCGCCGAGTTGAGGGTCAGCGCGTCCTTGCCGCCGAGGAGCTCGACCCGTGCCTCGAAGATCCTGCGGTGCAGGGCGAGGGACTCGGTGTAGTGGCCTTGGAGGCCGAGGGCCATGGCCAGGTTGCTGCGGACGGTGAGGGTGCGCGGGACCTGTTCGCCGCCCAGCTCGACGGCCGCGGTCTCGGCCGCCTCCTCGAACAGCGCACGGGCCTCCGCGTACCGGCCGAGGGCCATGAGCGTGCCGCCCAGCCCGTCCTTGGCGCGGATCAGCTCGATGGGACGTACGGTGCCCGCGGCCCTCAGCCGCCGGATCGTCTCGCGTCCGGTCGACTCCGCCTCCGCGTACCGGCCCAGCCTGCGCTGCATGTTGGCGAGCTGGTGGACGGCGACCAGGACGGCCCGGTCGGTGTCCTCGGAGGTCTCGCGCCAGCGGTCCACGGCTCGCCGGCTCAGCCGCCGGCCCTCGTCGTACTCGCCGCGCATCCGCAGGTACTCGATGCAGTTCAGGACGAGGTCCCGGACGTCCTCGTCGTCCGAGTCCAGGGCCCCGGAGGGCTCCAGGTGCGGGATGAGCGCGGCGTAGCGGGCCCAGTTGCCCGGGGTGGAGGAGTCGCGGGGGTCGGCGGAGACCAGGAGCCGGCGGGCGGCGGCGAAGTGGCGTGCGGCGTCCTCGGGCGACTGGACGTAGCGCACGAAGCGGTGGAAGAGCCGGTGCATGCGCAGCGTGCCGACGGTCTGGGTGTCCAGCCTCGGTCCCTGTTCGTACTCGATGCGCATCGAGGTGGTCTCGGAGAGCTTGCGCAGGGCGGAGTTCCAGCTGCTGGGCTCGGCGACGAGGTCCGCCAGCTCGGGCGGCAGGTCGGTGTGCCGGGCGGTCTGCAGCAGTCGTACCGGGACCACCTCGGGCGAGAAGCAGACCAGCAGGTTGAGCAGGTTCCAGGCGGGCTCGAAGCCCTCGCGCAGAGTGTTGAGGAGCTTGGCCCAGGCGACCTGGAAGCTCTCCGGGTAGTCCCGGGACGGCATCACTCCGAAGCGGTCGGGACGGCCGTCGCGGATGTCCCGCACGTATTCGTCGACGGACATGGCCGGATTCATGTCGAGCCAGGCGGCCGTCTGGTCGAGCAGCAGCGGCATGTCCTCGACGGCCTCGGCGAGCCGGTCGGCCTGGCCGGCGTCGAGCCGCTCGGTGCGCCGGCCGACGAACGCGATGCTCTCCTGGCGTTCGAAGCCCGTGACCCGGAGGGTCTCCCCCTGCGCCGCCCACTCGCCGCGGTGTGTGGTGACCAGGACGTGTCCGCGTCCCTCGGGGACGAGGTCGATCACCTTCTCCGGGTCGCCCGCGCCGTCCAGCACCAGCAACCAGGGACGGGCGGTGCCGTCGAGCTCCCGGCGTACGGCCTTGATGGTGGCCGCCAGGTCCCCGACGTCCCCGAGGCTCAGTTCGGGCGCGAGGTCGGCGAACTGCTGGCGGGCCGTGACGCGCTGCGCGGCGGTGATCCACCAGACGATGTCGTACTCGCCGGCGAACCGGTGGGCGTACTCCAGCGCCAGCTGTGTCTTGCCCACGCCTCCGTGGCCCCGCAGCGCGAGGACGGCTCCGTCGGTCCCGGCTCCGGCGAGGGACCCGTACATCCGCTCCAGGAGGTCGGTGCGGCCGATGAACCGGCGGTTGCGGCGCGGGACACGCCAGACCTCCGGGGGGTCGTCCGGGAAGCGCGGGCCGCGGCGCAGGTCGACCAGTCGGCCGGGTGCCGGGACGGCCGCGCACTCCAGGACACGGACGCGGGCCACCTCGGGTCGCAGGCCGCGCAGTTCGACGGGAGCGAGCGGGGCGACCTCCGCCGGCAGCGGCTGCGCGGTGACGCTCACGGCGGCGAGGCGTTCGCGGAACCCGGGCAGCACCTCCCGCAGCACCTGTGCCCAGGCGTGGAACCGCTCGGGTCCCAGTCGCTCGTACCAGTCGTCGATGACGAGCAGGATGCGGCCGGGCGCGCCGAGCAGATCGGTCAGGGCGTGCGCGGCCGGTGGCCGGCGCAGCGGGTTCCACCGCACCAGGGTGGTGGTCCGGCCGGCGGCGCGGATCTGGTGGTCGATCCACTTGGCCCAGGACTCGCTCTGCCCGGCGAAGACCACCGTGACGTGGCCCAGCTCCGTCACCATCTCGCTGTCCCCTCGGCCGAACCGGTCACGACTGTGCACAGGTTAGTCAATTGTGCGTCAAAGCGACGTCTCGCGCGCGGAGTTGGGCATGACGCGCGGTTCAGGTGGTGGTACGGACGGTGTGTTCCAGCCGGTGCGCGACATGCCGGATCAGCCGCTCCAGGTCGGCGCAGTACACACTCGGGTGGTGGAAACCGGAGCCGGGCGTGTACCGGTGCACGTAGTTGCCGCCCCCGCACACCCGGCCCACCGGGCAGGCACGGCAGTCCGCGCCCAGGGCCCGCTCGCCCGACTGGCGTGCCACGATCCCCGGATGGCGCAGGACCGTGTCGATGGAGTGACGGAACACGTCGAGTCCGGTCTCCGCGGCGCCCCGGTAGGCGGACCTGAGCGAGTCGACCTGCTCGATGGCGCCGTCCGTCTCGACGACCACGGCGGCCACCGGCGACAGGCCCACGGCCTCGGCCCGGCTGGGCGCCCCCAGCAGCAGGGCGACGACCTCCTGGAAGAGCCTTACACGGGTGCGCAGTCGTCCCGCGTCCCACCAGACGTCGAAGACGGTGGCCAGCCAGTCCCCGTAGGGCGTGGCCCCGGGCCGGTGCCTGCCGGGCCGGCCACCGCGCAGACCGGGCGGCGGCCGGCCCCAGTTGGCGTGCGGGAGCAGGAGGTCCAGCCGCGGCGGGCCCAGTTCCAGCAGCGAGTGGTAGACGTCCAGCGGGTCGGCGTCCAGGTCGACGGTGCACAGGATCCCGGCGTACGCCTGTGGACGCGCGGCGAGCCGGCGGGCCGCGGCGAGGGCGGCCGGCCAGGCGGGCCGGCCCGCGTGGTCGACCCGGCGCGCGTTGTGGGCCGCGCGTCCGCCGTCGAGGCTGAGGCCGACCCGGATGCCGTCCCCGGTGAGCTGGTCCAGGCCGCGGTCGGTGAGGCGGGTGCCGTTGGTCTGCACGGTGGCGGTGATCCGGCAGCTGTCGGGGACGGTGCGGCGGACGGCCCGGACGTAGTCCAGGACGGGCGCGGGACCGGCCAGGAGGGGTTCGCCGCCGTGCAGTTCGATCCGGATGTGGTCGAGGCCGTGGGCGCCGACGTGCTCGGCGACACGGGTCGCGGTGTGCTCCATGACGCGGTCGTCGACACGGGCCGGGCGGTCCCGCCAGCCGCTGTCCTGGCCGCGGTAGAGGTAGCAGTAGGTGCAGTCGAGGTTGCAGCGGCCGTGGACCTTGAGGACGAACTGCCGCAGGGGCGTGGGGACGTGGTCCGGGGCGTCGAGGCGCGCGGCGGGCCGGCACGGGGGTGCGGGCGGCCGGGGGCCGGCCGTCACGGGGCGTCCTCGTAGTAGGCGACGACGGTGCTCTCCCCGTCGCGGACGTGGAGTTCGGCGAGGACCGCGGCGAGCACCGGATGGTCGGAGCGGGCGGGCCGGAGGAGTTCGGGCAGGGGTATCTCCGCCTCGTCGGTGGGGTGGGTCACGCGTCGGCCGTTCCGGAGGTGAGGCGGGCGATGTCCGAACGGAGCAGCTCGGCCAGCTCGGGGTCGGTGGTGAGGCGGAGGGCCTCGCGGTAGTCGGCCAGGGCGGTGCGGGCGCGGCCGAGCCGTTCGCGGGCGTGGGCCCGGCCGCGCAGGGCCAGGGCCAGGACCGCCGGGCCCTCGGGGCCCGCCTCCCGGGCGTGCTCGGCGCCCTGGGTGTAGTGCTCCACAGCCTTGTCGGCGTGGTCGGGGGTGCCCAGTCTCGTGTGCAGGTGCAGGGCCACAATGCCGCGCCGCATCAGGTACAGCGCCTGGAAGCGCGGCTCCTCGGAGCCACGGACCGCCTCCCCCAGCAGCCAGTCGGCCTCGTACAGGTCGGACAGCACGTGCTCGCGATGAAAGCGCCCGACGTGGGCGTCGGCCAGCCGGGACCGCCGGTGGGGCAGAGCGGGGTCGTCGGGAGGGGTCTCGTCGACGGCCCGTCGCAGCATGTCGACGGCCCGGTGGGTGTCCTGCGGCGAGTCGTGGTGGCCGGCGCGCTCACGCAGGGCGGCGCCGCAGTCGGTCAGTACGGCGGGCAGCCGGGGGTCGTCCTCGTGCAGCAGTCGTACGACCGCCTCCCACGCGCCGACGGCCAGGTCCAGCGACGCCGGGTCGCCGGTGCGTTCGTAGCTCTCCCAATGGGCGCTCGCCGCGCGGGTGCGGCACTCGACACGCAGTTCCCCGTCGTCCCCGGCCGCCTCCTGGGCACGCTCCAGCGCGTGCGTCAGCAGGGCGTGCCCGCCGTCGTCCCCGTCCCCGGTGCCGGTGCCGGTGCCGGCCTCGGCGAGGCTCACGGCGGACGCCACGTCCAGCCAGAGCCGGCAGCGCTCGGTGTCCGGCAGGGTGTTCTCCCGGCTCAGCACCGCCATGAGGTCCTCGGTGGCCGAGGCCGCCGCGTCACGCGCCCGGTCCGCCTCGTCGGCGGAGGAGGCGACAGGTCCCTGCCCGGCGAACTGCCGCGCGAGCTCCAGCCAGAGCCGGCCCCGCTCGGCACGGGTCTGGTCCGAGCCGGGCAGCTCGGCCGTGGTGGTGGCGGCGTCGAGGGCCCGGTACAGGTGGGTGACGTACCACTCCTCGGGACTGTCGCCCGCCGGGTAGGGGCCGTCGGCCCCGTGCCGGTCCGCGCCCACCAGGGCGATGACGCCGCGCAGGTTCAGCAGTACGAGGCCGGCGGCCCGGCGCCGGTCGGCACTCTCGCTCTCCGCGCCCAGAACGGCGGCGAAGTCGCTGTCGGCCAGGTACAGCAGGACCGCGCGGGCGAACTCCGCGGGGTCGTGCTCGCTGTGCGCGGCGGCGTCGGCGGCCCAGTCCCGCAGATCGGCCGGAACCCCGGGGAAACCGATGCCCTCGTCGTGCACCGCGTAGGCCTGGTCCGAGCAGATGACGCCGCGGACGAACCTCCCGTGTCCGGTGAGGCCCCGCGGGTCCGCGACCGCCTCCCAGGCCTCCCTCAGGTCGTCGCCGTCCGCGCCCACGCGCCACCGGTCCAGCAGGCATTCCGCGAGCGACTCAGCGACCCGCACGCGCCGCTCGCCCGGGCGGGCCACGGTGAGTGCCTGGCGCAGGCTGCCGACGGCCGCGTCGAGTTCGCGGGTCAGCCCCTCCGTCCGGAAGCGGGCGTACGCCTCCCGTCCCCGCTCCAGCAGTTCCTCCGCGCCGAACCCGAGGACGGTGGCCGTCCTCGGCATCCGGGCGCCGAGCTCCCGCAGGACGTCCGCCGACACCTCGGCGAACGCGCGCAGGCCGGGTGGTTCGGCCGCGCCGGGGCCGGTCGCGTGGGCGGCCGCGGGGCCGGTCACCGGGACGAGCCGCTCACCCGGGCTGACCGCGCCGCGCAGGAACGCCCCGGCCAGGGCGGGGAAGTTGCGCACACTGCGGCCGAAGCGGCGCTCCACGTACTCGGAGCAGTGCTTGAACAGCAGCTGGACGTCCTCGACGGTCAGCCGGGCCCGCAGTTCCGTGGCGACGCCGGGCAGGAAGCGGTACCGCACGGCCTGCGGGTCGTCGGTGTCCGGCTCGCGGCGCAGCAGCCCGCCGAGGAGCACCTCGGAAAGGACGTCGGGTCCGCTCCCGGCGAGCATCGCGTGCTGGACCAGCTGCATCACCGGCAGCTGGAGCGGCACCGCGGACAGGTACACGGCGAGGCGGCGGGCCTCCGGGGACGCGGGGCGCCAGAAGGCCCGGACCCGCTCGGCTCCGCCGACGTCCTCGGCCGCGCGCACCGGCGCGGCGGAGGCGGGGTGGTCGGCGCGCACCCAGCCCGCGGCGGCGGCCAGGGACTGCCCGGTGGCACCGGACACGAGCCGCGCCCAGCCCTCGACCGACGGGCGGCGCAGCGCCAGCACGGGTACCGGCAGCGCGCCGCGCTCGGCCGCACCCCGGTCGGGGTGGAACTCCAGCGCGCCGGCCGGGCCCTCGCGCCGGTGCAGCATCCCGCGCCGGGCCGGCAGATGGGTACGGACCCACATCCGCTGCGGCAGCGGCTGCGCGACGGCGACCGGTGCCGTCGCCGCCCAGCGGTGCAGCAGGCGCTGCACTCGGCCGCTGCGCCACATCGGTCCGGCGCAGTCGCTGAGCACCAGGGTCACGCGGCGGCCGGTCGGATCGCTGAGCTGCTCGGGCGCGTGCAGTGGGCCGCCCGTCTCCGGGCTGGAGGAGCAGCCGGGCCGGCCGCCGGGACCTTCGTGCAGGTACTGCACCTGGAGCTCGCGGAACGCGCCGGCCCGCGCGCAGACCTGGCGCAGTTCGTCCAGGGCCTGCTGCCAGACCACGGTGGAGGTCGACACGTCCATGAGGAGCAGCAGCCGGGCCTCTCGACGCCGGTCGGTGCGCAGCACGGGCAGCACCAGTCCGGACTCCGCGGCCCGCTCGGCGGTGGCCCGTTCGTCCAGGGTTCGCGGGACCGGACGCACGGGGGCGCGGTAGCGCTGGAGCGGGCGGAGGCCGCGCTGCAGGGCGAGGGGTTCCGGCAGGGAGGGTGCGGCCGGGACCCGTACGGGTGCCGGCCCGTCGCCGGTGCCGCCCTCGCCGTTCGCGGGGCCGTCACCGCCGGGGGCGAACAGCCAGGCGCCGTCGGGGGGCGAGGCCTCCTCCTGGCCGGCGGGCGGCCTGGACGGCCCCGGTGGCGGCGACGCGGCGTGCTGGTGTCCGCCGGGCGGTACCGCGACGGCGCCGCCACCCGCGCCGGAGGTCTCGCCGGCCGCCGAGGACACGGGGGCCGGCAGCCAGCGGGCCAGCCACAGCGCGTCCGCCAGTTCCTCGACGCCCGGCCCGATCCCCGCGTCCCGCATGCGCGCGACCAGCGCGGCGAGCACGGGTGCCGCGCCGTCGGTGGGAATCGGGGGTTCCTGGGCGGCCATCGACTACCGCAACCCACGGTCCAGGGGCTGCATCAGGAGGTCCGAGATCTCCTCGCGCCGGTGGGCGGCGTCACGGGCGGCGTACTGGGCAAGGAAGATCGCGTTGAGCAACTGGTCGGTGGGCCGCAGCGCCCCGTCCGTCTCGGCGCGGGCGAACTGGTCGACGATGTCGTGGTTGTCGTCGTATGACCCTTGGCCGAAATGGGCCTGCACCAGCGCGGCGAGGCGCTCGTCACGCGGGGCCCTGAGGTCGAGCGGGATGCAGCGGCGCAGCAGTGGGGCGGGGAACTCGCGCTCACGGTTGCTGGTCATGACGACGAACGGGAAGGCCCGGCAGCGCACCTGTCCGTCCTTCACCGCGACCCGCCTGCCGTCGTCGGTGAGGACCTCGACGACCGGGGTGCGGTCGGCGATCCGCTCCAGTTCGGGGATGGCGAACGAGCCTTCCTCCAGCACGTTCAGCAGGTCGTTGGGCAGGTCGATGTCGCTCTTGTCCAGCTCGTCGATGAGCAGCACGCGGGGCCGGTCGGCGGCGAGCAGCGCGGTGCCGAGCGGGCCGAGCTTGATGTAGCGGCCGATGTCCGGGGAGCCCTGGCCGTCGGGCAGCTGGGCGTCCTGGAGGCGGCCGATGGCGTCGTACGTGTAGAGCCCGTCCCGCAGTTCGCTGCGGCTGACGACCGGCCACTCCAGGACCCGGCCGAGGCCGAGTTCGTGGGCCACGGAGTGCGCCAGCGTCGACTTGCCGACGCCCGGTTCGCCGGTGACGAGCAGGGGGCGGCGCAGATAGAGGGCCGCGTTGACCAGTTCGAGGGTGCCGGGGTCCTGGATGGGCATCGGGACGGTGCGCGCACCGAGCCTGCGCCGGGTGGAGGGGCCGAGGTCCGGTACGTCGTAGTCCACGGCCGGGGTGTCGAAGTCCCGCCAGGGGGGCGGGGCGGGCAGCTGTCCGATCCGCTCGGGAGCCGGTTGCCCGGTGCCCCGGTAGATGAACCACTCGCTCATACCGTGCTCCTCGTCGACGGTCGGTGGCTGTCCACGGCCTGGCCGACGAGGGCGTCGCGCACCCACAACGGGCCCCTGAGAATGTACCCGCGCCCTCCCTCGAAAACAGCGCTTTCCGGCCAGTCACCACGTCCGTCACGGCGCGTGTCCGGCGGGCGGAGGGGCGCGCGGTGGGCGCTCACAGGGGCGCGTCCAGCGTCCCGCCCTCTTCGGACGGCAGGGGCCGGCGCGGATCGTCGTAGAGAAGGGCCATCGGCTCGGCCCAGGCCCGGTCGGCCCGCAGCTCGCTGATCTCCTGGCGCACGTGGCGTATCCGGTCCGGCAGCTCGGCGAGGGAGCCGAGCGTCCCGAGGAGTTCCTCCGCCTTGGCGTAGAGGATGTCGCACGACTCGGGGCAGACGCGGGAGGAGTGGCCGTCGACGTGCCAGAGGGCGACTCCGTGGCCGCCCTCCAGGGCGAGCCGCATGGCGGTGCGGCCGGGGTCGCGCCCGGCGGGCCGGCACATGACCGGGATGAGGTCGCAGGCGGCGTCGCGGTAACCGCGGGCGCCGGGGAAGTCGCCCTGTCCCGGGGTGCGCCAGCCACTGAAGCTCCGCTGGTCCGCCATGGCCTGCCAGCGCTCGGCCCAGACTTTGTCCGGATCTCCCCGGCGCTCCAGGGCGCGCAGCACCACCCGGCGGCGCACTCCCAGGTGACCGGCGTCGTTGAGTTCGGCTATGTCGTCGAACCGCCAGCGGTGCACGGCCGTGTCGAAGTGCTCCACCGGCAGGGCGACCTCGAGGGGCACGGGCCGGCCCTCCTGGTCCTTGGCCCGCAGCAGCCGGCCCAGCGGCCCGCGCAGGGCCTGGACGAGACCGGCGGGGTCGTGGCCGTGGACGGAGCCGTCCACCTCGTGCAGTTCGGGCTCGCCGTGGCCGTCGTCGTACCAGATCTGCCAGAAGAACCGGGCGGGCCGCGCACCTATCACCGGGTCGAGCAGGACGGCGACGGTCGCCCCCTCGCCCGGCCCCGGGTAGGGGATCACGATGCGCTCCGGCACGGTGTCGGGGGCCGGGCGCAGCGCCTCGGGGAGGCTCACGTCGCGGACGAGGTCGTGGAAGGCCCGGCGCGGTTCCCGGCGCAGCCGGGTGCCGATCCACCGGCCGAGGGCGGTGGCGTCGCCGCCCCGGGAGGCCGTGTACAGCTCGACGAACCTCAGGTAGCGCAGGAAGGTCAGTGCCTCCAGCGGGCGCGCGCCCTCGTAGAGCAGTCCCGTGCCGTCCCGCCAGGTGAGCAGCTCGGGGGTGCCGCCCGGCCACGTGTTGTGGCTGCGCGCCCGCTTCGCGAGCAGTTCGACGGTGGGCGCGTCCGGCGGTGGGGGCAGCTCGGCGAGCAGCCGCAGCGCGTCCCGGCGGTCGGCGGGGGTCCACTGCTCGCCGGCGCCGGCCGGGGGTCCGCCCTGGAGGTCTATCCAGTTGTCCCCGGTCGGGGACTGCGGCTCGTCGCCGTGCCAGCGGTCGTGGGCGGCCACCACCGTGCGGTACGTCCGCCCGAAGCGCCGCAGCGCCGAGATGGCGACGGCCTTGCCGCCGTCCTGCTGTCTGCGGCGCGACTTGACCAGCCCGACCACGGCTCCGGTCTCCGGATCGAGGAGCGGACCGCCGGAAACCCCGCTGGGAAGGTCGATGTCGGGCTTGATGATCAGTCCGTGCCGGTCCTCGTGTCCGTTGATCTCGGCATCGACGATCCGGAAGTACGTCTCGGAGGGTCCGGGGTAGTAGCCGCACACCTTGAGGGCGCCGGAGTGGCTCACGGCCCGGTCGGCGAGCCAGACGCACTCGTGCTGCTGCTCCTCGGGCTCTCCCGCCAGGCGCACCAGGGCCAGGTCCTCCTCCAGGGGTACGGCCTGGCTGCGCGGGTCGGTGAGCAGCCACTGCTCCAGACGGGCCTCGGCGTCGACCCCCTCGCCGCGCACCCGGAAGACGGTGCCGGGGCCCGCCGCGAGGTGCGGACGCAGCACGTGGGCGGCGGTGAGCACCCATCCGGGCGCGACGAAGAAGCCACTCCCCCACAGCGGCGCGCCGTCACCCCGGTCGGGCAGCAGGTGGACGGTGGCGGCGCGGGCGAGTTCGTAGAGGCGGTCGTTGCCCTCACTCATGCGCGGCCGGTACCCGCGCGCCCACCTGCCCGTCGGGCCGGTCGAACCGCCAGCTGAGCGTGACCTCCAGCGACGCCTTGGTCTCGCCCCGGGCGAGCACCGCCACGGCCAGCCCCTCCTTGGCGGTCAGCTCCACCCCGAAGGTGATGGCGGCCTCGCTGGGCCCGGCCGCGCGGGCCGCGCTCAGCACCGAGGAGCCGACACCGGTGATCAGCTCCTGGAGCCGCTCGACCTTGGCGACGGCGGCCTCGGTGAAACCGACGTCCTCCTGGTCGTCGTACCCGCCCGCCTCGCTGATCCGGGCGGTGATGACCGTCCCGTCCGGCAGCTCCACGTCCTGGATGTGACTCATTCCGCTCCCCCGTCGAGCCCGCCGCGTCCCAACCGTGCGCGGGCACCGGTCACTTGACCTTGATGAGGCTAATACCCAGCCCGGCCGCCCGCGACCCCCGTCCGCCGGCCCGTACGGACTACCCTGGACGGGTACGCCGTGGGCCCGGCCCACCCGCATCAGGAGCATGAGTTGTACTTCACCGACCGAGGCATCGAGGAACTGGAGAAGCGGCGTGGCGAGGAGGAGGTCACTTTCGAGTGGCTCGCCGAGCAGCTGCGGACCTTCGTGGACCTGAACCCGGACTTCGAGGTGCCGGTGGAGCGGCTGGCCACGTGGCTGGCGCGGCTGGACGACGAGGACGAGGACGAGTAGGCGCGCGGGTCCCCGGGATTTCTCTTCGGCGTCCTCGCGGGGCCCGCTCGAAGCCGGGCCGGGCGTGGAGTCTTCCGGGTCCGCTCGAAGCCCGGCCGGCCCCGCGGGACTCCGGCCCGGCCCACCCCTGCCCGGAGCCCCGCGGGGCCTCTTCGGGTACCCCGCGCACCTCGGGGGCGTCAGGAGCGCCTGGAGAGGCCGTACGCCGTCCCGAGCGCTCCGTGCGCGACCAGTAGCGCCCCCGCCGTGGCCCAGCCCCCGCTGCGGCGCCGTAGGCCCCAGACGGTGAGGGGCAGGCCGGCCGCCATCTGGGCCAGGGCCAGGGCTCGGGCTCCGGGGCCGCCCACCCAGGGCATCCAGGGGGCGAGGCGGCTTTCGCCTGCGGTCGGTCGCCGCCCGGCGGCCTCGGTCCGCCGGGCGCCGGGCAGGGCGCGCGCGGCGGCGCCGAGGCGGTCGGCCGGTCCGCCGGGGTCGAGTCCGGCGGGGAGGGCGACCCCCGCGCGCGTGAGCACCGCGAGCAGCCCGCGCAGTCTGGTCCGGGCGTCGGCCTCGGGGTCCGGCCTCGTCAGCCGGTCCAGCGACTGGACATCCAGTACGGGATCCAGGCCGAGACGGTGCGCGAAGGTGCGCATCGCCTCGTCCTCGCCGACCGGGGTGCCGTCCGCGAGCCACACGTAGCCGACGGGGCGGCGGAAACCGGACGCGAGCGTGCAGCCGGCCCGGTCGGCGTCCCACCACAGGGCGAGTGCGGGCCACGGGGCGCCCACGGCCAGCGCGGCGGCCCAGCCGGTGAGCACGCGGTCGACCGGTTCGACGCCGTGCCGCCAGGGACCGCCCGCCGGGACGAGCACGCTCCACTCCCCGCCGGCCCGGAGCAGCGTCATGCGTTCACCCAGCAGCGGGGCGACGGCGACGACGGAGTCCGGATCGGCACGGCACAGCAGCAGGGCACCGCAAGCGGGAGCGGATACGGACTCTTCCGTCGACATGTTCACAAGTTAGGGCAATTCCGCCCTCCTGGCCGAGCATTGATCACCAGAACGGGTGTCTTGACTTTCCGGGTCCGCGATATATCGTGAATGGCGGAGGACGCGATATGGCGCGTTCGGTCGAGGAGGTCTGCACCATGTCCGAGTGGTCCGTCGCGGAACCCAGGAAACTCACCTTCGACGAGTCCGTGAGCGAGCTCCAGGTACGTGTCGTCAATGGAACGGTGAACGTCGTGGGCACGGACGAAGGTTCCGCCCGCCTGGAGGTCTCCCGCATCGAGGGACCTCCCCTCGTCGTGACCCACCGGGACGGCGTACTCACCGTGGCCTACGAGGACCTGCCCTGGAAGGGCTTCCTCAAGTGGCTCGACCGCGAGGGCTGGCGCCGCAGCGCGGTGGTCTCCCTGGCCGTGCCGGCCGGCACCCGCGTGGAGGTGGGCGCGGTCAGCGCCACCGCCGTGGTCTCCGGGCTCGACGGACGCGCCGAGGTGAAGGGCGTCACCGGGGACACGACGCTCGTGAGTCTCGCCGGCCCGGTCCGCGCCCACACCGTCTCGGGGAACGTGGAGGCGCAGGCCCTCAGTGGAGACCTGAGCTTCCACTCCGTCTCCGGCGATCTGACGGTGGTGGAGGCGGGCTCCTCGGTCCGGGCCGACTCCGTGAGCGGCTCGATGATCGTCGACCTGGACACGGCCGGCGGACCCACCGACATCAACCTGACCAGCGTCTCGGGCGAGATCGCCATCCGGCTGCCCCAGCCCGCCGACGCGGAGGTGGAGGCGAACACGGCCAGCGGCACGGTCTCCAGCGCCTTCGAGGACCTCCGGGTGGGCGGCCAGTGGGGCGCCAAGCGAATCACCGGCCGGCTCGGCGCGGGCAACGGCCGGCTGAAGGCCACCACCATCTCCGGCTCGATCGCCCTGCTGCGCCGTCCGGCAGCGGAGGACACGCCGTGGGAGCGCGAGCCCCGGGGCACCGGCCCGGCGGACGACGCACAGGACGACTCGGGGGACAATTCCGCTTCCGGCCGGGATTCCGGCGCCACCGGCGCCCCGGCCGACGGCACGACCGACAAGAAGGTGCTCTGACATGTCCCCCGTCTTCGCCCACGGCCGCCTCCGCCTCTACCTCCTCAAGCTCCTGGACGAGGCCCCGCGCCACGGGTACGAGGTGATCCGGCTCCTCGAAGAGCGCTTCCAGGGTCTGTACGCGCCGTCGGCGGGCACGGTGTACCCGCGCCTGGCCAAGCTGGAGGCCGAGGGCCTGGTCACCCACACCACCGAGGGCGGCCGCAAGGTGTACGCCATCACGGACGCCGGCCGGGCCGAGCTGGCCGACCGCAGCGGTGAGCTGGCCGACCTGGAGCTGGAGATCCGGGAGTCGGTCGCCGAGCTCGCCGCCGAGATCCGGGCCGACGTGCGCGGCGCGGCGGGCGATCTGCGCCGGGAGATGCGGGCCGCGGCCGGCGCCGCCCGCCGGGGCGCCGGCCCGGGTGCGCACGACGAGGACGACGGCTCAGCCGCCGACGCCGCGGACGCCGCGGACACGGACGAGAAGGAGGCGTGGCGCGCCGCCAAGGAGGAGATGCGGCGCGTCAAGCAGGAGTGGAAGGAACAGGCCCGCCGCGCCAAGGACGAGAGCCGCCGCGCCCGTGACGAGGCACAGCGGGCCCGGCGCCAGGCCAAGGAGGCCCAGGAGCGGGCCCGGGCGCAGGCGCAGGAAGAGGTGCAGCGCATCGCCCAGCGGGTCCAGGAGCAGGTGCAGGACCACTTCTCGCGGGGCGACTGGCCGACCGGGCTGCGCGAGGGTCTGAGTGAACTGGCCAAGGAGGTCGGGGACTTCGGAAAGGACTTCGGGAAGGAGTTCGGCAAGGACTGGGGCTTCGGCCGCACCGACACCGGCACGAGCGCCCACCGGCCCGAGCACTCCGCCACCCCCGAGCACTCCGTCACCCCGGAGTACTCCGACACCCCCAAGGACTTCCCGGCCGGTTACGCCCCGTCCTGGGCCCACGAGGACGCCGCGGACTCCACCGGCGACCCGGCCCGTGACCTGGACCGGCTGCTCGACCGCTTCCGGGACGACATCCGCGACGCGGCCCGGGACCACGGAGTCACGAGCGACCAGCTCCGCGGCGCCCGCCTCCAGCTGTCGACCGCCGCGGCGCACATCGGGGCGATACTGCGAGCACCGAAGGCCTGAGCCCGGCGGCGCGGCGTCCTCCGGCGACCGCCGAAGGACGCCTCGCCCGGGGACACCGCGCACGTCAGGCGCAGGCCTCCCCCGCGCGGTCGCCCAGCACCCTGGTCAGTGACTCGTGAGTGACGCCGTGGTCGGCGAGCACCTCGGCGGGTACGCCGGGGCGGACGGTGAGGGCGAGGAGGATGTGCTCGTCCCCGATGTGCCGGTCGCGCCGGGCGACGGCGGCCCGCAGCGCCTGCTCCAGCACCTCCTTGGCGCCCTTGCTGAAGCTGCGGTGCTGCCCGGTCCACCAGCGCCGGCCCTTCCGGTCGCCGGACATCGCGCCGACACCATGGGCCTCCTCCACGCGGGCGACGATCTCGGAGACGTCGATCCCCAGCCCGGCAAGGGCCTCGGTCTCGGCCCGCGTCAGGCCGGCACGGCGCCGCGCCTCCGCCAGTGCCTGCCGTACCGCGTCCTTGCGCCGGCCGGCTCCGAGTGCCGAGAGCGCGAAGGAGGCGCGGCTGCCCTCACGGTCCAGCAGGGCGAGCAGCAGGTGCTCGGCGTCGACGGTGTGCGCCTGCGCCCCTTCGGCCTGCTCGACCGCCCCCTGCACCACGGCCCGGGCATCCTTCGTGAATCGCTCGAACATCAACGCCTCCCGTACTTCTTGTGCACGGCCTGCCTGCTGACCCCGAGTTCCGTGGCGATCTCCTGCCACGACCACCCCTGATCGCGCGCGCCGCGCACCTGCACCGCCTCCAGCCGCTCCAGCAGCATCCGCAGTGCGGCGACGGCCCGCAGCCCGACCCGAGGGTCGCGATCACCCGCACGTGCGGCGAGATCCGTTGCTTCACTCATAGTGTCAATGTAGGTTGACAACACCTGCTCGTCAACCCCGGTTGACATGCCGAAAGCGGCGCGGAGAACGCGAACGGCGGGTCCGGACCACCGAACCCGCCGTCGACGACCTGGAGAACGCGTCAGGAACCGCTGAGCACGATCTTGCCGAACTGCCCTCCGGAGGCCATCCGCTCGAACCCCTCGCGGGCCCGGTCCATCGGCAGCACCTCGTCGATGACGGGACGTACGCCGGTCGCGGCGCAGAAGGACAGCAGGTCCTCCAGCTCGTCCTTGGTGCCCATGGTGGAACCGACGATCTTGAGCTCCAGGAAGAAGACCCGGGTCAGCTCGGCGTGGGAGGGCCGGTCGCCGCTGGTGGCGCCGGAGATGACGAGGGTGCCGCCCGGCCGCAGCGACTTCACCGAGTGGGACCAGGTCGCGGCGCCCACCGTCTCGATGACGGCATCGACCCGCTGCGGCAGCCGCGCGCCCGGCTCGACGGCCTCCACGGCGCCCAGTTCCAGGGCACGCTTCCGCTTGGCCTCGTCCCGGCTGGTGGCGAAGACCCGCAGCCCCGCAGCCTTGCCCAGCACGATCGCGGCCGTGGCGACCCCGCCGCCGGCGCCCTGCACCAGCACCGAGTCGCCGGGACGCACCCCGGCGTTGGTGAACAGCATCCGGTACGCCGTCAGCCAGGCGGTCGGCAGGCAGGCCGCCTCCTCGAAGGAGAGTTCCTTCGGCTTGGGCAGGACGTTCCAGGTCGGCACGGCGACCTGCTCGGCGAACGTCCCCGGGTAGCGCTCGGTCAGGATGGAGCGGGGCTCCTCGGGGCCGACCCCGTGGCCGGTCTGACCGATCACGGAGTGCAGGACGACCTCGTTGCCGTCCTCGTCGACACCGGCGGCGTCGCAGCCGAGAATCATCGGCAGCCGGTCCTCCGGGAGGCCGACGCCACGCAGGGACCACAGGTCGTGGTGGTTGAGGGAGGCGGCCCTGACATCGATGACACTCCAGCCGGGACGGGCCTCGGGAGCCGGACGCTCTCCCAACTCCAGGCCGGTCAGCGGCTGGTCGCGGTCGATTCGGGCGGCGTAGACAGCGAACATGACCTTGACGATAGGTTCCCCGCCCTCCGACCGGAACCACGACGCCCTGTGACACACGCCCTCTTGTCACCGCGCCGCGCCGCTGACCGGCCTGGAGCTGGGGGAGGCACCCCGCAGCGCCGGGCCTCGCCTCCCACCCCGCCCAGCACCGACGCCGCCCATCCAAAAAGCGAACGGCCCCGCCCACCGAGGACGAGGCCGTACACCACACACCGCATCACACCGTCACCGGCGCGATCACACCGTCACCGGCGCGCAACCCCCTCCGCCCGGGCCGCCGCCGCCACCGCCGCCGTGACCGCCGGCGCGACACGCTCGTCGAACGGGGACGGGATGACGTAGTCCGCGGCGAGGTCGTCCCCCACCACGGAGGCCAGCGCCTCCGCCGCCGCGAGCTTCATCCCCTCGGTGATCCGGGACGCCCGCACCTGCAGCGCGCCGGCGAAGATGCCCGGGAACGCCAGCACGTTGTTGATCTGGTTCGGGAAGTCCGAGCGCCCCGTCGCGACGACCGCCGCGTACTTGTGGGCGACCTCCGGATGCACCTCGGGATTCGGGTTGGCCATCGCGAAGACGAACGCGCCCTTGGCCATCGAGGCGACCGCCGGCTCCGGCACCGTACCGCCGGAGACGCCGATGAAGACGTCGGCGCCGGACAGGGCGGCCTCCAGCGAGCCGGACAGGCCCGCCTTGTTGGTGAAGGAGGCCACTTCGCGCTTGACCGGGGTCAGGTCGTCCCGGTCGGCCGAGACGACGCCCTTGCGGTCCGCGACCGCGACGTCCCCGATGCCGGCCTCCACCAGCATCTTGGCGATGGCGACACCGGCCGCGCCCGCGCCCGAGATCACCGCCCGCAGCTCACCCAGCGTCCGCCCGCTCAGCCGTGCGGCGTTCCGCAGGGCCGCGAGTGTCACGACCGCCGTGCCGTGCTGGTCGTCGTGGAAGACCGGGATGTCGAGGCGCTCCTGGAGCTTGCGCTCGATCTCGAAGCACCGCGGCGCCGAGATGTCCTCCAGGTTCACGCCGCCGAAGGAAGGTGCGAGCCGCACCACCGTCTCGACGATGTCGTCGGCGTCCGTGCAGTCGAGCGCGATCGGGACCGCGTCCACACCGCCGAACTGCTTGAAGAGGATCGCCTTCCCTTCCATCACCGGAAGGGAGGCCTCGGGTCCGATGTCCCCGAGTCCCAGCACGGCCGTACCGTCCGTCACGACCGCCACGACCGACGACTTCCAGGTGTAGTCGTGGACGAGGTCGGGCTGCTCGGCGATCGCGCTGCACACTTTCGCGACGCCGGGCGTGTACGCCAGGGACAGGTCGTCCTTGTCACGGACCGGCACGGTGGCCTGCACGGCCATCTTGCCGCCGCGGTGCAGCGCGAACGCGGGGTCGAAGGAGTCGAGGGGCTCCACGCCCGCCTCCTGCTCCGTACTGGCGTCGCTGTCGCTGCGAGGATTGACGATCTCCGCTGCCACTTTGTCTTACCCCTTAAGAGTTCATGGTTTGAGGGTTTGTCCACTCCTGGTGAGGAATGGGCGGGCACCGCGCAGGAAGATGGCCGTTGGGACCACGTGGGCCCTGCGCGACGGGCGCGCCGCACACGCGCCCTGAGCCCCTGATGAGGGGTGTAAAGAACCTTCTTACCCGACGGACACCCACCGCGACGAGTCCGATAAGCGCAAGCTCACATGTCGGACCTCGAACGCCGCATGCCGGTGACATGACTCATAGCGAGGGATCCGGACAACTTCTCGACACCCCTTGACAGGCCAGGAGAACAGACCCTCAAAGGCCGCACGCGCGAGCGAACCATGCCCGCATATCGAGAAATGCCGAAGATCTTCCGGCCGGAAGGGTCGATTCCCGTAAAGGTTCGGTCGTGATGTACCAACCTGGTGCGGTTCGGGGGGCCACCCGTTATCCGATTTTGACATGACGTCCCCCCTGAACGGCCGAGTCCGAATGGCAAGATGCCGTAATCACACGAGGTCGCGACGCTCGAAAGCGTGTGCTCTCGTCGACTCACGGCGCCTGCCGGACCCCCGGCCGGCGCCCCGCTCCACCGGAACCCCACCGTCCCCATCGGCATCTCCCTTCATCCGCCGGAGGAACCACCATGACCGCAAGCTCCACCCGTCGTACGACCGCCGCGCACTCCCGGCTAGCAGCGGTCGGTGCGATCGCGGTCGCAGGCGCCCTGCTGCTCACCGGATGCGGCGACCAGACAAAGAACAACGATTCCGGCAGCGAGAACTCGTCGAAGAGCGATGCCCCGCTGGCCGACAAGCTGCCGCAGTCCATTCGCGACAAGGGCGTCATCAAGGTCGGTTCCGACATCGCCTACGCTCCGGTCGAGTTCAAGGACGACTCCGGCAAGGTCGTCGGTATCGACCCGGACCTGGCCGAGGCGATGGGCAAGCAGCTCGGCGTGGAGTTCGAGTTCCAGAACGCCACGTTCGACACCCTCGTCGGCGGTCTCGCCTCCAAGCGCTACGACATCGCCATGTCTGCCATGACCGACACCAAGCAGCGCCAGGAGGGCATCGACGCCGACACCGGCAAGAAGGTCGGCGCGGGCGTCGACTTCGTCGACTACTTCACGGCGGGTGTCTCGCTGTACACCAACAAGGGCGACGACCAGGGCATCAAGACCTGGGACGACCTGTGCGGCAAGACCATGGCCGTGCAGCGCAACACCTTCTCCCACGACCTCGCCAAGGAGCAGGCGAAGAAGTGCGAGAAGGACGGCAAGAAGACCCTGAAGATCGAGGACTTCGGCACCAACCCCGAGGCTGAGACCCGGATGCGCTCCAAGGGCGCCGACGTCGTCTCCGCCGACTTCCCGATCGCCGCCTACTCCGTGAAGAACTCCGGCGGCGGCAAGTACTACGAGGTCGTCGGCGACCAGGTCGAGGCTGGCCCCTACGGCATCGCCGTGGCCAAGGACAACACCGAGTTGCGCGACGCGCTCCAGGCCGCGGTCCAGGCGCTCATCGACAACGGCGAGTACAAGAAGATCATCGACAAGTGGGGCGTCGCGGACGGCGCGGTCACCGAGGCCAAGATCAACGGCGGTTCCTGAACCAGCCCCGTTCGACTCGGCTCTGAAAGGCTCCACCCGTGACTGTTGACGTCAGCAAGACGGACGGTCCCGACGCGACGCCCCCCGCCGGGCCGGAGGCCATCAAGGCCATTCCAGTCCGGCACCCCGGGCGGTACGTGTCCGCGGCCGTCGCACTCGCCCTCCTGGGCGCGGTCGTCTACGCCTTCGCGCAAGGCAAGATCAACTGGGGCGCGATCCCCGATTACTTCTTCGACGACCGCATCCTCCAGGGCGTCTGGAAAACTCTGCTGCTCACGGTGCTGTCGATGGCGATCGGCATCGTCGGCGGCATCCTGCTCGCCGTGATGCGCCTGTCGAAGAACCCGGTGACCTCGTCGATCGCCTGGTTCTATATCTGGTTCTTCCGCGGCACCCCGGTCCTGGTCCAGCTCTTCGTCTGGTTCAACCTCGGCCTGGTGTTCGAGTACATCAACCTGGGTCCGATCTACAAGGACTACTGGTCCTCGTTCATGACGCCGCTGCTGACGGCGCTGCTCGGTCTGGGCCTCAACGAGGCCGCGTACATGGCCGAGATCTGCCGTGCCGGTCTACTCTCGGTCGACGAGGGCCAGACGGAGGCGTCGCACGCGCTCGGCATGAGCCAGCCGAAGACGCTGCGCCGGATCGTGATCCCGCAGGCGATGCGCGTGATCGTGCCGCCCACGGGCAACGAGGTCATCAACATGCTGAAGACCACCTCGCTGGTCTCGGCGGTACAGTTCGCCGACCTCTTCAAGCAGGCCCAGGACATCGGACAGCGCGCGAGCTCGACGGTGGAGATGTACTTCCTCGCCGCCGCCTGGTACCTGATCATGACCTCGATCCTGAGCGTCGGGCAGTACTACATCGAGCGGTACTACGCCCGAGGTTCCATCCGCACCCTGCCGCCGACGCCGTTGCAGCGCTTCAAGGCGGCCGTCCTGCCCACGCGCCGCCCGAAGGGAGTCACGGCATGACGCAGTCCTCCCCCGCCATGGTCAAGGCCGAGGGCGTCCACAAGTCCTTCGGCGCCGTCGAGGTACTCAAGGGCATCGACCTGGAGGTGAAGCAGGGGGAGGTGTTCTGCCTCATCGGCCCCTCCGGTTCCGGCAAGTCGACCTTCCTGCGCTGCATCAACCACCTGGAGAAGATCAATTCCGGACGGCTGTACGTCGACGGGGAGCTGGTCGGCTACCGCCAGAAGGGCGACAAACTCTACGAGCTCAAGGACAGCGAGGTCGCGGTCAAGCGCCGGGACATCGGCATGGTCTTCCAGCGCTTCAACCTGTTCCCGCACATGACGGCCCTGGAGAACGTCATGGAGGCGCCGATCCAGGTCAAGGGCGTGAGCAAGGCCCAGGCCAGGGACCGTGCGCGCCAGCTCCTGGAACGCGTGGGCCTGGGCGACAAGGCCGGCAACTACCCCTCGCAGCTGTCCGGCGGACAGCAGCAGCGCGTCGCCATCGCGCGGGCCCTCGCCATGGACCCGAAGCTCATGCTGTTCGACGAGCCGACCTCGGCCCTGGACCCGGAACTGGTCGGCGACGTCCTCGACGTCATGCGCGACCTCGCCGAGTCCGGCATGACGATGGTCGTCGTCACCCACGAGATGGGCTTCGCCCGCGAGGTCGGCGACAGCCTGGTCTTCATGGACGACGGTGTGGTGGTCGAGTCGGGCGACCCGCGCGACGTCCTGACGGACCCGCAGCACGAGCGGACGAAGGCGTTCCTGTCCAAGGTTCTCTGAAGAGCAAGGCCCTCCGAAGAGCAAGGTTCCCCAAAGAGCAGGGGTGCCCGAAGAGCAGGGGTCTCCGAAGACCCGTACGACAAGGGGCGGTGCGGAATTCCGTACCGCCCCTTCGGGTTGCCCCGGACTACTTGAGCGCCAGCAGCAGCGTGTCCGACGGCGAGCACCACACCGGCCTCGCCTCGCCGAAACCCTTCTCGCGCAGCACGCGCGCGTGCCACGCCGCCGGGGGCATGTCACCGTCGGCGTGCTCGCCGTAGATCTCGAAGCGGCGGGCGGTGGGCCCGGCGAGGACCGGGTCCTTGGCGGCGAGCTGCCACCACTCGGCCCAGTCGAGCGCGCCCTGTGACCTGGCGGCCGTCATCCGCTCGTGCCGCTGGGCACGTTCGGCCGCGTTGATCCGGGGCGTCGTCTCGTCGATCATGTGGTCCGCGTTCATGAAGACACCACCGTCGCGGACCAGTTCCGCGACCCGACCGTAGAGGGCCGCGAGGGGTTCGGCGTGGAGCCAGTGCAGGGCCGTGGCGGTCAGGACGGCGTCGTAGGAGTCGTGCGGCAGCTTCGCCGTCCAGTCGGGGTCCTTGAGGTCGGCGGTGACCAGCCGGACCCGTTCGTCGCCCGCGAAGGTGCCCTCGGCGATGGCGAGGAGCGCGGGGTCGAGGTCCACACCGGTGCTGGTGGCCTCCGGGAACCGGGCGAGCAGCCGGGCCGTGATGGTCCCGGTGCCGCAGGCGAGGTCGAGCACGCGCGGTGCGGGCCCGACCAGTGCCTCGACCATGTCCAGCATGGTCCGGAAGCGTTCCTCGCGGTCGGGCATGTACCACTCCTGCTGCCGGTCCCAGCTGACCTGCCAGGCCTGCCAGTCGGCGGCGGTCGTGGTGGTAGTGGTGGTAGTGGTGATGTCCGCGTCCGTCATCGAGCCCCTCCGTCGCGTCCGTGACGTAATACCCTGGAAGCACGATCAGCCATTACCTGACCGCAGGCATGACCATAGAGCCCCTTCGTAAGGACTACAAGTGGAACTGGCCTATTACTCGGACTACGCCGTGCGCCTCGTCAACACCGAGGAACCGGCACGGGGACAGGACTCCCTGACCTCGGTCGAGGCCGTCCGCGAGCTCTTCGGCGCCAACCAGTCGGCGGCCCGGCGTGCCACGGACGCGGACGTGACCCGGTTCCGCTCGGTCCGGGGACGGCTGCGGGCGGTCTTCGAGGCGGCCGACGGCGGCGACGAGACCCTCGCCGTGGACCTCCTGAACTCCCTCCTCCTGGAGTTCCCGGTGAGCCCGCAGATCTCCGGGCACGACGTCCGGGACGACGACGGCACCCCGCTGTGGCACATGCACCTGGCGGACCACCCGTCCAACGCGACCGCCGGTTTCGCCGCCATCGCGGCGATGGGCCTGGCCTTCCACCTCACCGAGTACGGCGTGGACCGCCTGGGCCTGTGCGAGGCGGCCCCCTGCCGCAACGCGTACCTGGACACCTCCACCAACCGCTCCCGGCGCTACTGCTCCGACCGCTGCGCCACCCGCGCCAACGTGGCGGCCTACCGCGCCCGCAAGCGCCTGGAGGCGGACCGGGCGGTCAGCACCGGCCTGAGCGCCGACAGCGCCCAGCGGACCACGGCGAACGGCGAGCGCTGACCCGGTCTCAGCGGACGGTAGCGCAGCCGCGCCCTGCCGAGCACGAGTTCCTCGGGGACGGCCCCGTAGTCGGTGCTGTCCCCGCCCGCGAACGCGTTGTCCCCGAGCACCCACCAGCCGGCCCCGCGCCGCTCCACGGCCCGCTTGACCACGAGCAGGTCCTGCTGGAAGGGGTGCCGCAGCACGACCACGTCACCGGGCCTCACCCTGGCCCCCCAGTGCACCAGGAGCACGTCCCCGTGGTGCAGCGTGGGCACCATCGACGGCCCGGTCACCTCGGCCGGCCCGAAGGGCAGGGCCCCTCTCACGCGTTCGGTCTCCTGCGACAGCTGCTCCGGCATAACCCGGCACCTCCCCGGTCTTTCCTCCACCAGTCTCAGTCTCACCCCGGACTTTTGTCCTAAGCCCACGGGGGCACTCGCGAAAACGGGCCTCCCAGGGAGTAATGTCCCCCCTGAGAAGACGATCACGAGGAAGGAACGGCTGCATGCTTTCCCGCCTGTTTGCCCCCAAGGTCACGGTCAGCGCCCACTGCGACCTGCCCTGCGGCGTGTACGACCCTGCCCAGGCCCGCATCGAGGCGGAGTCGGTGAAGGCCGTCCAGGAGAAGATGGCCGGCAACGACGACCCGCACTTCCAGGCTCGCGCCACGGTCATCAAGGAGCAGCGCGCCGAGCTCGCGAAGCACCACGTCTCCGTGCTGTGGAGCGACTACTTCAAGCCCCCGCACTTCGAGAAGTACCCGGAGCTGCACCAGCTGGTCAACGACACCCTGAAGGCCCTCTCGGCCGCCAAGGGCTCGACCGACCCGGCGACCGGCCAGAAGGCCCTGGACTACATCGCCCAGATCGACAAGATCTTCTGGGAGACCAAGAAGGCCTGATCACCGGTCATGCCGTTCGGCCCGCGGTCGCACTGGTCGCACGGTCCTCCGGTCCGCACCCGTTCCGCGGTACGCCGAGCAAGGCGTCCATGGCGGACCGGGTGCGGTCTTCTTTCCGGAGCCGCGCGCGTGGCCGTGGGCCCGTGACAGGCCGCCGCCCCTCAGGCCCGCCTGAGGCGGGAGAGCAGGCCCCGGTGCGCCCATCCCGTCCGGCGCAGGCCCGTCCAGACGCAGCAGGCGGCCACGGCGAGCGCGAGCACCGCCGCACCGGGCGCGGACGGGACGGCGTTCATCAGGGCGACGCCGATCACCACCGCGACGAATCCGTCGAACTGCCACGCCACGATCACCAGCCCGGAGAGATCGCCGAACGGCGTGACGACGGGGAGAAGCAGTGAGAGCGGCAGTTGCGTCTTCATCTCACGCAGGAACCTGGCGCCGAGGGCCGAGACCACCGACCCGGCCACGAGCAGGACCGTGTCCAGCGGGCGCCCGTCGTGCTGCGGCCACCGGGCCACGACGGCGAGGCCGCCTCCCAGGGACGTTCCGACCGCCACGGCGGTCACCGGCCATGCCAGCGTGCGGGCCGGCAACCCGCCCCACCACTCGCCGAACAGCGGGGCCAGGGTCAGCTCGTCGCGCAGGCCACGCCAGGTCTCGCCCACCCAGCCGGACCCGAGATACACGCAGACGGAGCCGGCCATCCACAGCGGCGGTACCGGATCCCCGTCGGCTCCGGCCACCCCGAGCGTCAGCAGCGCACCGCCGGCCGGCAGCAGAGCCACGGCCGCGAGCGCGCGACCACGGGTGCGCAGCGCCCTGACCGCACCCTGGGAGAGATGCCCGCGAAGGCGTCCGTCCGGGCGGAACAGGGCCGAGGTGAGTCCGCGCGGCTCCGGCCGGTACAGGTCGAGCGCGTGGTGGAGCGTACCCGTCAGCACGTACGCCTGGGCCTGGGAGGCGCGTGCCGACTCGCGGGCGAGTCTGGCCAGGTCGACCGTCCGGATCGCCCGGAAGGCCGCCCGTCCGAGGACCGCGGCGGTGGCCGCCAGTAGCCCGGCGAGGAACCACAGGGTCCCCGTGCCGTCCGTGGCCACGCGGCCGGTCACCGTCACGACCAGCGCCGCGGCGCCCGCGGCGGAAGCGAACACCAGGTTGTCGGACATCGGCCGCACCTGGCCCCACAACCAGGCGGCCGCGGTGAGGGCACTGAGTCCCACCGCGATCGCCGTACCCCGCGTCGCGGTGCCCGGGTGGTCGAACAGGTCGGTCGCCAGAAACGCCGCCGTACACATCGTCAGCAGCAGGGCGGCAGTCGCGTACGCCAGTCGGCGCCGGGCGATCGTGCCGAGGTAGCCCGTCGGGGACAGGTCCGTGGACATGAACACGTGCAGCAGGAAGGGCGGGAGCACCAGCGGCCCCCAGAACCGGCCGGCGAGTTGGGCGCCCCAGCACGCCGTCACGGCGAGCGCGCAGGCCACAGGTGTCGCGTCGGCGGGAGTTCCCAGCGGGACGAGCCCCGGCGACCTACTGGCGGCGTGGAGGGCCGGTACCAGGAAGAAGACGCCGAACAGGGCGACGAGGTAGGCGGTGTACGCGCGGCCACGCACCGTGGCCCGGTCACCGCGGCGGGCGTAGCGATGCCGGACGGCGTGGACGCGGTCGCCGGCCTCGGCGTCGGGGGCCACGATGTGCCGCGTCGTCACCCCAGCTCCACACGGCCGTCGCACACGCCCACGAGGGCGGGCTCGTGGGTGGCGACCAGGAACGCCGTACCCTGCTTCGCCCGCTCCGCCAGCAGTGCGGCCACCAGATCGACCCGGTGCCCGTCGAGGTGCCGCTCGGGTTCGTCGAGCAGTACGACATCGGCGGGACGGACCAGCGTCAGCGCGAGGCTGAAGAGTTGCGACTGGCCGGACGAGACCTGGTGGGGAAAGCGTTCACCCAGTGAGGACAGCCCCAGCCGTTCGACGACCCGTTCGGCCCGTTCGGTGGTCGCCGGGGCGTTGCCGTACCAGGAGGCGGCGACCAGTGTCACCTGCTCGCGCAGCGTCATGTCACGGGCGACCGGGATCGGCTCGACGAGCGAGGCCACGTACCGTCGGTGCCGGGGCTTCGTCAGGTCCGCGGGCTCGCCCATCACCGAGACCGACCCGGCCGTGAGGCCCCGACTGCCCAGGAAGGCACGCAGGAGCGTCGTCTTGCCCGTCCCGTTGCCGCCCGTGACACACCAGAGCTCACCCGGTGACGCGTCGAACGTCGTGGGGGCGAGCAGCACGGTGTCCCCCAGGGCGACCGTCGCGCCGTCCGCCGCTATCACAGGAACTCCGGTCACTCACGCTCCAGAACCACACACGTTTCTCGTGAACGCGCACTGTACTCTTCGGCCCCCTGCGACCTGACTCGAGTGTGCTCCTCGTGGGAGGCGTTCAGTGCTTCCTGCCGTACGTCCGCACCACGATGCCGTTGCCGAAGGCCCGCACCCCCTCCTGGACGAACTCGGAAACCTGAAAGCCCGAGCCGAACATCGGCATGCCCGTGCCCAGCACCACCGGGTACGTCTTGACGACCAACTCGTCGACCTCGTCGAACAGCTCGCCGGCCACGGCCGAGCCGCCGCACAGGTAGATGTCGAAGGCGCTGTCCTGCGCCTTCAGCGCGCGGACCCTGCCGACCAGGTCCGCCGAGATGATCTCGACGTGCGGATCGGGTGACTCCGTGAGCGTGCGCGAGGCCACGTACTCACGCAGATGGGCGTAGGGGCTGGTGATGCCCTCCTTCAGGGCCAGGTCGTAGCTGGCCCTGCCCTGGATGATCGTGTCGAACCGTTTGTTGGGCAGGTCGTCGATCCCGAGGGCCCGGCGGCCGTGGGTCGGCAGCGTCTCCGGATACTCCGACGTCAGGTACGCGAAGAACTCCTCGTCGACGAACGGGACCATGAAGGACGCGTCGCCGTCCGGGCCACCGATGAAGCCGTCGATCGAGCAGGCGATGAAGTACGTGAGCTTGCGCAAAGTGGTCTCCTCCATGTCAACCACTCCAGTTATAGTACTCCATCCGTAGTGGTTCAAGTGGTTTCCGCTTTCCGCTGCCGGACGGCCACCGCGGCCTGCGGCTCGCGCCACATCGGCCACATCCGTGGTCCGTCCGGCAGGTCCAGTGACCGGCCGGTGAACTCGAAGCCGAGGCGTTCGTACAGTCCCCGGCCGCGAGCGCTGCTCGCCTGCAGATAGGCGGGCACCCCTTCGCGGTCGCAGCGGTCGAGAACCGACTCGATGAGCAGGGTGCCCAGACCCTCGCCCTGCCGTCCGGGGGCCACGCCGATCATCCACAGGTACTCGTGGGCCCGGCCTGAGGGGTGGATGGCGTCCGTCAGCCGGGCGATCAGCTCGACGCGCTCGTTCTCCGGGTCGACGGCCTCGCGCACCTGGACGGGGACGTCACCGGCCTCGCCGCAGGGGTCGCCGCCCGGCTCGTCGCCGGTATGCCCGTCCGCCGGCACCGGCAGCCACAGCGCGCAGGCCGCGCCGTCCTCGGTCAGATCGACACGCCCGTCGGCGAGGACGGCGTCGGTGAAGGCGGCCATGAGCCGGTGGTGGGTCCGGCGGCGGTACTCCTCGTCGGGGAAGACCCAGCTGCTCACCGGATCGTCCTGGAAGGCCTCGTCCAGCAGCCGGACGACCAGCTCCCGGTCGCCCTGCCCCGCCGTCCTGATCCCCACACCCATGTCCGCCCCGCCCCTTCGGCCCAACGCCACCCGTGTGTACGGCGGTTGAGCCTAGTCGCCGACACCGGCGGACGGTGGTGGGTCTTCCGGCCGCACGCCGGAAGGGGGGCGGGCCCCGCACACCGTGGGGAAGTGCGGGACCCGCCGAACCGGAGCCCTTGGCGGTGCGGCCGTACGTCGGTCAGGTCCGTACGGTCCTGCACGGGCTCCGGGGTCTTGCGTGGCCGGCCGGGCAGGGCGTGGTCGCCAGGCCGGCCGGGCGGCCGTCAGGTGCTGCGACGGGTCACGAACTCGGCCAGCGCGAGCAGTCCGCCCGCCGCCTCCGGGTCGGGCACGGCGCGAGCCAGTTCCTGCATGGCCCTGGCCATCCGGTCGGCCGCCTGGGCCTGTGCCCAGTCCCGGCCGCCCGCCCGCTCCACGGCCAGTGCGGTGCGCTCCAGGTCCTCCTTGCCCTCGTCGTAAGGCGTCGCGTACAGCTCGGCCAGTCCGGCGGCGGCGGGGGTGCCGGAGGTGAGGGCGGCGACCACCGGCAGCGACTTCTTGCGGGCGGCCAGGTCCGCGCCGGCCGGCTTGCCGGTACGGCGCGGGTCGCCCCATATGCCGATGACGTCGTCGATGAGCTGGAAGGCGAGGCCCGCCTCACGGCCGAAGGCGTCCATGGCCTCGACGTCCTCGTCGGCGGCACCGGCGTACAGCGCGCCGAGGGCACAGGCGCATCCCAGCAGGGCGCCCGTCTTGGCCTCGGCCATGGCGAGCGTCTCGTCGAGGGTGACGTCACCCGGGGCGCGCCCCTCCATGGCCGTGTCCGCGTGCTGCCCCTCGCACAGCTCCATGACGCAGTCGGCGAGCCGGGTGGCCGCAGCCGCGGACGCCGGGTGCGGATCCGCGGCGAGCAGCCTCAGGGCCAGCGCCTGGAGAGCGTCCCCCGCGAGGATCGCGTCGGCGTCACCGAACACGGTCCACGCGGTCGGCCGGTGGCGTCGGGTGGCGTCGCGGTCCATCACGTCGTCGTGCAGCAACGTGAAGTTGTGGACCAGTTCCACCGCCGCCGCGGCCCGTACCGCCGCCGCCCGGGCCCCGGGGCCGCCGAGCGCGGCGGCCGAGGTGAGGACGAGCGCGGGACGGATCGCCTTGCCCGCGTTACCCGCCGCGGGTGTGCCGTCCGCGTGCTGCCAGCCGAAGTGGTAGAGCGCGGTCCGACGCATCGAAGCGGGCAGTGACGCCATGGCGGACCGCAGTTCGGGGTCGACCGAGGCCCGCGACTGCCGAAGGAGCGCCACCGCCTCGTGCCCGTCCAAGACCACCCCTTCGCACCCGTCGGACATCACCGGCTCCAGCCCGTCGGACACGACCGGCCCCTGCCCCTCGGGCGTCGTCCCCGGCTCCGTCTCCCGCTGCGTGCCGATGGGCCCGTGCCTTTCCAGCGTCCCGGTGGGGTGGCACGTCTCGGTGGCGCCGCGCCGAGCCTCTGTCATGGACTCACCTCCCCCATACGCACGCCTCCGTACCCCCGGGGGTGTACCCGCCCCGAAGGGCGGGAACACGGCGTTCGGGGCACTGGCGTCACTGCCAGCGGCCGATCTCGACGTTCTCCAGGACGCCGAGCGCGTCCGGTACGAGGACCGCGGCCGAGTAGTAGGCCGTGACCAGGTACTTGATGATGGCCTGCTCGTTGATGCCCATGAAGCGCACCGACAGACTCGGCTCGATCTCGTCAGGGATGCCGGTGGCACGCAGGCCGATGACGCCCTGGTCCTGCTCACCGGTACGCATCGCGATGATCGAGGACGTGCGGGACTCGGTGACCGGAATCTTGTTGCACGGGTAGATCGGAACACCGCGCCAGGTCGGGATGCGGTTGCCGGCGATGTCGATGGTCTCGGGGACGAGCCCGCGCCTGTTGAGCTCGCGTCCGATGGCGGCGATCGCACGCGGGTGGGCGAGGAGCAGCTTGGTACCGCGCCGGCGGCTGAGCAGTTCGTCCAGGTCGTCCGGGCCGGGCACGCCGTCGTGCGGCTGGATCCGCTGGTCGTACTCGCAGTTGTGCAGCAGGCCGAACTCGCGGTTGTTGACGAGCTCGTGCTCCTGGCGCTCCTTCAGCGCCTCGACCGTCAGCCGGATCTGCTGCTCGGTCTGGTTCATCGGCTGGTTGTAGAGGTCGGCCACCCGCGAGTGGATGCGCAGCACGGTCTGGGCGACGCTCAACTCGTACTCACGGGGCCGGGCCTCGTAGTCGACGAAGGTGTGCGGGATGTCCGGCTCACCGCTGTGACCGGCGGAGAGGTCGATGGCCTTCTCGCCGAGCTTGTTGGTGCGCTGCTCGGGGATCGAGCGCCGCTCCTCGAGGTGCGTGCGCAGCGAGTCCGCGCGCTCCGCGATCTGCTCCACCTCCTGGCGGGGCAGCACCAGCACCGTGCAGGCGGTGACCGCGCGGGCGGTGTACTCCCAGATGGCGTCCCCGTCGAGCAGCGCCTGGTCGCCGAAGTAGGAGCCGTCGGCGAGGACGCCGAGCACCGCGTCGTCGCCGTAGGGGCCGGTGCCGACCTTCTCCACCTTGCCGTGCGCCAGCAGGTAGACCTCGTCGGCCCGGCCGCCGAACGAGGCGATCACCTCACCGGGGCCGAACTCCCGCTGCACACAGCGCTGTGCCAGTTCCGAGAGCACCTCCTCGTCCTCGTACGAGCGCAGGGCCGGCAGCTCGCCCAGCTCGGCGGGGATGACCTCGACGCGGTCGCCGGTCTTCACGAACGTCACCCGGCCGTCGCCCACGGCGAAGGTCATGCGCCGGTTCACCCGGTACGTGCCGCCCTGGACGTCGACCCAGGGAAGCGTGCGCAGCAGCCAGCGAGAGCTGATCTCCTGCATCTGAGGTACGGACTTGGTCGTGGTGGCCAGGTTCCGCGCGGCCGCCGTGCCAAGACTCTGCTGCGGCCTGGTCTGCTCGGTGCGGACCTCTTCGCCTACCGACATAAGGAATTGCCCCTCCGGTCGTGCCGGGCGGCTGTGCCCGGCATCGATGTGCGGGGCCCAGCCTTCCTCACGGAGCGTGCCGGTGCTATTACCCGAACGAGCGGGAATGGATCACCGGAGACCGGGGCAGATAGGAGAGCTTGTTCGGCGGCTCGGCGTCTTGTCCGGTCCCGTCCGGGCTGTTGGCCGGGACAAGATTGTCCGGATCGGATCGCACACGGACCGAACAAGTACTAGGAAGCACTCCGTTTCGGTACAAGCACGGTACGAGGCGGTCGCGCCGGGCGGTCGTCGCGCAGCGTGAAGGAGTCGGCCGTGGCCTCACCCATGTCCGCGAGCAGTTTCCTCAAGGCACTGAAAGCAGAGGGCCTCACCGTCGTCCAGGTCGGCGACTGGCGGGACCACAACCGCAACCACAAGGGCCCGTGGGGGCCCGTGCACGGCGTGATGATCCACCACACGGTCACCAAGGGCAGCAAACGGACCGTGGAGATCTGCCGCAAGGGCTACGAGGGCCTGCCGGGGCCGCTGTGCCACGGGGTCATCACCAAGGACGGCAAGGTCCACCTGATCGGGTACGGCCGGGCCAACCACGCCGGGTTCGGCGACGACGACGTCCTGCGCGCGGTGATCGCGGAGAAGGGGCTGCCCAGGGACAACGAGACGAACACCGACGGCAACCGGCACTTCTACGGCTTCGAGTGCGAGAACCTGGGCGACGGCGACGATCCGTGGCCGGCGGCACAGCTGGAGGCGATCGAGCGGGCCGCGGCCGCGGTCTGCCGCCACCACGGGTGGAACGAACGTTCCGTCATCGGCCACCTCGAATGGCAGCCGGGGAAGGTCGACCCCCGGGGGTTCACGATGGCGTCGATGCGGGGGCGGATCCGGGACCGGCTGAAGTGACCGTGCGCCGCGCACCGGCGGCGTGACAATGGCAGGGTGAACGACACCGACACCTCCGGCCCCGCCCTCCTGCGACCTCGCCTGCCCTCACCGTTGCAGGAGATCGCCGACGGGCGGTTCGAACGTCGCGGTGTCCGGTTGCTACTCAAGCGGGACGATCTGATCCACCCCGAACTGGTCGGCAACAAATGGCGCAAACTGGCGCCGAATCTCGCCATGGCGGGCGGTCGTGCCGTCGTCACGTTCGGCGGCGCCTACTCCAACCACCTGCGCGCCACGGCCGCCGCCGGCCGACTGCTCGGGCTGCCCACGGTGGGTGTGGTACGCGGTCAGGAACTGGCCGGCCGGCCGCTCAACCCCTCCCTGGCCCGGTGCGCGGCCGACGGCATGCGGCTGCACTTCGTCGACCGCTCGACGTACCGCCGCAAGACCGAACCGGAGATTCTGGCGGCCCTCCTGCGCTCGGTGGACGCCGAGGACGCGGTCGTCGTTCCCGAGGGCGGCAGCAACGCGGAGGCCGTCCGCGGCTGCCGGGCCCTCGGGGAGGAACTGGGCGAGCACACCGACGTGGTCGCGCTCGCCTGCGGCACCGGCGGCACGCTCGCCGGGCTGGCCGCCGGCCTCCCCGCGGGCCGTCGCACGCTGGGGATACCGGTACTGAAGGGCGGCTTCCTGACCGACGACATACGGCGCCTCCAGGAGCGCGCGTTCGGCGGGGTCCGCGGCTCCTGGAGCCTCGACGACCGCTTCCACTGCGGCGGCTACGCCCGCACCACTCCCGAGCTCGACTCCTTCGCCGAGGACTTCGAACACCGCCACGGCCTCCCCGTGGAGCGCGTCTACGTCGCCAAGGCGCTCCACGCCCTGCTCGCCCTCACCGAGGAGGGCGCCTTCCCTCGCGGGACCACCCTGACGGCGGTCGTCACGGGCCGCCCCTTTCCCTGAACGGACCCCGCGCGGCCCCGGCCGACCGGCGGGGCTCGCTCCGGTGTCCGGCGCCGCACGCGCGCGAGGCGCCCCGCCTCGCCCAGGCCGCGTCGGACCGCCCGCACCGCGGGCCGCCTCGGACCGCCCGCACCGCGGGCCGCCTCGGACCGCCCGCACACCGCCGGACCCACGACGCACCGCCGGCGACCCGGTCGCCGCCGGGCCGCTACGCCGTCTCCCGGTACGCCGCCGCCTCCTCCAGGTCCAGCCGGCGCAGCAGCGTCCGCAGCATCTCGTCGTCGATGTAGCGGCCGTCCCGCAACCGGACGAAGACCTCCCGCTCCGCGCCGATCATCTCCCGGGACAGCCGCCGGTAGGTGTCGTCGACGCTCTCCCCGGTGACGGGGTTGACCTGCCCGAGCCGTTCCCACACGGCGTTGCGGCGGCGCTCCAGAACCGTGCGGAGGCGGTCGGCGAGCGGGGCAGGCAGGGCGTCGCGCTCGTCGGCGAGGAGGTCGTCCAGGCGCTGCTCGGCGGCGCGGGAGGCCTGCGCCTGCGCGTTGGCTTCCGCCAGCGTCCGGGCCTGTACGTCGTGAGCGGGGAACTTCAGCAGACGGATCAACGGCGGCAGGGTGACGCCCTGGACGACGAGAGTGCCGATGACCGTGGTGAAGGTGAAGAACAGCAGCAGGTCGCGCTCGGGGAAGGGCTCGCCGCCGTGCACGGTGAGCGGGATGGAGAAGGCGATCGCCAGCGAGACCACGCCCCGCATTCCGGCCCAGCCGATCACGAACGGCCCCTTCCAGGACAGGTCACCCTCGCGCGCGCGGACGCGTGCCGACAGCCTCGGCAGGAAGGTCGCCGGGTACACCCACACGAATCTCGCCACGGCGACCACCAGGAAGACGGCGACCGCGTACCACGCGACGTCGGCACCCTCGTACCCCCCGAGGCCCTCGAGGACGACGGGCAGCTGGAGTCCGATCAGCGCGAACACCGCCGACTCCAGGACGAACGCGACCATCTTCCACACCGCCTCCTCCTGGAGACGGGTGGCGAAGTCGACCTGCCACGCGCGGTGGCCGAGACAGAGGGCGACGACCACCACCGCGAGCACCCCGGAGGCGTGCACCTGCTCGGCGACCGCGTAGGCGACGAAGGGGATCAGCAACGAGAGCGTGTTCTGGAGCAGCGCCTCCCTCAGGTGGGTGCGCAGCCACTGGAGCGGCACCATCAGCACCAGTCCGACGCCGACGCCGCCGATCGCCGCGATCAGGAACTCCGTGATCCCCCCGGCCCAGGTGGCGCCCTCGCCGACCGCCGCGGCGAGCGCCACCCTGAAGGCGGTGATGGCGGTGGCGTCGTTCACCAGGGACTCTCCCTGGAGGATGGTCGTGATCCGGGGTGGCAGCCCCACGCGGCGCGCGACCGCCGTGGCCGCGACCGCGTCCGGCGGCGCCACCACCGCGCCGAGCACCAGGGCCGCGGTCAGCGGCAGACCGGGCACGATCAGGTACGCGGCGCAGCCGACGACGAAGGTCGCGAAGAGCACGTAGCCCACGGACAGCAGCGCCACGGGCCGCAGCTGGGCCCGCAGGTCGAGGTAGGAGCTGTCGGTGGCCGCCGTGTGGAGCAGCGGGGGCAGCAGCAGCGGCAGGACGATGTGCGGGTCGAGGGTGTAGTCGGGCACGCCGGGGACATAGCTCACCGCCAGGCCCACCGCGACCAGCAGCAGCGGCGCCGGCACGGGCACCCGCCGTCCCGCCGCCGCGATCGCGGCGCTGCCCGCCACCAGCATCAGCAGCGGCATCACGTCCATCGTCCTCGCCCGCTCTCTTTCCGCGCGGCCCTGCGCACACCCGACGTAACCTGGCAATCATGAAACAGTGCACGCACGCCGACGCGCTGCCGCACCCGGAACCGGAACCGCGGAGCGAGACCTGCCCGGAGTGTCTGGCCGAGGGCACGGACCCGGTGCAGCTGAGGCTGTGCCTCGTCTGCGGGCACGTCGGCTGCTGCGACTCCTCGCCCAGGCGGCACGCGACGGCGCACCACGAGGACACCGGCCACCCGGTGATACGGACCTTCGAGCCCGGGGAGAACTGGCGCTGGTGCTTCGTCGACCACGTCCTCGTGTGACCTGTGCCCGGGACGGTTCGACCGTCTGGCGCCTGGGTACGTCAACCCGGCGCGCGCTCTTCCGATTTGAGCCCGCCGAACCCCTAGCCACTGTGCGTGTTCATGTGTTTACTATGAGTGACAGCAAGGGGTTGGGGTCTCGGGGACAGGAAAGTTCGGAGCGCGATAACGTCACCGCTGAACCATGTATCGCGTTACCCCGAGGGGCGGCCCTCGGCCCTGTAACGCTTGTACCACCTTGGAGGTGAGGGTGTCCCAGATCGCAGGCGAGCCCGCGACCCAGGACTTCGTCGAAGTCCGGCTGCCGGCCGCGGGTGCCTACCTGTCGGTGCTGCGTACGGCGACGGCCGGCCTCGCAGCCCGTTTGGACTTCACCCTCGACGAGATCGAGGACCTGCGCATCGCAGTGGACGAGGCCTGCGCGATCCTGCTTCAGCAGGCCGTGCCCGGCTCGGTGCTCAGTTGCGTCTTCCGCCTCGTCGACGACTCGCTCGAGGTCACCGTCTCGGCGCCGACCACGGACGGCCACGCCCCGGCGCGGGACACCTTCGCCTGGACCGTGCTGTCCGCGCTCGCCGGCAAGGTCTCCTCCGCCGTGGACGAGGACAAAACCGTTTCGATCAGCCTCTACAAACAGCGCGGCGCGGGACCCGGGCCGACGTGAGGAACGGGGACGGGCCGGTGCGGGACGAAGAGCGCGGCACAGGGGAGCTGCCGGCCGAGGGCACACGTTCTGAGAACGAGGCCCGGCGCATGGCGGACGGCATCGACGGCATTCCCGAGCAGGCCCGGCCGCATCCGGAGGACGAGGCCTCGCCCGGGGCCGTCGTCCCGGGCGACGGGCAGCGGACCGGGGACACCCCCGTCCGTCCCGTCCGAGCGGAGGCGAGGGCTCGGGAAAGGGCAACGGGCGGGACGATGAGCGAGCACGAGCGACACTCCGAGGACGGCGCGCCGGGTGCACGGGGCACGCAGGGCACGCGGCACGACCCGCAGGACCGTAGCGGGGCGCGTCTCCTGTTCGCCGAGCTGCGCACGCTGACGAAGGACAGCCCCGAGTACGCGGAGCTGCGCAATCGGCTGGTCCGCATGCATCTGCCGCTCGTCGAGCACCTCGCACGCCGCTTCCGCAACCGCGGCGAGCCCCTGGACGACCTCACCCAGGTCGCCACCATCGGACTGATCAAGTCGGTCGACCGGTTCGACCCGGAGCGCGGGGTGGAGTTCTCCACGTACGCGACCCCGACGGTCGTCGGTGAGATCAAGCGGCACTTCCGGGACAAGGGCTGGGCGGTGCGCGTCCCGCGCCGGCTGCAGGAACTGCGGCTGGCCCTGACGACGGCCACGGCGGAGCTTTCACAGCTGCACGGGCGCTCCCCCACGGTCCACGAGCTCGCCGAGAAACTGGCGATCTCGGAGGAGGAGGTCCTGGAGGGCCTGGAGTCGGCCAACGCGTACTCCACGCTGTCCCTGGACGTCCCGGACACCGACGACGAGTCCCCGGCGGTCGCCGACACCCTCGGCGCCGAGGACGAGGCCCTGGAGGGTGTCGAGTACCGGGAGTCGCTCAAGCCGCTGCTCGAGGATCTGCCGCCGCGGGAGAAACGCATCCTGCTGCTGCGCTTCTTCGGCAACATGACCCAGTCGCAGATCGCGCAGGAGGTCGGGATCTCGCAGATGCACGTATCGCGGCTGCTGGCGCGCACGCTGGCGCAGCTGCGGGAGAAGCTGCTGGTCGAGGAGTAGCCGAGGAGCAGCCGTCGGCGCCCGGAGACCACCGGGCGGCTCTTGCGCCGGTCACCGCCGGGCAGCGGTCATTTCCCAGCGGTCACTCACCGGTCACTTCTGGGCGCTGCTGGGTCCCCGGATACCGAGGGCCTGGGTGGTCGCGGGGTTCACGAGCAGCACCAGCGCCGTGACGGCCACGACACCGAGCACGATGCCCGCCGGGATGGCGACGCTGTCGGCCTGCAACAGGTTGTACGCCACGGGCAGCGCCATGATCTGCGTGATGACCGCGGGCCCACGACTCCAGCCGCGTCGGCCGATCAGACCGCGGGCGGCGAGCAGGGGCAGCAGCGCGAGGACGATCAGGGTGATACCACCCGTGATGGCCGAGGTCCGGTCGTCGGGGTGACCGGTCAGGCCCAGCACGAGCATCCAGGCGCCGCCGACGACGAGCGCCAGCCCCTCCAGTGCGGCGAGCGCGGCCGCGGCGGTCAGCCGGCCGGGACGAGGGCCCGCCTCTTCGGCGGCTTCGGGGGTGGGGTTCTGCTCACTGCTCACCCCTGAAGGGTAGCCCTCGGCGCACCGGCACCCGCGAGCGCGTCCGCCGTACCACCGCACCAGGCCGTACCGCCCCCGACGACGCACCGCACGCGTCCCGCGCCCGCGGGAAACCGCCCGCGCCCCGCACCCGTGGCGATCCTCACCTCGGACTGGGCCGAGTACCACCCAGTAGGTACCCTGCAAACCATGCGTGCACTTCTCGTGGTCAATCCGGCGGCAACCACCACGAGTGCGCGTACGCGCGACGTGTTGATCCACGCCCTCGCGAGCGAGATGAAGCTCGAAGCGGTCACCACCGAGTACCGCGGCCACGCGCGCGACCTCGGCCGGCAGGCGGCGCGGAGCGACGACGTCGACCTGGTGGTCGCCCTCGGCGGCGACGGCACGGTGAACGAGGTCGTCAACGGTCTGCTGCACGCCGGCCCCGCCCCGGAGCACCTGCCCGGCCTCGCGGTGGTCCCCGGCGGTTCCACCAACGTCTTCGCCCGCGCCCTCGGTCTGCCCAACCACGCGGTGGAGGCCACCGGCGCCCTGCTGGACGCGCTGCGCGAGGGCAGTGAGCGGACCGTCGGACTCGGCCTGGCGTCGGGCACGCCGGGGTCGGACGACGAGGCGGTCCCGGCCCGCTGGTTCACGTTCAACGCGGGACTGGGATTCGACGCCGGCGTGGTCGGCCGCGTGGAGCAGCACCGCGAGCGCGGCAAGAAGTCGACACACGCCCTCTACGTCCGTCAGGTGATGCGCGCGCTCATCGGCGAGCCGCACCGCCGCAGCGGAACGATCACCCTGGAGCGGCCCGGCGAGGACCCGGTCACCGACCTGGTGCTGTCCATAGTTTCGAACACGTGCCCCTGGACGTTTCTCGGCAACCGTCCGATCTACGCGTCGCCCGAAGCCTCGTTCGATACCGGGCTCGACGTCTTCGGCCTCCACCGCCTGTCGACGGCGGCGGTTGCCCGGTATGGCACCCAGTTGCTCACTTCGTCCCCCGAGCGCGGACCCCGGGGCCGGCACGCCGTCTCCCTGCACGATATGACCGAGTTCACCTTGCAATCGAAGGTGCCACTCCCCCTCCAGATGGACGGTGACCACCTGGGGCTGCGGACTAGCGTGACGTTCACAGGCGTTCGCCGTGCACTGCGTGTGATTGTGTGAGCAGAAGGGGCGAAAGTCCTTTCACTCGAACGTTTAGACCAGGGTCCACCCCATAGAAGTACGGCTGTGACCTAGTCGACACCGCAGAATCTAAAAAAACTTTCCGGAAGGGGTTGTATCCGCCGCCGAGGTTTGCGAGTCTCTACTTGGCGATCGGGACGGCCCGCAAGACCGGCCTCCACAGATCACCAGAACCCCTCTTCAAACCACAGGACCACGTCAGGGCAACCTGGCGGTAGGCCCTTCCCTTGTTGAGGGATTCGTGAAAGCGTTCACATTCACAAGCATCCCGCATGTAATACCAAGGAGAGGTAGCAGCCATGGACTGGCGTCACCGCGCCGTTTGCCGCGAGGAAGACCCCGAGCTCTTCTTCCCCATCGGCAACACCGGTCCCGCGCTGCTGCAGATCGAGGAAGCCAAGGCCGTCTGCCGTCGCTGCCCTGTCATGGAGCAGTGCCTGCAGTGGGCGCTCGAGTCCGGCCAGGACTCCGGCGTCTGGGGTGGTCTCAGCGAGGACGAGCGCCGCGCAATGAAGCGCCGTGCCGCCCGCAACCGGGCTCGTCAGGCTTCCGCCTGACCATCCACCCCTGCTGACAGCCTGAGCTTGGCGGCGTGTACAGCGAGTACACAACCCCCGCTCCCGAGCCGCAGCGCGCAGTACCCCGATGCGATCGCACGAGCACTGGCCTCGGACCTTCACCGGTCCGGGGCTTTTTGCTGTCCCGCGGACCCCGCGGACCCCGCGGACCGCGGGGTCCTTCTCGCCGTCTACTTCTCCGTGGGTACCGGGATGTCCAGGATCACCCGGGTGCCGCGTTCCGGGGCCGGAATCATGTCGAAGGTGCCGCCCAGCTCTCCCTCCACCAGGGTGCGGACGATCTGCAGGCCGAGGTTGCCGGAGCGGTGCGGATCGAAGTCCTCGGGCAGACCGACGCCGTCGTCCTGGACGGTGACCAGTAGCCGGACCTCCTTCGTCGTACCGCCGCGGACCGCGGAGACCTCGACCGTGCCGGTGTCGCCCTCACGGAAACCGTGCTCCAGGGCGTTCTGAAGGATCTCGGTCAGCACCATCGACAGGGGGGTCGCGACCTCGGCGTCCAGGATGCCGAAGCGACCGGTGCGCCGGCCGGTGACCTTGCCCGGTGAGATCTCGGCCACCATCGCCAGCACGCGGTCGGCGATCTCGTCGAACTCCACCCGCTCGTCCAGGGTCTGAGACAGCGTCTCGTGCACGATCGCGATCGACCCGACCCGGCGCACGGCCTCTTCGAGCGCCTCGCGCCCCCGGTCGGACTCGATGCGCCGGGCCTGGAGGCGCAGCAGTGCCGCCACCGTCTGCAGGTTGTTCTTCACCCGGTGGTGGATTTCCCGGATGGTGGCGTCCTTGGTGATCAACTCCCGCTCACGGCGGCGCAGTTCCGTCACGTCGCGCAGGAGCACCAGCGAGCCGATGCGCGTGCCCTTCGGCTTGAGCGGGATGGCGCGGAACTGGATCACACCGTCGTGCGCCTCGATCTCGAACTCGCGCGGCGCCCAACCGCTGGCCACCTTGGCGAGCGCCTCGTCCACCGGGCCGCGGGAGGGGGCGAGTTCGGCGGTGGTCCGGCCTAGATGGTGGCCGACCAGGTCGGCGGCGAGGCCCATACGGTGGTAGGCCGACAGGGCGTTCGGGGAGGCGTACTGGACGATGCCGTCCGCGTCGAGCCGGATCAGGCCGTCGCCGACACGGGGCGAGGCGTCCATGTCGACCTGCTGGTTCTCGAACGGGAAGGCGCCTGCCGCGATCATCTGCGCGAGGTCCGACGCGCTCTGCAGATACGTGAGTTCCAGGCGGCTCGGGGTACGCACGGTGAGCAGGTTGGTATTGCGGGCGATGACACCGAGGACGCGCCCCTGGCGCCGCACGGGGATGGACTCGACGCGGACCGGGACCTCCTCGCGCCACTCCGGGTCGCCCTCGCGCACGATCCGGCCCTCGTCCAGGGCGGCGTCCAGCATGGGGCGCCGGCCGCGCGGGACCAGGTGGCCGACCATGTCGTCCTGGTACGAGGTCGGTCCGGTGTTGGGCCGCATCTGGGCGACGGAGACGTAGCGCGTGCCGTCGCGGGTGGGTACCCACAGGACCAGGTCGGCGAAGGAGAGGTCGGAGAGGAGCTGCCACTCCGAGACCAGCAGGTGGAGCCACTCGAGGTCTGAGTCGTCGAGTGCTGTGTGCTGGCGTACGAGTTCGTTCATGGAGGGCACGTGGCTGAGCGTACCTGGCGGTACGGACAGCGCTCGAAACCATCCGGATTCCACCGCCGCCGGTCCGGATCCGGCCCTGGAGACACCCGCGGGCCGCGGCGCCTGAGAGGGACCCTCAGCCCTCCCGGCACCGCAGCCCGGAGCAACATCGGCCGTGGGGTGTGCGGTCCCGGTCGGCCGAAGGATGAGGAGCCGGGGCAGTCAGGGCAGAGAGCTCCGGTTCCTCGGTCCGCCCTCCTGTGCGGGGAAGGCGGAAGCCTGACGATCACCTTGCACGAAGGTCACGGCACGTGTCCCACTACAAGGTTCTCTATGGCCATTGTGGACTAGACCACTCATCGTGTCCATGTGAGGGACGATGTTTGTCGTTGTCGCGTTCCGTGGACTACTCGGACACCCGAGCATCCGGCCAAAGCCTAACCCTGTTGGCTCACACACGGGGCCAGACGGCCAGGGCAATTTCCGCGAGCGCCTCCAGCTCCGCCCGGCTCGCGCCGTCGCGCGCCTGCTGGGACATGCCCTGGATCATGGCGCCGGTGTACCGGGCGAGCGCGGCCGCGTCGGTGTCCGGCGGCAGCGCGCCCGCGGCCACGTCGGCGCGGATCCGGTCCTCGATCCCGGCGATGTTGGCGTTGCGCCGCTCCCGCAGGGACTCCTCGACCTCGGAGGTCGAACAGTTGACAGCCGCATGGATGACGAGGCAGCCGTGCGGCCGGCCGGGGGCCGTGTACTCGACGGCGGCCTCGCGCAGCATCCGCTCTATCCCCGCGCGGGCGGTCGGCTCCTCGGTGAGGGCACGGGTACCGAAGGAGCCGTACCGCACGCCGTACTCCTGGACGACCTCCTCGAAGAGCGAGCGCTTGTCGCCGAAGGCGGCGTACAGGCTCGGGGCGCCGATGTCCATGACCCGAGTGAGGTCGGAGACGGACGTGGCTTCGTACCCGCGCTCCCAGAACGCCATCAGCGCCTTCTCCAGTGCCGTCGCCCGGTCGAAGGAGCGGGGCCGGCCACGCGTCCTGGCCGCGGCGCCCCGAGCTTGCGCCCCTGCCTGTCCGCTCTTCTCGCTGCTCACCATGGGATGCATTTTATAGCGGGCACTAGAGAAATGTCGCCGGAGTGCTGTACGGTCATTTCTGTAGCGACCGCTAGAGAAATGAGAAGGGGGCGCCGGCATGGGCGTACAGGGAGTTCTCGCGGGCAGGACGGCTCTCGTCACGGGGGCGAGCAGGGGGATCGGGCGAGGCATCGCGGAGCGACTGGGACGCGACGGCGCCCGGGTGGCGGTGCACTACGGCAGGAACGAGGCGGCGGCGAAGGAGACGGTCGCCGCGATCGAGGCGGCGGGGGGCTCGGCGTTCGCGATCAGGGCCGACCTGGGCGCCCCCGGGGCCGCCGAGGCGCTGTGGGAGGAGTTCGACCGGCACGCCGACGGGGTGGACATCCTGGTGAACAACGCGGGCATCGGCAACACACCCCCTATCGGGGACATAGGGGAGAAGGAGTACGACGCGGTCTTCGCCGTCAACGTGAAGGCGCCGTTCTTCATCCTCAAGCACGGCATGGGCCGGCTGCGCGACGGTGGCCGGGTCATCAACATCTCCTCGGGGCTGGCCCGCACCGCGGTGATGCCGGACAACATGGCGTACTCGATGACGAAGGGTGCGCTGGACGTGTTCTCGCGTGACCTCTCCAAGGTGCTGGGCACCCGAGGCATCACGGTGAACTCGGTGGCCCCCGGCATCATCGACACGGACAACACGGCCGAGCTGCTGCACGGGAGCGCGGGCGGCTGGGACCGGGCGGCGGCGCTCTCCGCGCTGGGCGGGGTGGGGGCGCCGGCCGAGGTGGCCGACGTGGTCGCGTTCCTCGCCTCGCACGGGGGCCGCTGGGTCACGGGAAGCTGGGTGGACGCGACGGGCGGATCACTGACATGACACCGGCGCAACGCCGCGACCCGCCCGGCCGGTTCAAGGGGTCCCCCGACCGGTTTCGACGCGCCCGCGGGGTCCGGCTCTGTTAGATTGGTCTAAACCACATAGGGTCAGACACAGCCAGTCCCGGACCCCGGGTGAGTCCTCTCTTCGAAACGGCAGGCAAGCGTGGAAGTTGTCATCGTTCCGGATGCCAAGGCGGGCGGCGAGCTCATAGCCGAGGCCATGGCGCAGTTGCTCCGGCGCAAGCCCGACGCCCTGCTCGGGGTGGCCACCGGCTCGACGCCCTTGCCCGTGTACGAGGCGCTGGCGGCCAGGACGCGCGCGGGCGCGGTGGAGACCGCGCGAGCGCGGATAGCCCAGCTCGACGAGTACGTGGGACTCCCCGCGGATCACCCCGAGTCGTACCGCTCGGTGCTGCGGCGCGAGGTGCTCGAGCCGCTCGGGATCGGCATGGACGCGTTCATGGGCCCCGACGGCACGGCCGCGGACGTGCAGGGGGCCTGCGAGGCGTACGACAAGGCACTGGGCGAGGCCGGCGGGGTCGACCTCCAGCTGCTGGGGATCGGGACCGACGGGCACATCGGCTTCAACGAGCCGTGCTCCTCGCTCGCCTCGCGGACCCGGATCAAGACGCTCACCGAGCAGACCCGCGTCGACAACGCGCGCTTCTTCGACGGTGACATCGAGCAGGTGCCGCACCACGTGATGACGCAGGGCATCGGGACCATCCTGGAGGCCCGGCACGTGGTGCTGCTCGCCACCGGCGAGAGCAAGGCGGACGCGGTCGCCGCGAGCGTCGAGGGACCGCTCGCGGCCGTGTGCCCGGCCTCCGCGCTCCAGCTCCACCCGCACGCCACGGTCGTCGTCGACGAGGCCGCCGCCTCCAAGCTGAAGCTCGCCGACTACTTCCGGCACACCTACGCCCACAAGCCCGACTGGCAGGGCATCTGAGCCTGCGGTCCTGCTCAGACCCGAAGCCGCGCGGCCGCGTGCGGGAAGGGCGCCGGTCTCCTGACATCGGGGGTGGCGCCCTTCGTCGTACCGACGGGCGCGTTCGCGGACGCCGTACCGACGGTTGCGCTCGCGGACGCCACGAAGACGCCCGGCACCACGGCCCGTGGGGGCGCGGGCCTCACCTGTCCCAGGGGCCCTGGGCGAGGCAAGGCAAGGCAAGGCAGCGAGGCGAACCACGAGCAGCGCGCCCGCACCGGCCCCACCGCACACCGAAGGCGCCGGCCCTCAACCGAGGGAGCCGGCGCCTTCGGTGTACCGGCGGGCGTACCCGCTGCGCGGGGGTGCAGGGGGCGTACCCGCTACATCCCCGCGATGGCCTCCGCCGCCGCCCGGCCGCAGACGCGGGCCGCGCCGTGGGTGGCCAGGTGGAGGGCGCCACGGGGGCGGGCCCGCGGGACGCCCATCTCGACCACGATCGTGTCGGGACGGGCCGCGAGCAGGGTGTCGAGGGCCGCCGCCATCCAGGGATGACGGTGCTCGTCGCGGACGACGGCCACGACACGGCGCGGGCCGGCCGCGGCCAGCACCTCGTTCCCGGCGTCCGGGCCGGTGAAGCTGCCGGTCTCCGTGCCGGGGAGCAGGCGGAAGAGCTCGGCGGCGATGCCCCAGGGGGTCTCGTCGCCGACCGCGATGTTCGCGACGGGAGTGAGAGCGGCGACGTACGGGGGGTCGGTGAGGGGGGTGAAGCCCTCGGCGACGGTGACCCGTACGGCGCGGCGCGCGGCCCGTAGGCCCACGTCTTCGCTCCCGCCCACGTCCCGGGCCTCGCTCCCGTCGCCGTCCCGGGCCCCGCTTCCGTCGCCGTCACGGTGGGCCGTCTCGGGGCTCCGGGTGTCCGTCCGGTGCGTCGCGCTCCAGCGGGCCAGGGCGCGGACGCGTTCCGCCGCGTCGGCCAGGCGGTCCTCGGGCAGCTCGCCCGAGCGGACCGCCTCGACGAGGGCGTCGCGCAGCCGCCGCACGGTGTCCTCGTCGGACAGCCCGCCGCCCACGCAGATGGCGTCGGCGCCGGCCGCGATGGCCAGGACGCTGCCGCGTTCGATGCCGTACGTGCCCGCGATGGCCTGCATCTCCATGCCGTCGGTGACGATCAGGCCGTCGTAGCCCAGTTCGCCGCGGAGCAGGTCGGTCAGGATGCGGCGGGACAACGTTGCCGGACGGTCCGGGTCCAGGGCCGGGACCAGGATGTGGGCGCTCATCACCGCGCGGCTGCCGGCGGCGATGGCCGCGCGGAAGGGGACCAGGTCGCGTTCTGCCAGCACCGCGGCGTCCACGTCGATGAGCGGCAGGGCGTGGTGCGAGTCGACGCCCGTGTCCCCGTGGCCCGGGAAGTGCTTGGTGCAGGCGGCCACGCCCGCCGACTGCATGCCGGTGACGTAGGCGGCGGTGTGCCGGGCGACCAGGCCGGTGTCGGCGCCGAAGGAGCGCACTCCGATGACCGGGTTGTCGGGGTTGGAGTTCACGTCGGCGGACGGGGCCCAGTTGAGGTTGACGCCGCAGGCCGCGAGCCGCCGGCCCAGCTCGGCGGCCACCTCCCTGGTGAGCCCGACGTCGTCCACCGCGCCGAGGGCGAGGTTGCCGGGGAAGGAGGAACCGGTGCGCACCTCCAGCCGGGTGACGTCGCCGCTCTCCTCGTCGATGGCGACGAGGACGTCCTCGCGTTCGGCGCGCAGCTGTGCGGTCAGCGCGGCCACCTGCTCGGCCGAGGCGATGTTGCGTCCGAACAGACCGACGGAGGCCAGGCCCTCGCCGAGGCGGCGCAGCAGCCAGTCGGGGGCGGTGGTGCCGGTGAAGCCGGGCTGGAGGACGGTGAGCGCGTCGCGCGTGAGGGTGTCGGTGGCCCTGGCGATGGTTGTCATCGGTCGCGTTATCCCTTCACGGCGCCGGCGGTCAGGCCACTGACGGCCTTGCGCTGGAGGTAGACGAAGAGGATCAGGATCGGGACGGCGAAGAGGGAGGAGGCGGCCATGGTCGCACCCCAGTCGTCGCCGAAGACGGTCTGGAAACTGGTCAGCCACACCGGCAGCGTCTGGGCCTCGGCGTCCTTGTTCAGGACCAGGACCAGCGCGAACTCGTTCCAGGCGGTGATGAAGCCGAACAGCGAGGTCGACATCAGACCCGGCGCGAGCAGCGGCAGGATGACCCGTCGGAACGCCTGGGCGCGGGTGCAGCCGTCCACCATCGCCGACTCCTCCAGCTCCTTGGGCACGGCGGCGACGAAGCCGCGCAGCGTCAGGATCGTGAAGGGCAGGATCATCATCGTGTAGAAGAGCGTCAGCGGCACGAGGCTGTTCAGCATGGACGCGTCCCGCACGATCATGTACATCGCGATGATCATGACTTCCCAGGGCGCCATCTGGGCCAGCATGAAGCCGATGACGAAACCGCGCCGCCCCTTGAACCGCATCCGTGCCAGGGCGAAGGAGCCGGCCAGCGCGATGATCAGCGAGAAGACGACGGCGAGGACGGTGACGGTCAGCGAGTTGGTGACGAACGACCAGAAGTGGTCGGCTTCGGTCGCCGTCTTGAAGTGATCGAAGGTGAAGTCGGTCGGGAACCAGACCGGGTCCTCCGTGATGATGTCGCCGGTCGGCTTGAAGGCCGTGGAGAACATCCAGTACACAGGGAAGGCGAAGCCGATGAACAGGACGACGGCCGTGATGTTGGGCCACAGGCGGCCGAAGAGTGAGCGCTTCACAGCTCGTCCTCCCCTTGCTTGAGCACGATCCTGAGGTAGTAGGCGGTCAGACCGAGCATGATCAGAATGGTCAGCACGGCGATCGCCGCACCCATGCCGTAGTGCTGGTTGCCGACGCCCTCGACGTACGCGTAGACGGGCAGGATCTCGGTGAGCCGGTCGGGCCCGCCCTGGTTGAAGGTGTAGACCTGCACGAACGCCTTGAAGACCCAGATGATCTCCAGGAAGGTCGTCGCGTAGAGGAACGGCCGCATGAACGGCATGGTGACCGCGACGAAGCTCCGCCAGGCGCCGGCGCCGTCGAGGGACGCGGCCTCGTAGAGTTCCTTCGGGATGGTGGTGGTCGCCGCGTAGAGGTTGATGGCGACGAACGGGATGGACTGCCAGACGATCAGCAGGGTGACGACGAAGAACGTCGACATCTGGCTGCTGGTCCAGCTGTAGTCGGCCATGGAGTGCCAGCCGAGTTTGTCCAGGACCCAGTTGACGACACCGAAGCGCTGGGCGAACAGCCACTTGTAGACGGTGGTGGCGGCCACGATCGGCATGGCCCAGGCCAGCACCAGACCGAGCAGCAGGGTGAACCTCATCCGCTTGCCGAGGCGCGCGAGCAGCAGGCCGACCAGGGTGCCCAGGATCATGATCAGGGCGACGTTGACCGCCGCGAACAGGATCGACCGGAGTGTGACCCGCCAGAAGTGCTCGCTGGTGAGGGTCTCCGTGTAGTTGTCGACGCCGTTCCACTCGGTGACGTGCTGGATCAGCTGCGTCATGTTGAGATTCTGGAAGGACAGCAGGATGTCCTTCAGCAGCGGCCAGCCGAGCAGCAGCACGGTGGCCACGCAGGCGGGCAGCAGCAACAGGTACGGGACGAGCGCGCCGGCGCGCGACGCGGTTCTCTGTCTGGGCCCGCCGCTGCCCTCGTCGTCCGCCTTGCGGACGTCCGCCGGGCCGGAGGGCGGCGGTTCGGTCTGCACGGTCATGCTCGCGATCTCTCTTCTCGACCTGTCTACGTCGACCCTCGTACGGTCGCCGGGGCGAGGGCCGTCGTCCGGCCTCCCGCCCCGGCTCACCCGGTGTTACTGCTGCTGCGACAGGCGCTTGTTGAACTCTTCCTCGACCTGCTCGGCCGCCTCGGCCGGGGACTTCCCCTTCAGCACGGCGGTCATGTAGGTCTTGATCGGGTTGGGCGCGTTCTCGACCGCGGCCCACTCCGGGATCAGCGGAGTGGTGCCACCGGAGGCGACGGCCGGCGAGCCGGCCTCGGCGGCGGGGTTGCCCTCCAGGTTGCCCAGCAGCGACTTCTTGTTCGGGGTGACGCCGTTGGCCTTGGCCAGCTCGCCCTCGAACTTGTCGGACAGCGTGATCTTGAGGAACTCCTTGGCGAGCTCCTGCTGCTTGCTGCCCGCGGCGACGGCGAGGTTGGAGCCGCCGAGGAAGACGCCCTCGGGCTCAGCGGCGGTCTCGCCCGGGATGGTGAAGTAGCCGATGTCCTTCTCGATCTTCGGGTTGGCCTTGATCGCGGTGGCGGCTTCCCAGCCCATGCCGATGAAGGCGCCGACGTCGCCCTTGGCGAAGACCTCACCCTGCTGCGGGGTGGCCTCGTCCTTGTCCTTGGGTGCCTTGGAGAGCGACTGGAACTTCTTGTAGGTCTCCATCGCGGCGGTGATCTTCGGGTCGTCGAGGTTGGAGACGTACTTGTCGCCGTCCTTCTTGACCAGTTCGGCGCCCTCGCCGATCGCCAGGCCGACGAAGTGGTACCAGTTCTGGCCCGGCAGGTAGATCGGCTCGGCGTCGGTCTTCTCACCGATCGTCTTGAGGGCGTCGTAGAACTCGTCGCGGGTCTTGGGGGTTTCCTTGATGCCCGCGTCCGCCCAGACCTTCTTGTTGTAGACGACCACGCGGTTGACGACGAACCACGGCGCCGCGAACTGCTTGTCCTCGAAGACGGAGGACGCGTTGATGGACTCGGTCCAGTCCTTGCCGATCTCGGCCTTGAGGTCGCTCAGGTCCGCGAGGCCGCCGGTCTTGGCGTACGCCGGGGTCTGGGTGTTGCCGATCTCGAAGACGTCAGGCGGGTTCTCCTCGGAGAGCGCGGTGGTCAGCTTCTGCTGAATGCCGTTCCACGTCTGGATCTCGAACTTGACCTTCGCCTTGGTCTTCTCCTCGAAGGCCGTGGCGACGTCCTTCTGCCACTGGTCGGGCGAGGAACCGTCCATCACCCACACGGTGAGCGTCTCGCCGGCGTAACCGTCCGCCCCGGCCTTCTTGCCGTCGTCGCCGCTGTCGCCCCCGCACGCCGCGACCGAGACCATCATGCCCGCGATACCGATCGCGGCTATCAGCTTGCGCTTCACGCCAACCCTCCTCAGGGATGCCACACAACCCCCCTGCCTCCCCGCGGTTGCTCGTCGACGCGGACCGCCCATGGGGCCGGGACCTGGACCAATGGTGTAGACCAGTAGGGGGAGCTTGGCCCAGACCAATAGGGCTGTCAAGGGTGTTCAAGCGCGCTCTACGCGTCCGTGATGCGACCGAGATATGCAGGGACCTTTCATTGCGCAAGCGACAGATCGGACGGACCGGGACCGGGTGTACCACCGCCCGCCCGATGACGTGCCGGTACGGTTCTGAGCGCGCGTACCAGCGACTCCCGGCGGCGCTGTGGACTAGACCAACGGGGGTCGCGCAGGTATACAGAAGGGATCACGGAGCGTGCGGGACCATCCCGGCGCGGAGCCGTGCCACGATGTGAGCCGTGGCCGACAGGGATAGCGGTCGCTTCGGCACCCGGAGCCGGGAAGGCAGAGCATGAGCACCGACGTCAGCAGTGCGGAGAACGAGGGTGGGGCGACCGTCCGTACCGCGCGCGTGCCCAAGTACTACCGCCTGAAGAAGCATCTGCTCGACATGACCCGGACCCAGACACCGGGCACCCCCGTCCCGCCGGAGCGCACGCTGGCCGCGGAGTTCGACACCTCGCGCACGACGGTGCGCCAGGCCCTTCAGGAACTGGTCGTCGAAGGCCGCCTGGAACGCATCCAGGGCAAGGGCACCTTCGTCGCCAAACCGAAGGTGTCGCAGGCCCTGCAACTCACCTCGTACACCGAGGACATGCGGGCGCAGGGCCTCGAACCCACCTCCCAGCTGCTGGACATCGGCTACATCACCGCCGACGACCGGCTCGCCGGGCTGCTGGACATCACGGCCGGCGGGCGGGTGCTGCGCATCGAGCGGCTGCGCATGGCCAACGGCGAGCCCATGGCCATCGAGACCACCCACCTGTCGGCCAAGCGCTTCCCGGCGCTGCGCCGCTCCCTGGTGAAGTACACGTCCCTCTACACCGCGCTCGCCGAGGTGTACGACGTCCATCTCGCCGAGGCCGAGGAGACCATCGAGACCTCCCTGGCCACACCCCGCGAGGCCGGCCTGCTCGGCACCGACGTCGGCCTGCCCATGCTGATGCTCTCCCGGCACTCGCAGGACCGCACGGGCCAGCCGGTGGAGTGGGTGCGCTCGGTGTACCGGGGCGACCGCTACAAGTTCGTGGCCCGGCTGAAGCGGCCCCAGGACTGACGCCGGCCGCGGGGCGTTCCAGGCAAACCCCCGCACGCGTGACCACGAAGTCGCGGTTGAGGACCGATATACGGACGAGGTCTTCCGCTGTCTCGACACCGTCCCCTACATTTCGTGCGCACTGCACGAGGTGATCAGCGAGGGGACGGAGCCACCGCATGTCACAAGCCCCGGAAGTGAGCAGAGGGCCGACGGTGACGCCGGTGCGCGTCGTCATCGGCCTCTGCCTTGCCGCACCGTTCGTCGCCATGCTGTGGGTGGGTTCGTACGCGGAGACGGACCCGGCCTTCATCGGCATCCCGTTCTTCTACTGGTACCAGATGGCGTGGGTGATCGTCTCCACCGTGCTCACGGTGATCGCCTACAAGCTGTGGCAGCGTGACCAGCGCGCCCGCCGGGAAGGCGGGGCCAAGTGAACGACGGCGTGAACGGCGTCGCACTCGCCGTCTTCATCTTCTTCTTCGTCCTCGTCACCGCCATGGGCTTCCTGGCCGCCCGCTGGCGCCGGGCCGCGAACGACCAGAGCCTCGACGAGTGGGGCCTGGGCGGCCGCTCGTTCGGCACCTGGGTCACCTGGTTCCTGCTGGGCGGCGACCTGTACACCGCGTACACCTTCGTGGCCGTACCGGCGGCGATCTACGCGGCAGGCGCGGCCGGCTTCTTCGCGGTGCCGTACACGATCCTGGTCTACCCACTGATCTTCACCTTCCTGCCGCGGCTGTGGTCGGTCTCCCACAAGCACGGGTACGTGACGACCTCGGACTTCGTGCGCGGCCGGTTCGGCTCGAAGGGGCTGTCGCTGGCGGTCGCCGTGACGGGCATCCTGGCCACGATGCCGTACATCGCGCTGCAACTGGTCGGCATCCAGGCCGTGCTGGACGTGATGGGCGTCGGCGGCGGTGAGGACACCAACTGGTTCATCAAGGACCTGCCCCTGCTGATCGCCTTCGGCGTGCTGGCGGCGTACACCTACTCGTCGGGGCTGCGCGCACCCGCGCTGATCGCGTTCGTCAAGGACACGCTGATCTACATCGTGATCGCGGTGGCCATCATCTACATCCCGATCAAGCTCGGCGGCTTCGACGACATCTTCGCCGCGGCGAACGACAAGTTCACCGAGTCGGGCAACGGCGGACTGGTGCCGGACCACGGCGGCCAGTGGACGTACGCCACCCTGGCGCTCGGCTCGGCGCTCGCGCTCTTCATGTACCCGCACTCGATCACCGCGACGCTGTCCTCGCGCAGCCGTGAGGTGATCCGGCGCAACACCACCATCCTGCCGCTGTACTCGCTGATGCTCGGCCTGCTCGCGCTGCTGGGCTTCATGGCGATCGCGGCGGGGGTGAAGGTGGAGAACGGGCAGCTGGCGATCCCGCAGCTGTTCGAGAACATGTTCCCGGACTGGTTCGCCGGCGTGGCCTTCGCGGCGATCGGCATCGGCGCCCTGGTCCCGGCGGCGATCATGTCGATCGCCGCCGCGAACCTCTTCACCCGCAACATCTACAAGGACTTCATCAAGCCGGACGCCACCCCGGCGCAGGAGACGAAGGTCTCCAAGCTGGTGTCCCTGCTGGTGAAGGTGGGCGCGCTGGTCTTCGTCCTCGGCATGGACAAGACGGTCGCGATCAACTTCCAGCTGCTCGGCGGCATCTGGATCCTGCAGACCTTCCCGGCCCTGGTCGGCGGCCTGTTCACCCGCTGGTTCCACCGCTGGGCGCTGCTCGGCGGCTGGGCGGTCGGCATGGTCTACGGCACGGTCGCCGCGTACGGTGTCGCCTCGCCGACGCAGAAGCACTTCGGCGGCTCCTCGAAGGAGATCCCCGGCATCGGCGAGATCGGCTACATCGGCCTCACCGCCTTCGTGCTGAACGTCCTGGTCACCGTGGTCCTGACCTTCTTCATGAGGGCCCTCAAGGCGCCCGACGGCGTCGACGAGACCAAGCCCGGCGACTACACGGCGGACGCCGGCGACCCGGGCGTCGAGACGGAGCTGCCGCCGGCCACGGCGGGCACCTCGCACTGACCTGCGGTACGCGACCGGTACGCGGCGGGCCGTCGGAGAAATCCGGCGGCCCGTTGTCGTACCCGTCCGGCACACTCGGCGTCATGGACTTCGTGATCCGGCAGGCGGCGACGGACGAGTACGGCACCCTCGGTGAGATCACCGCGCGGGCCTATCTTCGCGACGGCCTCCTCGACTTCGGCGAGGACGACGCGTACCTCGGTGAGCTGAGGGACGTGGCGAAGCGCGCGGCGGCCGCCGAGGTGCTGGTCGCGGCGGCGGACGGCCGGGTGCTCGGCGGTGTGACCTTCGTGCCGTCCGGTGGCCCGATGGCCGACATCGCCCGGACCGGCGAGGCCGAGATACGCATGCTCGCCGTCGCCCGCGAGGCACGCGGACGCGGGGTGGGCGAGGCCCTCGTACGGACCTGCGTCGACCGGTCCCGGGCCGTCGAGGGCTGCGCGCGCGTCGTGCTGTCGACCCAGCGCACCATGCGCACCGCCCACCGCCTCTACGAACGACTGGGCTTCACCCGCACCCCCGGCCGCGACTGGAAGCCGCTGCCGGAGCTCGACGACATCACGCTCCTCACCTACGAACTGACGCTCTGACACCCGCGCCACCCCTCGACGATCCCTCCGCGACACAACATCTGGGGGGCGTTCGCCGAACCCGGCACAAGATGTATGCTCATGCTCGCTGTCGCCGCAGGGGAATCCGGTGCGAATCCGGAACTGTCCCGCAACGGTGTACTTGTGCGCTCATGTGCGCGAGTCCAGTCCGAGGACCTGTCGACAGTGCGCCCGTACCGTCCCGGTCCGGGTGCCATGACGTCCGGGCCTCGTGGAGTGGGCCGGTGGACGCGACGCCGCGTGCGCTCGTGAGCTGCCCCTGCCCTCCGCCAGGCCCCGTGCCGAGCGAGGGAGTGCCCCCACGTGACCATCGCGCCAGCCGACCCGGTTTCAGCGACCCCGGTGACGGCCTCAGCAACCTCAGCGACCCCGGTGGCCCCGGCGACCGGTGAGCCCGACGGCCCCGGTGCCGCCCTGCTGCGGACCCTGACCGGGCTGACCGCCGACCTCCCCGACGCCGACCCCGGCCGGGTCGCCGCCGCCGCACTGCGCGGCCGGTCCGCCCACGCGGACGAGTCCGAGCTGCGCGAGCTCGCCACCGAGGCGGCAGCCGGTCTGATCTCCGAGGACCCGGTCTACTCCCGGCTGGCCGCCCGGCTGCTGACCATCGGCATCCGCGCCGAGGCCGCCTCCCAGGGCGTCACCAGCTTCACCGAGTCGGTCGCCACCGGCCACCGCGAGGGCCTGATCGCCGACCGCACCGCCGAGTTCGTCCGGCTGTACGCGGACCGCCTGGACGCGCTGATCGACCCGGCCGCCGACGACCGCTTCGGCTACTTCGGGCTGCGCACGCTGCACAGCCGCTACCTGCTCCGGCACCCGGTCACCCGCAAGCCCGTCGAGACGCCCCAGCACTTCCTGCTGCGCGTCGCCGCCGGACTCGCCGAGGACGACACCCCACGGGCCCTCGGCGAAGTGGCCGCGCTCTACGCGCTGATGAGCCGCCTGGACTACCTTCCCTCCTCCCCCACCCTGTTCAACTCCGGCACCCGGCACGCCCAGATGTCGTCCTGCTACCTCCTGGACTCCCCCAAGGACGAGCTGGACTCCCTCTACGACCGGCTCCACCAGGTCGCCCGCCTCTCCAAGCACGCCGGCGGCATCGGCATCGCCTACTCCCGTGTCCGCGCCCGGGGTTCGCTGATCCGGGGCACCAACGGGCACTCCAACGGCATCGTGCCGTTCCTGAAGACCCTGGACGCCTCGGTCGCCGCCGTGAACCAGGGCGGCCGGCGCAAGGGCGCGGCGGCGGTGTACCTGGAGACCTGGCACGCGGACATCGAGGAGTTCCTGGAGCTGCGGGACAACACCGGCGAGGACGCCCGCCGCACCCACAACCTGAACCTGGCGCACTGGGTCCCCGACGAGTTCATGCGCCGGGTGGACACCGACGGACAGTGGTCGCTGTTCTCCCCCGCCGACGTGCCCGGGCTGACCGACCTGTGGGGCGAGGAGTTCGACGCCGCCTACCGCGAGGCCGAAGCCGCGGGTCTGGCCCGCAGGACCCTCCCCGCCCGTGAGCTGTACGGCCGCATGATGCGCACCCTCGCGCAGACCGGCAACGGCTGGATGACCTTCAAGGACACCGCCAACCGCACCGCCAACCAGACCGCCGAGCCGGGCCACGTCGTCCACTCCTCCAACCTGTGCACGGAGATCCTGGAGGTCACCGACGACGGGGAGACGGCGGTCTGCAACCTGGGCTCGGTGAATCTGGGCGCCTTCGTGGACCCGGCCTCCCAGGACATCGACTGGGAGCGCCTGGACGCCACCGTCCGCACCGCCGTCACCTTCCTGGACCGGGTGGTCGACATCAACTTCTACCCGACCGAGCAGGCGGGGCGTTCCAACGCCCGCTGGCGCCCGGTGGGCCTGGGCGCGATGGGCCTCCAGGACGTCTTCTTCCAGCTGCGCCTGCCCTTCGACTCGCCCGAGGCGAAGGCCCTCTCCACCCGCATCGCCGAGCGGATCATGCTCGCCGCGTACGAGACCTCCGCCGGTCTCGCCGAGCGGAGCGGCCCCGCGCCGGCCTGGGAGAAGACCCGTACCGCCCGGGGTGTGCTGCACCCCGACCACTACGGCGTCGAGCACACCTGGCCCGAGCGCTGGGCGGCCCTGCGCGAGCGCGTCGCCACGACCGGCCTGCGCAACTCCCTGCTCCTGGCCATCGCGCCGACCGCCACCATCGCCTCCATCGCGGGCGCCTACGAGTGCATCGAGCCGCAGGTGTCCAACCTGTTCAAGCGCGAGACGCTGTCCGGCGAGTTCCTCCAGGTCAACTCGTACCTGGTGGACGACCTCAAGCGGCTCGGCGTGTGGGACGCCCGCACCCGCGAGGCGCTGCGCGAGGCGAACGGCTCGGTGCGGGACTTCGGCTGGATCCCCGAGGAGGTCCGCGCGCTGTACCGCACCGCCTGGGAGATCCCGCAGCGCGGCCTGATCGACATGGCCGCCGCCCGCACCCCGTACCTCGACCAGGCCCAGTCGCTGAACCTGTTCCTGGAGACGCCGACCATCGGAAAGCTCTCCTCGATGTACGCGTACGCCTGGAAGCGGGGCCTGAAGACCACGTACTACCTGCGTTCGCGCCCGGCGACCCGCATCGCCCGCGCCGCCGCCCGGACCACCGTCCCCGCGCAGGCCGCCCCCGACCCCGACGCGGTCGCCTGCTCCCTGGAAAACCCCGAGTCCTGCGAGGCCTGCCAGTAATGAACGAGAACACGAAGAACCTGCTCGACCCGGGCTTCGAACTGACGCTGCGCCCCATGCGCTACCCGGACTTCTACGAGCGCTACCGGGACGCCATCAAGAACACCTGGCACGTGGAGGAGGTCGACCTCCACTCGGACGTCACCGACCTGGAGAAGCTCAGCCCCGAGGAGCAGCACCTCATCGGCCGGCTGGTGGCCTTCTTCGCCACCGGCGACTCGATCGTCGCGAACAACCTGGTGCTCACCCTCTACAAGCACATCAACTCCCCGGAGGCGCGGCTGTACCTGAGCCGGCAGCTGTTCGAGGAGGCCGTGCACGTCCAGTTCTACCTGACGCTGCTGGACACCTACCTGCCCGACCCTCAGGACCGCAACGCGGCCTTCGCGGCGGTCGAGAACATCGCCTCGATCCGCGAGAAGGCCGGATTCTGCTTCAAGTGGATGGACTCGGTCGAGTCGATCGACCGGCTGGAGACCAAGGCCGACCGCCGCCGCTTCCTGCTCAACCTCATCTGCTTCGCCGCGTGCATCGAGGGACTGTTCTTCTACGGTGCCTTCGCCTACGTCTACTGGTTCCGCAGCCGGGGCCTGCTGCACGGTCTGGCCACCGGCACCAACTGGGTGTTCCGGGACGAGACGATGCACATGTCCTTCGCCTTCGACGTCGTCGACACCGTGCGCAAGGAGGAGCCGGAGCTGTTCGACGACGCACTCGAGCAGCAGGTCACCGACATGCTGAGGGAGGCCGTCGAGGCCGAGCTGCAGTTCGCGCGCGACCTGTGCGGTGACGGCCTCCCGGGCATGAACACCGACTCGATGCGGCAGTACCTGGAGTGCGTCGCCGATCAGCGCCTGACGCGCCTCGGCTTCGCCCCGGTGTACGGCTCCGAGAACCCCTTCTCCTTCATGGAGCTGCAGGGCGTTCAGGAGTTGACCAACTTCTTCGAGCGGCGTCCCTCGGCGTACCAGGTGGCGGTGGAGGGCACCGTCGACCTCGACGAGGACTTCTGAGTCCCCTTCCGCGCCCCCTCTCCCTCCTGGGCCTCCCTGAGCTGACGGTCGACGCGCTTCTCGCGCACGATGCCGATCACCGAGGGGAGGACCATGAGGACGAGGAGTCCGAAGGCAACGAGCATTCCGATCAGGGTTTCTGTCTGGTTTCCGGTCATGACACCACTGTCGCGCCGGTCACTCCTTACCGGGAGTGGCAGGACTGCCGTAGGGCCTCGATTTCCTGCCACTTCCGGGGCACACTGGCGGCATGCTGCGGAACGTGGCCGCCGTCCTGCTGGACGGCGCGCATCCCTTCGAACTCGGCGTGCTCTGCGAGGTCTTCGGCATCGACCGGAGCGACGAGGGCCTGCCGCGGTACGACTTCGCGGTGGTGTCGGCGGAGGGCCCTGAGCTGAGCACCCATGTCGGCGGCCTCTCCGTCTCCACGCCGTACGGGCCGGACCGGCTGGAGGACGCCGACCTGATCGCCGTGCCGGCGGGGAGCGACTACGCCCGCCGGGAGTACCCGCCCGAGCTGCTGGACGCCCTGCGACGGGCGGTGGACCGCGGCGCGCGGGTGCTGAGCGTGTGCTCCGGGGTGTTCGTGCTGGGCGCCGCCGGGCTGCTGGACGGACGGCGGTGCGCGGTGCACTGGCGCCACGCGGCCGAGCTGGCCCGGCAGTACCCGCGGGTGGCCGTGACACCCGACGTGCTGTACGTGGACGAGGACCCGGTGATCACCAGCGCCGGCACCGCCGCCGGCATCGACGCCTGTCTGCACATCGTCCGCAAGGAGCAGGGCACGGACGTCGCCAACCGGATCGCCCGGCGCATGGTCGTGCCGCCGCACCGGGACGGCGGTCAGGCCCAGTACATCGAGCGGCCGCTGCCGCGCTCCTCCTGCGACACGGTCGGCGAGGTGCTGGCCTGGATGGAACAGCACCTCGACGAGGAGGTCACCGTCGAGCAGCTCGCGGCGCGGGCGCACATGTCCCCGCGCACCTTCGCCCGCCGCTTCCAGCAGGAGACGGGGACGACTCCCTACCGCTGGATCCTGCGCCAGCGTGTACTGCTGGCCCAGCGGCTGCTGGAGGCGACGGACGAGACGATGGACGCGATCGCGTGGCGCACCGGCTTCGGCACGGCGGCGGCCCTGCGGCACCAGTTCGTCAGGGCCCTGGGCACCACTCCGCACGCCTACCGGCGCACCTTCCGCGGCCCGGAGGCCGTCGCCCGAGCCGGGTGACCGCGCCGCTCGCCCGTGCCACGGGTCATCGCGCCACAGGCCTGACCAGCAGGTCGTGCGGACGGAGCGTGATGCCCACGCGGACCGCGTCGTTCGAGCCGGCCACCTGCTCGAAGCGGTACTTCGTGGCCAGCGCCGCCGTGATCAGCGTCAGCTGCGCCATGGAGAAGTGGTCACTGGGGCACTTCCGCTTGCCCGCGCTGAACGGCTTCATGGCGTATTTCGGCACCTTCGCCGCGCGTTCCGGCAGCCAGCGGTCCGGGTCGAACTCCAGGTTGCCGTCGTACGACTTCGGATCGCGCTGGATTGCGTACGGGCTGTAGATGATGTCCGACCCGGCCGGAATGCGATAGCCACCGAGTTCGGTCTCGACCACCGCTCGCCGCGTCAATACCCATACGGCGGGACGCAAACGCATGGCCTCCACGATGACATTGCCGGTGTGCGTGAGCCTCCGGACATCCTCGAATGCCACGGGGCGTCCGCCGGTGACCGCTTCGACTTCGTCGCGTATGCGGTCGGCATGTACCGGATGCTCGGCAAGTGCCTGCAGCAACCACATGATCGTGGAGGCGATGGTTTCACTGCCGGGGGTGAGTATCGCGACCACCTGGTCGTGGATCTCCTGTTCCCCGATCGGGTCGCCATTGTCGTCCTTCGCCTCCAGCAATGCCGTCAGCAAATCGTCCGGCTTTTGACCGGATGCGCGGCGCTCGGCGATGATCTCGTCGACCAGGAGGTGCAAATCGGCCAGCGCGTTGTTGAATTCGCGGTTGGCCGGCAGCGGCAGCCGGTAGAGCGGGCCCAGCGGGACCACCATCCGCCGGTACATGCCCCGGAAGACGGTGGCGAGCGCCACGCACAGCCGCTCGGCCCGCTCGTCCATGTACTGGCCGCGCAGCAGGCAGCGGGCCGCGACGCGCACGGCGACGCGGAAGGACTCGGAGGTGGCGTCGACGGTCCGCCCGGACTGCCAGCGCTCGGCGAGCGCGTGCGCCTCCTCCTCCATGATCGGCCCGTAGGCGGGGATCGCGTCGAGCTTGAACGCCGGCTGGATGGTGCGTCGCTGGCGGCGGTGGAGCGGGCCGTTGGCGGTCGCCACGCCCTCCTTGCCGAGCAGGCCCTCCAGCGACTCCCACAGCGGACCGGCTATGTGGTAGTCGGGGCTCAGGGCCAGGGCACCGGTGAGCTCGGGGGAGGTGACCGCGTACACGGTCTTCGGGCCCAGCTTGATGCGCACGATGTCGCCGTGGTCGCGCAGCTGGGACATGTAGGCCAGCGGGTCGCGGGCCAGCTTCCAGCCGTGGCCGAGAAGCGGGACACCACCACCCGCCACGGGCGGCTCACGCAGCTCCGGTGTCTCTTCGGTCCGGGTCTCGGGATTGACGGACTCGACGGTCATTTCTCACCTGCCGCTTCGTTGTTGACGTACGGGGGCGTGGACCGGTCGTCCCAGCTGTCGACCATGTACCGGCCGGACTCGTGGTGGAACCAGTAGACGGAACTGAACCAGTTCCGCATATTGCCGACGTTGGCCCGTACGGCGCCGCTCAGTTCCTTTCCGCGCACGGTGCCGTCGTCGAGTTCGTCGGCGAACCGTAACGCGTCCTGTTCCACGTCGAGGAATTCGGTGATGCACTCCTCGACGCGTCGACGGACTTCTGTGATTGCTTCTTCCAGGGTCAGCCCGTGATGGGTGATGAGACTGATTCCGAGATTGTGGACCTCGTCTCCCGCTATTTCCTTCGGAAGTGAGCAGAGGTCGTTGTACCAGGCGGCGAATTCCTGGCTCAGCAGTGCCGCCCGCCGATATGCCGGATGCTTTCGGACGGCGTCCGGGAGTTCACAGCCCGCGCTCGGCTCCAGCAGGTCGGTCCAGATCCAGTGGGCGAACGTGAGCCGGCGCAGCTCGAGGTACTCCTCCACGCCGGGCACGATGCCGCGGGTCCGGTTGTGGAATTCGCGGTCGTACGCCTCGATCACCGCGTGGAAGTGCCGGGCGAACCGGGTGTTCCAGGTCGCCGGCGGCGACAGGAACGCGTACAGCCTCCGCACGCTGTCGGCGAACCCGGCGACCAGCGTGTCCTCGTGGTGCAGATGGTCCTCCGGTGAGTCGAGTGCCGTGTGCAGCTGGTCCCGCAGTCGTCGCCAGGCGGTCGGACGGCCGTGGACGATGTCCCGGTCGTGCCGGTCGTCCCAGACGAAGAACCACGCGCTGTAGTCCGCTATCGCCTGCATGACCTCGTCGGGAGCGCCCAGGTAGTACCCCGCCATGAGGTCCGTGTAGCACAGGCCATCGGCATATTCCTCGACCTTGTCCGCCGGCATGAGCCGTTTTTCCAGCAGCCAGGTACGGGTTGTCTCCTGGAGCTTCGGCCAATACGGGTGCAGTTGCCGAGGAAATGCCGCCTCGATCACCGGAAGGCGCAGTGATGGCGGCACTGCGATCGCGGTCGGTGTCGCTGTGGTGCCGTGTGAGAAAGCATGCACGAACAAACCCCTCTCAGCCGCCGGTGGCGCACCCCTCTCGCCGAACGGGGCGTGCGCCGTTGCGTATCCCCGCGCTTCCTATTCAGCACCACAACTGACCGTTCTGGGAACGGATTTGCTTCATTCGCCACCCCTCGGTGCCGGAATTCTCCTGGTGTGTGGCAGGTTTCGGATCTTCTGGCGAGCGGAGGGGATCGAACGCGTGACGGACAGACGAACGGCGCCCGCTCGGGTGAGACCCGAACGGGCGCCGTACGCGCGGTGGTTGTGTGACCGGTGCCGCGGTGTCAGTCGTTCGCGACCACGGGGTAGCGCGGCTCGTTCTCGGCCATCTGCCGCAGCGCCTCCTTGCGTTCGCGCTTGGAGAGCCGGTCGATGTAGAGGTACCCGTACAGGTGGTCCGTCTCGTGCTGCAAACACCGTGCGAAGTAGCCGGTGCCGCGCACCCTGACCGGGTTGCCCTTCTCGTCCCGCCCGGTCACCTCGGCGTAGTCGGGGCGGGCGAGCGGCGCGTAGGCGGTCGGCACGGACAGGCAGCCCTCGTTGCTGTCGTCCAGGCTGCGCCGGTCGGCGGGCAGCTCGACGAGGACCGGGTTGCAGACCACGCCGACGTGGCGGACGCCCTCGTCGTCGGGACAGTCGTAGACGAAGACCTTCTTGCCGACACCGATCTGGTTGGCGGCCAGACCCACGCCCTCGGCGGTGCGCTGGCTGGCGAACATGTCCGCGACCAGCTGCTGGAACTCCTCGCCGAAGTCGGTGACGTCCTCGCACTCCTTGTGCAGCACCGGGTTGCCGACCACCGTGATCGGACGCGAGGTGCCGCGTTCACGCCAGGACGCCTCGCGCTCCTCGCAGTCCTCGGTGTCGACGACGAACCCCTCGTCGTCCACGGGGAGCACGCCCGCGTGCTGCTGATCGGTGTCCTGCTGGGCCATGACCGACGTATGCCTTCCTCGAACAACTAAGGGGTGATGCGACTGGGGGTGGTGCTTGGCGACCGCTGCCGCGGAGGTCCCGGTCAAGACTACGGGGCCGCTCAGCAGACCTCTTCCAGGTCCCGCCAGTCCCGGGAGTCGGGACTGTCGGCGACCCACCCGTCCAGCAGCCCCTTCACCAGCGCGGCCGGCGCGGCCACCCCGCACTCCCGCTCCGGCACCCACAGCTGCCCGTCGGTGCGGTGGCCCAGCGGCCCCGGGTGCCCCGGTTCGCTGTGGTCGTGCGGGTCGAGGTGCTCGCCCTCGCCCTCGTCGGACGGCATCCGTGACTCCGAGCACATCCGGCACAGCAGCCGGACCGACGACGACCAGTCCTCGGCGGCGAACCCGGCGTCGGCGGCGAGCTGCTCCAGGGCGTCCCGGTCGGACTCGGTGGCGGCCTCCAGGAGGACCACCCAGGTGGGCACGGGCGACGGCGCCCACAGCTCGATCTCGTCGAAGACGGGGTAGGCGTGCCCGGCGGTGGTGGTCCGCTCTCCGTGCGGCACCCCGTCGTGCAGGACCACCTCGCCCCAGCGCCGGCCGGAGGACGGCAGCGGGATGGACAGCACCTCGATGCGGGCGGGGTCCAGCCGCCGCCCCCACACGACCTCGGCCTCCCCCTCCGGGGACAGCCGTACGGCCGCGCTGCCGAGGTCCATGCCGAGCGGCTCACCGGCGTCCGTCGGCTCTCCCGGGGTGCGCAGTCCGTAGGCCTGCCAGGCCCTGCGGGCCAGCGGCCAGTCCTGCAGGGCGGTCGCGGCGATGCCGACGTTCCACCAGTCGGGTGCGCCGATGTCCCGGTCGAGCAGCGCGACCGCCCTCAGTCCCGCCGCTCTGGCCTGCTCCCAGTCGTGCCGGAACTTGTGCAGCAGGGCGAGGTTGAACCATGACTCCGACAGCCAGGGTTCCAGGTCGGCGGCGCGCGTCAGCAGCGCGCCCGCGTCCTCGTAGCGACCGTCGCCGATCAGCGTGAACGCACGGTCGGTGGCCTGCCGCCAGGAGGCGGAGGGCCGGTGCCGTCCCTTGCCGAAGATCCTCACGATTCCCGCCTGCCAGTTCCGTTCTGTGGGCTGGCTGTGCCTTCCCGCGCCCCCGGACACCTTCTCCTTCGCATCCAACCACGTACGCCTGGAGGGGCGCTCATTACCCATGGGTTACCCAGCCGCGGGCGTGGTAAGACTGCCGCGGGAAAGCACTCGGGCCAGTGCTTCCACGACGTCGGGAGCGTAGTCGCCCGCGGTGGCCAGACGCAGCTGCTCCAGCGCCGTGAGGCCGCCGCCGGGTCCGGCGTCCCGCGCCTTCTCCTCGTAGGCGTTCACGGCCCGTACGATCCGCGCGGCGACCGGCTGCTCCCGGCAGGGGTCGGCCTGCCGCTCCACCACCACGGCGACGGCCGCGTCGACCCCGGTCTGGCGGACGACGGCCCCGCCGAGGAGCGCGATCCGCCGCTGCTCGGCGGCGGGCAGGGCGGCGGTGGCCCCGTCCGGGACCGGGTCGACCAGGCTCAGCTGTCCGATGTCGTGCATGAGGGCCGCGTACTCCAGCACGCTCAGCTCGGCCGCGGACAGCCCGAGGTCCCGCCCGACGGCGCCGCTGAGTTCGGCGACGCGGCGGGCGTGACCGGCCGGGGTGTACCCGGCGATCTCGGTGGCCCGGGCCAGGGAGGCGATGGTCTGCCGGTAGGTGGCCCGCACGGCCGTGTAACGCCGGTAGGACAGCTGGGTGAGCAACAGCGGCACGCAGAAGACGGGGAGCGCCCACAGTCCCGCGACGGCCACCGCGAGCGCCATCACCGCGCCGGTCGCGCACACCGCGGACGTGATCCCGACCATGCCGCGCAGTTCCTCGCGCAGCAGCGGGCCGAAGGGCCATCCGGTGCGCGCGTGTTCGGGTGCCGCGGCGAGCACGGCGTCGCACAGTGTGGTCAGGGCGAGCAGCGCGATCAGCAGCAGCGCGTACGCCGGGCCGCTCCAGTCGCGGAAGACGCCCTGGTTGGACAGGGGCTGGAAGCACACGGCGGCGAAGGCGACGGTGAGCAGGCGCCGCGCCAGGTGTTCCAGCACCGGCCCGCCGCCCCGGGCGACGTAGGGCACGCTGCCGAGCAGCGAGGCGGCGAGAACGACGGTGACGGTCTGGGCGACGCCGTGGTGCGTGGGCCGCCCGGCGACGTCCCCGAGCAGCGCGTACGCCAGTGCCCCGGCGGCAGCGAGCGGCGCGGCCTCCCGGACCTCGGCCCCGGCCCGCCGGGTGAGCTCGCCGAGGGCGACGAGGGCACCGAACGCGAGCGCGACGGGCCGCTCCGCCGGCCCCGACCACAGCACGGACGCGAGACAGGAGAGAACGAGAAGCCCGGCGCAGCCGGGGACGAGGCCCAGGACGAGGGGGGCCCGGGCTCGGGACCAGGTCCAGGACCGGGGCCGGGACCGGAACGAGGACTGGGACCGGGGCCGGGAGCGGGGCCAGGACCGGGCCCAGGACCGGAACCAGAACGAGGATCGGGGCCATGACCGGGATCGGCGCCCGGACCGGAACGAAGGCCCGGGTCGGAACGGGGGCTCGTACCGGGACCGGGCCCGGGCCCAGGACCGGAACCTGAACCAGGGCCGCAACGACGTCACGGCGGGCTCCCCCCGACACGGCCCCGGGCCCCTGCCGCACGGCCGGCAGCCGACGACCGGCCCGGGCGGCCACCAGCGACGCTCGGCGGGTTCCGGGGACCGGCGACACCCGGGCGACCCTGGTGACGCGCACGACCCGGGCAACCCGGCCGACCCAGGCACCCCAGGCACCCCGGGCACCGACCACCAACGCCCCACCGCCCCCACGCACCCACGGCGCCCGGCCCCCGAAGGCGACGACCGCCGGCACCCGGTCGGCCGGGGCTGCCGCCGGCGGCGCTCCCGGAGGCCCGGAGCAGGGCCGTCCGGCCGTCTGCTGCGACTCTCGTCACCGCGCCCCCCTGCCCACGCTGTCGCGTGCCTCTTCTCCCCGGCCCGCGGCCGCCCCCGCCTGGACGGAGGCGGCGCCGTCCGCCGTCACCGCCGGGCGCCAGCCGTGGTGTCCCAGGGCGCGGAGCAGCGCCCCGACCACCCGTGGGTCGAACTGCGCCCCGGCACACCGCTGGAGCTCCTCCACCGCGGCCGCGACGGGCCGGGCCCGGCGGTACGAGCGCGTGGACGTCATCGCGTCGAAGGCGTCGGCGACGGCCACCACCCGGGCCGATTCCGGGATCCGGTCGCCGGCCAGCCCGTAGGGGTAGCCGCTGCCGTCCAGTCGTTCGTGGTGGTGGAGGACGGCGGCCCGGGCCTCGCCCAGGAAGCGGATGCCGCGCACCATCTCGTGCCCGTACTCGGGGTGCAGTTCGATCACCCGGCGCTCCTCGGGCGTCAACGGCCCGTCCTTGCGCAGCAACCGGGTGGGCACCCCGAGCTTGCCCACGTCGTGCAGGATTCCGGCGAAGCGGAGCGTCTCGACGCGCTCGTCGTCCATGCCCAGCTCACGGGCGATCATCATCGAGGCCCGGCCGACGCGCTCGCTGTGCCCGCGCGTGTAGCCGTCCTTGATGTCGACGGCCCGCACCAGCGCGCGGATGGTCGCCTGGTGCGCGGCCCGTTCCCGGTGGTACTGGGCGAATGCCCACCACGCCACACACATCGGCAGCAGCACGAGCAGCGCGGCGACGGGACCGTACGGGCTGCGCCACAGGACGGCCATCATCAGCCCGGCGAGCCCGTGCACGGCGATCGGCGCGAGCGACCGGGAGAACAGCCCCCGCCAGGCCCGGTCCACCGGGACCCGGTCGGCGAACGCCAGGATGCCGCCGTCCAGCAGGGTCAGCACCAGGCAGAACGCCAGTACCGCGGCCCCGGCCGGCACGAGCGCGTACGGGAAGTCGGGCGCGACGACGGCGTCCCGCCCGCCCAGCTCCCAGTGCGTCCGCGCGGCGGCCCCCACGGCGAGCGTCAACTGCGCGGCCCGCCAGACGCGCCGCAGCCCGAACGGCCGCTGCGCCACCGGGGACAACAGGGCCCCCGGCAGCGCCACGAGCGCGGCGGCGGGCGGCGGCAGCAGAAAGGCCCCGGCGAGCAGTACGGGGTAGCAGGTCCCGACGGAACGGGACCGGGCGACCACCTCCGAGCCCGCGTACAGGCCGGCCAGCAGCAGCACCGCCCACCAGGGCGTGTGCAGTTCGGGCAGCGGGCGCAGACAGACCAGGGCGGCGAGGACGACACCGGCGACGTACACACGCGCCCGCGCCGGTACCGCGTCCATGAGCCCCTCCCCCGGCCATGCCTGTCAGGCTCCGGAGCCTAGGGCGGCGGCAGGGGGAACGCGGGCAGATAACCCGCGAATTAGCACGTACGAGTGACGTGACCTGAGTGACGTGACCCGTCTCGTGCGTGGTCCGGCCTCGGACCGGCTCCTGGAGTCAGGACTCCTGCGGAGCCGGCGGCGCGACCGTGACGTCGTGCTCGGGCACGGACTGCCCGGAGCGGATCAGGTCGATCCGGCCCATGACCTTGGAACGCAGGTCACCCGGCACGTCGTCCTGTCCGCAACACCGCTTGACCAGCTTCTTCACGGCCTGCTCCAGCCCGTACTTCTCCAGGCAGGGCGAGCACTCCTCGAAGTGGTGCTCGAACTTCACGCAGTCCGAGTCCGGCATCTCTTTGTCGAGGAACTCGTAGAGATGATCGAGGATTTCGCTGCAATCCGTCTCGTGCGGCTCTCCGCAGCTCATGACCCCGAGCCTTTCGCTTCGTTCGACTCTCCGGCGCCGGCCGGGACCAGGCCGCGGTCACGGGCGTAGTCCTCCAGCATGCCGCGCAGCTGACGGCGTCCACGGTGCAGCCGGGACATCACCGTACCGATGGGTGTCCCCATGATGTCCGCGATCTCCTTGTAGGCAAAGCCCTCCACATCCGCCAGATACACGGCGATGCGGAACTCCTCGGGGATCGCCTGGAGTGCCTGCTTCACGTCCGAGTCGGGCAGGTGGTCGAGCGCCTGCGACTCCGCGGAGCGCAGACCCGTCGACATGTGCGACTCGGCGCGCGCGAGCTGCCAGTCCTCGATCTCCTCGGCCGCGCTGCGCTGGGGTTCGCGCTGCTTCTTGCGGTACGAGTTGATGAAGGTGTTGGTGAGGATGCGGTACAGCCACGCCTTGAGGTTGGTGCCCTCGCGGAACTGGTGGAAGGACGCGTACGCCTTGGCGTAGGTCTCCTGCACCAGGTCCTCGGCGTCGGCCGGATTACGTGTCATGCGCAGCGCGGCCGAGTACATCTGGTCGAGGAACTCGAGCGCGTCCCGCTCGAAGCGCGCGCTGCGCTCCGCGGTCGACTCCGCGCCCGTGCCCCGGCCCTCGGGCTGCTCCGCCTGGCCGTGTTCGGTCCCTGCGTCGGTCCCAGTGACCGGACCCACCTCCTCCAGTGTTGTCACGGAGCCGAATGCGGCCCCGCTCGAATCGGAGGATAGACGACGATCCGGTCCGCCCGCCGCCCGAACAGGGGCGGTCTTCGCCGCATGCAGCACTGTCCAGTCCAGGTCGGACCGGCTACTGCGACTGGGGCAGAAGGCTGAACCCATGCGGCGGACTTCCTCTCCTACGGCGTCGGTGCTGATTCTCAGCAACGTATGTCCGCCACAACAGTGGTCGCCCGTCGGTCATTCCCGGGCGTTCACCCGAGTGAGCCGACCCACTTCGCGACGCCCTCGGTGATCAGATCCAGGGCCTGCCGCTGCGTGGTCTCCGCCCGCTTGGGAACGGCGAAGCCGTGGTCGCCGTACGGCACCTCCACCATGTCGTACGTCCCCGCGGAGGCCTCGGGGAACTCCGCCGGTCTGCCGAAGGGGTCGTTGCCGCCCTGTACGACGAGGGTGGGCACCCCGGCGCCGAGCAGCTCGTCGGCGCGGGACTTCTCGGGCTTGCCCGGCGGGTGCAGCGGGAAGCTCAGGGCGAGGACGGCGTGGGCGCCCAGTTCGGTGGCGGTACGGCAGGCGACGCGGGCGCCGGCGCTCCGTCCGCCGGAGATCACCGGCAGCCCCGGTGCGGCCAGCGCGGGCCAGATGCCCCGCCAGCCGGCGTCCAGGGTCTTCGGCGCGGGCGCCAGCTTCTTGCCGGCCACCCGCCAGGGCTGCTCGACGAGGGCGACGCTCACCCCGTGCGCGGGCAGCGCGGCCGCCAGCGCCCGCAGGTCGCGCGCCTCGATGCCGCCGCCGGCGCCGTGGCTCACGCCCAGGACGAGTCGCGGCCTCTTCGCCGGGTGCCAGGTGACGCGGGCGGGGCCGGCGTCCGTCGCGACGGTCTCCGTCACATCGGTCACGTCCGTCGCAGTCGTCGCCGCATCCGCCGTCGCGTCATCCGTTGCCGCATCCGCCGTCCCATCCGTCATGTCAGAAGAGTGTGCCTTCTTCCGGCCCGTCCAGCTCCTTCAGCAGCTCCGGCCCGTTGTTGCGCACGCTGCTCACGGCCGTGGAGACGGGGAACGCGCGCATCAGCCCGGTGGGCGGCGGCGTGAGCAGGGAGGTCAGCTCGTCGGGGTCGGTGCGCGCCGGGTCCAGCCAGTCGTCCCAGCGGTCCGGCGTCAGCATCAGCGGCATCCGGGGGTGGATGTCGGCCAGCGCGTGCGGGCCGTCGGCCGGGGCGGCCGCGAGCGGTGCGGCCTCCGCCTCCGTGGTGATCACCGAGCACGTCACCCACCAGGTCCGCGGGTGGTCGTCCGGAAGCGTCCGGTCCCGCCAGAACTCGTACAGCCCCGCCATGGCGAACACCGACCCGTCGGCCGGGGTCACGAAGTACGGCTGCTTGCGGGGCCGCTTCCTGCGCCCTTCGACCTCCAGGTCGCGCTCCTGCTTGCCGGTGACCCACTCGTAGTAGCCGTCGGCGGGCAGGATGCAGCGCCGGGTGGCGAAGGCGCGGCGGAAGGACGGCTTCTCGTGGACGGTCTCCGCGCGCGCGTTGATCATCCGGGCGCCGCCCTCGGGCGTCCTGGACCAGGAGGGGACCAGTCCCCACTTCAGCTTGCGCAGCTGGCGAACCGGCTTCGGGTCCTCGACGTCTTTCAGTGGACGGTCCAGGACGGCGTAGACCTCCTTGGTGGGGGCCACGTTGTAGTCGGGTTCCAGGGTCTCCTCCGGCTCCCACTTCTCGATTTCAAAGATTCCCGCGAGATCCTCGGGTCGACGACTCGCCGCATACCGTCCGCACATATGGATAACCCCTTTGACCTGCGGAAATATCTGTTCAGTCAGCACCAAGTCAGCACAGTGCTGGCCAGCGTCACATCCATCACCTTGACCGTCCGGCCAGTGGCGTCCGGCGTAAGGTGCCCGCACGTGTTCGCCGTCTCCTTGATGCTCCTGTGCCCCGGCCACCGGGACATGTGCAAGAGTGACAGACCGCTACTGAGCGCGGTCGAGGCGAACCAAGTCGCAGGTAGTGACGTGACCAGTCGTAACCCAGGGTCTTCATGACCTTACAGAACACGGTCGAGTAGTCCGAGTGGTGACCAGGGTTCCGGTGATCGTCTAAAGGAGGGCACCGCCCGGGCGGTGCCACAGCGGACCACGTGCTCGCCCACGGCCTCGGCCAGGTCCGTCGCCAACGGAATGTCCCGCCTGTACCCCTTCGGCGCGCCCTTCACCCTGCCATGGAGAGACCATCCGCCTCCCGCCCCCGCCCGAGGGGCGGCGGGTGGGGGAGTGTTCAAGTGGTCAACGTGGCAATGCCTCGGCATGCATGCGCGGACAGCCCAGTCGCTCGGCTCGCAAGCCGCAGGTGGGGGAGCCCACAAGGCGTGTCTCGCCTCCGCCACGGAGGTAGCTCACGTGGGTCACGTTGAACCTGCGACCGAAGGAGACCAACTGCTTTACAGAACAGCCACTTCTGGACACACGTTGGACACATCACGCGTCACTTGCCATGTAAACGTACCTGCTCATCGCCTGCATCAAGAGCTGCGGAACGAGTCGGTTCACACCCCCCGACATCAAGACAAACGTTCGAGTCGGCGTTGACCGTGCACTCGACAACCCGCTGACCTGCTGTGCGGCTGCCACTTGCTATCCACGGGAGGGAACGTCATGAAGCGCAGAATCCCTTCTTCGCTCGGGGTGCTGGCCCTGTGCGGTGGCGCCGTGCTGGGTGTGACCCAGACGGCGACGGCCGGCGAGACGGGGGCCCAGGCCAGCTACTTCTGGCTCTTCCAGCACGACAACTACGGCGGCAGCAGCAAGAACTTCAGCGGCGACGACCGGTACCTGAACAACACCAACTGGAACGGCACGTCCAGCCGGGTCGACAACGGCGCCAGCTCCATGAAGAACCAGACCGGCAGCGACGTGGTGCTGTACCAGAACAACGGCTGTTCCGGTGTCACCTACTTCGCGCGTCCGCACTCCGTGGACTCGGACTTCAGCAACAACAACTTCGACAACCGGGCCAGCTGCGTCGACTTCCGCTGATCCGTCGCCGAAGGTGGCGGGCGTTCACGCCCGCCACCTTCGGCATGTCTGCCCATCAGGGGGAATCACTGTGCGCTACCGCCGTGTCCGTCCGCTTCCCGCGCTGCTCTTACTCACCCTGCTCGCCGGGGCTGTTCTGCCCACGAGGAGCCGCAAACGGCAGCACTTCTGGCGCCCCCTCCGACAGACGAGGTATACGGGATAGTCCTTCCCTTCGATTCCTACGATCTGTCTCTCGAAGAGACCTACAGGGACTCTGCTGCGCGCGACGAACTAACACGTCGGCGCCTTGAGAAGAGGGGGCACGACTGGCCGGTCATCGAGTACCCGGAAGGGATGCGGACCCGAAGAATCGTCGGCGTTACGGCGTGATCGAGAAGGCTGTTGCCGAGAAGCTCGGCTACCACCCCTCCCCGGGAATGACGGGGTCTCGTGACGTTGTCGAGCAGCGGCAGGAACGAGACAAATCACTGAGCGCTGAAGCTTTCAAGTTGGTCTATGACGAGAAGGGCGGTTGCGGAAAGAAGGCGGGCGACTACTTGGTGCGCAACGGAGGGAAGGCAAACAATGAACTGTTCAGGCGTCTGAACGCGGAGATCCTCGAAGAGGCTCGCAAACAGCCTGACGTGGAGAAGGCGTCCCGTGCCTGGAGTTCCTGTATGGCCGAACGGGGCTTCAGATACAGGGCGCCCGTTGACGCCATGGCTGATCAGCAGTGGTGGTCAGACGACTCCGAACGCGCGTCATCTGCTCGGCCACAGCTGATGTCGATTGCCAAGACGACAGCAGCTTGATCACTGTCCTGTACTGGGCGGAGACTCGGCTCCAACAGGAGGCCGTGGCAGAGCATCGAAGCTACTTCGATTCACTGAGGCGTGCCAAGGAGATCAACATATCCAACGTGCGAGCCGTTTTACGAAGTACCGGATGACGTCGCTTCTCTCACCTCAGAAGGCGAGCCACACGGACAGCGCTGCAGCCATCGCAAGGAAGGCTGAAGCGAGCAGCCACCCGGCAGGCCTCAGTTCACGGAAGAACCGCTCAGTGCGGGCGTCTACACGCTCCAACTCCCTTACTTCGGGCGCCGATGCGGCGTAGCGGCCTATCAGGCGGGCTGTCCAGACGAAAGACGCAATGGTCGCCAGTCCCGCCCACACAAGTAGGAGCACGATAGTCCCGGAATCCGCGTGCATGACCACTCCTCCCTCCCAAAGGCACAGCGGGCTGCCTCCACTCTCTATTTTCCTCACTTGCCCGGTCGCCCCTCTGTCCGTAGAGGATGGTCAGGTTCGGCCACCATCCACAGAACGACAACGCGACGTCCGGAGTTGCTGGGCATCAGTCACACTGCCCGGGCCGGGCATAGACTGAAATCTCCGCGCCATGAACCTTCTTGCGCGTGCAACGTTCGAAGTGCTCCTTAAGGACCTGACGCTTGACCACCTCCTCGGGGAAAGGGTCCAGCGGCTGACCGGCGGGATCGGACAGGGAAATGATCCTGTCTTCGTTGAGCATCCTGCTGCCGATAGCGGGTGCTGTTCGTTCTTCGCCCTGCAGGGTTCCTGATTCCGCTGGGGTGACGTCGAGCGCCAGGTCATCGATCTTGTGATAAACGGCTGGTGCTGAGAGCAGCCACTCACGGCGTCGTGAGGGCATGAACAGAACCGCGTCCCCACGATGTGCGTAGGCCTCAACCGCCTTGGCGACCGCGACCGTGTCGTCCTTCCTGCTCTCCGGTGAACGAATCAGAAGCGCCCAGGGCAGCAGGGCAGCCAGACTCGCAGCGGCCAGGCAGCACGCGGTGATACGCACCCGCGTCGAGCGCCACAACACCGAACTCAGCAGACCGTCCATCGCACCGCCCAAGAGCAGAGCGAGGCCGGCCATGCTGTACAAGACGTAGCGGTCCACGTAGCAGGGTTTGAGCAGCGAGACCGTCAGCAGCAGGCCGCCTGGGAGCACCAGAAGCGGTAGCGCCATCGACGGCAACGCCAACCGGGACGTTGGCGAGGTACTCCTGGGAGCGATTCCACGAGCGCCGTAGTAACTCATGGCCAGTCCGGCCGCCGACACGGCGAAGAACTGCGACCACATGACGAGTGTCGGCCCACCGAGCCAGCCGAGCTGTTCGTCTGACTGACCGACACTCACCACTCCCAAGGGGACGATGGCCACTGTCGCGGCAGCAGCGCAGATGAGCCACACCCGTCTGGCGGGGCGGGTGGCGCCGACAACAAGCAAGGTGGCGGCATGGGCCACGAGCACCAGTATGGCGAACTCGTGCAGCCAACCGGCGACAACCACGAGGCTGGCGTAGGCGACCCAGAGACGGGTGGAACCGTTGTCGAGGCCGCGCACGAAGACGTAACAGGCCCACACCACCGTTGCCGAGACGAGCGCGTACGACCGGCCCTCTTGGGCGAAGTGCTGCACCATGGGAATGGCCGGGTACGCCGAACCCGCCAGGAACCCGGCCCTCGTTCCTCTCAGGTGCCGACCCAGGGCCCCGACGCCGGCTGCGGCCACGGCCGTGGCAATCACCGAGGGTGCCCGGAGTACCAGGAGCCCGCCGTCCCACAGCGCGAACACCCCGTGCATGATCAGGTAGTACAGGCCGTGCACGGCGTCGATGTTGCCTAACAAGCTTCCGATGTCGCTGAGTGAACGATGCGCCACCTGGTAGGTCACCGACTCGTCACGCCACATACTTCCCTGGCGTTTGATCCCCCACAGGCCCAACACCGCAGCTGTCGCGGCCGGGATCAGCAACGGAGCTGCTCTGCCCACCCACGTCCGTACTCGCGTCGTCCCTGGCCCGGCAGGCTGCGTCGCCTGCCGCTCCTCCGGCGCCACGTCGGTTGCAGAGATGAGCTTTCCCTTCTTCGGTCACGCCCAGGAGCGCGGCTTGCGAGTGGTCAGCAGGAGCCGGCTCGGGCGTAGACAGTCACCCGAGCCGAGCCGACGGTGCGTCCGTGGCAGGGGGTGAACTCGGACGCCAGCACGGCGCGCTTGATACGGTCCTGATCGCTTGACTCCGAGGCCTCACGGTCCCGGTCGCGCACCACGACGACCCGTTCGGAACCGGACATGCGACGCGCGATGACGTCGCCTGCCAGTTCGGTTCCGAAGAGCGTGTGTGATGTTGCGGGGGTCCGGGCCAGGGCCAGGTCGGTCATGCCCAACGACGCGGGTGGCGTGCGGAGCATCCACACACGTCGGCTCTGCGGAACGAAGATCACGGGGTCACCGGGAGCGCCGAGGTCCTTCACTGCGGCAGTGACGGCGGTGGCGTCGTCACTGCGACTGCTCGCGGAGCGCAGATGAAGTCCGACCGGCACAAGGAGCGTCACGGTCGCCAGGCCGGTCACAGCAGCAAGTCCCACACGGACTGGCCGTTGCCGGACTGACTGCCAGAGCCTCGTGCAGGCGGCTCCGGCCAGGACGCAGACTCCGGCCACGGAATACAGCACGTACCGGTCGACATAGAGCGGCTTGACGAGCGAGACCAGGAGAAGCAGCCCGGGAGGAACGACGACGAGCGGCAGGACCACCCGGTCAGCAGTCACGCGGTGCGTCGCATGCGGCCTGCCCCGCCCCGTGCCGGCCCGGCGCAGTACCAGCATGTGGCACAGGAGTCCCACTACGGCCAGGAGTAGGTAGCCGGTCAGGTCTCCAACCAGGCTCACCTCGATCCAGGCAACCTGTCCGGTCTGGCCCAGACTCACCCAGACCAGTGGCGCGAGGGTGACGAGGACGCAGCCGCAGGCGATGGCCCAACCGCGCACCCTGCGGCGTGGCGCTTTCAGCCACGCCACTGTCACGCCGTGTGACACCAGCGCCAGCACCGCGAACTCGTGCAGGAGACAGGCCGCCGCGGCAAGAAGCGCATAGGCGACCCACCAACGTCGCCGTGAGGACACCAACGCCCGGACCAGGCAGACCGTGGCCCAGACGACCGCGGCCGTCACCAACGCGTACGAACGTCCCTCTTGGGTGTAGCGCTGGACGGTGGGCCACAGCGCGAAGATTAGGCCGGCCATGGCACCCGCCATGGGCCCTGCCAGCCACCGTCCCAGGAGGCCCACTCCCCACGCGGCCAGCGCCATCGCGAGGACGGAGGGCAGCCGGAGGGCGATCACACCGCCCTCCCAGCACGCGAAGACTGCGTGCATGAAGAGGTAGTAAAGGCCGTGGACGGCATCGGCACCAGCGAGCGTCGCCCACAACACCTCGGGCGAGCGGTGCGCCATGTCGTACGTCACGGCCTCGTCCTGCCACAGGCTGCCCTGCCTGCCGAGACCCCACAGGCCCAGCACCATCACCGTGACCGCAGGAAGTAGGAGCAGCAGCCGATGCCGACGGCCGGACCTCGAGGACGCCGGGTGCCGCTGCACAGGCGTTGACGGCTGTGCAGCTGCACTTGGAGCAGTGGCGGGACGAAGGGCGGGTGCGGTGCCGATGACCAGACTCGTTTCTCCCGGGGACCGACGACACTCCTCACTCCACCAAGAAGAATGTTGATGGTCAGCTCAGGATCGGGTCGCCTATCAATTTCGTCGTCAGCTACGTTGACCTGGCCAAACACCGTTTGAGAGGCGAGAAGAGGAAGGGCAGTATGGGACGCCGCGAGAAGAAGCTGGACCCTGCTTCCGGTCCTGTCCAGGCCTTTGCGCACGAGCTGCGTCAGCTGCGCTCGTCGGCCGGTAGCCCGCCCTACCGCGAACTGGCCGGGCAGGTCGGCTTCTCCGCGCCGACCCTGTCCGAGGCAGCCGCTGGACGACGGCTCCCCAGCCTCCAGGTCGCTCTGGCATACGCCACCGCATGCGGAGGTGAGGCCGCCACCTGGGAACGCCGCTGGCGCTCCGCCCAGGCGGAAGCCGCTCGCGAGACCGTCGACGAGCAGGACACCGCCACCTCGCCGTATCGGGGCCTGCGGCGCTACGAGACCAGCGACCAGGCCTTGTTCTTCGGACGCGACACACTCGTACAGGAGCTACGTGCGCTGACCACCGTCCACCGATTCGTGGCCCTGGTCGGGGCCTCCGGAAGTGGAAAGTCTTCGATCCTCCGTGCGGGACTGATCCCTGCCCTGCGCGATCCGGAAGCTCCGGGGCCCGCCCCGGCGGTCATCCGCATCTGCACCCCCGGATCAGACCCGGACTCGACGCTGATCCCTCTCCTGGCGCCCGCGGACGCGGCCGGTGACACTCTCCTGATCATCGACCAGTTCGAGGAGCTCTTCACCCTCCAGGACGACCGCTCGCTGCAAAACCGGCTCATCGATCGGCTTCTGACCGCCTGCACAACCGACCGCCTCCGGGTCCTGATCGCCGTACGAGCCGACTTCTTCGGCCACTGCGCCGGCCACCCCGGCCTCGCCTGCGTCATCAACCAGACGCACCTGCTCACCGCGGCCATGACCCGCACACAATTACGGGCAGCCGTGACCCAACCGGCGGCAGCCGCCGGCCTCGTCGTGGAACGGACACTGACCGACCGCATCCTCGCCGACGTGGCAACCGAACCCGGGTCCCTCCCGCTGATGTCGCACGCGTTGCTGGAAGTGTGGCGACGCCGCTCGGGCAAGACCCTCACCCTGGCCGCGTACGAAGCCATCGACGGAGTACACGGCGCCATCGCCCACACCGCCGAGGCGGTGTTCGCCGACCTGAGTGAGACCGAAGCTGATCTGGCCCGCACCATGCTGCTCCGGCTGATCTCACCGTCCCACGACGGAGCCGACACCCGTCGCCCCGTCTCACGCTCCGAGTTCGTCGCCGACGAACGCCGTACAGCCGTTTTTGAGCGCCTCGTCGCGGCACGACTGCTGGCCGTGGACGCCGACACCGTCGAACTGGCACACGAGGCACTCATCACGGCCTGGCCGCGGCTGCACCACTGGGTCACCAGCGAACGAGACCGCCTTCACGAACACCGACGGCTCACCGAAGCCGCCAGCACCTGGGAAGCCCTGGACAGAGACGGCGGAGCCCTCTATCGCGGAGTGCTCCTCGTCGTAGCACGCGAGTACTTCCTCGCTGCCGGCGGACAACCGGTCGACGAACTGAACAACTCCGAGAAGGCGTTCCTGCTCGCCAGTGTCCACGCCCACGAGGCCGAGAGGAAGGAGGCGACCAGGGCGGCCCGCCGCGTCCAACTGCTGAGCTTCCTGCTCGTCGTTCTCACCACGTCCGCACTCGCAGTCTGGCTCACCTGGTTTCTGAACCGGGAACATCCGTGAGGGCTGGAGACGCGACTGACGTGGGAGGTTCGCACGTGGTACTGGGAACGGTGACGCTTTGGGGCTGTTTGCGGAACACCCATGTGCGATAGGTCCAGAAGCGGGTTCCGCTGGCCAGTCCGAGCCCGACAAGGTTCTTCGCCGCCGGGTCGGTGTCCGAGCCGCTGTCGTCGAGGCCGACGAACCCCAGGTCGGCGATGGCCCCGAGCCCGGCGGCCCGCAGGTGGGCGCTGAGCTTGTCGTGACGGGAGGCGGTGATCTCCGAGGTGCGTCCATGCGGCGGAGGCCCAGATCAGCCTGCCCTTGTCGTCGGTGAGCGCGATCACCAGCAGGCCGTGGCATTTGTGCTTGATGCCCCTATGTTCGTCAAGCCGCAGTTGTGAGGGTTGACGGGGCGTCAGGGCGTTGGTGGCACACGATCATGTCGGTGCGTATCAGTTCGTAGACCTCGCGGGCCACGTAGCGCTTCAGGCAACGCATGATCTCGCACTTACCTCGTCCCTCAGCGCTACGTCGTTCCAGGTAGGAGCGGGTGCGTTCGTCTTGGCGCATGCGGGTGACCACGATGCGGTGCAGGGCGGCGTTGGCCTGTCGGCCTCCTCCTCGGTTGAGTCGACGGCGCCGGGTCTTTCCCGAGGACTTCTCGACAGGGCTGGCGCCGCACAACGCGGCGAAGGATGCCTCACTACTCAGTCGCTCAGGGTTGTCGCCGGCAGTGATCAGCAGGGCTTAACCTCGCGCTTTCACGAGGTGGGCTGTCCAAGAGTTGATCAGAAACACGGAAAGTGCCCTTGACCTGCAACGATAGGACTTGCTGAGGGTCCTGTTGGCTGCAAGGAAAAGAGCACTTTCCAGGTGAGAGAGCCTATCTCGTCGTACCCACTTGTCCGTGTCCGGGGAGACGGCCGACAGGTGGTCTCGCAGGCCGGTGCGGTCCTGCTGCTGGAGACGGTCCGCAAGACGGGCCTTGACCAGGCGATGTCCGCAGCCCTGGCGCCCTGGCGGAAACCACGGGCCGTCCACGATCCCGGAAAGATCCTCCTGGACCTCGCGCTGGCGGTCGCGATGGGCGGGGACTGCCTGGCCGACGTTGGCATGCTGCGGGCCGAGCCGGCCGTATTCGGGCCGGTCGCCTCCGACCCGACGGTCTCCCGCCTCATCGACACCCTCGCAGCCTCCGGGGAGAAAGCCCTGCAGGCCATCCGTTACGAGCGGGCTGAAGCCCGTCAACGTGTCTGGCGGTTGGCCGGCCGGGCAGCGCCTGATGCGGGCGGGACGGTGACCGTCGATCTCGACGGGGTGCTGGTGATCGCGCACTCGGACAAGGAGGACGCCGCACCCACCTGGAAGCGGACCTATGGCCATCACCCGCTGATGGGCTTCGTCGACCACGGAAGCGGCGGCACGGGGGAACCGGTCGCGGCCCTGCTCAGACCAGGCAACGCGGGATCGAACACCGCGTCCGACCACATCACCGCCGCCCAACTGGCCCTGGCCCAGTTGCCGAAGAAGTTCCGGCGCGGGCGCCGGACCCTGATCCGCACCGATTCCGCGGGCGGCACCCACGACTTCGTCGCCTGGCTCGCCCAGCGGGGACGGTGGCTGTCCTACTCGGTCGGCATGGTGATCACCGAGCAGGTCCACAGCCGCGTGCTGAAGGTTCCGGCCTCGGCCTGGACGGCGGCCGTCGAGACCGGTGGCGAGATCCGGGACGGCGCCTGGGTCACCGAACTCACCGGCGACGTTCTGGACGGCTGGCCCAAGGGCATGCGGCTGGTCGTCAGGAAGGAACGACCGCATCCCGGAGCACAGTTGAGGCTCACGGATGCGGACGGCATGCGGCTGACCTGCTTCGCCACCAACACCCCCGGCCGGCCGATCGCCGAGCTCGAGCTCCGTCACCGGCTGCGGGCCAGGGCCGAGGACCGCATCCGCGCCGCCCGGGCCACCGGCCTGCGCAACCTGCCCCTGCACCGCACGGCCCAGAACCGCATCTGGCTGGAGATCGTGCAGATCGCCCTCGACCTGCTGGCCTGGATGCCGATGCTCGCCCTGACCGGCAAGGCCCGGCTCTGGGAACCCCGCCGCCTGCGGCTCCGCCTGTTCACCACGGCCGGACAACTCGTAACCACCGGCCGTCGGCGAATCCTCCGCCTGGCCCGGCATTGGCCCTGGACCGGCGAGATCACCGCCGCACTCGCACGGCTCGCGCTCCTGCCCAACCCCGGCTGACCAGCAACGTCCACCGACCCGACGACAACATCACCCGCCCCGGGCAGTGGAACCCGGCGCCCACCCGACGCGACAGCCGGGCCGCCGGCCTACCCACCATCAGCTCCGGAAAGCGAAAGGGCCCGCCGACTCCGTCGGCAGACCCTCACGAAAGATCGAGGTTAAAGCGCCGCTGCCGGTCTCCTATGCGACATCCTGCGGGTTCGTCCTGGCTTTCATCTCCCGTTGCCTCAGGTCAGCCCGGCAGACGGGAGCGATGGATCCGCATAGATCATGATGAACCTTCGGGATTCCTGAAGAACCACCATGATCTCTATACAGACGCACAGGCCGAGGGCGACGAGGTGCCTGGTCAGGCCCCATGCCGAGGAACCGAGGGGCACGGCGAACTTGCAGAGTGCTGCACACTTGAGCCATAAATATCTGCAACATAACCTGGTGTCGCCTCGTGCATCCCAATTGCTCCCGGGGGGAACCTACTTGAGCAAGCGCCCCAAGCCGCCAAGGTATCTGCTCACTGCCTATTGGCCTTCCAGACGACGATCCTCCACCGAGTACGCCTGGGACTTCCGCCGGGCCTGTGAACGCGCGGAGAAACTCGCAGCCCGAGGCGCCAATGTTCACCTCGACAAGAGGGATGACCCGGAAGCCGAGTGGTACGAGATCAAGCACTTCTCGCCCCGGAGCAGGCGCTCACAACTCGATGAGCAGCGGAGGGTGGCTGACGCTGCCAGAAAGGAAGCAGTGCGGCATGAGCGAGCTGCTGCTGACACCGAGCGCTTACTACAGGAGCTGCGAGACCGTAAGGCAGCGCAGGAACAGGCCGAACTCCGTGAAGAGACCATGGAAACCCTTCCTGGCCTGATCCCGCACCGGCACCCTGCCCCGCATCGACCCCGCGATCCTGCGGGGATTCGATCGCGGTACGCCGTGTACGCACCAGCGACGTTCGCCGAGCGGCGCATGGCCTATCCAGACAACCACGATGCTGCGTTTCCTGATCTTCACGGTTTCCACAACTGACCCAAAAGGGGTGCGTGCAACATCTCGCGAGTTCGCCGTACTCCTCGGTTCCTCGGCATGGGGCCTGACCAGGCACCTCGTCGCCCTCGGCCTGTGCGTCTGTATAGAGATCATGGTGGTTCTTCAGGAATCCCGAAGGTTTATCATGATCTATGCGGATCCATCGCTCCCGTCTGCCGGGCTGACCTGAGGCAACGGGAGATGAAAGCCAGGACGAACCCGCAGGATGTCGCATACCCGCGCTGCAGCGCCGGCCGCCGGGCCTGCCCGCCCGAGGACTGCGGCGGCCCGCTCGATTACGAGCGCACGCTGCGAGCGATCCGGGCCCGCACGGCCGCGCTACCGAGAACTGCGCGAGTGGGACTTCCACCGATACGACCCGGCCCACTTCGACCGTAACGAGGTCAACCGGGGCCTCGCCGTTCCCGCGTCCATCGACTACCCCGAGCCCGCCCCCTGGCAGCGCCCGGTCTGGGACCGGAACCGCCGCTACCCGGGAGCACCCACGAAAACCGGTCAAGCCGTTGACCACTCCTCCGGGGACAGAGCCGGAGAGAATGCCGCCGCTGTACCGGTCAACATGTTGACCACCGATGCGCCGCCCAACGTGGACCAGGCCGTTGAAGGGGTCCTCGGGGCCCTGGACAACCTCGACTCCGCCCACGCCCTGCTGGCCATCGCCCTGCGCGCCGAACAGGCCGCAACGGGCGCCACCACCAACGACCTCGCCAGCGCGTTCGCGGAGCAATGTCCCGCCCCCTGGTACTCAAAGCCCCCCGGCAGAAGGCGGCCGATGGCGGCTGATGCCACAGCACTCCACCGGCTACCCAGGACAGCGCAGAAGATGTTCGGCCCGGTCACGCTGCCCAGGTGCGATGCTCACCGCGACACAGCTCCCAGCGCTGTGTTCCTTATCTAGGGGTGCCGGGCGAACCGGTCAGTGCGGCGACCACACCGACAGCGCGGACGGGTCATGGTAGGAGTATTTCGCGTGGGCGTCGATGGCTTCGCGGTATGGGGTGCCGGGCGGAATGCCGATGGGCGCCGCGCACTCGTTGCAGCGCCACACCGTGCCGTGGAACGGCCACACGTACGGACTGATCTCCGGGTTGTGTTCGATGAGCTTGACTCTGCCACCGGCCGGGCACCACCGCTTGTGATCGCGAGGAAGGTTTCGCAGGACTTCCTCGGAGAAGACGGTGAGTTCGCTGCCGCAGCCTGCACACCAGCGCTCAAAGCAGGGCAGAATTCCCCATTCATCGTCGCTGTCCGGGATCTCCTGCGGGGCCCTGTCGTCTTCACTGTCGAAGACACCGGCCTTGTTCACTACGGTCGGCGCCCGGGTGACGGTGAGTTCACTTGCGGCGTCGCGTATGGCTTTGCGGGGGTCGCCGAGCCGAGTCAGGCCGAACCATTCGCCGCGGGAGCGGTAGGGGGCGAATCGAGAGTGCAGGGCGCGTTCGAGGCCGCGGTCGCCGTCGCAGGTCCACAGCAAGTACAGCTGTTGGGGCTGTCCCGTCTGAAGCTGGGAGAGGCGGGCGTGGGGGTCGCCGCCGGTGTAACCGATCTTCACCAGGTCGGAATCTTCGGTGCCTATGACGTATATCGTCACCTGCTGGTTTCCTTTGTGTTCGGTGCTGTTGCCGGTCGTAACGTCCGGCTCCGCGCCTTCGTCGTCGGGTCAGCGGCGAACGGCCCGGTGGCGCGGAGGGGATCACTGCACCGCGCGGCCTGCTCCAGCAGCTCACGGGATGACTTGCGGAACCGTACCGCAACATTCGTCCAGGAGTAGCGGTTGATTGATGCACCCATGACGGCCGGGCCTGTCAAGCATATAGATAGCCCTGACCTGCGGCTTTTCGTTCTCTGCCGAGGCGTTTTTCTTCGTGGAGCTTCCTCGTGCCTGTCTGGCAGGGCTGCCGTATGGGGGAGTCCAGTTCGGGCATCAAATGAGAACATCCGGCCGTACGACCGTGAAACTGAAGGCACGATCCCGGCTCCGGGCCAGCTTCCAAGGCCAAGATCAATTTCACCTATACTGACTGGTCGATTGGTCCCGACACCCGCAGTTGGAGCGCCGGAGCCCGTGAGGCACGCGCGGGCGCGGACGCACGAGCTGGACGCCGACGAGCAGCAGCCGAACATGACGACCGAGGAAGCGTCACGGATGTTCGCAGGTCCAGTCGTTAGGATCCCCGACATGTTGGCCGGCGGAGTGCTCTCACACGCACCCATTCGGCACCGGGCCAACGCCCGGCGCCATGACCGTGGTTCGGGGATCCGGGCTGCTCAGTCAGGTCATCGAGCGCGGCCGGAAGGCCGTCTCATGCAACTTTGCGAGCTCACCCGGGGTCTGCAACCGTCCCTGGCGGTTGTCATCGGCTGCTTTCATCGGTGCTCCTGGGCGAATTCGACCTCGCGCAGGAGGTGATAGGCGCGCGCCAGCAGGCGGCGGGCCACCGCGGTGGTGGCGATCTTCTTGCCACGGCGGTGGGCGAGGCGCCGGTAGGCAGCGGCGAACTCCGGCGACCGCTTCGCGGTCTGCGCGGCCTCCCGTTCCTGGTCCTCCTCGTGGATGGTCTTGAGATAGACCTGCTGACGAGGGTTCAGCGCCTGCCAGATCGCGGCGTAGTCGACGGCCACAGCCTTCCTTCCTGCTCCTCACCTGCGTACGTGCCCGGACACGTACGCAGTCACAGGTCGATTCCGTCGGTGGCGTTGCCCTCCCAGCGCTCGCCCTCGTCGGCGTACTCCCAGAACACCAGGCTCTTCTTCGACCAACCGCCCTGGGCACGTAGCTTCTCGACGCGTTTGCCCCTCTTGCGGCCCGCGACGACGACACCGCGCCGTGCGGAGTGGCCGGTGATCCGGCGCCCGGTGAGCCCGGCGTACTGCGCGGCGCGGGACATCGCGCGCCCGCAGCCGTCCGGGGACAGCCGCGTGGCGCCGAGGTTGCCCCACTGGTCGACGGGCAGGGCGGGACCGCCGGGAGCGGCGCCGGCGGCGAGCTTGGCAGCCTGCCAGGCAAGCCAGCAGTGCACCGGGCAGGTGTCGGGGTTCTCGCTGTAGGCGACGCCGACATCGCAGGCCGGGCGGCCCTTGACGGAGGGGACGTGCGCCCCCAGGCCCTCGCCGACGAGCCGGATACTCGTGTCGTCGAGCTCGCTCATCTCCTCGTTGCGCCCAGCCACCGCGAGCCGGAGCATGTTCAGCGCGCGGTCGCGCAGCCGAGCCAGCTCGGGCACCACGTACGTCCGGCGCCGCCAGACCGCCGCCTGCAGGGCCCGCTCGCGCCGGGCCGTGTCCATCCTCCGCAGATCCTCCGGGGTGGCCGCGGCCGCCTTGCCCCGGCTGCGCGCACTGTGCGAGCCCCTGCAAGCCAATCCGGCCGACAACCGCGCCCTCGCCGAACTGGGACGCCAGGTTGGTGCGAGCAACCGCACTTTCTCCCGGCTCTTCCGCAGCGACCTCGGCATGGCCTTCCCCCAATGGCGCACCCAACTGCGGCTCCAGCACGCACTGGTCCTGCTGGCGCAGGAGAAACCGGTGACCGCGGTGGCACACCGGTGCGGCTGGTCCTCGGCCAGCGCGTTCATCGACGCCTTCCGGCGCACCTTCGGCCACACACAGGGCTCCCATCCGACAGATTGACCGACTCGCGGTGCAGCGGGGCGGTCCTACTGTGGCCGGGCAGGCACGTCGCTAATGGGGTCAAAACAGATGCATGTCGAGCGGCACGGTGTTCTCTGCTCTGTTGCTGATCTCGGCCGGGACGGGGATACCGAGTTGGACCGCAGTGGGCGTATAGAGGTCTGCAGTCAGATCGGGAGTCTTCAGAGAGACGAAGAGCGCATAAGGAACAGCCCGACCGACACGGTCTCGGCTGTTGTTGTACTTCCACCACCCGCCCGCAGGGAAGACGGCCAGGACGCCGCAGTCGGCGAGTTCGCGGGCGGTGCCTCGCCAGATGTCGGCATGCAAGGAGCCCCGGTCTCGGTTGGTGCGACCGATGAGCCAGTCTTTGTCCGTGTCGAAGGGGCGGCTCGCGGTCCGGGCGTCATCCTCCGCTTGCGCATTCTCGGCGACCCGAGCTTCGAACGCGGTGACGCTCTCGTTGGGCCCCTTGAGAGCAAACCGCAGCCGGTGCGAGGGATAGGTGTACTGACCAAGCATGCCTCGGCGGCCAGGGTTGGGTTCGACAAAGTACGAAAGGGTGACACGCAACTGGACCTCGGTGGCATCGAGGTCGAGCAACTGTTCACGGGGCCATGGAAGTTCGTGGAGCTTGAGTTCGCCGAGGCGTACGGTCTTGGCCTCACGGCGGAACGGGATCAGTTGCTCCTGGATGATCATTGTGACCGCGCTAGCGGTGCTGGAGAGAACCCGGTCCTCAGCGGGGACGCCCCATCCGTATCGTCGCAACAGAGTGCGGGCGAGTTGCTGAGCTCCGATCTTGCGGCGGCCGTTTCGGTTGTAGACGCCTTCCAACATGGCCTCGGTCCATTCGGCCTCGTGGACGAGCAGACCGCGGACCGCCTCGGAACGCAGTTTGGGGTAACGAGCGTGCGCAAGCGCCGCCAGACGCGCAGCCTGGGCAGTCGCCGGACTGGTGGCGCGCATCGTGGTGAAGTGACGGCCGAGATGGGTGCGGTCGGTGGTGGTCAGGGCCACTGTGTCGGGTTCGTCGATCTGGATCCGATCTGAGTCGACAAGAAAGTTTCCTCCTTCCATCACGATGTCCGGCTTGATCGGGGCCGCGTCGGGGAACAGCACCGAAGTGCGGCTGTACGGCGACAGCAGACCACGGGCGGCCACAGCTTGATATCCCGCGTAGTCGCTGCTGGTGGGCACGCGATCGAGTTCCGTGTGCGCACCGACCGTCAGAATGTTCCACGCCTGTGCGGGGTCCTCGATGCGTGAGGTATCGCACAGGTTGAGGTGGTTCAGGGTGCCGTCGGCTTCGACGAGGTCGGCCACCGTGTGGTCCCGGACGTTTCCTGCGGAAACGATGATGAGTCTGGCGACGTCGGGGTCTGGCGATCCGGTCAGGTCGAGCCTGTCTTCAGTGACGACGATGTCGGTGCCGACGGCGAGCGCGTCCAGGGAGGCAGACCACAGAGTCGCTTTGCCGTCCGTGCCGTTCACGCCATTGCCGGATTCGACGGTTACGGCCATGCCGAAGACGCGGGTGCGCGGCTGCTCAGGTGCGGCGGTCTCGGCCGTTGCGATGGCGACGGCCGTGACCTCACCGTGGGGGCGAGGCTGGGCATTACGGCGTCGGGGTAGGATCTTGACGGATTCCACATGGTGATCCATGTACAGCGGATGGCAAGATGCGAGCGCTTCGTCAAGAGCGCTACCGAACAGGGCAAGACCGGCCATCTGCGTGCCGTGCCCAGCGTTATCTTCCGGCCCTTCTCCCGTGATCACGCTGTGGGCCCCGGCAATGCAAGCTCGCAATAGCTTGTGTTCTTGGTCGATTCCGGTGTCGAGCAAGGTGACCGCCGGCGCGCTGGGAATGGCAGGGCGGAGTCGTTCCGCGAGGTCATCGGCAAAGTTGCGGTGCAGTTCGCGGATGTCCCGGCTGTGGAATTCCTCAACGAAACTGGGCCTGCGGATCTCGGACGGGCAGGCGTTGGTACGCAGGACCCTGGCAAGCTCGTGAGCGGTTGTGCTGATCTGGGCTACGCGGAAACGGCCGATGTCGACGGTGCGCGGCAGCATCTGCCAGCCGTGGGCGTCGGCGAGGCTGCGCAGGGTCTGGATCTGGTCGGCGTCGGTGACCGTGGTGTCGAGCCACAGTTCCCACCAAGCGGTGGTCTCGGAGGCGGGGAGGGACTCCTTTTCTTCCTGCCACAGGCTTTCTATGGTGGCCTGCTCGATCTGCTCGATATTGGCGACGAGGGTGTTGTTCTTAGGTTTGCCGCCCCTGGTGTCTTCGGTAAATGAATCGATCTTTTTCAGCAGGGCAGGGACCGCGCCGTCGGGGACCCACACGACCGCGTCCTGGGGCTGGCCGTCGGCGGCGGGGTGGACGGTCAGCAGCGACAGCCCGGAACTGTCGAGAGATTCAAGTTTGAGTTCGTGGTCTGCGGCGGCCTCGATGCGAACGGCGAATCCATCGGCCAGCAGGCTGGGATCCACGGAGATATCTGCGGCATGAGCCGCCTCGCGCACTGCAGACAATTCTCCAGTCAAGCGCTCGACGTGAGCAGCGCGGCTGCCAGACCGGTCTGCGACAGCTTTTGCGCTGCCACCGCCTGTAGGGGCTTTGGGGGTGAGAGCCCGCGCAGGCCAGGGGACTATCAGGTGGGCAGCGCGGTGGGCGGAACCCTCAGGCATGACGCAGGGAGTGCCTTTCTTCCAAGGCGTCTCTCAAGTGGCCTGCATCGATCACGTCGCTCCCCCCGAGAATCGCCCGTTTGGCGGCCGACTCTGCCGCCTTGACCAATTCCGCGTGACTCAGTCGCTCGGTCTGAGCGATGAGATCAGGCCACGTTACAGCAGAGGTGTCCATCGCGGAAAGTCTTCTTTGGAGGATTTCCATCGCCTGGTTGGCCGAAGGCGCGCTGTACAGAACGGCCAGGTCGAAGCGGCGGAACAGAGCACTGTCCAGCAACTGCCGGTGGTTGGTTGCCGCCACCACCACCGACTCGGCCGGAGCTTGGTCGAGGAAGAGCAGGAAGGAGTTGAGGATCCTGCGAGCTTCCCCGATGTCGTTGCCACTGGTGCGATCCGCTCCAAGAGCATCGAACTCGTCAAAGAGGTAGACGGCCCTTGTCTCCGCCGCAGTGTCGAAGATCAACCGGAGCTTGGATGCAGTCTCACCCATGAATCGGCTGATCAGACCGTCCAAGCGGATCGTGAACAACGGCAGCCCCAGCTCCCTGGCGAGCGCCCCGGCCGTCATGCTCTTGCCCGTCCCGGGCGGACCGGACAGCAGCAGACGATGAACCGGCGTGAATCCGAATCGCTCCAGTCGGCCTCGCTGCCTCTGTTCGTGCAGGACTTTCTCCAGCAACGCCCGAGTCTCATCCGAGAGTGTCATCTCGTCGAGACGGATGTCGGGATAGTCAGCAGTGAGGAGGCTCGCGAGTTCGCCGCGCGGCTGCACCACGGGGGTGGGAGCCACACTGCGGGTGATCTTCTGAGTCCGAGAGGCGTCGATCAATTCCCGAAGCTCGCCGGCTAGCCGCGTATGACCCTGCCGAGCGGACTTCGCCGCTACCTGCAAGGCGATGCTGTAGAAGCGGTCGTCATCGGCCGCAGCATGTGCCGCCAGCAGCGCCTTGAGATGGTCGGCGCTCGCCGTCATCGTCCACGCCTCCTTCAGCGACTGATCCTGCGAACCTAGTGGGGGCCTCTGACATTGCCGAAGCCCGTGCCTTGCCCCAAAGAGCGCGCATCATCGTAGTCGTCCCATCATGCCCGGCCTACCACATCGAACGGCCGCCGGCAGGCGGGCAGCACGGGTGCGCCAGTGAGGCGGTCTACGGAGTCAAGCAGCACCTCATCGACCGCCTAGCAAACTCCTCCAACGCCGATGCCTGACAGCACAGTGCCGAGTCGTTCGCCGACGCCTGCAGGACGGATTCCACCAGGCTCTCATGGAGATCGTGTCCTTCGTGTAGAAGCGCGTCGAGCTGCCTAAAAGGGACTGACATCAGTACCAGCCCAGCACGGGACGGGTTCCCTGGGGTGATCACAGGTGTCTACAGGTCAGCACGCAGTCAGCACGGGTAAGGCAAGAGCCCCGGATCGCTCCGGGGCTGCAACGCTGTGACCTGCATGTTTGCTGTCAGGAACGATCCCTGTTACGTCGGCGTCTCAGATACCGTCCGCACATACGTGCCACACTGCCAGGCCCGCCCGCCTCCCGACCACCACCCCTCACCTCTCACCTCTCACCTCTCAGTGAGGCGCTGCGCGCCCCACCCGTCAGTCCGCACCCACGAGGAGCCCGCACCGGACATGGACCACCTCGCAACGGCCTCGCTCACCTCCCTCTGGGACGAGGTCTCCGGCACCCAGCCCGATCCCGACCTGTGGGTGGTGATCGCGACCCTGGTCGCCGCGCTCGCCGTCGTCGTGCCGCGCGGTCCGTGGCGGATGGCGCGCAACGCCATCACCATCGCGCACGAGGGCGGCCACGGACTCGTGGCACTGGCCACCGGGCGCACGCTGACCGGCATCACCCTGCACTCCGACACCAGCGGTCTGACCGTCAGCCGCGGCAAGCCGCACGGCCTCGGGATGATCCTCACCGCGGTCTCCGGCTACACCGCTCCCCCGCTGCTCGGCCTCGGCGGCGCCGCGCTGCTGGCCTCGGGACGCATCACCCTGTTGCTGTGGCTGGCGACGGCGCTGCTGGTCGCTCTGCTGGTGATGGTCCGCAACGCGTACGGGGTGCTGACGGTGGTGCTCACCGGGGCCACGTTCGTCCTGGTGTCCTGGCTGGCCGGACCACAGGTGCAGGCGGCGTTCGCGTACGCGGTGGTGTGGTTCCTGCTGCTCGGCGGGGTGCGTCCGGCGTTCGAGCTGCAGGCCAAACGGGCGCGGGGCGGGGCCGGCGACTCGGACGCGGACCAGCTGGCCCGGCTGACCCACGCGCCGGCCGGGGTGTGGTTCTTCCTCTTCCACGCGGTGTCCCTGTGCTCGCTGATCGGCGGGGGGCGCTGGCTGCTGGAGCTGTGAACCCGGGGGTGACCCTGGGGACGCCCTCTCCCTGCGCTCCGCATATATGCACGGCAATTGCACTGTCGCGCTTTCGGTCAGGTTTCGCCGCTTTTGATCAAGATCTCCGGCGGTCCTCAGCCATTAAAGTGGGGCCCATGACCGTGAACCCCGCGCACACCGCCCTCTGGCCCGCCCCGCACGCGAGCGGAGCCGTCGACGCGACCGTCCACGTGCCCGGATCCAAGTCGGTCACCAACCGCGCCCTGGTGCTGGCCGCCCTCGCCTCCGAGCCCGGCTGGCTACGCCGCCCGCTGCGCTCCCGCGACACCCTTCTGATGGCCGGCGCGCTGCGCGCGATGGGTGTCGAGATCGAGGAGGGCGTCGGCCCGGACGGCACCGGCGAGTTCTGGCGCGTCATCCCGGCCGGCCTGCGCGGCCCGGCCACGGTCGACGTGGGCAACGCCGGCACGGTCATGCGCTTCCTGCCGCCGGTCGCCACACTCGCCGACGGCGCCGTCCGCTTCGACGGCGACCCGCGCGCGTACGAGCGCCCCCTGCACGGAGTGATCGACGCGCTGCGTGCCCTCGGCGCCCGCATCGACGACGACGGGCGCGGCGCGCTGCCGTTGACCGTGCAGGGCGGCGGCGCCCTGGAGGGCGGCCCGGTCGAGATCGACGCGTCGTCGTCCTCCCAGTTCGTCAGCGCCCTGCTGCTGTCCGGGCCGCGTTTCAACCAGGGTGTCGAGGTCCGCCACACCGGCTCCGCGCTGCCGTCGATGCCGCACATCCGCATGACCGTCGACATGCTGCGCTCGGTCGGCGCCCAGGTCGACACCCCGGAGTCCGGCGGCGAGCCGAACGTCTGGCGGGTCACGCCGGGCGCGCTGCTCGGCCGGGACCTGACGGTCGAGCCGGACCTGTCCAACGCCCAGCCGTTCCTGGCGGCGGCGCTGGTGACCGGCGGCAAGGTCGTGGTCCCCGACTGGCCGTCCCGCACCACCCAGCCCGGCGACCGGCTCCGCGAGATCTTCACCGAGATGGGCGGTTCCTGCGAACTGACCGACTACGGCCTCGTCTTCACCGGATCGGGTGCCGTGCACGGCATCGACGTCGACCTGAGCGAGGTCGGCGAGCTCACTCCCGGCATCGCGGCCGTCGCCGCCCTCGCGGACTCCCCCTCGACCCTGCGCGGGGTGGCGCATCTGCGCCTGCACGAGACGGACCGCCTGGCCGCGCTCACCAAGGAGATCAACGAACTCGGCGGCGACGTCACCGAGACCGCCGACGGACTGCACATCCGCCCGCGCCGCCTGCACGGCGGGATCTTCCACACCTACGAGGACCACCGCATGGCCACCGCCGGCGCGGTCATCGGCCTCGCGGTGGAGGGGGTGCGGATCGAGAACGTGGCGACCACGGCCAAGACCCTGCCCGACTTCCCCGACCTGTGGGCCGGGACGCTCGGGGCATAGGGGCGGTTCACCATGCGTCGCTACGGCAAGCACACCGACGAGGACGACATCCGTTCCCGCCCCAACCGCAAGGGCAACCGGCCGCGCACCCACATCCGGCCCAAGCACGAGGACGCCGCCGACGGCCTGGTCCTGACCGTGGACCGCGGCCGGCTGACCTGTCTCGTCGAGGACCGGATCGTCATGGCGATGAAGGCCCGCGAACTGGGCCGCAAGGCGGCGGTCGTCGGCGACCGGGTGGCGCTGGTCGGTGACCTGACCGGCAAGAAGGACACGCTCGCGCGGATCGTGCGCATCGGGGAGCGCACCTCGCTCCTGCGCCGTACGGCGGACGACGACGACCCCTACGAGCGCGTGGTCGTCGCCAACGCCGACCAGCTCGCCATCGTCACCGCCCTCGCCGACCCCGAGCCACGCCCGCGTCTGATCGACCGCTGCCTGGTCGCGGCGTTCGACGGCGGCCTCACCCCGCTGCTGGTGATGACCAAGTCGGACCTCGCGCCGCCCGACGAACTGCTCGAGCTGTACGGCGCGTTGGACATCCCGTACGTCGTGACCAGCCGCGAGGAGCTGGAGAACGGCGCGGCGGCCGACCTCGTGCGTGAGCACCTGGACGGCAGGATCACGGCCTTCGTCGGCCACTCCGGCGTCGGCAAGACGACCCTCGTCAACACCCTGGTGCCCGAGGACCGCCGCCGCGTGACGGGCCACGTCAACGCGGTGACGGGACGTGGCCGGCACACGACGACCTCGGCCCTCGCCCTGCCGCTGTCCTCGGAGGAGGGCGGCTGGGTCGTCGACACTCCGGGCGTACGGTCGTTCGGGCTGGCGCACATCGATCCGTCCCGGGTGATCAACGCCTTCCCCGACCTGGTGCCCGGCACGGAGGGCTGCCCCCGCGCGTGCAGTCACGACGAGCCCGACTGCGCGCTGGACGCGTGGGTCGCCGAGGGACACGCCGACCCCGCCCGGCTGTACTCGCTGCGCCGGCTGCTGTCGACGCGGGAAGCGAAGGAAGGCGACTGACCTCCGCGTTGTTTGCCGTGCCGTGGTACCGGTAAGTGCATAATCGCACCAAGCCGGATCCAAGCCTGAGCAAAGCCGGACGAAGTACCCAGTGAAGAAGACCAGGCGACGCGGCGGTCACGGCACGGGACTACGGGAGGACAACACATGGCGTGGCTGCTGGTCATAGTGGCCGGGGTGCTCGAAACCGGCTTCGCCGTCTGCCTGAAGCTGTCGCACGGGTTCACCCGGCTCTGGCCCACCATCGCCTTCTGCGCCTTCGCGCTGGGCAGTTTCGGCCTGCTGACCATGGCCCTGAAGAAGCTCGACGTCGGTCCCGCGTACGCGGTGTGGACCGGCATCGGCGCGGCGGGTACCGCCATCTACGGCATGGTGTTCCTCGGCGACCTGGTCTCGACCCTGAAGATCGTCTCGATCAGCTTCGTCATCATCGGTGTGATCGGGCTGCAACTGTCGGGCTCGGCGCACTGAGGCGGTCGACGCGCTCGCCGTGTTCCGACGGGTGCGCGTCTTCGACGGGTGCGCGTCTTCGACGGGTGCGCGGCTTCGACGGGTGCACGGCTTCGACGGGTGCACGGCTTCGACGGGTGCACGTGTTCGCCGCGTCCGAGGTGCTCGACGTGTTCGCCGCTTCCACCGCTACGCCGTCAACCGGCGCGGCAGGGCGGTGCGTACGAGTTCCGCCACCCCGCCCTCGGCGGGCGGCGCCGCGACGCAGGACAGGGCGAGACGCACCGCCAGTTCGCAGGAGCGGGCCAGCTCGGTGACGTCCGGGAGCGGATCCGAGACCTTCAGGACGGCCACGGCACGGTCGCGGACGAGGGCGACGAGGTCGCCGGGCGAGGGCAGCGGACCGTCGGCGCGGCGCTGGGCCGGCACGGCCGAGGAGGACGGCACCGCCGCCAGGGCCGGTGAAGGCAGGCGTTCGCTCCAGCAGCCGGTGAGCACGGCCCGCACCAGCGCGTTCTGGCGGGCGGCGGACGCGGTCCACTCGGCGGTCGCGGCGAGGCGTTCGCGGAAGTCGCCGGGGCCGTCGGCGAGCGCACGCTCCACGCCGGCCAGGTACCCGTCCGCCTCCCTGCGGACGAGCGCCCGGGCGAGGCCCTCCTTGCTCCCGAACTCGTTGTACAGCGTCTGCCGGGAGACCCCGGCCGCCGCCGCCACGTCCACCATCCGCACAGCGGACCACGGCCGACGCGTCAACGCCGTACAGGCGGCGTCGAGCAGGGACTCCCGGGCTGCGGGCACCAGCGCCTCCCTCGGGCCGGGCGACTTGGTGCCCAGATTTGACGGGTATGGGGGCACTGTCAAGAGCCCTCGCGCACGCCATCGCGGACGCGGGCGGTCGGCACGGCGGCGCCCCGCCACGCCGGTCCGCGGCGCCACCTCCGCCCGGCACCGACAGACCCGCGCACCGCATCAACACCGGTCCCCACGCCCGCCCGTCACCGCCCTCCGCCCCCGGCAACGCGCTCCGGTCCGTCAAACCCCTGGTAGCCCCGCCCCGTCTCCGGCAGATACCGTGACGACATGCCCGACTACCTTGACGACCTCCGCCTCGCCCACGTCCTCGCGGACGCCGCCGACGCCGCGACGATGGAACGCTTCAAGGCCCTCGACCTGAAGGTCGAGACCAAGCCGGACATGACCCCGGTGAGCGAGGCGGACAAGGCCGCCGAGGAACTCATCCGCGGCCACCTCTCGCGCGCCCGCCCCCGAGACGCGGTCCTCGGGGAGGAGTACGGCGTCGAGGGCACCGGCCCCCGCCGCTGGATCATCGACCCGATCGACGGCACCAAGAACTACGTGCGGGGCGTCCCCGTCTGGGCGACCCTCATCGCCCTCACCGAGGCGGGCGAGGGCGGCTACCATCCCGTCGTCGGCCTCGTATCCGCCCCAGCCCTCGGCCGCCGCTGGTGGGCGGTGAAGGACCACGGCGCCTTCACCGGCCGCAGCCTGACCTCGGCGTCCCGGCTGCGCGTCTCCCAGGTCTCGGAGCTCTCCGACGCCTCCTTCGCGTACTCCTCGCTCCAGGGCTGGGAGGCACAGGGCCGGCTCGACGGCTTCCTCGACCTGACCCGCGAGGTGTGGCGCACGCGCGGGTACGGCGACTTCTGGCCGTACATGATGGTCGCCGAGGGCTCGGTCGACATCTGCGCCGAACCGGAGCTCTCCCTCTGGGACATGGCCGCCAACGCGATCATCGTCACGGAGGCCGGCGGCACCTTCACCGGCCTCGACGGCCGCCCCGGCCCGAACAGCGGCAACGCGGCCGCGTCGAACGGCCGGCTCCACGACGAGCTCCTCGGGTACCTCAACCAGCGTTACTGAGCGCCTTCCTGACGCCCCCGCACTTGCTCCTTGCGCGCCCCTTGTTGACCCGCGCTTTGCCTGCCACTCTGGGAGTCCCCCACTTGTGAACTTGTGAATCCGTGAACCAGCTCATGGATTCACCGGCAGGAGGTGGCTCCACCCATGCTCGTCCGCGAAGCCATGAGCACGGTCGTCCTCACCATCGGCCCCGCCCACACCCTCCGCCAGGCCGCCGCCCTGATGTCCGCGCGCCGTGTCGGCGCGGCCGTGGTGTACGACCCCGACGCCGGCGGCATCGGCATCCTCACCGAACGCGACGTCCTGGTCTCCGTAGGCCTGGGCCAGGACCCGGACACCGAACGCGCCCACGCCCACACCACCACCGACGTCGTGTTCGCCACGCCGTCCTGGACCGTGGAGGAGGCGGCCCGGGCCATGGTGCACGGCGGTTTCCGCCACCTCATCGTCCTCGACCGCGGCGAGGCCGCGGGCATCGTCTCGGTCCGCGACATCATCCGCTGCTGGGCACCGGAGCGGTCCCGGCACGAGGCACCGGCGGTGACCGCCTGACGACATCCCGCCCGGCGGCACATCCTGTGTGAAACACCCGGCGACACGCCCCGCGACACGGTCCACGGCGCTCCCCGTGACACACCTGGCGACCACACCTGGCGACCACACCTGGCGACCACACCTGGCGACACTTCCGCCGACACGACGAACGGGCCGGACCCCCGTCCCCGGGGATCCGGCCCGCCGCTACGACAAGCGGTCCAGTGCTGGACGTCAGCCGCGCAGGGCCTGGACCGCGGCCTCCAGCCGCTTGCCGAAGTCGCCGTCGGCCTGACGGAAGTTGTTGATCGCGCGCTCGATGATGTCGTCGCGCGACACGTCGGAGAGGGCGCCGGCCAGGTTGTTGATCAGCCGCTCCTTCTCCTCGTCCGTCATGAGCCGGTAGAGGTTGCCCGCCTGGACGAAGTCGTTGTCCTCGGCGTGCGACGGGGTCGCGGTCTCGCCGGTGACACCCGAGACCGCGGACGGCTGCCACAGGGGCTTGTCCGTCTGGAACGGGCCGCCGAAGCTGTTCGGCTCGTAGTTCTTCGCACCCTTGTGGCGGCCGTCGTACAGGTAGCCGTCACGGGAGTTGGTGCGCGCCTCGGTGGCGTGCGGACGGTTCACCGGCAGGTGGTCGGCGTTGATGCCGACGCGGTAGCGGTGGGCGTCGCCGTAGCCGAACAGGCGACCCTGGAGCATCTTGTCCGGGGACGGGCCGATGCCGGGCACGAAGTGCGCCGGGGAGAAGATCGACTGCTCGACCTCGGCGAAGACGTTCTCCGGGTTGCGGTTGAGCTCCAGCTTGCCGAACTCGATGACCGGGTAGTCCGCGTGCGGCCACACCTTGGTCAGGTCGAACGGGTTGAAGCGGTACTTCGCGGCCTCGGCGACGGGCATGATCTGCACGCCGACGGTCCAGGACGGGAAGTCGCCGCGCTCGATGGCCTGACGAAGGTCACGCTGGTGGGAGTCGGGGTCCTCACCGGCGAGCTTGTCGGCCTCGGCCTGCGTGAGGCACTTGATGCCCTGGTCGGTCTTGAAGTGGTACTTGACCCAGAAGGCCTCGCCGGCCTCGTTGTTCCACTGGAAGGTGTGCGAGCCGAAGCCGTCCATGTGGCGGTACGACGCCGGAATGCCGCGGTCACCGAACAGCCAGGTCACCTGGTGCGTCGACTCCGGAGACAGGCCCCAGAAGTCCCAGACGTTGTCCATCTCCGTCGAACCCGTGTAGGGGTCGCGCTTCTGGGTGTGGATGAAGTCCGGGAACTTGATGGCGTCCCGGATGAAGAACACCGGGGTGTTGTTGCCGACGAGGTCGTAGTTGCCCTCTTCGGTGTAGAACTTCAGCGCGAAGCCGCGCGGGTCACGGACTGCGTCCGCCGCACCCAGGTTGCCGGCCACGGTCGAGAAGCGGAGGAAGGTCTCCGTCTCCTTGCCGACCTCGGACAGGAACTTCGCCCGGGTGTACTTGGTGACATCGGCGGTAACCGTGAAGGTGCCGTAGGCGCCGGCGCCTCGGGCGTGCACGACACGCTCCGGAATGCGCTCACGGTTGAAGTGGGCCAGCTTCTCCAGCAGAAGCTGGTCCTGCACGAGCACGGGGCCGCCGACGCCCGCGGTCTCACTGTTCTGGTTGTCGGCTACCGGAGCCCCGGCCTCCGTAGTGAGCGGTCCCTGAGTCACGTACGCCTCCTGCGCCAATCCTGCAAAACCTGTCCCTTGGCTAATGCCACTACCGATCCTACAATGGACAATGTCTAAGTCAAGTAAGACTCCAAAGTCACACACGTTCGGGACCTGGTCCCCCTTGCTGTTAGGCTGGTCTGTATGAGTGACCTACTGGAACGGCTGCGTGGACGCGGCTGGCGCATGACCGCCCAGCGGCGCGTCGTGGCCGAGGTCCTCGACGGCGAACACGTCCACCTGACGGCCGACGAGGTGCACGCCAGGGCCGTGGGCAAGCTCCCCGAGATCTCCCGGGCGACCGTCTACAACACCCTGGGCGAGCTGGTCTCACTCGGTGAGGTCCTGGAAGTCGCGACGGACAAGCGTGCCAAGCGGTACGACCCGAACGCGCACCAGCCGCACCACCACCTGGTCTGCGCCCAGTGCGGCGCGATCCGCGACGTCCACCCCGTCGGCAACCCGCTGGCGGACCTTCCCGACTCGGAGCGCTTCGGCTTCTCCGTCTCGGACGTCGAAGTGACGTACCGCGGCACCTGCCCGAACTGCGCGGCGGCGTAAGCCTCCCCCTAGCACGCACGAGAGCCCCGGCACCGACAGGCGCCGGGGCTCTTCGCGTGGGCGAGAGCGTGGGTGTCAACGCACCGAGGGCCGGAACCCTTTCGGATTCCGGCCCTCGGCCTTCAGTAGCGGGGACAGGATTTGAACCTGCGACCTCTGGGTTATGAGCCCAGCGAGCTACCGAGCTGCTCCACCCCGCGTCGATGAATGGAACATTACGTCAGCCCCACGACCAGAAGCAAATCGCTTCCACCACAACGGCGTGCGGGCAGTCCCGCCGCGACGCCACCGCCGCTGCGGGCAGTCGTGCCGCCGGTGCGGCACGGGTGGGCGCGGCGGCACCCGGGCGGCGCCGGACCACGCGACCCACCCCGCCCAGCAGAAACGCCGGCGCCGTCCAAGGCACCCCGGCCCAGGGCGGCGGCACGCGTCACGCCGACAGCTCCTGCCGCAACGCGTCCCGCAACCGGGCCGCCCGCTCCCCGACCTCCGTCGGCCCCAGCGTCACCGCCCGGTCGGCCCACCGCTGCCCCTCGGCCAGCTCCCCCCGCCGCGCACAGACCAGCGCCAGCCGCAGCGCCGCCCGTCCGTGCCCGGCGTCGGCCGCCCTGCGCCACCACACGACGGCCTCCGGCTCGCTCCCCTCCCTGGCGAGCAACAGCCCCAGGTTGAACGCGCCGTTGCGGGACCCGGCCTCGGCCGCCTCCCGGTACCACCGCGCCGCCTCCACCACGTCGCCCCGCGCGGCGGCCAGCATCCCGACCCTCACCTGGGCCCGCCGGTGCCCCTGGGAGGCCGCCCGCTCGTACCACTCCTCGCACTCGGACTTCTCCTGCGCCGTCTCGCCCAGTTCGTGCGCGGGCTCGGGCGGCCGGCGCGCGTCGAGCACCGTCGCCAGGCGGTAGGCGGCCTCCGCGCTGCCGCCCCCCGCCGCGCACCGCAGGAACCGCTCGGCCTCGCGCTCGTCCCCGTCGCGCAGGCGCGCCATCCCGACCTGCAACGCCGCCTCGGTGTGCCCGGCGGCGGCGGCCCCCTCGTACCAGCGCAGCGCCGCCCGGTCCTCGCCCCGCCCGGCGTGCAGGATCCCGAGGTTGAACGCGGCGTCGACGCTGCCCGCCTCGGCGGCCTTGGAGAACCACGGCTCGGCGCCCGTCTCGTCCCCGCCGCGCAGCAGCAGGATGGCCAGCGCGTTGGAGGCCTCCCGGTGCCCGGCGTACGCGGCCCGCCGGTACCACTGCTCGGCCTGCGTGGTGCGACCCTGCTCGGCGCAGAGCAGCGCGAGGTTGTACGCCCCGTTGTCGTCCCCGGCATCCATCGCGGCCCGGTACCAGCGCTCGGCGGTCTGGGTCTCGCCGCGCTCGGCGTGCAGCGCGCCCAGCGCGTTGGCCGCGTTGCCGTCACCGTCCTGCGCGGCGCGCAGCCACCACACGGCCGCGCTCTCCGTGTCCCCGGCGTCGCGCAGCAGGAAGCCGAGTGCGCAGGCCGCGCGGGCCTCGCCGTCCTTGGCGGACGTGAGGTACCAGCGGCCGGCCTCCTTCAGCTCGCCCCGCCTCTCCAGGATCGTCCCGAGGTGCAGTGCGGCCCGCCGGTGGCCGCGCGCGGCGGCCTGCCGGTACCACTGCTCGGCCTCGTCGGCCGCGGGGGGCGCCGCGCGGCCACCGCCGTCACGGTCGGGCCCGGCACCCCGGTCCAGCGTCCGTGCCAGCCGGTACGCGGCCTCCCGGTGCCCTCGCTCGGCCGCCGCCCGCATCCACCGCTCGGCCCCGGCGCCGTCGCCGCGGTGCTCCAGCAGGTCGGCGAGCGCGTAGGCGCCCAGCACATGGCCCTGCTCCGCGGACTGGCACAGCCAGTACTCGGCGGCGGGCTCGTCCCCGCGCTCGCGGAAGTGCCGTCCCAGGGCGTGGGCGGCCGCCGCGGACCCGGCGACGGCGGCGATCCGCCACCATCCGGCGGCGTCGTCGGCGTATCCGCGCTGGTGCAGCAGGACGCCCAGGTTGTTGGCGGCGGCCCGGTCGCCGGCCGCGGTCGCGGCACGCAGGTGGGACTCGGCCCCGTCGAAGTCGCCGCGACGCAGCAGCATCGCACCGAGGACGCTCATCGCCTCGACGTCACCGGCGTCGGCGGCGAGTCGCCGGCGCACCTCCTCGGCGGCCTCGTCGGCGGCTTCCTGGGCCTCGTCCGCGCTCTCCTCCTGACCGGACAGCTGGGCAAAACGCCCTGTCCCGAACAGATTTACCATGTCCCCCATAACGTCCATCGTCGCACCACCTGCAACCTGGGTACATCCGGTATACCGCAGCCAGTGAGGTCACTTCAGCGTTTTGTCGACATGCCCACAGGGAGACAAGTCAAACACAGATCTCCCCAACTCCCCCTGGCGGCGCGGCCGTAGCCTCACCGGCACATGCGTTCGCACATCACAAAGGCCCGGATTCCAAAAGGAATCCGGGCCTTTGTTGTCGTTCGCACGAAGCTCACGACTTATTCAGTAGCGGGGACAGGATTTGAACCTGCGACCTCTGGGTTATGAGCCCAGCGAGCTACCGAGCTGCTCCACCCCGCGCCGTTGTGTTCACAACCCTAGCACGGCGCGGGATGGGCTTTGACCAGCTCGAACGCCCGGCTCGAAGCAGCGGTGTCAGCCGCTGTCCGAGCCTCCACCGGAGTCTCCGGTCGGGGTGGGACTCGGACTGGACTCGCCGTCCCCGGCCTTCTCCCCGGCCTGGTCCCCGGTCTTGCCGTCGCCGTTCTTACCGCCGGCGCCTTCGTCGGCCTTGGCCTGCGCGTCCTCGGCGCGCCGCAGGGCCTCCTCCAGGTCCTTCTGGGCCTTCGCGTACGCGGCCAGGTCCTTCTGCTCCAGGGCCTTCTGGCCTGCGTCGAAGGCCTCCTGCGCATCGCCCAGCGCTTCCCGCACCGTCGGGTTGGTGGACGTCGGTGGCGGCTCGGTCGTGTCCTCGCCCTCGTCCGTTGGTGGCTCGGTCGTGCCTTCCTCCGTCGCCTCCCCGAAGACCTTGGCGAGGGCCTCGTCGAGCGTGTTCTCGAATGCGGTGGCACCTCCGTAGCTGACCAGCACCTTGCGCAGCAGCGGGTACTTGAGGTCGCCACCGCGCACGTAGACCGGCTCCACGTACAGCAGTCCGCCGTCCAACGGCACCGTCAGCAGGTTGCCGTACTCGACCTCCGAGTCGCCGCCTCTCAGCAGCCTGATGGTCTCGGCGATGTCCTGCTCGGAGTTCAACTGGCTCTGGACCTGTTTCGGTCCGTTGACGGTCGTACTCGTGGGCAGTTTCAGGATTCTGATCTTGCCGTAGCCCTCTGTCCCCGCCTCGGCGTCGACCGCCATGAACGCGCTGAGGTTGTCACGTCCGTTGGGTGTGAACGTCGTCGTGAGCGAGAACGCCTGCTTGTCCTGGTCGGGCATCTTCATGCTCAGGTAGTACGGCGGTACCGCGTCGCCCGACTTGTTAGTCGGGTCGTCCGGCACCTGCCACACCTCGCTGCCGCTGAGGAACGTGTTGGCGTCCTTCACGTGGTAACGCGTGAGCAGCTCGCGCTGGACCTTGAACAGATCCTGCGGATAGCGCAGATGCGCCATCAGCTCGTCGGAGATCTCGCCCTTGTCCTGCACCGTGTCCGGGAACGCCTTCATCCAGGTCTTCAGGACCGGATCCTTGGTGTCCCACTGGTAGAGCTTCACGTCACCGCTGTACGCGTCGACGGTCGCCTTCACGGAGTTGCGGATGTAGTTGACCTGGTTCTGCTGGGCCACCACCGCGCGCTGGTCGTTGGCCGCGGTCAGGGAGTCGGCCGTCGTGTCGCCCAGCGTCGTACGGGAGGCGTACGGATAGCCGTTCGTCGTCGTGTACGCGTCGACGATCCACTGGATACGGCCGTCCACCACCGCCGGGTAGGCGTCGCCGTCGATGGTCAGCCACGGGGCGACGGCCTCGAGGCGTTCCTTGGGCGTGCGGTTGTACAGGATCCGCGAGCCCTCACCGATCGCGCCGGAGTAGAGGATCTGCGGCTCGCCGAACGCGGCCGCGTACGCCGCCCGGTTGACCGGGTTGGACAGGTCGACCCCGCCGTCACCCTTGTAGCTGAACGTCTTCTCCCCGGTGTCGTCGGAGTAGTCGATCTCCTTCTGGGGACCGCCGACGATCGAGTACGTGGTGGTCTTCTCGCCGTAGTAGATCCGCTGCTCGTACTCGCCGAGGTCGCCCTCGGACGGCAGGTTGGACTCGGTGAAGACCGGGCGGCCCTCGGAGTCGACCTCGGTGCCCTTGGCCGCGACCACGCCGTAGCCGTGGGTGTAGCGGAAGTGGTTGTTGATCCAGTTCTTCTTCGGGATGCCGGCCAGGTTCAGCTCGCGCAGACCGATGACCGTGTCCTGGTCCTTGCCGTCCTTGGCGTAGCGGTCGACGTCCAGGTTGTTCGGGAACGCGTAGTAGTTCCGCATCTGCTGGAGCTGCTGGAACGTGGGCGAGATGACGTTCGGGTCCATGATCCGGATGGAGGCCGCGGCGTCCACGTCGTCACGGAGCTTGGTCTTGTCCTTGGTCTCGCTCACGCCCGGGTACTCGGTGACCTGGGTGCCCTCGATGCCGTAGGCCTCGCGCGTCGCCTTGAGGTTCTTCTGGACGTACGGCGCCTCCTTGGCCTGCTCGTTCGGCTGGACCTGGAACTTCTGGACCAGCGCCGGGTACAGGCCGCCGATGAGGATCGCGGAGAGCACCATCAGGCCGAAGCCGATCACGGGCAGCTGCCAGGTGCGACGCCACAGGGTGGCGAAGAACAGCAGCGCGCAGATGACGGCGATGCAGAAGAGGATCGTCTTGGCCGGCAGGTAGGCGTTGGCGTCGACGTACCTCAGACCCGTCCAGCTGTCGGTCGCCTTGAAGTCGCTGGACTTCACCGCCAGCCCGTACCGGTCGAGCCAGTAGGCGACCGCCTTGAGGGCGACGAAGATGCCGATGAGCACCGACAGGTGCCCGGTGGCCGCGGCCGTGGCGCGCGCGCCCGGGCTGGTGACGCGGAGTCCGCCGTACAGGTAGTGGGTGAGCGCGGCGGCGATCACGGAGATGACCGCGGCGGCGAAGCCGAAGCCCAGCAGGAACCGGTACCAGGGCAGGTCGAAGGCGTAGAAGGCGACGTCCAGCTTGAACTGGGGGTCCTTCTGCCCGAAGGGCACGCCGTTGACCCACATCAGCCAGGTCCGCCACTGACCGGACGCCGAGGCGCCCGCGATCAGACCGACCAGGGCGGTGATACCGAGCAGCAGCCACTTCTTGTACGGGGCGATGCCCATCCGGTACCGGTCGAGGTTCTGCTGCTCCATCGACATGGCGCTCAGCGGCGGCCGCAGCCGGTGGGCCAGCCAGATGTTGAACCCGACCGCGAGCGCCATCAGCAGACCGAAGACGAAGAAAAGACCGATCTTGGTCCACAGGGTCGTCGTGAACACCGACGAGTAGTGGACCGACCGATACCACAACCAGTCCGTCCAGAATCCCGCGAACATGGTGAACGCCATGGCGAGCACGGCGAGGACACCGAGTGTCATCAGCAGGGTTCGGACACGCCGGGACGGGCGGCCCACTCTGATCCGCGGCCCCGTCGGGGGGCCTCCGCCGCGGTCCGGCATCTGGAAAGCCAAGGTGCGCACCTCGAAGTTCGCTGTTGATCCGTCAGGCCCTCGGGTTCGTGGGCCCCCCGTGCGCCCCCGTGATCGTGGGCCCACACCTATGCAACTTACTCATCGTTTACTCGGTTCCCGATTCGGGCTACCAACGAGGCAGGATTGTGACCATGTCCAACACCCCCATGGCAGCGAACCCCCTCACCCAGGCCGTACTCGAGATCGACGAGTACGTCTCCGGCCTCGGCTGGGACCAGCCCGCACGCCTCTTCGCACTTGTCGACACCGCACGTCTGAGGGCCGATCAGCCCTCGCTCGCGGACCGGCTCGGTCTGCGGGACGAGTCGGAGAGCTCCGGCCTGACCCCGATCGAGCAGGACGAGATTCCAACGGACCAGCCGCTCGACGAGTTCCTGGGCACCATCGCCTGGCCGGACGCGGTGGTCGGCTGCGCCCTCGCCGTGGAGCGCCTGATGCTGCCGCCGTCCGCCGAGGCCCAGGTCCCCGAGGGCCTGAACGAGACGAAGCTGGCGCAGTGGGTGGCGGAGCACCCCGAGCGCCAGGAGGTCCGCATGACGGTCGCGGTCCTGCGCGACGGCGCCCGCGACTCGGCCCTGCGGCTGCGGGAGAAGGACGCCGCCACGGAGGTCCTCACCGGCTCCGACCTGGTGCCGGGACTGGCCCAGGCGCTGACGGCGACCTTCGAGGAGTAGCTCCGCGGGCGCCGATGGCGCCAAGCGGTTGCCCGGTCCGTCACCGGGTCGTCATCCGGTCGTGCACTTCGGCACGTCCGAGGTCCTGCCCGAGCGGATGTCCTCCAGTGCGCCGAGGGCGTCGTCGATGGTGTCCACCTTCACGAGGGTGAGCCCGTCGGGGATGTCCTCGGCGGCGGCCGCGCAGTTGTCGGCGGGCGTCAGAAAGTACTGGGCGCCCTTCTCGCGTGCGCCGATGGTCTTCATCCCGATGCCGCCGATCGGGCCGACCTTGCCGTTGTCGTCGATCGTTCCGGTGCCGGCGACGAACTTGCCGCCGGTCAGGTCACCGGGCGTGAGCTTGTCGTAGATGCCCAGGGCGAACATCAGACCGGCGCTCGGGCCGCCGACGTCGGCCAGCTTGATGTCGATGGAGAACGGGAACGTGTGGTCGGTTCCCGCGGAGATCCCGACGACGGCACGCTTGTCACCGGCGTCGTCGGAGGTCCCGGTGGTGATCGTGACGTCCTGGGTTTTGGTGGGCGTCCGGCCCTCCTTCTCCGCGGCGGCCTGCTCCTTGGCGGGCACGATCGTGAAGACGACGTCCTGTCCGGGCTTGTGCTCGGTCACCAGCTCGGCGACGTCCGCGGGCTTCTTGACGGTCTTGCCGTCCACCGCTTTGATCACGTCTCCGGCGTGCAGCCTGCCCTCGGACGGCGAGTCCTTGACTACCGTGGAGACGACCACCCAGGACTTCACCGGGATGTCGAGTGCCTTGAGGGCGGCGACCTTGGCGCTCTCCTGGGACTGGCTGAACTCCTCGGCGTTCTCCTGGGTGGCCTCTTCCTCGGTCTTGCCGTCCGGGTAGAGGGTCTCGTGCGGCACCACGCGGTTGTCGTGCGCCAGCCAGCCGTAGACGGCCTCCACGAGGTTCATCTTGTACTCGGCGCTGGTGACCCGGACGGTGGTCATGTTCAGATGGCCGCTCGCCTCGTAGGTCTCGCGCCCGTCGATCCGCAGCACCGGCTCGCCGTCGTGATCGCCAAGGGTGTTCACCGTCGGCCCCGGGGACATCTCCGCGTACGGCACGGGGATGAACACACCCGCGCACAGGAGCGCGATCAGCATCAGGGTGGAGGCGAGCATCGTCGCGGTGCGGCGTGGCATGGCACGACAGTACGGGACAGGGCTGTCAGAACACCGTCAGGGATGCGCCGTGCGATCAGGCCCCGGTGCGGGGCTTCTCCATGGCCTCACGGAAGCGGGCGTAGCCGTCCAGCTCGGGACCGTCGCTCCGGGCCTTGCGGGTCCGGTTGGCCCAACTGCCCCACAGACCCGCGCCGACAGCGGCCACAAACGGAATCAGCAACCAGGCAAGCGCTGCCATGCCGACCTCCCAACCCCATGAGCGTCCGCGACTGACTGATCAGCAGATTAACCATCCGCAGTGACAACGCTCACGCCGGGGGGTCGGTTACGCAACCGGAGTGACGGGGTCGGCACGGTCTCAGCAGGCGCCGACCCACTCCTCTGTCCCGTCCGAGAAGGACTGGTGCTTCCAGATGGGCACCTCGTGCTTCAGGTCGTCGATCAGCTTGCGGCAGGCGTCGAAGGCCTCGCCCCGGTGCGGGCAGGACACGGCGACGACCACGGCGAGATCCCCGACCTCCAGGTCCCCCACCCGGTGCACCGCCGCGAGCGCCCGTACGGGGTACTCGGCGACGACCTTCTCGGCGATCCGCCGCATCTCGTCCTCGGCACTGGGGTGGCACGAGTACCCCAGCCGGTCGACGTCGGTCCCCCCGTCGTGGTTGCGGACCGTCCCGACGAACAGCGCGGTCCCGCCGGCCGCGTCGTCTCCGACGGCCCGGAACACCTCGTCCACGGAGAGGGGCGCCTCCCGGATACCGATCAGCTTGACGGGATCCGGCGCGGCCAGCTCACCGGGGTGGTCGTTCGTGGTTGCCATACGCCCATCGTGCCCCACGCCACGGACGGCGCGGAATAGCGCTATCGCCCCGCACGCACGCGTACCGCTTTGGAGCCTCCTACAGGGCCTCGCGGCCGCCCGCCCGGGGAGGAGACCGCATGGCGGGCAGGAGCCGGAGGACCGGTACGGGCGGGAGCCCAGGCGCCGGCGCGGGCAGAGGCCGAGGACCGGTACGGGCGGGAGCCCAGGCGCCGGCGCGGGCAGGACCCGGGCGCCGCCCGGCGTCCGCCTCAGATCCGCCGCCGGACCTTCCGCGCCCGCCGCACCACCGCGGCCGCGCCCAGCAGCGCCACCGTCGCTCCGGCGGCCCCCGCCGCCGTCGCGTCCTTGCGCCCGAGCCGCCGCCCGGCGACCGTGTGCCGCCCGGCGACCTCCTCCAGCAGCTCCGCGAGCACCTCCTCGTTGGTGTACTTCGGCCGCCATCCGGCGTCGTGCAGCCGGCTGCCGCTCACCACCCAGGGGTACATCGTGTACGCCAGGTCCCCGGCCGGGGACGGGGTAAGGCCGATGCGGTGCAGCCGGGCCGCCGCGCCGAGCGCGACCGCCGACGGCAGCTCCATCCGCCGGATGCCGCTGAGCTCCTCGACCTCCTCCTGCTCCAGCCAGCCGTCGCAGCCGACGGCCAGTTCCCCGTCGGCCTTCTCCAGCACGGCGTACTCCAGGGCACTGCACAGGTCGTCGATGTGGCAGAACTGCCAGGCCGGCCGCGACCCGGCCACGACAAGCAGCCGAGGCGACTCGAAATACCTGGTCAGCGCGGTGTCCATACCTCCGACCAGCACCGCCGGCCGGACGACGGTCACGTTGAGGCCGGGGTGCGCGCGGGGTGCGCGCCGTGCGAGCCGCTCGATCTCCAGCAGGTCCCCGACCCCGGTGGCCTCGGCCGTGGCGCGCAGCTCCGCGTCCTCGGACAGCGGCAGCTCGTTCTCCGGCAGGGCGCCGTAGACCATCGCGGAGGTGCACAGCACGACACGGCGCACGCCGGCCGCCGCCGCGGCGGTCAGGACGGTCTGTGTCCCCCGGACGTTGTAAGCCGTCCGGGCGGCCGCGTCGGTCTCCAGATCGAGGTCGAGCGCCAGGTGCACGACCACGTCCACGCCGCGCAGTCTCTCGGCGATGGCCGGGTCCCTTACGTCCAGGATCTGCCACTGTGCCGCCGCGCACTCACCGCGCCGTTCGTCGATGGCCACGACCTGTCTGACCTCGTCGGATGCCGCGAGCCGTGCGGCGAGCAGCGCCCCGACACCGGACGCGGCGCCGGTGACCGCGACGACGGGTCCGCGCGCGCCGGGGCGGGGGGAACTGGTTGACTGGTTTCGCGCTGCGCGAACCTGCGGATCTGGGGAACTCACCGGGCGTCTCCAGCGGTTGTCTTCAGTACGGGCGCGAGCGACGCGTACGTACCAGGTGGCATCCATCCTGCCGCAGGCCGTCAGTCGGCGAAGCACCGAGGCCCGAACCGCCCCGGGTGTCTACGCTGGGTGGTGAAGTCGGGCAGCCGTGCCGCCGGAAAGAACCGGCGGCCCTACCAGCCGAGGAACCCCGTGAGTGACACCCCATTCGGATTCGGCCTTCCGCCGGAGGAGCCGGACGACGGCGACGAGGGCAAGAAGAAGGACCAGCAGGGCGGCGGTGGTCAGGGACCGGCCAACCCGTTCGGATTCGGGCCCGGAGCCGGCGGCCTTGGCGGCCCCGGCGCGGACAACCCGTTCGCTGCCATGTTCGGTTCCATGAACCCCAACGACCTGGGCGCCGCGTTCCAGCAGCTGGGCCAGATGCTCTCCTACGAGGGCGGCCCGGTGAACTGGGACATGGCCAAGCAGATCGCCCGCCAGACGGTCTCCCAGGGCACGCCGGACGGCACGAAGGACGCCAGCATCGGTCCCGCCGAGCGCACCGCCGTCCAGGAGGCCGTACGCCTGGCCGACCTGTGGCTGGACGACGCGACCGCCCTGCCCTCCGGCGCGGGCACCGCGGTGGCCTGGAGCCGGGCGGAGTGGGTCGAGGCGACCCTGCCCGCCTGGCGGGAGCTCGTCGATCCGGTCGCCGAGCGCGTCGGCACCGCCATGGGCGACGTGCTGCCCGAGGAGATGCAGGCCATGGCCGGCCCGCTCATCGGCATGATGCGATCCATGGGTGGCGCCATGTTCGGCACGCAGATCGGGCAGGCCGTCGGCGTACTCGCCGGCGAGGTCGTCGGCTCGACCGACGTGGGCCTGCCGCTCGGTCCGGCCGGCAGGGCCGCGCTGCTGCCCGCGAACATCGAGGCGTTCGGCAAGGACCTCGGCGTGTCCCAGGAGGAGGTGCGGCTGTATCTCGCCCTGCGCGAGGCCGCCCACCAGCGCCTCTTCGCGCACGTGCCGTGGCTGCGCTCGCACCTGTTCGGCGCGGTCGACGGCTACGCCCGCGGGATCAAGGTCGACACTGCCAAGCTGGAGGACGTGGTCGGCCAGTTCGACCCGCAGAATCCCGAACAGTTGCAGGAAGCCCTTCAGCAGGGCATGTTCCAGCCGGAGGACACCCCGGAACAGAAGACCGCCCTGGCCCGTCTGGAGACGGCTCTGGCGCTCGTCGAGGGCTGGGTGGACGCGGTGGTGCACGCCGCCGCCAAGCCGCGCCTTTCCTCCGCCGACGCGCTGCGCGAGACGCTGCGCCGCCGACGCGCCTCGGGCGGCCCGGCGGAGCAGACGTTCGCCACGCTCATCGGCCTGGAGCTGCGTCCGCGCCGCCTGCGCGACGCCTCGCGTCTGTGGGCGTCCCTGACGGACGCGCACGGCGTCGACGGCCGGGACGCCCTGTGGGCCCACCCGGACATGCTGCCGACCGCGTCCGACCTGGACGACCCGGACGGTTTCGTACACCGTGAGCAGCTCGACTTCTCCGAGCTGGACAAGATGCTCGGTGAGGCGGCGGGCAAGCCCGACCTGAAGAAGTCCGACCCGGAGAAGCCCGCCCCGGAGAAGAAGGACGAGAAGGGTCAGGACGAGACCGACGGCAAGGGCGAGGGCAAGGGCGACGACGCCGAGTGAGCCTCCACGACGACGCGGTCCTGGTCCTGAAGGGCTACGAGGGCCAGGACGAGCTGCGTCGGGTCTACCTGGACCACCTCGCGACGCACCCGGACGGCCTGTGGAAGTCCTGCGGGGACGGTCACATCACGGCGAGCGCCCTCGTGATCGACCCGTCGCGCGAGCGGGTCCTGCTGACCCTCCACAAGAAGCTGCGCATGTGGCTGCAGATGGGCGGTCACTGCGAGCCGGTCGACGAGACCCTGGCGAGGGCGGCCCTGCGCGAAGGCACGGAGGAGTCGGGCGTCGCCGGACTCACCCTGCTGCCCGGTGGTCCCGTGCGGCTGGACCGCCACCACACGCCGTGCGCCTGGCACCTGGACGTCCAGTACGCGGCGGTGGCTCCCGAGGGGGCCGTGGAGGCGATCAGTGACGAGTCCCTCGACCTGCGCTGGTTCCCGTACGCGGAGGTCGCGGACGTGGCCGACGACTCGGTCGTACGCCTGCTCGAGGCAGCGCGAGCCCGGCTCTGAACCCGTAAGGGGTGACCGCCTGTGCGATCACCCCTTACCGGACGGTGCTACCCGGGGCCGTACCGGCGCTTACCGGCCCGTGCTCACCGGGCCGCGCTACCGGACCGCGCTCAGCTCCAGACGTTCCCCTGGTTCTGACCACGGGCTCCCTGCTGGCCCATGCCGTACTGCGCGGCGACGCCCTGGCCGACCTGGGCGTTCTGCGGCGGCAGCAGCTCGCTGGGCTGGACGAGCGCGAAGCCGCTGCCCATGAAGCTGAGCTCCCAGCCCTCGCCGGTGCTGCCGCGGCGCCGCCACACTCCGGAGGAGTGCGTCTGGGCCTGCATCTGCACGCGCAGGCCGGTGGACCAGGCGACGATCGCGTCGGCGTCGCAGTTGACGTACTTGTCGGGTGTCACCTGCATCAGCAGCGGGGCGCCCGAGGTCATCAGGGCGACCTTGCCCCGGCCGGTGATGTTGAGCTGGTACTTCCCCGAGCCGGAGATGCCGTACAGGCTGTCGACCGCGATGACCTCGTGGTGCAGGGACGAGTCCATCGCCAGCACGTAGCTGCTGTCGACGGTGAGACCCTCCTGGTCGACCTCCATCACGTGGATGTGCTGGGCGAGGTTGGCGAGGAAGACCGTGCCCTGCCCGTGGCAGCGCATCAGGTCGAGGCCCTCACCCGTGTGCGCGCGCGAGCGTGACTGGTTGTTGCTCTGGTACTCGGCGTCGAACTCGACGAGCCCCTGGTAGGCGACCATCGTGCCCTTACGGGCGAGCACGTCGTCGTGGCCGTCCAGGGCGACGCGGAGCATGTGCTTGTTCTGCAGGCTCCAGGCTTCCTGGGTCTGCTGGTCGTTGTGGGCGAAAAGCGGGCTCTGCATGATGTTCTGGCTCCCCCTCAGCCCCGGACCCGGAGGCGGTCGGTGCTGTCCTCACTGGGCTGGACGACGACGATGCCCTGACCGGAGAAGGCCATCTGGTAGGCCTCGCCGCTGCCGCGGCCGATCAACGACTGCGCCTTGAAGCTGCGCTTGCCCTTCACCTTGAGGTTCGGGGACCAGGCGACGAGCGCGTCCGGGTCGACGTACGTCTCGTCCTCGCCACCGCCGCAGTCGACCACGATCGGCTTGCCCCGGGAGGTCAGCGCGACCCAGCCCTGTCCGGAGATCTTGGTGTTCCACAGACCCTGCCCGGCGAGCTTGGCCAGGCCCTTGACCCGCTCCACGCCCCAGGTGAGGTGGGCGTCGAAGGCGAGCAGGTTGGTGGCGTTGACGGAGATTCCGTCGCCGTTGAGGTTGATGACGACGACGTTCGCGCCGTAGTCGGCGAGGTAGAGCAGGCCGTCGCCGGAGCACTTCATCAGGGGGGCGCCCTCGCCGGTCATCCAGTCCTTGGCGATCTGGCGGACGGCCGGCGGGTTGGGCTCGTACTGGACGAAGCCCTCGTAGGCGGTCATCGAGCCCACGCGCGCGAGGAGGTCGTTTCCGGTCTGCATGGCGACCTTCAGCATGTGGTTGCCGTGGTTCTCCATGCGGGCGGTGACCGGTGCGGGAGCATAGCCCGCGAGCGGCTGGTTCATGTCGGGCTCTCCCTCAGATCTCGTACGGCTGGACGATGACGAAGTTGCCGGGTGCCGCCCGGAACTGCAGGTTGACGCTCTCGCCCGTGTCGCCCGCGTAGGAGTTGCGGCGCATCCGCACCTGGCTGGAGACGACCACCTGGGCGGCGGCCGACCAGGCGACCACGGCGTTGCAGTCGGCGAAGGTGGTGGGCGTGACCGGCAGCACCACGGGCACGCCATGCGTCTTGACGACGATCGTGCCGGTGCCCTGGAACTGCATCGTGAACAGCGCGCCACCGGGGATGCCGTGTCCCTCGACGCGGCGGACCTCGTACTGGAGGCTCTCGTCGAAGGCCAGGACGTTCTCCGCGGAGACGCAGATGGCGTCGCCCTGGAGCTCGATGGGGTGCAGCATCGCGGAGTTGTCGGCGAGGAACACCTGTCCCTTGCCGGTGCAGCGCATCAGCTGCATCTCCTGGCCGGTGGCGTTGCCCACGACCCGGCCGGCGAATCCGGCGCCCTTGTAGCTGAAGTCGACCTTGCCCTGGTAGAGCACCATGCTGCCCTGCCGGGCGAGTACGGGGTGACCCTCCGCTCCGAGGTCGACGCGGACCAGCTTCTTGTTCTGCTGGGTCCAGCGCTGTCCCGTCGCCGTCTCCTTGAACTGCTGGAGCGCGGCCATGACCCCGGCGCCCTGCGGCGCTCCCTGCGGAGCCCCCTGGGGCATGCCCTGCGGGACTCCGTGGGGGGCCTGCTGACCGTAGCCGGGAGGCGGGGCGGGCTGCGCGTAACCCTGCGGCGGAGTGGGCTGGCCGTAACCGGGCGGCGGGGTGGCCTGGCCGTACCCCTGAGGCGGGGTCGGCTGGCCGTAACCGGGCGGCGGGGCCGGGGCCTGGGGGGCCTGGGGCTGGCCGTAGCCGGGAGGCGGCGGGGCGGTCTGGCCGGGGATCTGCCCGTACGGCGGCTGCTGGCCCGGCTGGCCGTACGGCGCGGGCGCCGGGGCCGGGGGCGGCACCGGGGAGCCGCCGGGCGGCGTGTTCATGGGCGCGACGATGGTCTGCGCGGCGTGCACGTCGGGCCCGGGCGCCGGGGCGGGAACCGGAGGCGGCGTGGCACCGGTCGGAGGTGCGAAGCCCTGCGGGGCCGGCTGCACGGGCTGCGGGGCGGGGGCTGGAGCTGGGGCGCCGAACGCCGGCGGTGCCGAGGCCTGGGCGGGCGGGGCGAAGCCCGGGGCGGCGCCGGTCTGCGGCTGCTGCGCCTCGGGGGCCTCCTCTTCGGCGACCTCGCCGCCGAAGTTCTTCAGCAGCGCGTCCAGCCCGCCGTCGAAGCCCTGCCCGATGGCGGCGAACCGCCACACGTCCTTCAGATAGAAGTCACCCAGCATCACAGCACGCTCGGTGGAGAACTCGGAGCCGTTGAACGGGTACCGGGCCACCTCCTCGCCGCCCGCGACGATCCTGATGTACCCGGGGCCGACCTGCGACATCTGCCCGGCGCCGTCGATCGTGGCCGTGAAGGAGAGCTTCTGGATCCGCGACGGGATCCTGTCGAGGGTGACCCGGAAGGACTCCGTGTCACCCGCCTGCGCACCCAGGAGCTGGATGGACTCCTCAGGGGTCTTCGGTTGGTTGAAGAACACGAAGTACTGGTCGTCGGAGAGCCGCTCGTCGGCGTCGAGACCGAAGCAGCTGATGTCGAAGCTCAGCCCGGGGCCGGAGATCTGCACGCCTACGTACAGATCCGTGCCCGAGGTGAGGTCACTGATCCTGGCCTTGTGGCCGCGTTGGAATTCCCTGGCCATGCGTTACGACCGTCCCCCATCCGAATACGAGTGCGTCGCGCCAGGCTAACGGCAAACCCTGACACCGGAGGAAGTCGGTACCGACCCGGTACAGAACCCGTGCGCGGCTGTGCCGAACGCCCCGCCGGGGCACCCTCGGGGACGCGCCACTACTCGCTGCGGGCCCCGGGCACGTGCGGCAGCCGGTCGGTGGCGACCACACCCTCGAGGTAGCCCCGGGCCCGCTCGGTCCGCGGATAAGCCTCCAGCAGCCGCCAGAACCGGGGCCCGTGCCCGGGGACGAGCAGATGCGCCAGCTCGTGGAGGAGGACGTAGTCGACGACGTACTCGGGCATGCCCTGGAGGCGGTGCGACAGCCGGATGCTCCCCTCGGACGGGGTGCACGAGCCCCAGCGCGTGTTCTGGTTGGTGACCCAGCGGACCGAGGTGGGTCGCGCCCGCCCGTCGAAGTACTGGCCCGACAGGCGCTCCGCGCGCTCGGCCAGCTCGGCGTCGCCGAGGACTCTCCTGCTCTCCTGGGCGGCCAGCTTGTCCAGCATGACGCTCACCCAGCGTTGCTCCTCCGCCTCGGACATCCGGGCGGGGATCAGTACGACGGTGCGATCGCCCTCGCGGTACGCGGAGACCGTCCGGCGTCGCCGGGTGCTCCTGCGGACCTCGATCGCGCTCGTCCCCGAGCCGTTCGGCGGCGGATTCGTCGATGCGTGCTGGGGCGCCCCGGCGCGGTGCAGTGGGTCGGCGGACACGCCACGACGTTACCCGCTGCACACGGGGAAGTCCCGGCTCCGGGAGGGTTCGGTGCCGTTCCGCCACCACACCTTTCGATCCCCGACTGATTTGTACGACCGCCTTGTACGACCGCCTTGTACGACTGACCGGTACGACTGACCGGTACGACGAATACCCACCGCCTGTGGATAACTTTCGACGCCCGGCCGCACATCCGGGCATGCTGGCACTGGCCGGCTGATTCGCGACCGACCGCATGAATCGACACGGGACCGACCACCGCCGGACACAGCAGACGTTCGACGACTTTCGGATTCTTACGGGGGATCTGGCATGCATCCGATGGTGAAACCCGCGCTCAGGCGCGGCTGGCGCGATCTGAACACCGTGCAGTTCGGAATGACGCCGGCGCATGCGCTGACGCTCGGCCCGGTGGACACGGCCACAGGCAGCTTCCTCGAACTGCTCAACGGGACCCGCGGGCCGGCGCTCCTGCGCGAGGAAGCGCATCGCATGGACCTGCCCGAAGGACATGTCGACCGGGTCGTGGAGGGGCTGGCGCGGGCCGGGCTCCTCGACGACTCCCGGGGCGGCGGACCTGACGCCGACGCCCTGCGGGAGAGGAAGGAGGTCCTCGACCGGCTCCGCCCCGACCTGGCCTCCCTGTCCCTGACCACCTCCGAGCCGGGAGGCGCGATGAGACATCTGGCCGCCCGGCGTGCCCTGCGGGTGCGCGTGAGAGGTGCGGGGCGGGTGGGCGCGGTGCTGTCCGGCCTCTTGTCGGGCGCGGGCGTCGGCGAGATCGACGTGCTCGACGGCGGACGTGTCGAGCCGTGGGACGTCGCCCCGGGCGGGCTCCCCGCCGAGTCCGTCGGCGACCGCCGGGACGAGACGGCCCGTCGTGTCGTCCGCCGGGCCGCGCCGGGCCGTCCGCCGCGCCGCGGTCCCACGACGCCGCCCGAGGAGGACGCACCGGGCTTCTCCCTGGTGGTCGTCGCCCCGCGCGACGACGTCGCGGTGCACTCTCCCGACCCCGCCTCCGCGGAATCCCTCATGGCCTCCGGTACACCCCACCTGTACGCCGGTGTCGTGGAGGGGACCGGTGTGGTCGGCCCTCTCGTCCTGCCCGGCGAGACGGGGTGCGCGGGCTGTCTGTACGCCGACCGCGCCGACCGGGACCCGGTCTGGCCCCGTCTGGTCGCGCAGTGGCGCTCCGGCAAGCAGCGACAGGTACGGCCCTGCGACCTCACCCTGGCCACGACGGTCGCCGGCCTGGCCGCGGCCCACGCGCTCGCCTTCCTGGACGGCCGGACACCCTCGAGCGTCGGCACACGCTGGGAGGTCTCGCTGCCCGGACTGCGGTGGCGCGCACGGCCGGTCCGGGCGCACCCCGCGTGCCCGTGCGGAGCCGCCGGAAAAGGTGGGCAGGAACACACCCCCGAGGATGGGGGGCGGCGCGCGACAATGGCTGAGCAAGGGCCGTCGGCGGAAGTACGCCATGAGGCAGAACCGGCGCGGCCGGCTGGGACTTGGAGGGCGCATGTCTGATCTTCCGCGCAAGGCGGTCACCCGTACCGCCAAGCTCGCCGCGCTCCCGCTCGGCTTCGCCGGGCGGGCGACCTGGGGGCTCGGCAAGCGAATCGTGGGCGAGTCCGCGGAGATCGTCGGCCAGCAGCTGCAGCAGCGCACCGCGGAGCAGCTGTTCAAGGTGCTGGGCGAGCTCAAGGGCGGAGCGATGAAGTTCGGGCAGGCCCTGTCCGTCTTCGAGTCGGCGCTGCCCGAGGAGGTCGCCGGCCCCTATCGGGCAGCGCTGACCAAGCTGCAGGAAGCGGCACCGCCGATGCCGACCCGCACGGTGCACTCCGTGCTCGCGGAGCGGCTCGGCGAGGACTGGCACGACCTGTTCCTGGAGTTCGAGGACAAGCCCGCCGCGGCCGCCTCCATCGGTCAGGTGCACCGGGCGGTGTGGCACGACGGCCGCGAGGTGGCGGTCAAGGTGCAGTACCCGGGCGCCGGCGAGGCCCTGCTGTCCGACCTGAACCAGCTCAGCCGTTTCGCCCGCCTGCTGGGCCCACTGGTCCCCGGTATGGACATCAAGCCGCTGATCACAGAGCTGAAGGACCGGGTCTCGGAGGAACTGGACTACGACCTGGAGGCGCGGGCCCAGCAGACCCACGCCGAGGAGTTCGCGGACGACCCGGACATCGTGGTGCCGGACGTCGTCCACCAGTGCGAGCAGGTGCTGGTCACCGAGTGGATCGACGGCATTCCGATGGCGGAGATCATCGCGGACGGCACACCGGGACAGCGCGATCGTGCGGGCCAGCTCCTGGCCCACTTCCTGTTCTCGGGCCCGGCCCGCACCGGCCTTCTGCACGCCGACCCGCACCCGGGCAACTTCCGTCTGCTGCCCGGTGGGCCGGACGGCGAGGACGACTGGCGCCTGGGCGTCCTGGACTTCGGCACGGTCGACCGTCTCCCGGGCGGCCTGCCCGAGCCCATCGGGGCGGCCCTGCGCATGACGCTGGACGGCGAGGCGGACGCCGTCTACGAGATGCTCTGCGCGGAGGGCTTCGTCAAGGAGTCGATAGAGCTGGACCCCGACACCGTCCTCGACTACCTCGTGCCGATCATCGAGCCGGCCCGGGTCGACGAGTTCACCTTCACCCGCGGTTGGATACGGAGCCAGGCGGCCCGCATCGGCGACCCGCGTTCCCCCGCGTACCAGCTGGCCAAGCAGCTCAACCTGCCGCCGGCCTACCTCCTGATCCACCGCGTGACCCTGAGCACCATCGGTGTGCTGTGCCAGTTGGGAGCGACGGTGCGGCTGCGCGACGAGCTGGAGGACTGGCTGGTCGGTTTCCTCCCCGAGGAGGAGGACGGGTACGAGGTGGAGGAGACTGCGGCGGAGGCGTGAGCCGCCGGGGCCGAACGCGCCGTGGGGGCCGGTCCGTTCGGACCGGCCCCCACGGGAGAGTTCCGCCTCCCGAGCCGGGAGGCCAGCGCTTCGGGTGTGCTCGGTTACTGCATGACCGCCATGGCGAGCGCCCGCCGGGCACGCATCGAGGCGCGCTCGGCCCGACGCTGCATCCGGCGAGCGGTCGCCAGCCGCAGCGCCCGGCGTTCCCGCTCCGCCTCCTGCAGGCGGTCGTGCATATGCGCACGAGCCAGGGCTTCTGGGATGAGTTGCATCTCGCGGTTCCTGTTCTGACGCGAGTCCTTCGCGTCGCTGATGGTGAAGTCTTCAGGCGTGGAGCCTGCGATGTCGTGGGTGGACGGCTTCATCGGGGCCTGCTTCTTGGGGTCGTACGTGAGGGGGCGGTCGATCGTTCCTGCGGTGTTCATGCTGAGACCGGGTTCTTGCGCGGACGGCCACGGGGCCGCTTCCGGGCGACGACGACGCCCTGCACGAACAGCTCGCCACCCCAGACGCCCCAGGGCTCACGCCGCTCCTTGGCGCCGGCGAGGCAGGCCTCGACCAGCGGGCAGGTGCGGCAGAGGGACTTGGCGTACTCGACGTCCGCCGGCGACTCGGCGAAGAAGACCTCCGGGTCGTAGGAGCGGCAGGGGACGGGCACGCCCAGGTTCTCGATGGCGTCGTCGAGCGCGGTGAGCGCGGTGAGCGGGGTCAAGGTGGAGTCCTCCGTGGGGACGGGCTTGGGGATCGTGTCGGAAGGCGGTACGGACGGGGCGTGCGCTTCGAGTTGCACGGGTCTTCTTCCTCGTCTGGTCGTTCCGGCCGGTCGGCCGGTTGGCGGCTTGGTACCGGGTTCTTTTCTTGTCCCGAGGCTCCTTCGTGCTGTCGCCCCCGTTCGGGGACAAACAAAAGGGCCGCGGATCCCGGATGGGGTTCCGCGGCCCTGAAGGCGCCGGCCTGATCGACGATCAGGCTGGATCACTCCAGGGTTCTGGCCCACGGAAGGCCCACATCAGGTGGTGCTGCGTCGTCTGCTTCCGGAATCCGGCACCGGTCGCGGTAAAGGCATAGGCCTTCGCCTGTGCCTCTACTGCTGCTTCCAGTGCCTTGGTCGGTCGCTCATTGCACTCGCGGAAGGGAAGGCCCGCGGGAGCAACGGAGGCGGCGGCCGGACGCGCGGCACGAATGCCGGACAGACCGGTGCCCGGGTTGGAAGCGCCGAGCATGCACAGGGAGACGGCCGAGCGATCGGTCATTTTGGCGGTGGAGCTGATGATGGAGCTGAAGTTGATGCTGATCACTGGGCTCGCCTCCTCTCGGCGTCTCGGGGGACTGGGACGAACCAGTCCTCGGATATGCAAGTACAACACGGATTCAGGGCCTCCGGGAAGGCCGCTGCTCCCGTGACCAAGAACCTATGGGGATTCCCGGGGCATGCGCAAACTATTTTTTCGACGAGTTCGTATCAGCCGTCTCCGTCAAGCCCCGCTCCGTCCCGGCCTGCGCAGATGGCCAGGACGTCCGCTCCGTAGCGGTTGAGCTTCCGCACCCCGACACCCGGGATCCGTACCAGCTCGCGCTCGTCCTCCGGGACGGACTCGGCGATCGCCATCAGCGTCTTGTCGGTGAAGACGCAGAACGCGGGCTGCCCGCTGCTTCCCGCCTGGATCGCCCGCCACTCGCGCAGCCGCTCGTAGACACCCTCGTCCATGTCGGACGGGCAGTCCTCGCAGCGCATCAGCTTCATCTCGCCGGCGTCGGTGAGCGTGCGCCCGCAGACCCGGCAGCGGGCCGGGGTCCGCTGTGTCCGTCTGGGTACGGCGGCGGCTGCGCCGCCGCCCCCGATGCCGCGCTCGACGCCGCCGGAGCCGCCGGCGGCCGTACGCCCACCTGCCGTCCCCGAACCGGGCCGCAGGCCCTTCAGGAAGCGGCTGGGACGGCGGCTCGCCCGTCCGCCGGGCGAACGGGCGAGCGCCCAGGAAAGATGGAGGCGTTCGCGCGCACGGGTGACGCCGACGTAGAGGAGACGGCGTTCCTCCTCGATCTGCTCGTCGGTCTTTGCGTAGGCGATCGGCATCATGCCCTCGGTGACGCCCACCAGGAAGACGACGTCCCACTCCAGGCCCTTGGCCGAGTGCAGGGAGGCGAGGGTGACGCCCTGCACCGTCGGGGCGTGCTGGGCGCCCGCCCGCTCGTCGAGTTCCGTGACGAGGTCGCTCAACGTGGCGCCCGCTCGGGCGGCGGCGAAGTCCTGGGCGAGGTTGGCCAGGGCGGCCAGCGACTCCCAGCGCTCGCGGACCGCACCCGAACCGGCCGGGGGCTGCGTGGTCCACCCCTCCCCGGACAGCACCGCGCGCACCTGGGAGGGCAGGTCGACGACGTCGTCGAGCAGGGAGTCGTTGCCGCCGAAGCGCGCCGCGGCCCGCAGGGAACTGATGGCCTTGCGCACCTCCGGACGGTCGAAGAAACGCTCCGCCCCCCGCAGCTGGTAGGGGACCCCGGCGTCGGCGAGGGCCTGCTCGTAGGTCTCCGACTGGGAATTCGTGCGGAACAGGACCGCGATCTCGGCGGCCGGGACGCCCGAGTCCATGAGTTCGCGGATGTGGCGGGCGGCGCCCTCGGCCTCGGCCGGTTCGTCCGAGTACTCGGTGTAGACGGGCTCGGGGCCGGCGTGACGCTGGGAGACGAGCTCCAGCCGGTGGTCCGCGGCCCGGCCCCGGGCCTGGGCGAGCAGACCGTTGGCGAGATGGACCACCTGCGGGGTGGAGCGGTAGTCGCGGACCAGCTTGACGACGGTGGCGCCGGGGTGACGGCTGCGGAAGTCGAGCAGATGATCGGGTGTTGCTCCTGTGAACGAATAGATCGTCTGGCTGGCGTCGCCGACCACGCACAGGTCGTCGCGGTCGCCGAGCCACAGCTCCAGCAGCCGCTGCTGCAGGGGGCTGACGTCCTGGTACTCGTCGACCACGAAGTGCTGGTACTGGGACCTGACCTGGTCGGCGACATCGTGACGGTCCTGGAGAACGGCCACCGTCAGCAGCAGCACGTCCTCGAAGTCGATGACGCCGCGCCCGCGCTTGAGGTCCTCGTAGGCGGCGTAGAGCTGGGCGATCTCGGCCGGGTCGCGGGGCATCTCGCGGCCGGCCCTGGCCGCCGCGAGGGCGTAGTCGGCGGGGACGGTCTGGGTCACCTTGGACCACTCGATCTCAGCGGTGGCGTCGCGCAGCTCGCCCCGGTCGAGGCGGATGCGGCAGGCGGCGGCCGCGTCGGCGACGAGCTGGATCTTGCGGTCGACGAGCCTGGGCAGGGAGCCGCCGATCGCTTTCGGCCAGAAGTACTGGAGCTGGCGCAGGGCCGCCGAGTGGAAGGTGCGGGCCTGGACGCCGGCGGCCCCGAGCTGGCGCAGCCTGCCTCTCATCTCCCCGGCGGCACGATTGGTGAAGGTGACGGCGAGCACGCTGGAGGGCTGGAGAATCCCTGCGCGCACCCCGTAGGCGATGCGGTGGGTGATCGCCCGGGTCTTGCCGGTACCGGCGCCGGCCAGCACGCACACCGGGCCGCGCAGGGCGGTCGCCACCTCGCGCTGCTCGGGGTCGAGCCCGTCGAGCACCGCGTCGGCCGAGTCCGGTACCTGCGGGAAGAGGGTGGAGTGCGTTGCTGCTGTCACCCTGCCATGCTGCCAGGTCGTGGGAGACGCGTGAGTCGGTTGTCCACAGGCACGCACTGATAGTCGTACCAATGCGACAGGCATCACGCGTCGCGGTCACGCCGGGAATGGTGGCGCCCGCGCGGACGTTCCCACGGTGCGACCTCATCCCCGAGCCGCCTAAGGAGCGCGATAGACATGCCGGGCACTGTGACGATGTACAGCACCACGTGGTGCGGCTACTGCCGTCGGCTGAAGGGCCAGATGGACCGCGAGGGCATCGCGTACACCGAGATCAACATCGAGCAGGACCCGGAGTCCGCCGTGTTCGTGGAGAAGGCGAATGGCGGAAACCAGACGGTGCCGACTGTTCTGGTAGTTCCCTCCGGTGGTGGCGCCGAGGTCGTGATGACGAACCCGAGCCTTGCCCAGGTGAAGCAGGCGCTCGGCGCCTGACGACCCGCTCCCCACAGCACGCAGAGAGACCCCCGTCATCGAGTTCGACGGGGGTCGTCTGCTGTCTTGCTCCGCCCTTCGGAAGGGCCCGCGCAAGGGCACACCCGCCTCGATCCGGGGGGGTCGAGTACCGCTCAATGCTTGCGCGCCCCGTGGACCGGTCGAGTAGGCGCAGCTCCCATGGACCCGTGTTCACATCGAAGTCCTTGCCGAACCCGACCCACTTGCCCGCCATGCGTCGGCCCGTCGGCTCGATGAGCAGCTGAAGCGCACCGTGGTACCGGGCACCCTGGTAGTACCCGTCAGCCGCCGTCTGCTCGGTCCATGTACCGGTGACAACGTTCCGGTCGACGGTGAGGTCCAGAGACATCGGGCTGTCCGGATTGGTCGACGCTCCGGGCAGGCTCTGAGCTGTCAGCCGGTTGCCGTGCTGGACGATCACGACGTGATGCTTGCAGTCGAATGTCTCGTCACGGCTGGACGAGTAGAACTCGTACCGGGACAGCCAGATCCCCGCGTACTCGCTCTGTAGCTCCGGCTCCGGGCTTGTGACACCGTCAACGGTGCCGACTTCCCCAGCCTCCATGTCGTGGCCTCCTGCCCCATCCGAGTGGACGCGTGCCATCGGGATCGCGAACCCGAGTGACTCGGGGGTGCGGCCGGTGAGCTGCTTCAGCGCCCGCGCGTAAAGCGGGCGGCATGTCCTGGTCTCCCCGGACTCCCAGCGTTGCACCAGTCGCTTGGAGGCGTCGTTCGGCTCCCCCAACTCCTCACCCGCGCGACGCAGGCCTTGGGCGAACTCGTCTTGGCTGAGGTTCATCGACTTGCGTACAGAGGTCAGCACATCGTTGGGGATTCGCTCACGCTAGGCCGTAGTCGTCATGATCCGAGAGTAGCCACGTCCCGCCTCCAATGACACCGGTTTGACGCCCTCGGGCTGACGCCGGCATGCCGTCCGAGAGACGCCTTGAACGTCGCCGCAATGGCCACGACCGATCCGGAACATGGTCGCCATGCCCATCCACATCAGCGCCTACACGGTGAGAGCCGACGGCACTCGGACCGAGCCACGCACCCTGTACGAGGGTGAGGGCGGGGACCCCCTTGCCACTGGCTTGATGCCGCCGTGCCTGTGCCCCAAGTGCAGGGGTGGGCGAAATGACCGGAGCACCACGGACCCCCAATTACGTGGAGGCAAACCAGCATGAGCACGGCAGTAGTGATCCGCGACCCGAAGGCGTACGTCACCCCGGACGTGTGAGAGCGGGAGGTGGCCCTCCTCCTCCGCAACCCGGAGAACACGCTCGAACTTGCAGAGGCCAAGTTCGGACAGGCCATCGCCTACATGGTCACGTGCGGCGAGAACCCGGACCTTCTCGTAGGCCCGTCCAAGCAGGTGGACGAGGCATGGCACTCGTTCATGCTCGACTCGATCCCGTACCACCACTTCACCAGCCGGCACTTCGGCCGGTACATCCACCACGTGCCGGAACTTCCGGGGACGGCGGATGGTGTCCAGTGCATCAGCGACGACAAGGCGACGCTGGACGGCCACGACCTCAAGACCGGCGGCCCGCTCGTGCTGGAACAGACGATCAAGGCCATCAAGGCGGCCGGGTTTGAGATCGACCCCGCCCTGTGGGGCATGGAGGACGCGGCCGACTGCAACCAGTGCCACGCCGGGTGCCACGACTCACCCAAGTAGTAGGGAGCGGCATGTGAGTTGGGGCCTGCCCTCGTATGTTGGGGGCGGGCCCCTCATGCCGGAAAGGATCACCGCATGTCATTGGCTGAGTCCTGGAGCGGCAGTAACCTCGCCCACCTGGTGGCGCTGGGCGCGACAGGCGTTGGAGTGGACGTTGCCCCCACCCGTGAGACGGTCGCAGGGGAGCGCTGGGGCGACCTGCCGGGCCTTGAGTTCCGCACGGCGGAGGCGACGGCGTTCCTGAACGAGACGGACGAGACGTTCGGTGTCGTGCTCTCGATCTTTGGTGCCGTGTGGTTCGTCGATCCGGACACCCTGCTCCCGCTGATCCGCTCGCGCATGGTGCCGGGCGGAATCCTGGCCTTCTCGCACTTGCCCCCAGGAAGCCAGGGGCCCAAGCCCGCCACAGCCGGGCTGCGGCACGACCGCACCCCAGACGAGTGGAGGCACATCCTGACGGGGCACGGCTTCTCCGACGTGAGCGTTTCCCTGATTGGTCCACCGGAGGGCAAGGCCGTGGGCACCATGCTGGTCTGCGCCTGGTCGACTTGACCGCGCGGCTGTACGGGCTGCCTCAGGCGCCCTCTGCGAGGTGGCGGTACAAGGTGGCACGGGAGATCCCGAGAGCCTTGGCGATGGCGCTCACGCTCTCGCCCTTCGCCTGCCTGGCACGGGCCACGGTGAGCAGCATCGAGTCCGGCACGGGTGCGCTCCCTGATGAGGCTGCGCTCGAACTCCGCCATGGCTCCGACCACCTGAAGCATGAGACGGCCGTCCGCCGTACCGGGGTCGATGTTGGCCAGTGCACCCGTGAGCACCTTGAACCCGATGCCTCGCTCTCGAAGGGTGTCGACCATGGTCACAAGGTCGATGAGGGACCGGGCGAACCGGTCGAGCTTCCACACGCACAGGGTGTCGCCAGGTCTGGCGTAGTCCAGTGCGACCGTCAGCTCTGGCCGGTTGGTGTTCTTCCCGCTGGCCTTGTCCTCGAAAATGCGGGCGCACTGCGCCCCTCTCCGGGGCACTTCCCGTCTCGTCTCACAAACCTTGGTTTTCGAGACGCCCGTTACTGGTCACGCTGCGTCACGGTCGTGCGCATGCCTGCCTGCCCTTGCGCTCTCGCGGCGACGTGAGAGGCAACGGCGGAAGGGGGTGGGGTATGACCCCTTGAAGGGGCCTTGCTCGACCGCCGTGTCCTGGCGGCCCAAATACTGCCACGGTTCTGGGGTGCGCCTGAGAGGCGCCTCACACGCGGTGACCTGCGCTTTTGTCTCTGGAGACCTGTAGATTTTGGAGTCCCTGTTGAGTCTTCGGAGAAGGGAAGCCCGAGATACAGGAACACGTATGGCGTCGTGCGCTGGTGCGCTCGAACAATCCGTCGCTGGCGCAGGTGAAGCAGAAGGTCGGCGCGTAGGCGACAGCGCAGGAGCGCTCGGACGCTGTTGAGGGGTGGGGGGGGGCCGCGGGGGGGGGGGCGCCCCCCCCCCCCCCCCCCGGGGGCGCACAGGCCCGGCGGCGGGCGGGGGGGGGGGGGACCCGGA
>NZ_JBIRNE010000004.1:0-348181 GCF_044331465.1 Streptomyces sp. NPDC017225 | reverse complement strand
GGTTCTCCTGCGGCTGGGGGGTGCGCCCCCCGCCCCGCGGCGCTGGTTGTTTTTGGGGGGCGCCCCCCCCCCCGCGGCCCCCCCCCACCCCTCAACAGCGTCCGAGCGTCAGAAGGAGCCGCGCGTCGGCAGGGGCTTGCCGTACCAGAGCTCGATGAGGCGGGCCGCGATCGAGATGCCGTAGGGCGGGAGCACCTCGCCGGACTCGAAGGCGGCGCCCAGTTCGTCGCGGGAGAACCAGCGGGCCTCGTGGATCTCGTCGCCGTCGACGTCGATGTCGGTCGAGGTGGCGCGGGCCATGAAGCCCAGCATGAGGCTGGACGGGAACGGCCAGGGCTGGCTGGCGACGTACTCGACGGAGCCGATGGTGATGCCGGCTTCCTCGTGGACCTCGCGGCGGACCGACTGTTCGATGGACTCGCCGGGCTCCACGAAACCGGCGAGCGTCGAGAAGCGCCCCTCGGGCCAGTGGACCTGGCGGCCGAGCAGGATGCGGTCCTCCCCGTCGGTGACCGCCATGATCACCGCGGGGTCGGTGCGCGGGTAGTGCTCGGCGCCGCAGGCGGGGCACCGGCGGATGTGGCCGGCCGCGGCGATGACGGTGCGCTCGCCGCAGCGGGAGCAGAACCGGTGCAGGCGCTGCCAGTTCTCCAGGGCGACCGCGTGGGCCAGCAGGCCCGCGTCGCGGGGCGACAGGAGCAGGCCGGCCTCACGCAGGCCCGCCGGGCGGGCGGACTGGTCCATGCGGCCGGGCAGGGAGTCCTTCTGGAGGGCGAAGTAGCTCACGCCGTCCTCGTCGGTGCCCAGGAAGTACCGGTGGGCCTCGGTGAGCGGGGCCTCGAAGGACGGGGTCATGACGAGTTCGGTGCGCCCGTCGGACGTCTCGTCGATGAGGACCTGACCGCCGGAGACCACGAAGCAGCGCGTCGAGGGGTGGCTCCACGCCGCCGCGAGCCAGGCCTCGTCGAGGCGGTGGTGGGCGGCACGGTCGATGCCGCTCGGTGCGGTGAGCGAGATGGGACGGTCGGCTGTGTGGTCGGTCCAGGTGGTCACGGGTGCTTCCAACTCCCCCGGTGAGCGGTTCGGTGCGGCAGGCGGTTCAGCGGGTCGTACGGCGGGTGGCGACCGGGTCCGGGAGGGCTCGGCGGTGCGGGGCGGCCTTTCCAGTGTGCCGCGTGCACGATGCCGGTCCGGACCGGGACCGTGCGGGGCGTTCAGGGCGCGTGGCGCCAGTGTTCCGCCAGGTCGCCCCACAGGTGGGCGGAGGTTTCGACGCCCTTGAGGAGCAGGTCCAGTTCGACCTTCTCGTCGGGGGCGTGCCAGCCGTCGGACGGGACGGAGATACCGAGGAAGAGCACCGGTGTGCCGAGGACCTCCTGGAGGTCGGCGGCCGGTCCGGAGCCGCCCTCGCGGGTGAAGCGGACCGGTTTCCCGAAGGCCCGGCCCATGGCGCGGACCACGGACCGCAGCGCCGGGTGGTCCAGCGGCGTCAGGCACGGGCGCGTGGCTCCGCTGAAGGTGATCTCGCAGCGGATCCCGGCGGGCATCTGCTCGGCGGCCCAGGCGCGGACGGCCTTCTCGACGTGGCCGGGGTCCTGTCCGGCCACCAGCCGGAAGGAGAGCTTCACCATGGCGGACGACGGGATGATCGTCTTGCTGCCCGGGCCCTGGTAGCCGCCGCCGATGCCGTTGACCTCGGCGGTGGGGCGGGCCCAGACGCGCTCCAGAGTGGTGAGTCCGGCTTCGCCGTGGGGTGCGTACGACTTGGCCGTACGCAGCCACTGCCGCTCGTCGAAGGGCAGTTCGGCGAAGAGGGCGCGCTCGCGGTCGGTGAGTTCGATCACGCCGTCGTAGAAGCCCGGGATCGCCACGCGCGCGTGCTCGTCGTGCAGGGCGGCGACGAGGCGGGCGACGGCGGTGGCCGGGTTGGGGACCGCGCCGCCGAAGGAGCCCGAGTGGATGTCCTGGTCGGGTCCGTGCAGCCGGATCTCGCACTCGGCGAGACCGCGCATGCCGGTGCAGACGGTGGGGGTGTCCTCGGACCACATACCGGTGTCGGAGACGACCACCGCGTCGGCGGCGAGCCGCTCGGCGCGCTCCTCCACCAGGGCGCGGAAGTGCGGGGAGCCGGATTCCTCCTCGCCCTCGATCAGCAGCTTGAGGTTCACCGCGGGGGCGGTGCGGCCGGTGGCGGCGAGGTGGGCGCGGACGCCGAGTGTGTGGAAGAACACCTGCCCCTTGTCGTCGGCCGCACCGCGCGCGTAGAGGCGGTTCTCGCGGACGACGGGTTCGAAGGGGTCACTGCTCCAGCCGTCCTCGCGGGCGGCGGGCTGCACGTCATGGTGGCCGTAGACGAGGACCGTCGGCGCTTCCGGGTCGCCGGAGGGCCACTCCGCGTAGACGGCGGGGGCGCCCGCGGTCGGCCAGACCTCGGCCGTCGGGAAACCGGTCTCCTTCAGCTTGGCTGCGAGCCAGTCGGCGCTGCGGCGCACATCGGTCGCGTGGTCGGGCTGGGCCGACACGGACGGGATGCGCAGCCATTCGACGAGGTCGTCGAGGAAGGCGGCGCGGTGCTGCTCGATGTACGTACGGACAGCGCTGACAGCATTGTCAACGGGGTGGCTCATGCTCACGAGCCTATCGGCCCGCACGGGCACCCTGATCGTGCGGTTCGTCACCGACCGGCTCGGCCAGCAGCAGTCTCTCCAGCGCGGGGCGGTCCGGCAGCCCTTCGGGCCGTACGACCTCGCCGGTGCGTACGTACAGGAAGGCGGCTGCCACCGACTCCAGCGGTACGTGCTGCTGCTCGGCCCAGGCGAGACGGTAGAGCGCGAGCTGGAGCGGGTCGGCGGTGCCGGATCGGTTCGTCTTCCAGTCGACGATCTCGTACGTCGCCGTCTTCCCCTCGCCCTTCTTGTAGACGGCGTCGATGCGGCCGCGTACGACACGGCCGGCGAGCGAGAGCTGGACGGGGGCCTCGACCCGGTACGGGGTGCGCCGGGCGTACTCGGTGCGTTCGAAGGCGTCCTTGAGGAGCTCCAGATCGCGTTCGTCGGCGATCTCGGCCTCACTTCCTGGAAGCTCCTCCGGTTCGAGCAGGGGCAGCGTCAGTGGCTCGAAACGGGCCTCGACCCAGGCGTGGAAACGGGTGCCCCGGCGTGCGGCGGGCTGGGGCGGGCGGGGCATGGGCCGGGCCAGCTCCTGCGCGAAGCCGTCCGGGTCGGCGGCCAGGCTCAGCAACTGGGTGGCGGTCAGCGACGCCGGCAGACGCACCTCGGTGACGCTCTGGCGGGCGCGCAGGAGCTCCCCGGTGAGGGCGTCGAGGTCGCGGTCCCAGGAGGCGACGGTGCGGGCCTCCTCCGGGGTGAGACGGGCGGGGTTGGCCTGCCCGGACCGTGGTTCCTCGTAGTGAGGCCGGGGCAGGTCGGTGCCGCCGGGCTGTCCCGGGGGCATCGACTGGTGCGGGATGGTGGGGCTGCTGTCCGGCGGGGCGGTGGGGTCCGGCAGGGCGGTTGGCCGGCCCTCTGCCCAGGAGTCCCAGTCGGCCGGGTCTTCGTCCGTCCAGCCGGGGTCGCCGAGGTCCTCTTCCTCCCCGAGCGCCTCGTCGTCCTCAGGGGGCGGCGGCCAGTCCGGGTCGTCGTAGGTGTCCGGGTCGTGCTCGGCGGCGGGGTGGCCGGCCTCGTGGGAGGCGAGGCTGTCCAGGTGGGCGAGGACCGTCTCGGCGGCGGCCCGGCGTCGGGCGAGTGCCTCGTCGTCCAGAGGCAGGGGCCAGGCCTGCTCGGCGGTCGCCCGGTGCAGGGCAGGGTTCTCCTCGTCCTCGGCGGGTTCGTCCGCCCAGGCCTCGATCTCGCCGTAGCCGGCGGCGCAGTGTTCGTGGAGTGCCGTGAGGAAGTCGGACGGTCCGCGGGGTTTCTTCTGGCTGGGCCCCCACCAGTGGCCGGAGCCCAGCAGCAGGGACCGGGGGCGGGTGAAGGCGACGTAGCCGAGGCGGAGTTCCTCGGTGTGCTGGTGATCCTTCATGGACTCGTGGAAGGCCTTGAGGCCCCGCGAGTCCCAGGACCCGACGTCGGGCAGGGTGGCCGCGTCACCGCGCAGGCCGTGCGGCAGCACCTTGCCCTGGGCGGTCCACTTCTCACGGCCCTGCCCGCTGGGGAAGGTGCCGGTGACCAGGCCGGGTACGGCGACGACGTCCCACTCCAGGCCCTTGGCCTTGTGCGCGGTGAGCACCTTGACGGTGTTCTCGCCGCCGGGCAGGGCGTTGTCGAGGCCCTTCTCGTACTGGGCGGCGGTGCGCAGGAAGCCGAGGAAGGCGAGCAGGGTGGCCTCGCCGTCGCTCGCGGCGAAGGAGGCGGCGACGTCCAGGAAGTTCGACAGGGTCTCGCGGCGGCGGGCTGCCAGGGCGTGCGGGGAAGCCGACAGCTCGACCTCCAGACCGGTGACCGCGAGGACCCGGTGCAGGACGTCCATGAGCGGGTCGGCCAGGGCTCGCCGGAGGTCGCGCAGTTCGGTGGCCAGCCGTGCGAACCGCACGCGCGCGTCCGGCGAGAAGGGCAGCCCGTCGTCGTCCCCGGTACCGTCCAGCGGCGTCTCCAGGAAGGTGTCGAGGGCGTCCGCGAGCGATACCACCTCGGACGGGTCGACGCCCTCGACGGCCTCGGCGAGCCGCCGGTCGGGATCGTCGTCGCCGTCCACGCGCGCGTGGCTCACCAGGTACCGGGCGCGGCGGCCGAGGAGGGCGAGGTCGCGCGGGCCGATGCGCCAGCGCGGGCCGGTGAGCAGGCGGACCAGGGAGGCGTTGGCGCCGGGGTCCTGGAGGACCTCGCAGACGGCGACCAGGTCGGCCACCTCGGGCAGGTGCAGCAGTCCGGAAAGGCCCACCACCTCCACGGGGACGTCGCGGGCCACCAGCGCACCCTGGATCTCGCCGAAGTCGGTCGCGGTGCGGCACAGGACGGCGATCTCACCGGGCGCCTTGCCGGTGCGCACGAGGTGCGCGACGGAGTCGGCGATCCAGTCGATCTCCTCGGCGTGGGTGCGCAGCAGGGCGCAGCGGACCATGCCGTCGCGTTCGGCGCCGGGGGCGGGACGCAGGGCCTCCACGCCCGCGTGCATGGCGCGCAGCGGGTCGGCGAGGCCGTTGGCAAGGTCGAGGAGGCGGCCGCCGCTGCGGCGGTTCTCGCTGAGCGCCTGCCGGGTGGCGGAGCGGCCGTCCGCGTGCGCGAAGTGCTCCGGGAAGTCGTCGAGGTTGGCGACGGAGGCTCCGCGCCAGCCGTAGATGGCCTGGCAGGGGTCGCCCACGGCGGTCACGGGGTGGCCGGTTCCACCGCCGAACAGGCCCGTCAGGAGGATGCGCTGCGCCACCGAGGTGTCCTGGTACTCGTCGAGCAGCACCACCCGGAACTCGTCGCGCAGGACACGGCCCACCTCCGGGAGCCCGGCGAGCTGTGCGGACAGGGCGATCTGGTCGCCGAAGTCGAGCAGGTCGCGTGAGCGCTTGGCGGCCCGGTAGCGGATCACCAGGTCGGCGAGGGAGCGGCGCGCGGTGGCGGCCTCGGGGACCTTGCGCAGATCGGCGTTGGTGAGCTTGACGCTCCGCAGCGAGTCCAGGAGGCCGGCGTCCCAGGTGCGCAGTTCCTCGGGTTGTACGAGGTGCTCGGCGAGCTCCGCGTCGAGGGCGAGGAGGTCGCTGACCAGGTCGGCGAAGGAGCGGGTGAGCGCCGGGTAGGGGCCGGGGGCCTCGCGCAGCACGCGCGCGGCGAGCTGGTAGCGGGTGGCGTCGGCGAGCAGACGGGAGGTCGGTTCCAGGCCGAGGCGCAGGCCGTGGTCGGTCAGGAGACGGCCCGCGAAGGCGTGGTACGTGGAGATCACCGGTTCGCCCGGCGGGTTGTCCGGGTCGATCACGTCCGGGTCGGTGACGCCGGCCCTGATCAGCGCCTTGCGGACGCGTTCGGCGAGCTCTCCGGCCGCCTTGTTGGTGAAGGTGAGACCCAGGACCTGTTCCGGGGCGACCTGGCCGGTGCCGACCAGCCACACCACGCGCGCGGCCATCACCGTCGTCTTGCCCGACCCGGCTCCGGCCACGATCACCTGCGGGGCGGGCGGCGCCATGATGCAGGCCGTCTGCTCCGGGGTGAAGGGGATGCCGAGGAGCTCCTTGAGCTGCTCGGGATCGGTGAGATGGGCGGGCACGTCTCAGAGGCTAGCGGCGGGCACTGACAGCGGGCGCCGGATCGCCTTCGGAGTGGAGGAAGGCGCAGGTCAGCGCCGGTGGTGCGTCTCATCACACCGGGCGGCCCGTTCGCCTTGGCCGGTCACTCCACGACGTGCCGGCCCTCGGGCCGCGCGCTGCACGACGCGCGGAAGGCGCAGTGGGTGCAGTGCTGGCCGGCGGTCGGCGTGAACCGTTCGTCGAGGACCTTGCCGGCGGCCGTGGCGAGCAGGTCCCCGACCCACTCGCCCGCAGACCCTTCCAGGGAGTCCTGTGCCTGCACCTTGGGGAGGGCCTCGCCGCCGTCCCGCTTGGGCGCGCCCTGGCGCAGCTGGACGAGTTCCGCGCCGCCCGGTTCTGGGCGGGCGCCGTCGAAGGCGTCGTCGACGGCGCCCTCGCGGACGGCGAGCTGGTAGACGGCGAGCTGGGGGTGACGGGCCACCTCGGCGGAGGTGGGCGCCTGTTTGCCGGTCTTGAAGTCGACGACGTAGGCGCGGCCCTCGCCGTCGGTCTCGACCCGGTCCATCTGGCCACGGACGCGTACCTCGTAGTCGCCCGCGCCCAGGGTCACGTCGAAGTCGTGCTCGCTGGCCACCGGTCTGCGTCCGGCGCGGTCCATGACGTGCCACTCCAGGAAGCGTTCGAGCGCCACGCGCGCGTTGGCCTTCTCCTGCGCCGACTTCCACGGGGCGTCGAAGGCGAGCGCGTTCCACACGGATTCCAGGCGCTCCATGAGGACGGCGAGGTCGGCCGGGGTGTGCCCGGAGGCGACCTCGTCGGCGAGGACGTGCACCACGTTGCCGAAGCCCTGGGCGGCGGTCGCGGGCGCGTCGGCCTTCACCTCGCGGCCGAGGAACCACTGCAGGGCGCAGGTGTTGGCCAGCTGGTCCAGGGCGCTGCCGGAGAGCGCGACGGGCTGGTCGCGGTCACGCAGAGGCACCTTGCTCTCGGTCGAGTCCCACATGCCCCACCACCGGTAGGGATGGGCGGACGGCACCAGGGGGCGGCCGTCCTCGTCGGCGAGTGCGGCGAGGCGGGCCAGGCGACGGGCGGCGGCCTCTCTCAGCGGTTCGGAGACGCGGGGATCGACCGTGGTGGAGCGCAGCTCGGCGACGAGCGCCGAGACGGCCAGCGGGCGACGCGGGCGCCCCGTGACGTCGGCGGGTTCGACGCCGAGTTCGGTCAGGAACCGGGAGGGCTGGTCGCCGTCGTCGGCCGGCGCCTTCACGGCGGTCACGACCAGCCGTTCCCGCGCGCGCGTGGCGGCCACGTAGAACAGGCGGCGTTCCTCGGCGAGCAGCGCGCCGGGCGTGAGCGGTTCGGCGAGTCCGTCGCGGCCGATCCGGTCGGCCTCCAACAGGGAGCCGCGGCGGCGCAGGTCCGGCCACAGCCCCTCCTGGACGCCCGCGACGACGACCAGCCGCCACTCCAGCCCCTTGGAGCGGTGGGCGGTCATCAGGCGGACGGCGTCGGGGCGTACGGCACGCCGTGTGAGGGTGTCGGCGGCGATGTCCTCGGCGTCGATCTCCTCCAGGAAGTTCAGGGCGCCCCGGCCGCCGGTGCGCTCCTCCGCGCGGGCGGCCGTCGCGAAAAGCGCGCACACGGCGTCGAGGTCGCGGTCGGCGTTGCGGCCGGCCGCGCCGCCGCGCCGGGCGGAGCGTTCCAGACGGGTGGGCCACGGCGTGCCCTCCCACAGGTCCCACAGCGCCTCCTCGGCGCTGCCGCCGCCCGCCAGGCGCTCGCGCGCCTTGCGGAGCAGTGCGCCGAGCCGCTGGGCACCACGCGCGTACGAGGGGTCGTGCACCGCCAGCCGCTCCGGCTCGGCCAGTGCCCGTGCGAGCAGTTCGTCCGAGGGCGGCGGCAGCGGGTCGCCCGCGGCGCGTTCCTCCTCGCGCAGGGCACGGCCGAGGCGGCGCAGGTCGGCGGCGTCCATGCCGGCGAGCGGGGAGCTGAGCAGGGTGAGGGCGGTCTCGGTTGGGAGCCAGCACGGATGGTTCTCCGCGCGGTCGGCGCGTTCACCGGGCGCGGACTTCACCGACGTATCGCCGGCCGCCCCGCCCTCCGTCTCCGGAAGGTCGCCAAGGCCCGTTCCGGGCCGGCCCGCCGGCTCCGCGCCGTCGCCAGGACCCGCCGCAGGCCGGCCCGCCGGCTCCACACCGTCGCCAGGACCCGCCGCAGGCCGGCCCGCCGGCTCCACACCGTCGCCAGAACCCGCCACGAGCCGCCCCTCCGACTCCACACCGTCGCCAGAACCCGCCACGAGCCGCCCCTCCGACTCCACACCGTCGCCAGAACCCGCCACGAGCCGCCCCTCCGACTCCACAACAGCGCCGGGGCCCGCCCCGGGCCGTTCCCCCGCCTCCGCCTCCGCCACCGCTCGCAGTGCCGTCAGCAAGGGCGCCACCGCCGGCTCGTGGCGCAGGGGAAGGTCGTCGCCGTCGATGTCCAGGGGGACGCCGGCCGCGGTGAGGGCACGGCGGGCCGTGGGGATGCCGCGTGAACCGGCGCGCACCAGGACGGCCATGTCTCCCCAGGGGACGCCGTCCTCCAGGTGGGCCCTGCGCAGGATGTCGGCGATGTTGTCCAGCTCCGTGCCGGACGTCGGGTACGTGAACACCTCGACGCGCCCCCCGTCCCGCACCGATGCGAGCTCGCGGTGAGCACGCACCTTGTCGGCCGGGAGCCGGGTCAGCGGCATGCGCTGGGTCACCAGCCGGGTCGCGGCCAGCAGGGCGCTCCCGGACCGGCGAGAGGTCCGCAGCACCTCGACCGGCGCCGGGCGGCCGTCCGCGCGCGGGAAGGCGGTGGGGAAGTCGAGGATGCCGTTCACGTCCGCGCCCCGGAAAGCGTAGATCGACTGGTCGGGGTCACCGAAGGCGACAAGGCTGCGCCCGCCCCCGGCCAGGGCCTGCAGCAGCCGTACCTGGGCCGGGTCGGTGTCCTGGTACTCGTCGACGTAGACCGCGTCGTACTGGGCGGCCAGATGCGCGGCGACCTCGGGACGGTGGGCGAGGAGCACCGCGCGGTGGACGAGTTCCGCGTAGTCGAGCACTCCCTGGAGGTCGAGCACGTCGAGGTACTCGGCGAGGAAGACGGCGGCGGCCCGCCAGTCGGGGCGGCCGATGCGACGGGCGAAGGCGCCCAGGGCGTCCGGGCCGAGGCCCAGTTCCCGGCTGCGTGCGAGGACCGCGCGGACCTCGTCGGCGAAGCCACGGGTGGTCAGACAGGCGCGCAGCTCGTCGGGCCAGCGCACATGGGCCAGGCCGAGCCGCTCCAGGTCGACCTGCCCGGCGAGCAGCTCGCGTACGGTCACGTCCTGCTCCGGGCCGGACAGCAGCCGCAGGGGTTCGACGAACAGTTCGCTGTCCTGGTGGGCGCGGACCAAGGCGTAACCGAAGGAGTGAAAGGTCGTCGCCCTGGGAGCGCGGGTGGCTCCCATGCGCAGCGCCATCCGGTCGCGCAGTTCGAGGGCCGCCTTGCGGCTGAAGGTCAGCACCAGGATCCGCTCGGGGTCCCCGCCCCGGGCGATCCGGTCCGCCACGGACTCGACGAGCGTGGTCGTCTTGCCGGTGCCCGGGCCCGCGAGAACGAGCAGCGGTCCGGTCCCGTGGTCAACCACGGCGCGTTGTGCGGCGTCCAGACGAGGGGGATCCATTCGCTCCGGCGGGGTACGCACCAGTCGGTAAGCGCCACGGCTCCCCCGTCGCGCCTGGGGGTGCGTCGGGTGTCTGGTGGAGGAGAAGGAGCTCACGTGGTTCGCCGGTCCTGGTGGGTGTGCTGGTGGGCCGTCCGCGCTGCGGGCACGGCGGGGGGCGCGGGGTGACGGGGGCACGTGCGGCCGACGCTACGCCGACGAATGAGGCGGAAGCAGGGCTTCCTCTTCTTCCCCCGGGTCACACGTGGCGCCGGTGTCCCCCGCCCCACGAACGTACGTCATGCCACGGACGTGCCCGAAGTGTCCCTTTTCCCTCGTACGGAGCACAGGTCACACGTCGGTCGGCCCGATGGCGGAAGCTGTCAGGTGTGATCCTGCGCGCGTTCGCCGCCGTCCCACCGCGCCCGCTTCAGGTCGAGGCGCGGCAGGTGGCCCTCCGCGGCTCTGCTCGCCTCCTTCAAGGGCGTGCCCTCCTCCCGGTAGCGGTCGAGCGCCTCCAGTTCCTGGCCGGCGAGGAGAGCCCCGTCCGCGCGGACGACACGCCACCACGGAACGCCTCCCCCGTAGAGGGACATCACCCGTCCGACCTGGCGGGGTCCCCCCTCGCCCAGGTACTCGGCGATGTCCCCGTACGTCATGACTCGGCCCGGCGGAATCAGTTCGGTCACGTCGAGGACCCGCTCGGCGTACTCCGGCAGCGCGTCCGCGTGCTCCGGGCGCGCGTCGTCCGGAAAGCTCTGCTCGCTCATCCGACCCATCCTGCCCCACCCCACCGACAACGCGACGCGCTCCCGGGGGTGCGCGTGCCTCGCCCGGAAGCGCCGCTTCGGGCAGACTGTGCGGCCCGCACAGGCACCCTGATGCCTGCCGATGCCGACGCGGCATGCCACCATCGTGCGGGCGGTGACCAGTGATACGAGAGCAAGAAGAGGCGATGAAGCAGCAGGGTGCGCACCCCGAGGACGCCGAAGGCACCTCTGACTCCTCGGCGCGCCCGGACACCGCGGACGGAAACGGCGAGAAGGCCGCCCGACGGTCGGCCGCGGGCAGGACGGCGACCGCCGCCGACCCCGACGACGTCGCGCACATCGACGAGGTGGAGGGCGACGAACCGCTGCTCCCCGCGCGCGTGCACCGTCCGTCCGACCTGATGCGACTCCTGGTGGGCGTGCTCGCCGTCGCCGTCCTGCTCGCCATCGCCGCCTTCGCGCACGGCACCACCTCGGGCCTCGAACAGGACATCAACAAGGGCACCGGACAGGCGCCCGATCTTCTGATCAAGATCGCGGGGCTGGCCTCCAGCATCGCGATCCTCCTGGTGCCGGTCGCGTTCGCGATCGAGCGGCTGATCAAACGGGACGGCCTGCGGATCGCCGACGGCGTGCTGGCGGCGGTCCTGGCGCACGGGGTGACCCTCGCCACCGACCTGTGGGTCGCCAAGGCCGCTCCCGGCTCCATCCAGGAGGCGCTCACCCAGCCGTCGCCGGGCGACATCCACGCCCTCACCGACCCCGTGCACGGCTATCTGGCGCCGGTCATCGCCTACATGACGGCCGTCGGCATGTCCCGCAGGCCCCGCTGGCGCGCGGTGCTGTGGATCGTGCTGCTCCTCGACGCCTTCTCGATGCTCGTCACCGGCTACACGACACCGTTCTCGATCATCCTGACGGTCCTCATCGGCTGGTCCGTGGCCTACGGAACGCTGTACGCGGTCGGCTCCCCCAACGTCCGCCCCACCGGGCGGACACTGATGGCGGGTCTGCGGCACGTCGGGTTCCGTCCGGTGACCGCCGCCCGCGAGGAGGCGCCGTCGGACACCGCGGAGACCGGGGACCGCGGTCGCCGCTACTTCGTCACGCTGGAGGACGGCCGGCCGCTGGACGTGACGGTGGTGGACCGGGAGCAGCAGGCGCAGGGCTTCTTCTACCGCGCGTGGCGCAATCTGACGCTGCGCGGCTTCGCCACCCGCAGCAGTCTCCCGTCACTGCGGCAGGCCCTGGAGCAGGAGGCGCTGCTCGCCTACGCCGCGATCGGAGCCGGCGCCAACGCCCCCAAGCTGATCGCGACGTCCGAGCTGGGTCCCGACGCCGTGATGCTCGTCTACGAGCACACCGGCGGGCGCACTCTCGACTCACTGCCGGACGAGGAGATCACCGACGACCTGCTGCGCGGCACCTGGGAGCAGGTACAGGCCCTGCAGTCCCGGCGCATCGCGCACCGCAGGCTGGTGGGCGACGCGATCCTGGTGGATCGTTCCGGCACGGTGATCCTCACCGACCTGCGCATCGGCGAGATCGCCGCCGGTGACCTGCTGCTGCGCATGGACATCTCCCAGCTCCTGGTGACGCTGGGCCTGCGGGTGGGCGCCGAACGCGCGGTCGCCTCGGCGGTGGGGGTGCTCGGCCCCGACGCCGTGGCGGACTGCCTGCCGATGCTCCAGCCCATCGCGCTCAGCCGCTCCACGCGCGCGACGCTGCGCAAGCTGGCCCGGGAACGCGCCGAGCGCGAGCGGGAGGCGGTCCTGGAGTCGTCCCGGCAGGCCAAGCTGGCCCGCTCGGAGGCGGCCGCCGGTGACGACACGAGCCCCGCACCCGAGGCAACCGACAAGCCCGACAAGCCCGACAAGAAGGCCGTACGCGCCGAGCAGCGGGCGGAGAAACGGGCCGTGGACGAGGCGTTGGAGGAGGCGCGCGAGGAGGACCTGCTCACGCAGATCCGGCACGCGGTGCTGCGGATCCGACCGCAGGCCCCCGTCGAGCCGGCCCGCCTGGAGCGAGTGCGACCGCGCACGCTGATCAGCTTCATCGCGGGTGCGATCGGCGCCTACTTCCTGCTGACGCAGCTCACCCACATCGAGTTCGGGCCACTGATCTCGAACGCCCAGTGGGGCTGGGTGGCCGCGGCGGTGCTGTTCTCGGCGGCGAGTTATGTCGCGGCGGCGATGGCCCTGCTGGGGTTCGTGCCCGAGAAGGTACCGTTCCCGCGCACCGTGGCCGCGCAGGTCGCCGGGTCGTTCGTGAAGATCGTCGCCCCCGCGGCGGTCGGCGGCGTCGCGCTGAACACCCGCTTCCTGCAGCGCGCGGGAGTACGACCGGGGCTCGCGGTGGCGAGTGTCGGCGCGTCGCAGCTGTTCGGGCTCGGCTGTCACATCCTGATGCTGCTGTCCTTCGGCTATCTGACCGGCACCGAGAAGACACCGTCGCTGTCGCCGTCCCGGACGGTCATCGCGGGTCTGCTGACGGTGGCGGTGCTCGTGCTCGTGGTGACGTCGGTGCCGTTCCTGCGGAAGTTCGTCGTCACGCGCGTGCGGTCGCTTTTCGCCGGCGTCGTGCCGCGCATGCTGGACGTGCTGCAACGGCCGCAGAAGCTGGTCACCGGCATCGGCGGCATGCTGCTGCTCACCGCGTGCTTCGTGATGTGCCTGGACGCCTCGATCCGCGCCTTCGGCGACGAGTCGACGTCGATCAGCCTGGCGAGCGTCGCGGTCGTCTTCCTCGCCGGCAACGCGCTGGGATCCGCCGCGCCGACACCGGGCGGTGTGGGAGCGGTGGAGGCGACCCTGACGGTCGGCCTGATCGCCGTCGGCCTGCCCAAGGAGGTCGCCGCCCCCGCGGTGCTGCTGTACCGGCTGCTCACGCTGTGGCTGCCGGTGCTGCCGGGTTGGCTGGTCTTCAACCACCTGACGCGGAAGGAAGCGCTGTAACGGCGTCGTAGGACGAGAATCAGCCTCGTACACCGAGGTTGATCCGTAGGCGTCGCCTCGCGCGCGTTGGTCTGCACTCGTCGTCTGACGCGCGTTAGTCGTACTCGTCGCACGCGCGTGGGTCCGTACGCGCCGCCTTACGCGCGTGGGTCCGTACGCGCCGCCTCTCGCGCGTACGTCCCGGCGGCTGCCCGCCCGGTACCTCGTACGGCCCCTGCCCCGAGCGCACGGCCCTGTGCGCCCGCACGATGGACCCATGCCGAACCCCTCCCGGCTGCGCGCCGCCGCCCTGACCGCTGCCACCGCCGTAGCCATGGCCGCTGTGCTGACCGGCTGCAGCGACGACTCCGGGGGCGACAGGGGCGGCGACGAGGACCTCACGGCCCAGAAGCTCGGCTGGAAGGACTGCCCGGCACCGTCCGAGGCCGAAGGCGGCGGACCAGCCCCGTCGCCGCTGCCGGACGGCGACGAGTGGCAGTGCGCCACCATGAAGGTGCCGCTCGACTGGGACGACCCCGAGGGCGACACGATCGACCTGGCGCTGATCCGGGCCGAGGCCAGTGGGGAGGCGGACCGGCGGATCGGCTCACTCCTCTTCAACTTCGGGGGCCCCGGCGGATCGGGCGTCACCACGCTGCCCGCCTTCGGCCAGGACTACGCGGAACTGCGCACCCGCTACGACCTGGTCAGCTTCGACCCGCGCGGCGTCGGCCGCAGCGCCCCCGTGGAATGCCTGGACGACAAGCAGCTCGACACCTACTTCCAGCAGGACGCCACCCCCGACGACGCGGCCGAGCGCACCGAGTTGCTGGACAACACCGAGGAGTTCAACGCGGCCTGCGAGAAGAACTCGAAGAAGATCCTGCCGCACGTGCACACCACCGACGCGGCCCGCGACATGGACCTGATGCGCCAGGTACTGGGCGACGACAGGCTGCACTACTTCGGCGTCTCCTACGGCACCGAACTCGGCGGCGTCTACGCCCACCTGTTCCCCGAGAAGGTGGGCCGGGCCGTCTTCGACGCGGTCGTCGACCCGACGCAGACGCCGGAGGAGAGCTCGCTCGCACAGGCGAAGGGTTTCCAGCTCGCGCTCGACAACTTCGCCGAGGACTGTGTGTCGAAGGCCGAGGACTGCCCCGTCGGAGACAGCGCCCAGAACGTCAAGGACCGTATCGCGGGACTCCTGAAAGACCTCGACCGCACGCCGATCCCCGGCGTCTTCCCTCGCGAACTGACCCAGACCGCCGCGACCGGCGGCATCGCGCAGTCGCTGTACTCGAAGGACTTCTGGGAATACCTCACCGAAGGCCTGGAGCAGGCGTACGACGGTGACGGCAGGGTCCTCATGGTGCTGTCGGACGCGCTGAACGGGCGTAGCGAGAACGGCGAGTACAGCAACATCACCGCGGCCAACGTCGCCATCAACTGCGCCGACGACAAGCCGCGGTACGACCCCGCCTACGTGGAGCGCAAGCTGCCGGGGTTCCGGAACGCGTCCGCGCTGTTCGGGGACTACCTCGCCTGGTCCATGCTCAGCTGCACCGACTGGCCGGTATCCGGCGCCGCCGACCATCCCGACGTCAGCGCCCCGGGCGCCCCGCCGATCCTGGTGATCGGCAACACCGGCGACCCGGCGACGCCCTACGAGGGCGCGGGGAGGATGGCGGCCGAGCTGGGGAAGGGTGTCGGCGTGGAGCTGACCTACAAGGGCCAGGGCCACGGTGCCTACGACAGCAAGAACGAATGCGTGCGGGACGCGGTGCACGGCTACCTGCTGGACGGGAAGGTACCGGCAGCCGGAACCGTCTGTTCCTGACCCGCCCCGCCCTCTCCCGCAACCCCAAAACTCGATCGAACCCGCAGGTCAGAGCGTTATCCACAGGGCTCAGCGGGCTTCACGTGATCCGCCTACCATGGCATGACCGCCTTCCGCCGCACGGCGCGGACGGCTTGCGAGGGGGAGAGCACATGGCGCGTCTCGTACGGTGGACGGCTCTGACGGCCGCCGCCGCACTGCTGACCACGGCGGGCTGCAGCAGCGGCTCGTCCGGTGAGGACAAGGACGACGGGGGAACAGGGGGGACGAGCAGCGCGCGGCCGTCGGCGGCGGCGCCCTCCGGGGTGCACGAGTCGCTGGCCTCCCAGACGCTCGACTGGGACCGCTGCAAGGGCACCGCCGACTCCCCCGCCCCGGACGGCGACTGGCAGTGCGCCACGCTCGAGGCGCCGCTGGACTGGGCCGAGCCTGGCGGCGAGACGATCGGCCTCTCGCTGATCCGCGCCAAGGCCACCGGCGACGAGCGCCTCGGCTCCCTGCTGTTCAACTTCGGCGGCCCCGGCGGCTCGGGCGTCTCCATGATGCCCTCCTACGCCGGCACCGTCTCGTCCCTGCACGAGCGGTACGACCTGGTGAGCTGGGACCCGCGCGGAGTGGCCGCCAGCGAGGGCATCCGCTGCCGCGGTGACGAGGCGATCGAGGACGCCGAGTCGGTGGACTCCACACCGGACACCACGACCGAGGAGCAGGCGTATCTGAAGGACGCCGCGGACTTCGGCAAGGGCTGCGAGAGGGCCGCCGGAAAGCTGATGGCGCACGTCTCGACCACGGACACCGCCCGCGACATGGACCTGATGCGGCATGTGCTCGGCGACGAGAAGATGCACTACTTCGGCATCTCCTACGGCACCGAACTCGGCGGCGTCTACGCCCACCTGTTCCCCGAGCACGTGGGGCGGGTGGTCCTCGACGCGGTCGTGGACCCTGGCGCCGACACGATGGGCCACGCCGAGAACCAGGCCAGGGGCTTCCAGCGAGCGTTGGACGACTACCTGAAATCCACCGGCAAGGACCCGGAACAGGGATCGCGGGAGATCGCCGGCCTGCTGGAGCGGCTCGACGCGGAGCCCCTGCCGACGTCGTCGCCCGGGCGGAAGCTGACGCAGACGCTGGCGCTCACCGGCATCGTGCTGCCGCTCTACGGCAAGGACGGGTGGCCGGCCCTGACCAGCGCGCTGGCGGCGGCCGAGGAGGGCGACGGATCGGAGCTGCTGGCGCTCGCCGACGGCTACAACGAGCGTGATCCCTCGGGGCGCTACGGCACGACGACCCACTCCCAACGGGTCATATCGTGCCTGGACGACAAGCAGCGGCCGACCCTGGAGGAGACGAAGAAGCTGCTGCCGAGGTTCGAGAAGGTATCGCCCGTGTTCGGCACCTTCCTCGGCTGGGACACGGCCGGGTGGTGCCACGACTGGCCGGTGGCCGGTCAGCACCAGACCCCGGAGGTGAGCGCTCCCGGCGCGGCTCCGATCCTGGTGGTCGGCAACACCGGCGACCCGGCCACGCCCTACGAAGGTGCCCGCAGGATGGCGGACGAGCTGGGCAAGGACGTCGGTGTGGTCCTCACCTGGAAGGGCGAGGGGCACGGGGCGTACGGGAGCGGGAGCGACTGTGTCGACTCCGCGGTGGACGCCTATCTGCTGAAGGGGACGGTGCCCGAGGACGGCAAGGTCTGCTCATGACGGCGGCGGGGGCTTCGGGCACCTGCGGTGCGCGAAACCCCCGCCGTCCGGGAAGCGGGACCGAGGCCCGGTCAGTAGACGGGCTTCTCCGGCTCGATCTGGTTGACCCAGCCGATCACGCCGCCGCCGACGTGCACGGCGTCCGCGAAGCCCGCGGACTTGAGGACCGCCAGCACTTCCGCACTGCGGACACCCGTCTTGCAGTTCAAGACGATCTTCTTGTTCTGCGGGAGGCTCTCCAGCGCCGAGCCCATGAGGAACTCGTTCTTCGGGATCAGCCGGGCGCCCGGAATGGAGACGATCTCGAACTCGTTCGGCTCGCGGACGTCGATGAGCTCGATGCTCTCGCCGTCGTCGATCCACTCCTTGAGCTGCTTGGGAGTGATCGTGGAGTCGGCCGCCGCCGCCTGGGCCTCCTCGGACACGACGCCGCAGAAGGCCTCGTAGTCGATGAGCTCGGTGACGGTCGGGTTCTCGCCGCAGACCGCGCAGTCGGGGTCCTTGCGGACCTTGACCTGGCGGTACTGCATCTCCAGGGCGTCGTAGATCATCAGACGGCCGACCAGCGGCTCTCCGATGCCCGCGAGGAGCTTGATGGCCTCGTTGGTCTGGATGGAGCCGATGGACGCGCACAGCACACCCAGGACGCCGCCCTCGGCGCAGGAGGGGACCATGCCGGGGGGCGGGGGCTCCGGGTAGAGGCAGCGGTAGCAGGGACCGTGCTCGGACCAGAAGACGGAGGCCTGGCCGTCGAAGCGGTAGATCGAGCCCCAGACGTAGGGCTTGTTCAGCAGCACGCAGGCGTCGTTGACCAGGTAGCGGGTCGCGAAGTTGTCCGTGCCGTCGACGATCAGGTCGTACTGGCTGAAGATGTCCATCACGTTGTCGGCCTCGAGCCGCTCCTGGTGAAGGACCACGTCCACGTACGGGTTGATGCCCTTGATGGTGTCGCGGGCGGACTCTGCCTTGGAGCGGCCGATGTCGGCCTGGCTGTGGATGACCTGCCGCTGCAGGTTCGACTCGTCGACCTCGTCGAACTCCACGATGCCGAGCGTGCCGACACCGGCCGCCGCCATGTACATCAGGGCCGGCGAGCCGAGGCCGCCCGCGCCCACGGCGAGCACCTTCGCGTTCTTCAGCCGCTTCTGCCCGTCCATCCCCACGTCGGGGATGATCAGGTGGCGGGAGTACCTGCGGACCTCGTCTACGGTGAGCTCGGGGGCCGGCTCGACCAGGGGTGGCAGCGACACGGGGACTCCGTTGGTCGGTCAGTGGTTACGGTTGTTCTGCTCGTAACACTGCCACGGCCTTTTTCATTCCGAGACACCCGTCCCGACTCGCGAGACAATCTCGTCCCAGTAGCCGGGCATCGTCTCCCAGGGGTCGACTCGGCCACCCCGGTCCGTCCGGTCGGTGAAATAGATCGTCCCGGCGCCCTGCCAGCGGGCGATGCGCAGCGCCTCCTCCAGATGCCCGCGGGGGACGCCGTGGACGAAGTGGCAGAAGCGCTCGGGCGGATGGTCGGCGCTCCACTCGGCCGCCTGGGACCAGCGGTAGTCGCTCCAGGGTCCCGAGAAGGTGACGAGTTGGTCGGCGTTCTCGGCATAGCCGGGGTGGGGGTGGGTGCCGTGACCGAGGACGATGTGGGCGTCGTCACGGATCACGCGGAGGGTGGTGACGGTGCGGCGGACCTCGGGAAGGTCCGCGCGTTCGGACGGGCAGCGGCCGAGGACGAAGCCGTCGACCCGGTACCAGTCGAGGTACCGGTGTGCGTCGGAGATCAGTGCGCCGAAGCTCCGTGCCCCGTAGGAGGCGTCGAGGTGGCCGAGGACGCGGACGCCCGCGTTGCGCAGGTGCCCGGCGGCCTCCAGGCAGCGCGGGTCGGGATGGGCGCCGGGGCCGTCGGAGACGTTGAGGACGACCCAGTGCAGGGGTGTGCCCGGGCAGGTGAGGCCGGCCCACTCGCCGGGGGCGACGAGGGGGTGGGCGAGCCCCGGGACACCGATACCGGTGCGGACGTCGGTGCTCGCGGTGCCCTCTGTGATGCCGGTCAGATACGGCATGCCGCCTCCATCCAGATATCGGCGAGGGACTCTTCGAGGGCGATCCGGGGCCGCCAGCCGAGCCGGTCGCGCGCGGTGCGCACATCGGCCTGCTGCCAGCTGCCGCAGCCGTCCGGGTAGGGGTAGGCGGCCGGGGGCGCGTGCTCGACGTCGGCGCGGTCGCCGCGGTGCCCGAGGGGGTCCGGGCGGTGGTGGCCGAGGCCGTCGGTGCGGTGGTGGCCGAGGGTGTCGACGCGGTGGCCGACGGATTCGGTCCGGGGGTGGCCGATGGTGGGCCGCAGCGCGCCGGGCGGTCCGTCGAGTTCGTGCAGGGCGCCTCCGTAGCCGGCCACGCGGGCGAGGGTGGCGGCGGCGTCGCGAAGGCGCACGGCGCGGCCGGAGCCGATGTTGATGACGCCCTGTGCCGCGGAGAGCGAGGCGGCGTGGACGGCGCGGGCGACGTCGCGGACGTCGATGAAGTCGCGCTGGGCGCCTAAGCCGCCGAGCCGGAGTTCGCCGTCGCCGGACTGCATCGCGCGGCGCATGGCCTCGGCGAGGCGGCCGAGCGGTGAGCCGGCGGGGGTGCCTGGGCCGGCGGGCGAGAAGACGCGGAGGACGACGGCGTCGAGGCCGGCGCCGAGGACCAGTTCGGTCGCGGCGAGTTTACTGACGCCGTAGGGACCGCCGGGGCGGGGCACGGCGTCCTCCGCTGTGGAGGAGCCGGGTTGGCTGGGGCCGTACTCCGCGCTGCAGCCGACCTGCACCAGGCGGGCGCCGCAGCCGCTGCGGCGCAGGGCCTCGCAGACGGTGGCGACGGCGACGGTGTTGTGCCGGGTGAGTTCGCGGGCGCCGCCGCGGGTGGCACCGGCGCAGTTGACGACGACGCCGGGGTGGACCGCGTCGAGGAAGCGGGTGAGGGCGCCGGGGCTGCCGGTGGCGAGGTCGAAGCGCACGTCGGCGTCGTCGCCCCGGCCGAGGGCGGTGAGCTGGACGGCCGGGTCTGCGAGGAGACGGTCGGCGACGAAGCGGCCGATGTAGCCGTTGGCTCCGATCAGCAAAACTCTCATCGGGCGGCTCCCGGTGCCGAGGCGTCGGGTCGGGAGGTGGTCATCTGGGGGCTCCTTCAGGGGGTGGGGCGGACGTGTGGGGGCTGTCCGGGGGCGCGGTCATCGCGGCCGCTCGGTCGACGCGTGGGCCGAGGCCATGGTCAGGCGGCGGGCCGCGTGGACCAGGAGGGTCAGGGCACCGATGCCGCAGGCCGCCGTCGGAACACCGGCCGGGCCGCAGGCGGCGATCACGGCCTCCACGGGAGCGGCCAGGAAGCCGCAGCCGGGGAGACGGCCGGCGAAGAGCGTGGCCAGGGCGGCCGCCTGGGCGGTGGCCGAAGCGGCGAGGACCAGGGTGGGGGCGCGGGTACAGCCATGCACGGTGAGCAGACGGGCGAGCATGAGCAGGGCACCCAGGGTGAGTGCCTGGGGGTGGGCGGCGGGCTCCGCGAGGATCGCGCCGGTCAGCGCGACCAGGGTTGTCAGGACGCCCATGAAGAGGGCGAACGTGCCCAGCAGGAGGGGGCGTGCGGAGGCGGAGAAGTCGGCCAGGCCGCGGCTGGCCGTCAGTTTGCGGCGGGCGCGCACGGCGAAGAGGTGGGCGCTTCCGGCCGCGGGCGCGCAGGCCAGGGCGAGGGCCAGCACGGGGGCGACGGTGACGGGCCACGGACCGTCGGCGGTGCCGTCGGGCAGGCCGTCCGGGCCGCCGGCGAGCGCGGCGCGGAGCAGTCCGTCGCCGAGGAGGGCGTAGCCGACGAGCCAGCAGGTCCAGACTCCGGTGGTGCGGGTCGCGGCGCTCAACGGACCCCGGCGCAAGGCCGCGCGCAGGGCCAGGGTCACCGCGAGGACGCCGACGACGGCCGCGATCAGGCGCGGTCGGCCGTCGGTGAGGCGCAGACCGGCCACGGCGGCGGCGCACAGCGTGCCGGGCAGCAGGGCGAGGAGGGTCCAGGTGGTGTGTCCCCGGGAGGCCGGCCGGTCCGTGGGGCGAGCCGGCGTGTCGGCGTCGCGCGGGACACGGGCGTACATCTCCTCCGCGAGGGAGAAGACGTCCCGGTGGCGGAAGCGTGCGGCGGTCCGGTCGGTGACGCCGTGCGCCTCCAGGCCCGCGGCGATCTCCAGAGGGTCCACGGCGCGTTCGCACAGGGCGCGGTGCCGGTGCAGCAAGGCCTTGACCGGATCCGCTGCGGCGCGGCGAGCAGCGGACGCCGGCCGATCACCGGCGACACCCGCTCCACCACGGTCGGCCGCCTTGCCGACAGTGGCCGGCTTGCCGGCGGTCACCGCTGTACCGACGGTGACCTCCTCGCCGGCGGTGACCGCTGTACCAACGGTGGCCGCTTCGTGGCCGGCGCCCCCTGCCTCATCGACCGCCTCATCGACGGTCGCCTTGCCGCCCGAGGACTCGTTCGGACGCCCGTTCCCCCCCGGAGACCGGCCTTCGCCCCAGCCGGCGCGCCTGGCGTCACCCGACCAGCGGTCCTCCCCCACCAGCCGGTCGGCAGACGCTCGCGCGTCAGGTGTTCCGGCGGTCAGAAGGTGCCGCGGGCGTTCGTCCCAGGTGCCCGGGCTGCCCGGGGTCTCGGGACGGTCCAGTTCGCCGAGGCCGCTCATCGGACCCCCTCGGTCGCGGTGACCGGGGTCGTGGCCCGGAAGGGGGCGTCCGTCGCCCAGCGGGGGCCGCCCCGAGCCACGACGCGGGTCGTGGGGTCGGCCCAGCGGCCGGGGACATGCGCCTCGGCGGGGGCGGCGAACGGCAGGGGCTCGCCGGTGTCGTCGAGGACGACGCGGCGTACGGGCGTCATCGAGAGGATCTCCAGGTAAATGCCATGAAATGCCGCGACATTCTGCTCGACGGTGAACAGCTCCAGTGCGCGGGCCCGCGCGGCGGCACCCAGGCGCGCACGGCGCTCGGGGTCCCGCAACAGGGCGACGCACGCCTCGGCGAGCGCCCGGGGATTGCGCGGGGGCACTACGAGCCCGGTGCCACCGATGGCCTCCACCACCGCGCCGACGTCCGTGGACACCGTCGCGCGACCGGAGAACATGGCCTCGACCAGGCCGACCGGAAATCCCTCGACGACGCTGGAGAGGACCACCAGGGCGCCCGAGGCATACACGTCGGCGCGGGACGGCAGTCCCGGACCGCCGGTCTCCTCGAAGGACACCGGGTTGCGGCCGACGGCGTGCGGACCGTCGGCCTCGTCGGGGAACAGCTGGGCGGCCAGGCCCTTGCAGTGGGTGAGGTAGGCCGCGTCCTCGGGGCCCGAGGGGCCACCGACGATCCTGAGGCGGGCTCCCGGCTCCTCCTTGCGGATCTCCGCGAAGGCGTGGAGCAGCGAGACCAGGTCCTTGGCGGGCTCGACGCGGCCGATCCAGACGAGAGTGTGAGGGTCGGCGCACTCCGACGTCTCCCCCGTCTCGGCGAAGGGGGCCGGGTCCATGCCCGGGTGGACGGTGCGAAGCTTGGCGCGGTCGGCCCCGCAGCGCTCCTGCCACCGGCGCGCGTGCGCGTTGCCGGGCGTGATCACGGCCGCGCGCCGGTAGGTCTCGGCGGCCAGCCGGCCGTGGAAGGCGGCCAGCAGGGACCGTATCGCGGGTGACGAGTCGGGCTCCGTGAGGTAGTGCGTCCGCAGCCGTACCCCGTACTCGGTCACCAGCAGGGGCACGTCGCAGAAGTGCCGGGCGAGCAGGCCCGGAAGCGCCGCCGCGCCCCCGGAGGCCGCGTGGCACAGGTCGACCGCGCCGAGGCCGTCGTCCTCGTACCAGTCGAGCGACAGGGGGCGCAGGGCGCGTTCGAGGCGTGCGGCGACGGCGAGCAGGTCGGGGACGCGCGCCTCATGCGCGGAGCGGTGGGCGCCGGGCGCACGACAGGCGCGTTCCAGGGCGCGTACGGCGGTCTCCGAGCGCAGCGCGCCGGGCAGTCCGCCCTCGTCGCGGGCGAGTTCGGCGAGCCCGTACAGCGCGCTGGCGAAACGGTCCGCCTCAACGGCCGACGCCTCCTTCGCGAGCGCGGACGAGTCTCCGGGGGCGGTCGTGCACAGGGCCGTGGCCAGTTCGCCGTACGACTCGGCGAAACGCCGGCGAGCGCGCCGTCCGTGGACGATCCCGTCATCGACGGCGTCCCACGGCGACGCGGTGCGTACCCGGCTGACCTGCGGCGGCAGCGGGACCCACCCCTCGGCCTCCTGGCGCTCGCCGCGGCTGAGCGCGTAGACGTCGAACTCGTGCTGTTCGAGCCCGCGCACAAGCCGGTCGCACCAGAGCCCGGCCTCACCGCTCACATACGGATACCCACCCTCCGTAAGCAGTCCGATGCGCACGCGCGCACCCCCGATCTCCCGTTTGGGGAGCCGTCGTTGGCCCGGCGGCTCGCAGCGGGACGAACGTATGCGGACAAGGCGGTGGCGCGATGGACGGTTGTCCGTCGCGCCACCAAAAGGGGTGAACGGGCGTAACTTTCTCGTGCGGGGCGCGTTCCGTCGCGCTAAGGGATCACGTCATCACCAAGCGTGACACGACGGCCATGCCTCGCGGTCAGCTGTTGGGGTAGGCCCAAGGGTTGGGGCGGCAGTCGATTCCGTCATGGTCGACGAACTTGGTCTGCTGCTGCATGACCGGGGCGAGCTCGCCGTCCTTGTCGCAGGTGACGTGGTTGAAGCCGATGCGGTGGCCGATCTCGTGGTTGATCAGCATCTGCCGGTACCCGTGGATGTCGTCGCCGTACGGTTCCGCTCCCTGCGCCCATCGGTAGGCGTTGATCATCACGCGCTCCGTGGCGGCCGAGTCGCAGGACACGTTGTCCTGGGTGGTGTCCAGGCCGGACTTGGCGCACCAGACCGCGGTGGTGCCGGGGCTGGCCAGCGTGATCACGAAGTCGGGCTTCCCGGAGTGGATGCGCTCGAAGGTGCGGGCGCCGTTGTGGGCCCAGCTCCGGTCGTCGTTGAGCGTCTTCCGCACCGCCTCGGCGAAGAGTTCTCCATCGAGGCCGAGTCCCTGTTCCACGTCCACGCGGTAGGTGTACCTCTCCCCCTCCGCCGGTCCCTTGGCGATGCCGGGGATCGCGTCGAACTTCCCCGAAGCCTCGAGTGTGGCGCTGAGCGGGTACCTCTTCTCCATCTTCTGCTCGTACGTCAGCGGCGCCGCCGTCTCCGACGAGGAGGGTGTCGGCCGTCCGTCCGCCCGCGACGCGGAGTCGTGGACGTCACGGGCCTGGTCGGTGGCGGACTGAGAGCGCGCTTCGTCCCCGTCCGCGCCGTCGGCGACCTGGCCGGCCACGACGACCGCCAGCACGGTGGTGACGGCGGCCGCGGCGATGCCGGTGAAGGTCCTGCCCTTGCCGCCCTTGACCGACGCGGGTTCGCCTGTGGGCGGCGCGTCGTCCCCGTCGGCGCCGGACGCGCCGCCACCGCCACCGCCACCGGCGATGCCGCCGCTCCCGTCCGGGGTGCTCCAGTCGGTGGCGCTCCAGTCGGTCACAGAGGCGTACGGGTCGGCGGGCCGCGGGGGAAGGGGGGTACGGCGCGGGGAAGGGACCACGAAGACGTCGCCGTCCCCGCCGAAGGCGTCCAGGTACTCCTGTCGCGGCTCGCCCGGATCCGGCTGCCGCTGCCGCGGGAAGGGCGGGCCGGGCCTCGCGGACCGACCGGGAGGCCCGGAGTGCGAGGGATGGGACGGGGGCGACGGAGGAGCGGAAGGCGAGGGTCCCCCTGCGCGCGGCCCAGCCGGAGCGCCGGGCCCGGAACCGGTCCGCCCGCTCAGCTCGCCCCAGCCGCCGCCGGGTTCACGCTGCTCGGGGTGGCCGCCACGGGCGCGCGGCACGCCGTGCGCCGGGGTGCCGTCCGCAACTCCCGGAAAACCACGGGCCGGTGTCCCGTCCGGGAACCGCGGGCCCGGGCCCGCGTTCCCTTGAGGAGCCTGAGGGGCTTGAGAAGCCTGAGAGCCACGAGGAGCTTGAGTTCCCTGAGGGTCGCCCCAGGCCCCTCCCCGAGACCCGTCCGCCCCACCCGGGGCCCCGTACGTCGCGCCACGGGGCGTCGCGCCACGGGGCGTCGCGCCGGGCGTTCCACTCGCCGGTGGTACCTGCTCCCCCGCCGGAGGACCGGGCGCCCGGCGGCGGCCCAGCAGGCCGTGCCGGTCCTCCCGCGCCGCGGCGGTGTCCGCGGCGTCGGCCTTGGGGGCGGGTCCGCGGCGGCTGTGGCGTCCCACGTCGCGCCTCAGCCTCCTGTGGTCTGGTTGGCGGGCTCGTCGTCGACGGCCTCTTCGGTTCTCTCGTCGGCCACCGGTTCCCCGGTGTCCGCGAGGAGTTCACGGAACGCCGTGGCCACGGTCTCCGGATATTCCATCATCGCCACGTGTCCCGCGTCCGGCAGGGTCAGCAGCCGGGAGTCACGGAAGGCACGGGCGGCCCGCTGGGCCATGCGGTATCCGACGAGTTGGTCGCGTCCACCGTAGACCAGCAGCGTCGGTGCGAGAACCCGTTCGGCCTGTCGCCACAGCCCGTGCTGGCCGCCCAGCGTGTAAGCGTCGACGATTCCGCGCGCGGAGCGGGCCATCGCGTCCCAGAAGTACGGCAGTCGCAGCCGCCGCTCCATCTCCTCCACGGCGTTGCGGAAGCCTTCCGGTGAGACGCTGCCCGGGTCGCCGTAGCAGAGCGCCGTCACGCCGCGGACCCGCTGCTCCGCGGTCCACTCCCGGGTGAGCCGGGTGAACAGCGACACCACCCCCGGCAACGCCAGCAGGCCTGTCGGCACGGCGCTGCGCTGCACGCGGATCTCCGGCAGCGCGGGCGACACGAGGGTCAGCGTCCGCACCAGGTCGGGCCGGGCCGCGGCCACGCGGGTGACGACGGCGCCGCCGAGCGAGTTGCCGAAGAGGTGCACGGGGCCGCGCCCGGCCGCGTCGAGGTGGCGGACGACCGCGCGCGCGTGACCGGTGATCGAGTAGTCGCCATCGTCCGGTGGCGGGGAGTCGCCGAAGCCCGGCAGGTCGACGGCCTCACTTGCGACGAGGCCGTCCAGCAGCGGCATCAGCGCCGACCAGTTCTGCGAGGAGCCGCCGAGGCCGTGGACGTAGAGCGCGGGCGGCAGGCCCTTTCTGGCCGGTGGCCTCGAACGCACCGTCAGGGTGACGCCGGGCAGGTGTACCGACCTGAGTCGTTCGCCGTCCGCGACCTTGACGGCCGCGACCTTCGGCAGCACGTTGGCGGGCGGCACGGACGGCGGATCGGTCGAAGGCATGCGGCAATGTTACGAGATGATCACGCAGTGGTTCATGTGTTCGCCGTCACAAGCGCCGGTACGGTGCGTCGGCAGCCGGGTAGGGAGCCGACAGCGCAGGGGCAGAACACAGGCGCGGAACACAGAGGGCAGAGCACAGGGGCGCAGCACAGGCGCAGCCACGGGGCGCGGCGCACGGGGTGGCGGCACCCAGGGGACAGCGCACGGGCGGGGCGGGCGGGGCGGGCCGACGCATGGCGTCCGGATCGGGTGTCTCCTAGGCTCGTGGAGTGGGCACCCGCGTGTGGCCCCTGCATCTTCAGGGACGTTCGTAGGAAGGGAGCCCAGCATGACCGTCGACCCGACCGACCCCGAGACCTTCGACGACGAGGCCCAGGAACCGGAGGAATTCGACGTCGAGGCACCCGCCGCCGACGCCGCCGAGCAGCAGGCGGACATCGCGCCGGAGCGCGACGATCCGCTGACCGGCATCGAACCGGACCGCGCCAACGAGGCCGACCTGGCGGAACAGGCCCGGGTCGTCTCGCACGACGAGGACGACTACCGCTGAGACGCGGCACCAGGAGGCGCCGGAAAGCTCGCCGAGCAGAAGGGAGGCCGATTCCTGCCCGGCCTGAACCCTTTTGAAACCTGTTGTGCGGCTTTCGCCACCGTCCGGTCCGTGAAATTCTGCGCTCGCAGCGCACACACCACGGTTACCGAAAAGTACGATGGCGACGCGGCGCACACCGCACGAGGACGAACATGGGAGGCGGCGTGACAGCCATCGAGCAGACAGAGGCGGTACGCCCGCGGGGCACACGCCTTCCCCGCCGAGCCCGACGCAACCAGTTGCTGGGAGCCGCACAGGAAGTGTTCGTGGCCCAGGGCTACCACGCGGCCGCGATGGACGACATCGCCGAACGCGCCGGCGTGAGCAAGCCGGTGCTCTACCAGCACTTCCCGGGCAAGCTCGACCTCTACCTCGCCCTGCTGGACCAGCACTGCGAGTCCCTGATCCAGTCCGTACGCAGCGCACTCGCGTCGACGACCGACAACAAGCAGCGCGTCCGCGCGACGATGGACGCCTACTTCGCCTACGTCGAGGACGACGGTGGCGCCTTCCGCCTGGTCTTCGAGTCGGACCTGACCAACGAGCCCGCCGTACGCCAGCGGGTCGACAAGGTCACGAACGAGTGCGCCGAGGCGATCTGCGACGTCATCGCCGAGGACACCGGCCTCTCGCGCGCCGAGTCGATGCTGCTGGCCTCCGGCCTGGGCGGCCTCGCCCAGGTGGTGGCCCGCTCCTGGCTGCACAGCGACCGCAGCGTGCCGCGCGACCAGGCGGTCCAGTTGCTCACCTCCCTGGCCTGGCGGGGCATCGCCGGCTTCCCGCTGCACGGCAGCGAGCAGCACTGACCGTCACGGTGTGCCGGGGCTGCGGCGGGCGGGCGGCGGCTCCGTTCCGTCGGCTGTTCGCTCCTGGCGTGCCCCGGCGCAGCGTGTACGTCCCCTCACCGGGCTAATGTGTGCTGGGTACGGCGCGGAAGATCGCGCACTTCACTGACCGTCGGAGGGACATAGCCGTGGAGGTCAAGATCGGCGTGCAGCACGCGCCCCGCGAGATCGTTCTGGAGAGCGGTCAGAGTGCCGAGGAGGTCGAGCGTGTGGTGGCCGAGGCGCTCGCCGGCAAGTCGGCGCTGCTGAGTCTCGTGGACGAACACGGCCGCAAGGTCCTGGTGCCGGCCGACCGGCTCGCCTACGTCGAGATCGGCGAACCCGCCCCGCGCAAGGTGGGCTTCGGCGCGCTGTAGCAGGCGACGGACGAAGACCGGGAGGGGCCCGGCGGCGACCAGCCGCCGGGCCCCTCCCGTCCTCCCGTTCACACTCGGAGCACAGTTCACCCACAGTGGGAGGGTTGTATTCCGCAGGTCAGGGGTATGACGGCTGTGACCGTTTCGGGCAGGCCGGCCGTGTGGGAGGGACCCCGACATGCTCTTGGAAGTGCTCAGCGCCGCGATCCTGGGCCTTGCCCTGGCATGGGCCGCCGCCCACCGACTGCCGCACCGTCTTCCGGCCCGTGTCCTGGTCCTGCCGACGGGGATCGCCGGGGCGCTCTTCGGGGCGTTCGTCACACACACCGCGCTGGGCGCCGGCGGTCTCCTGCTGGTCCTCCTGGGCTCGGCTGCCCTCTCCGCGGCCTCACTGTCGCTGCTGCTGCGCCCCGCGGGAAGACTCCGTGGCCGATCGGCGACCGCCTGAGCGGCCGCCGCGCCCGGTGGCGCCCACGCCCGAGATGGGCGTGGCGATCGAAGCGTGGTGGCGACGTGAACGTGGGACGGACCGCGTCGTGACACGGATCGCGTCGTCAGACAAGACCGCGTCGTCAGACTGAACCGCCTCGTGGGACAGGACCGTTCACGGCTCGCCCCTGACCGCGATCAGGCCGCCAGCCCCAGCGCCGCCATCCGCTTGGTGTGCGCCTCGGTGATCCGGGAGAACATCCTGCCGACCTCGGCGAGGTCGAAGCCGTCCGCCACACCGCCCACCAGCATCGTCGACAGCGCGTCCCGGTCGGCCACCACCCGCTGGGACTGCGAGAGCGCCTCCCCCATCAACCGCCGCGCCCACAAAGCGAGCCGCCCGCCCACACGCGGGTCCGCGTCGATCGCCGCACGTACCTTCTCCACGGCGAATCCGGCGTGCCCGGTGTCGTCGAGCACGGCCAGCACCAGCTCGCGGGTGTCTGCGTCGAGGCGGGCCGCGACCTCGCGGTAGAAGTCACTGGCGATGGAGTCGCCGACGTAGGCCTTGACGAGCCCCTCCAGCCAGTCGGAGGGGTCCGTCTGCTTGTGGAAGCCGTCGTAGGCGGCCACGAACGGCTCCATCGCCTCCGTCGGCTCCTCACCGATCTCGGAGAGCCGGTCGCGCAGCCGCTCGAAGTGGTGGAACTCCGCGGACGCCATCTTCGCCAGCTCCGCCTTGTCCCCGAGGGTGGGCGCCAGCTTGGCGTCCTCCGCGAGCCGCTCGAACGCCGCCAGCTCGCCGTACGCGAGCGCGCCGAGCAGGTCCACGACCGCGGCGCGGTACTGCGGGTCGGCCGCTGCCGACGCCCAGTCCCGGTCGGCGACCACAGCGGCTCCAGTGGTTTCGTTGGCTCCGGTGGCTCCGGTGGTTTCGGCGGGGGCGTCTGCGGCGTGGCCAGGCTTGTCCGAGCTCGTCATGCAGCGCACAATAGCCCGCCCGTCGCCTGCCGAAAGGTGTCCGGTCGGCCCTGGTCAGTCAGTGTGACGACGACTACGTGACCAAACCGGCCAACGCATGTGCGCGAATCCGGGGTATGGTGGTAATGCGCCTGCCGAGTATGTGACGTACGGGTACGTGACATCGTCGTCGGGCCGCACGCATGAGGATGCCCGGTCGGTGGCCCGATCGGCTCCGACCCGACAGCCCTCCCTGCCGTACGCCACACCGCGTACGGAATCCGGAGGGGGACCCTCAGTGGTACGAGCGCTGGAGCGTCGACAGAGGTCCCGTGTCCTACGGCTCATTCCGTAAGGCAGCCGACGTCCCCGACACGGTCCGGCACGACCCGCGCGCTCGCCTCGCACCACGTACACAGAAGAGGCAGCACCCTGACTACGACGTTTCGATCCCTCGGGATCCTCCCCGAGACCGCCGAAGCCCTTGAGGCCGTCGGCATCATCACTCCCTTCCCCATCCAGGAGATGACACTCCCCGTGGCCCTGTCGGGCACGGACGTCATCGGCCAGGCCAAGACCGGCACCGGCAAGACGCTGGGCTTCGGCCTCCCGCTCCTCGAGCGCGTCACCGTCCCCGCCGACGTCGAGGCGGGCCGCGCCGCTCCCGAGGCCCTGACCGACGCCCCGCAGGCCCTCGTCGTCGTCCCGACGCGCGAGCTGTGCCAGCAGGTCACCAACGACCTCCTGACCGCCGGCAAGGTCCGCAACGTGCGCGTCCTGGCGATCTACGGCGGCCGGGCCTACGAGCCCCAGGTGGAGGCCCTGAAGAAGGGCGTCGACGTGATCGTCGGCACCCCGGGCCGCCTGCTGGACCTGGCGGGCCAGAAGAAGCTGAGCCTGAAGCACATCAAGAGCCTGGTCCTCGACGAGGCCGACGAGATGCTCGACCTGGGCTTCCTGCCCGACGTCGAGAAGATCATCAACATGCTCCCGGCCAGGCGCCAGACCATGCTGTTCTCGGCCACCATGCCGGGCGCGGTCATCGGGCTGGCCCGCCGTTACATGTCGCAGCCCACGCACATCAGCGCCACCTCGCCGGACGACGCGGGCGCGACGGTCGCGAACACGAAGCAGTTCATCTACCGCGCGCACAACATGGACAAGCCCGAGATGGTGTCGCGCATACTGCAGGCCGACGGCCGGGGACTGGTCATGGTCTTCTGCCGCACCAAGCGCACCGCGGCCGACCTGGCCGACCAGCTCAAGCAGCGCGGCTTCGCCTCCGGCGCGGTCCACGGCGACCTCGGCCAGGGCGCCCGCGAGCAGGCCCTGCGCGCCTTCCGCAACGGCAAGGTGGACGTGCTCGTCTGCACCGACGTCGCCGCCCGCGGCATCGACGTCGAAGGCGTGACGCACGTCATCAACTACCAGTCGCCGGAAGAGGAGAAGACGTACCTGCACCGCATCGGCCGCACCGGCCGCGCGGGCGCCAAGGGTACGGCGATCACGCTGGTCGACTGGGACGACATCCCGCGCTGGCAGCTCATCAACAAGGCGCTGGACCTGGGCTTCAGCGACCCGCCGGAGACGTACTCCACCTCTCCCCACCTGTACAGCGACCTCGGCATCCCCGCGGGCACCAAGGGTGTCCTGCCGCGCTCGGAGCGCACGCGCGCCGGGCTCGACGCGGAGGAGCTGGAGGACCTGGGCGAGCCGGGTGGCCGTGGCGGCCGCGCCCGTGGCGACCGGGACGGCCGTGGCGACCGGGACGGCCGTGGTGGCCGTGGTGGCCGGGACGAGTCCCGTTCCGCCGACCGCGAGCGTTCGTCCCGTACGACGCCGCGTCGCCGTCGCCGGATGCGCGGCGGAGCACCGGTGGACGCGGACGTCTCGGTGACCACCGCTCCCGAGGCCGTGACCGGCCCTGCGGACAGCGCCGCCGACATGGACACGGACGCCGCCAAGGGTCCTCGCACGCTGCGCCGCCGACGCCGTACGCGCAGCGGGGAGCCGTCGCGCCGACCGGTGACGGCCGCGGCGACGGACACCTCCGCGGAGCAGGCGGCGGACACCGCGCTCGCCGCGTCCGAGGTCGCGGAGGCTGCCGAGGTCACGGAGACCGCGGAGGCCCCTGCGAAGTCGCGTCGCCGCCGCACCCGCAAGGCGGCCGAGGCGTCGGCCACTCCGGTGGAGACCGCCGTGGAGACGGCCGTGGTGGCCGAGCCGGTGGCCGTCGAGACCCCGGTGACCGCCGAGGCACCGGTGGCCGAGGCCCCTGTGGAGAAGCCGCGCCGACGCACCCGTAAGGCGGCTCCGGCCGCCGAGACGGCGGTCGACACGGCCGAGGGAGCGACCGAGCCCGCGTCCGAGGCGACGGAGACGAAGCCGCGCCGCACCCGCAAGAAGGCCGCGACGACGTCGACCACGACGGACACCGCGGATACCGCGGACACTCCTGAGGCGAAGCCCCGCCGCACCCGCAAGGCCGCAGCCGTCGAGCCCGCGGAGCCGACCGAGACGGCCGAGACGGCCGTCCAGGCAGCGGAGGCCACCGAGGCCAAGCCCCGGCGCACCCGCAAGAAGGCCGCCACCAAGGCCGAAACCGCCGTCGACACCGCCGAAGGCACCGCCGAAGGCACGGAGACCAAGCCGCGCCGACGCACCCGCAAGGCCGCAGCCGCCGAGCCCGTCGAGGCCACCGAGGCCACCGCCGGCATCCCGGCCCAGGCCTCGAAGGAGCCGGAAGCGGTCGAGGCGAAGCCGCGCCGCACCCGGAAGACGGCCGCCGCGAAGGCGGAAGCCGCCGTCGACACGGCCGAGGCCGCAGAGGCCAAGCCGCGCCGACGCACCCGCAAGGCCACGGCCGCCGAGCCGGTGGAGCCGACCGAGACGGCCGAGACGGCCGTCCAGGCAGCGGAGGCCACCGAGGCCAAGCCCCGGCGCACCCGCAAGAAGGCCGCCACCAAGGCCGAAACCGCCGTCGACACCGCCGAAGGCACCGCCGAAGGCACGGAGACCAAGCCGCGCCGACGCACCCGCAAGGCCGCAGCCGCCGAGGCCACCGAGCCCGTCGAAGCCACCGCCGGCATCCCGGCCCAGGCCTCGAAGGAGACGGAGGCCGCACCGCGGCGCCGGACCCGTAAGGTCGCCGCGAAGACGGAAACCGCGGTCGAGGCACCCGCCGAGGCCACCGACACGGCCGAGGCGAAGCCGAAGGCGCGCCGCACCCGCAAGGCGGCCACGGCAGCCACGCGGTCCGCGGAGGCCGGCGAAAGCTGATCCACGCCGCTCACCCGACCGTCGGCCCGGTCCCGCACCCATGCGGGACCGGGCCGGCGGCGTCCCCATCCCCGGTTTCCCCGGCCTCCCCGGGCCGCTCACCGCACCGCCCGATAGCCTCTGCCCGTGAGCAGTAACGCCGCCTTCACCCCGCCTCCCGACGCCCGCGCGTACCGGCTGCGTACCGCGCGGGGTGAGTTCGCCGTCGTCGATTCGCCCGTGGCCGGTGGGCTCGGGGTGAAGGGGACGGTGCTGATGCTGCCCGGGTTCACGGGGAGCAAGGAGGACTTCACGCTGCTGCACGAGCCGCTCGGGGCACGTGGGTACCGTACGGTCGCCGTGGACGGGCGGGGTCAGTACGAGTCCGACGGGCCCGAGCACGACGAAGCCGGTTACGCGCAGACCGAGCTGGCCCGGGACGTGCTCGCGCAGGTTGCCGCCCTCGGGACCCGCGTGCATCTCGTCGGGCACTCCCTCGGTGGTCAGATCGCCCGTGCCGCCGTCCTGCTCGACCACGCCCCCTTCGTATCCCTCACGCTCATGTCCTCGGGCCCGGCGCGGATCTCCGTCTCCCAGCAGCAGCGCGTGAAGCTGCTCCGGGACGCGCTCGACACCATGACGATGGCCGAGGTCTGGGGCGTGATCCAGGCCATGGGACCGCCCGAGGAGGTCGGCGCCCCGGCACCCGGCCGCGGCCCGGACGACCCGGAACGGCTGCGCAACCGCTGGCTTGGCACCCGGTCCGCGCAACTCCTCGCCACGGGGCGCCAGTTGTGTACCGAGCCGGACCGCGTCGCCGAGCTCGCCGCCGTACCACTGCCGTTCCACGTGCTGTCGGGCGCCTACGACGACACGTGGCCCGTACCCCTCCTGGACGAGATGGCCGTACGGCTGGAAGCCCGCCGGACCGTGATCGAGGGGGCCGAGCACTCTCCCAACACCGACCAGCCGCTGCCGACCGCGCGCGCCCTCGCCGACTTCTGGGACGACCTTCATGCACGGCGACGGCCGCGCACCCCCTGACCGACGGCCGGGGCACCCTCACCAGCGGCCTCGCGCGCCCCGGCTAGTACTGCGCCTGCAAGTGCTCCCAGAAGCCGTCCCGCAGTGCCCGGCGCAGGTCGGCCTGGCCACGCAGCGAGTACTGCAGCAGCCCCTCGGCCTCCACCAGCAGGTCCTGGTCCACCGAGCCGGGGAGGTAGGGGTGGCCAGGGAGCAGTTCGACCAGCGACTCGCGGCCCCGCGCCGCCAGCCACTTCGCGGCGATCTGGGCGCCGACGAAACGGACGTCCTCGCGGGGCGGCCTGGTCACGCCCATCGTGTCGAAGGCGTGGGCCGTGCGCCGGGAGACGTACGGCTTGAAGAAGTCCAGGTCGAAGGTGCGCTGACTGTCGACCTCCCAGAGCAGCGGGTCGGCCTGGTTGCGGCCCTCGGGGGCTTCGATGCCCCACAGGTGGACGCGGGCCCCGTACCCCTGGGCGGCCTCGACCGCCGACACCAGGTCCTCGTCGCCGCCGAGCAGGGCCGCGTCGCTGATGGCACGGTGGCGGGCGAGGGATTCCAGGTCGGAGCGGATCAGTGAGTCGACGCCCTTCTGCTGGTTGTTGGCGTTGAGGTTGCCCAGGCGGACCTTGACGTCGGGCAGTTCGGCGATGGACTGCTGTTCGGCGGTGTGGATGCGGCGCCGGGCACCGTCGTACCAGTAGACGCGCAGCAGGCGGCTGTCCGCGAAGATGGTGCGCGCCTTGTCGATGAGCGCCTCGATCAGCCCCTCGGCGTCCAGGTCGAAGGCCCGGCGGTCCTCGGTCCCGGCCACCAGACGTCCCGCCGCCGCGTAGAGGTACCCGGCGTCCACGAAGATCGCGTGGGTGGAGGGTGTCTTGGCCACCTCGGCGAGCATGCGCTGCAGCAGCTCGTTGGTGCGATCGATACGGGCGTCCAGGGACGTGAGGTCGTCGTTCATCGGCTCCATTGTCCCGGCGGTCACGCTGCGAACACAACCGGTCCCGGTCAGTCTTGTGGCGGACACTCGTCGCACACTCATCGCGTGCGCGTCGACCCCGGGATCAGGCGGCTTACCAGTCAGTAATTAGCAGTCCGAAAAATTTCCTTAGCGTAGGGAATGTTTGCAGCATGCAGCCCGTTGACTCCTACGGAAGCCCGGGCACCGACGACCCAGGAGCCACACCAGTAGTTCTCCTCAGGAGGATGACCAGATCAAGGGAGAGGCCATGCGCTTTGAAGTCATGCGACTCGACGACGTCGACGGAACCCCCGTCGACACGACCGTTGTGGACGCTGCCTCCGTGAACCGCATCGTTCAGCAGGCCGCCGCCATCGGGCAGCGCCTGTGGATCCGCCCCGCCGACACCTCGGCCTTGTAGCGCGGAAGCTCCGCAGATCATCTGCACACACATCCAGGGCCCCCGCACGGAACACCGTGCGGGGGCCCTGTGCGTACCCGGAGCCGGCCGACGCTCACGCGCCCTGGATCACCTGGGTGACACCGTTGATGATCTGCTGCACGGCGATCGCGGAGAGCATCATGCCGGCGAGGCGGGTCACCAGGACCACGCCGCCGTCCTTGATGACGCGGATGATCAGCAGCGAGTACCGCATCACCAGCCACAGCACCACGTGGATCGCGAGGATCGCCGCCCACACCGACAGCTGTGTGGTCGCGCTGTCGGCCTTCTGCACGGCCAGGATGACCGACACGATCGCCCCGGGCCCGGCGAGCAGCGGCATGCCCAGCGGTACGAGCGCGACGTTGACGTCCTTGGTCTGCTTCGGCTCGTCGGTCTTGCCGGTGAGCAGGTCGAGCGCGATCAGCAGGAGCAGCAGCCCGCCCGCGATCATCAGCGCGGGCACGGACACGTGCAGGTAGTCCAGGATCTGGTGCCCGAGCAGCCCGAACACCGTGATCACACCACCGGCGACACAGACGGCCTGGAAGGCCATCCGCTTCTGCACCTTGGCGGGCCGGCCGGAGGTCAGCGCGAGGAAGATCGGGGTGATCCCGGGGGGATCCATGATGACAAAAAGGGTCAGGAAGAGAGAGCCGAAGACGGCGACGTCGAACATGGGTGAGTTACTGGCCTTGCGGGAGAGGGGGAAGGTGGTGGGCGTGCGCGGGGACGGGACTCAGATCCCGCCGGCCCCCGGCACGGGGAACGCCCCGAACGCCCGCCGCGTGATCTCCCCGTACACCTCGGGGTCCGTCGTGTACTCGCCGAGTACGCAGGTCTTCCGGCTGCCGTGGTAGTCGCTGGAGCCGGTCACCAGGAGCCCCAGTTCCCTCGCCGTCCCGCGCAGTCGTGCCCGCGCCTCCGCGTCGTGGTCCATGTGGTCGACCTCGATGCCGTCGAGCCCGGCGTCGGCCAGCTCCGCGATCGCGGTCTCGGGCACCGTACGGCCCCGCTTGACGGCGGCCGGGTGCGCGAACACGGCGACTCCGCCCGCGCCCTTGATCAGCCGGAGCGCTTCGAAGGGGTCGGTCTCGTGCTTCTCCACGAAGGCCCGGCCGCCGTCGGCCAGCCAGTCCTGGGTGAAGGCGTCGCCCACGGTGGGCACGACGCCGAGTTCCACGAGCGCGGAGGCCACGTGCGGCCGCCCGACCGAGCCGTCACCGGCGATCCGCTCGACCTGCTCCCAGGTGACGGGGACGTCGAGCGCGTTGAGCTTGGCGACCATGGCCCGGGCCCGCGGCACCCGGTCGTCCCGGACCAGCTCGCGCTCGGCGAGCAGGGCGGGCTCCTCGGGGTCGAAGAGGTAGGCCAGCATGTGCATGCTGACGCCGTCGAGGCGGCAGGAGAGTTCGGCGCCGGTGACGAGGGTGAGCCCCTCGGGCAGCGCGGCGACGGCCTCGGCATGTCCGCGGGTGGTGTCGTGGTCGGTCAGCGCGACGACGTCCAGCCCGGCCGTGGCGGCCTTGCGCACCAGCTGGGCCGGGGTGTCCGTGCCGTCGGACGCGGTGGAGTGGGTGTGCAGATCGATACGCACGACGCTGACTCCAAGCGGTGACGGGACGGAGGGGGACGCTCAAGGATAACCGGAACTCCCCCCGCCACTGTCACACCCGCAGCGCCCCCGCACCCCCTACGCCCCCACTACAACCTCAGCCCCACGACACCCCCAGCTCCCGCTACAACCCCAGCCCCACGACACCCACCGGCCCCGCCACAAGCCCCCACCCCCCGCCCCGCAGCACAGCGCAGTGCCCCGCAGCGCTCAAGGCTGGATCAAACGCGGCGACAGGGCCCCGCACGGCACCAGGTCCACCTCCGCGCCGGCGTCCCGCAGGTCGGTCAGCACCAGTTCCTCGTACATCAGCAGGCCCGAGCGCTCGGGCCACACGACGGCCCACAGCCACATGCCGAGGGCCTCCCCGGCGAAGACGGCGCGGTCGGCGGGGGCGCCGGAGACATGCCAGAGGGGGGTCGGGCGGCCGGCGGCCAGGACCTTCGCCTGGGGCGGTTTCTCGACGTTCATGTACGGCCCGGGGTCCGGGGCGTCGATGCCCGCGTACCGCGCCCCGAGACCGACCCCCAGCTCCTCGGCGACCAGGATCAGCTCACCGACGCCGCCGAGGGGGCCGGGTCCGGAGCAGGCCACGGCGGTCGCCCGGCCGCCGCTGCGGTCGTCGCCCGCGCAGGTCACACCGGTGAACAGCCAGCCGACCGGCAGCGGCCACGGCATCCACACCGGAACCTGCGTCCGGTGCACCACGACACCGAGCGCCTCGACGCTGGGCGGGAGCGCCGGTTGCAGCGGATGCACCGTGCCGTGCAGGTCGCACTGCCAGGAATCGGCGAAGAGACCGGGAGCCCTGACCCGGCCACCACATTTCGGGCAACTGGGTTCGCCCCTCATAGGGTCCCACGGTCCTACCCTCACTCCCCCACGTCAAGGACGATCACCCATCCGGGCGGGGTGACCGAGAGCCCACTGCCGACCCCGTTGACCGCCCAACCGACGGCCCCACCGACGGACGTACCCCTGATTCCGGTGAGTCCCGTCACTCCAGCGGCACGGATCTGCGCGCCGGATCGCGCAGGTCCGTCCCGTGCGTCAGCCAGCGCTCCTGAAGGGCCTCCGCGCCGTGCACCCGCTTCCAGGCGGCCTCGTTCGCCGTCATCGGCAGCAGCGGCAGGAACCGTACGGGATCCAGCGGGGCGTCCAGCTCCAGGTCCTCGACCAGGCCGCCCGGCTCGGCCACCAGGACCGACGTGAACGGCGCCCCGGGCCACAGTGCCTCGCCCACGTCCAGGGAGGCACCGGGCGCCACGACCACGCCCTCGACCTGCGGGGACGCGGCCAGCACAGCGAGCGGACGGAGCACCTTGTCGGTGTCGGCGAGACCGGCCCGGACGGAGAGGACCAGCTCGGCACGAGGGCCCTCGACGGGGTCGGCGAGCACGGCCGTGGGGTCCGCCATGGGCTGCGCCGCCATGCCCAGGGTGGCGTAGCGGACGATGTCGCCCTGCTGGCCGCCGGCGGGGAAGCGCAGCACCTCGATACGGTCGGTGCCGAGGAAGGTGACCGCCGCGCGCGCGTCCGGCTCGCCCAGCGCGCTGCGCAACCGGGCTTCGACCAGAGGAAGAACATCAGCCATGCGGCGAGCATAGAACTCGTCGGGAAGTGGCAAAGCGGCGCCTTGACACGTTGGGTGACTGGTACTCTGGGCCAGCGGTTTCGGGGCAGCATGCAGAAGCATCGCGATCAAGACCCCGACGCCTTGAAGACTCCCCTACGGGGAGGCCCTCCAAACAGAGGGAATGGATCGTCCCTCACGAGGGACCGGCCGGAGGAGGTGGGGCTGGCATGGACCGAAGTCGACCGTGCAGTACCACCCGCTCTTCCGGCCGCTGATGCGGCTGCTCCGGCTTCTCGCCCCTGCCGCCTCCCATCACCCGCGCACCTTCACGCGGAAGAGCACTTCCTCTCGTTTTGCCTGATCCGGCCGATCGGTTCGTCGAATCCGTCATTTCTGTCGGCTCCGTCGGTTTCCGTCGGTTTATCGATTCATCGATGCATCGATCCGTATCAGCAGCTGAATCAGCAGCGAAGCCGGCCACCGCGACGGTGCGGTGCTCCCCGCTTTGTGGACGTGCGGACCCACGTACTCAGGACGTCCTCATTCCGGGTTGTGCCACCCGTCACCGGCGCCGTTCGCCGCCCGTCGCGAAGGAGCCTGCCATGTCGATGATCCGTGACCTGCGCGCCGCGGTCCGCCCGTCCCGCGTCTCTCTGCGCAAGGACAGCGGCGCCTACGACACCACCCGCGACCCGGCGACCGCCTCCGCCGTCGTCGACTGCGCCGTCTACCGGGACGGCACGCGCGTGGAGACGGAGACGCCGCTGAGCCCGCACCGGGCGATGCGCCAGGTGCGCCGCGACGGCGGGTTCGTGTGGATCGGCCTGCACGAGCCCACCGAGGACGAATTCGCCGGTATCGCCCGGGAGTTCGGGCTGCACCCGCTGGCCGTGGAGGACGCCGTCCAGGCCCACCAGCGGCCCAAGCTGGAGCGCTACGACGACTCCCTGTTCACGGTCTTCAAGACCATCCACTACGTCGACCACGACGAACTCACCGCCAACAGCGAGGTCGTCGAGACCGGCGAGGTCATGTGCTTCACCGGGCGGGACTTCTTCATCACCGTCCGGCACGGCGGGCAGGGCTCGCTGCGCGCGCTGCGGCACCGGCTGCAGGCGGACCCCGAACTGCTGCTCAAGGGCCCCTCGGCGGTGCTGCACGCCATCGCCGACCACGTCGTCGACGGCTACATCGCGGTCGCCGACGCGGTGCAGGACGACATCGACGAGGTCGAGACGGAGGTGTTCTCGCCGGGCCGCAAGGGGACGCCGCGCGGCACGGACGCCGGCCGGATCTACCAACTCAAGCGCGAGGTGCTGGAGTTCAAGCGGGCGGTGTCGCCGCTGCTGCGCCCCATGCAGTTGCTCAGCGAGCGGCCGATGCGGCTGATCGACCCGGAGATCCAGAAGTACTTCCGGGACGTCGCCGACCACGTGGCGCGGGTCCAGGAGCAGGTCGTCGGCTTCGACGAGCTGCTGAACTCCATCCTCCAGGCCAACCTCGCCCAGGCGTCCGTCGCGCAGAACGAGGACATGCGCAAGATCACCTCGTGGGCGGCGATCATCGCCGTACCGACGATGGTGTGCGGGGTGTACGGCATGAACTTCGACTACATGCCGGAGACGCACTGGAAGTTCGGCTACCCGCTGGTCCTGTCGATCACGGTCGGCCTCTGCCTGGGCATCCACCGCACCCTCAAGCGCAACGGCTGGCTCTGACCGGCATCCGACCGGCGTCGCTAGGCTGGCCGCATGACAAGCGAGCTGCTCGACCAGGCCCTCGTCGAGGAGGCCACCAAGAAGTCCGGCCTCGTCTGGGTCCGGGGGCCGGGAGTGCCCGCCCGCGCGCTGTGGCACGTCTGGCATGAGGGCGCGGCCTGTGTCGTCGGCGACGGTCCCGGCGAGCAGCCGCTGCCGGGGCTGGCCGACGGGGCCGCGGCCGAGGTGACGGTGCGCAGCAAGGACAAGGGGGGCCGGCTGGTCTCCTGGACCGCCCGGGTCGTGGAGCTGCCGTCCGGTTCCGAGGCCTGGCAGGCCGCGGTCGCCGACCTCAAGGGCAAGCGCCTGAACGCCCCGGACGGCGAGGCGATGACGGACCGCTGGGCCCGCGAGTGCCGGGTGCTGCGCCTGGAGCCGACGGGGGCCACGGCGCCGCTGCCCGACGGTTCGCTGGCCGAGGCACCGCTGCCGAGCCCGGCGACGACGCGCGATCCGGCCCCGGCGGGGCTGCCGCGCCTGCTGCTCAAGCGCCGGAAGGGGCGGCGGTAACGCCAGGAGCGCTTCCTAGGACGTCGGCAGCTGCTTGCCGTAGTCCAGGGTGTCGTCCTTCGCCGGCTCCTTGAGCGCGAAGTCCTTGTTCCAGTCCGAGAAGCTGAGCGTGCCCCCACTGCCCGCCCGTACCAGGCGCAGCGGGTACGGCGTGCCCTCCAGGGAGACGTCCAGCGAGCCGCCGGAGCCCTCGCCGCCGGTGATCCGGACGGTGCGCACGCCCGCCTGCTCGTGGCGGCCGTCCGTCTCCACCTTGCCGTGCAGGCTCAGCACGCCGCCGAGGAGGTCGTCCTTGTCCGTGAAGCCGCTGAACTTCTTGTACACGGGGTCGCTCTGCGGCACCTTGACGTACTTGTCGGCCAGCTTCTCGGCAGCCGCCACGTCACCGCCGTCGTGGCTCCAGAACCCGGCGTCGGCCTTGAGGAAGAGCTGCTCGCCGACGCGCAGCAGCCCGAACGTCGTCCCCTCGGCGGCGACCGAACCGGTGCCTCCGTCGGGCTTCAGCCGCATGTCGAGGGTGTAGGTGCTCCCGCCGGCGGCCACGGTCCCGTGCAGGCGTACCGCCCGGGCGGACTCGGCGACCGTGCGGGTCTTGGCGTGGATCTTGTCGGCCGGGAGCTTCCCGACGCCGTTGGTGCCCGCGTCCGGATCCTCCTTGCCACTGCATCCCGTCAGCCCCGCTCCCGTCACCGCCAGGGCGCACACCGCGCCCATCAGAGCGGCCCTGCGGATTCGGCGCCGGGGAGTCACAGACACAGGTGGGACTGCCTTTCTGACAGGGACTGACAGTGGTCGCCAGGGAGTTGGCACAGAACTGGCGAGGAGCCGACGAGGAGCCGACGAGAGGCCGGCAGTGGTCCAAGCGGCGTACCGCAGCGTACCGGGGCCCCGGACGGCGAACGGAGCCAGTCCGTCCGGACCGGCCACCAGGGCGGAGCTCTTCGGGACGGGCTAGCCTGAAGCCCGTCCGAGCGGGCAATTCGGAAAAGAGACACCGTACGAATCAGCTCTCACGCACTCTGACGCACGCATACGAAAAGGAGCCGCGGCCATGGCAGCGGGCGCCCCCCGGATCTTCGTCTCCCACCTCTCCGGCATCGCCGTCTTCGACCCGACCGGCGACCAGGTCGGACGGGTACGCGATCTGGTCGTCATGCTCCGCGTCGCCCGCAAGCCCCCACGCGTGCTCGGTCTCGTCGTCGAACTCACCACCCGCCGCCGTATCTTCCTGCCCATGACCCGGGTCACCGGCGTCGAGTCCGGCCAGGTCATCACCACCGGCGTGCTCAACGTCCGGCGCTTCGAGCAGCGGCCCACCGAACGCCTCGTCTTCGGCGAGCTGCTCGACCGGCGGGTCACCCTCACCGAGACCGGCGAGGAGGTCACCGTCCTGGACCTGTCGGTGCAGCAACTGCCCGCCCGCCGGGACTGGGAGATCGACAAGGTCTTCGTCCGCAAGGGGAAGAAGGGCGGTGCCTTCCGCCGCAACAAGGGCGAGACGCTGACCGTCGAGTTCTCCGGCGTCACCGGTTTCTCCGTGGAGGAGCAGGGGCAGGGCGCCGAGAACCTCCTCGCCACCTTCGAGCAGCTGCGCCCCGCCGACCTCGCCAACGTCCTGCACCATCTGTCCGCCAAGCGCCGCGCCGAGGTCGCCGCCGCCCTCGACGACGACCGCCTGGCCGACGTACTGGAGGAGCTGCCGGAGGACGACCAGATCGAGATCCTCGGCAAGCTCGAGGAGGAGCGCGCCGCGGACGTGCTGGAGGCCATGGACCCCGACGACGCCGCCGACCTGCTCGGCGAGCTGCCCGAGGAGGACAAGGAGCGGCTGCTGAGCCTGATGAAGCCGGACGACGCGGCCGACATGCGGCGCCTGATGGCGTACGAGGAGCACACGGCCGGCGGTCTGATGACGACCGAGCCGATCGTGCTGCGGCCCGACGCGACCGTCGCGGACGCCCTGGCCCGCATCCGCAACCCCGACCTGTCCCCGGCGCACGCCGCGCAGGTCTACGTCTGCCGGCCGCCCGAGGAGACCCCGACCGGCAAGTACCTGGGCACGGTCCACTTCCAGCGCCTGCTGCGCGACCCCCCGTACACGCTGGTCGGCTCGATCATCGACGACGACCTGCAACCCCTGGAGCCGGACGCCGCGCTGCCCGTGGTCGCCGGGTTCTTCGCCACGTACGACATGGTCGCGGCGCCGGTCGTCGACGATTCCGGATCACTGCTGGGCGCGATCACCGTGGACGACGTACTGGACCACATGCTGCCCGACGACTGGCGGGAGACCGAGTACCACCTCGAGGAGACGACGGGGGAGGTGGGCGCCGATGGCGCCTGAGCGCGAGACGACGACCCGTGAGCGGGCCGCCTCGGGAGCCACGGCGGCCTCCCGCGCCCGGGCCCGTCTGGACCAGCCGCGCCCGCCCCGGCGCCGCTTCCTGCCCGAGTGGGACCCGGAGTCCTTCGGCCGGCTGTCGGAGCGCGTCGCCCGCTTCCTGGGCACCGGACGGTTCATCGTCTGGATGACCTTCGTCATCATCCTCTGGGTGGTGTGGAACGTGTCCGCGCCGAGCAGCCTGCGCTTCGACGAGTACCCGTTCATCTTCCTGACGCTGATGCTCTCGCTCCAGGCCTCCTACGCGGCCCCGCTGATCCTGCTCGCGCAGAACCGGCAGGACGACCGGGACCGGGTCAACCTGGAACAGGACCGCAAGCAGAACGAGCGGTCGATCGCCGACACCGAGTACCTGACCCGCGAGATCGCCGCCCTGCGTATCGGCCTGGGCGAGGTCGCGACGCGGGACTGGATCCGCTCCGAACTGCAGGACGTGATCAAGGACCTGGAGGAGCGGCACGACGGCCACCACCCCGATCGCGGGGTATTCCCGGCAGAACGGTCCGCGGGGCGTGACGTACACGACCGATGACGGGGCTTTCCGCGCCGGGTGGGCGGCGCCGTACCATCGACCCTATGGCTACGGAAGACGCGGTGCGTGAAGCACTGGCGACGGTGAACGACCCCGAGATCAACCGGCCCATCACCGAGCTGGGGATGGTCAAGTCGGTGGAGATCGGCGCGGACGGAGCGGTCGCGGTCGCCGTGTACCTGACGGTCTCCGGATGTCCCATGCGGGACACCATCACGCAGCGCGTGACGGACGCGGTCTCCCAGGTCGAGGGTGTCACGCGGGTCGACGTCGAGCTGGACGTGATGAGCGACGAGCAGCGCAAGGAACTGGCGAACGCCCTGCGCGGCGGCCAGACCGAGCGCGAGGTGCCCTTCGCCAAGCCCGGCAGTCTGACCCGGGTGTACGCGGTCGCCTCCGGCAAGGGCGGCGTCGGCAAGTCCTCGGTGACGGTGAACCTGGCGGCGTCGATGGCGGCGGACGGCCTGAAGGTCGGTGTCGTCGACGCCGACATCTACGGCCACTCCGTGCCGCGCATGCTGGGCGCCGACGGGCGGCCCACCCAGGTCGAGAACATGATCATGCCGCCCTCGGCCAACGGGGTGAAGGTCATCTCGATCGGCATGTTCACCCCGGGCAACGCGCCGGTCGTCTGGCGCGGCCCGATGCTGCACCGCGCGCTCCAGCAGTTCCTGGCGGACGTGTACTGGGGCGACCTGGACGTCCTGCTGCTCGACCTGCCGCCCGGCACCGGTGACATCGCGATCTCCGTCGCGCAGCTCGTCCCGAACGCCGAGATCCTGGTCGTGACGACCCCTCAGCAGGCCGCCGCCGAGGTGGCGGAGCGGGCGGGCGCCATCGCCGTGCAGACCCACCAGAAGATCGTCGGCGTGGTCGAGAACATGTCCGGGCTGCCCTGCCCGCACTGCGGCGAGATGGTCGACGTCTTCGGCACCGGTGGCGGCCAGTCGGTCGCCGACGGCCTGACCCGCACCACGGGCGCGTCGGTCCCGGTCCTCGGCTCCATCCCGATCGACGTCCGCCTGCGCGAGGGCGGCGACGAGGGCAAGCCCGTCGTCCTGTCCGACCCGGACTCCCCGGCGGGCGCGGCACTGCGCTCGATCGCGGGGAAGCTGGGCGGGCGCCAGCGGGGCCTTTCGGGGCTGTCGCTGGGGATCACCCCGAAGAACAAGTTCTGACGTACTCCGCCGTCGCCCGTACGGGGCTGGGGGCGCTGTCCGCCGGGACGGCGCCCCTTGTCGTACGCCTGCGGCAGTCGTACGCGTGCCCGCCTGTCTGTCAGGCGTACGCGGCGATGTCCTTGACCACGGAGAAGGCCAGCCCGTAGGCGCTCATACCCCTGCCGTAGGCCCCCAGGTGGACGCCCCGCTCGGTGGAACCGGCGAGCACCCAGCCGAACTCGGACTCCCGGTAGTGGAAGGGCGTCGCCACCCCGTCCACGGGCAGGGACAGCGACGTCCAGTCCTCGCCGTCGAGGTCGTCCGCGAGGACCCACGCGGTCTCCGTCTGCTGCTCCAGCCAGTCGTCGCGCAGCGAGTGGTCCATCTGGCCGGGCCAGGTGAAGGACAGCAGCCCCACACCGGCCAGCCAGGCGGCCGAGGAGACCGAGGTGGCCTCCAGCAGGCCCGTGCCGTCGGCGCTCCGCCGGTCGGGGTTGGCCGCGACGGTCACGACGACCGCGAACTTCTCCTTGGCGTCCTGCTCGTCGCCCGCCACGTGCTCGTTGCGCACGGACGGTTCGTCACCGTGCCCGATCGAACCGTGCTCCACGGCCCCGTCGGCCGCCGTACCGACCTGCATCAGCCAGCGCCGCCCCGTGAAGGCCTCGTCGAGGCCGTACCAAGGGAAGGGCGCGCTCAGGTAGCCGTCGATCATGCGCCGGGCGGAGGGGACCTGTTGTCCGTCCTCCGCGGCCGGCGCCTGCGCGACCGCGCCACTTGTCGTCTCCATGTACCCGGACGCCTCCTCGCTCTCGTCGGACCGGAACGGCCCGCCCCCCTTCGGGCGCACTCGTCCGGTCCGCACAACAACTCGGGCAGCATAGCCACACCACAGGCGGCAGCCGGGAACCCGCCGGGCGCGTGGGTCGCGCGGACGTCGCCTTGGGGCCTCGTGCGCTCCGTCCGGAGTGTGAGACGCGTCACGTAAGGCGGCGGAGTCGCCTCTCGTGGCGTGCACGGAGCCGGCTCTCGTGGGGTGCGACGGCGCGTGGGGCCGGGCTCAGGTGGCGTCCGCGTCGAACGGCGGACGGTCGTCGAGGGCGGGAGCCGCGGGCTTCTTGGTCATGTCGATCCGGCCGCCGGCGGAGCCGGACGAGGACGCGGCGGACGAACCGGAGGAGGACGAGGAATCGGACGACGACTCCGACTCGCGGCCGTGCACCGCGTCGGTGACCTCGGCCATCTCCTTCTTCAGGTCGAAGCCGTTGCGGATCTCCTTGAGCCCCAGCTCGTCGTTGTCCAGCTGCTTGCGGATGAACGTCTTGGGGTTGAGGTCCTCGAACTCGAAGTCCTTGAACTCGGGGCCCAGCTCCTGCCGGATGTCCTGCTTGGCGCTGTCGGAGAACTCGCGGATCTTCCGGATGGTGCGCGTCACGTCCTGGATGACCTTGGGGAGCTTGTCCGGACCGAAGACGAGCACGGCGAGGACGACGAGCGTCACCAGCTCTAGTGCGCCTATGTCATTGAACACCTGAAGCTCCTTGGGATGTCCGGGCCGCCACCACGGTACCCGCCGATCCCGTCCGACCGGTACCGTCCCGTGAGCCCCGAGTGCGTGTATGCGGGCGCTTTCCGAAGTGTTTGCCTTCCTGGCCCCTTGCCGGGACCCGCGCGGCCCGTTCAGCCTCCGTCGGAGGAACCGAGTACCAGCGAGACCTTCGTCTCCTTGCCGTCGCGTTCCAGCGTCAGCTCCAGGCGGTCGCCGGGGCGGTGGGCACGGATCTTGACGATGAGTTCCTCGCCGGAGTGCACGCGCTGGCCGTCCACGGCGGTGATCACGTCCCCCGGCTCGATGCCGGCCTCGGCGCCGGGGCCGCCCGAGCTGACCGCGGGCCCGCCGTCGCTGCCCTTGGCGCCGACGCGGGCGCCGTCCCCGGCGTAGTTCATGTCGAGGGTGATGCCGATGACCGGGTGGGTGGCCTTGCCCGTGTTGATCAGTTCCTCGGCGACACGCTTGCCCTGGTTGATGGGGATGGCGAAGCCGAGCCCTATGGAGCCGGCCTGGCCGCCGTCCGACTCGGTGCCGCCGCCGGCGGACCGGATGGCGGAGTTGATGCCGATGGCCCGGCCACGGGCGTCCAGGAGGGGACCGCCGGAGTTGCCGGGGTTGATCGGCGCGTCGGTCTGCAGCGCGTCGACGTACGAGATGTCGCTGCCGTCGCCCTCCTCGCCGCCCGCCGTGATGGGCCGCTCCTTGGCGCTGATGATGCCGGAGGTGACCGTGCCCGCCAGGTCGAAGGGGGCGCCGATGGCGACGACGGGGTCGCCGACCCGGACGTTCTCGGAGTTGCCGAGGGGCATGGGGGTGAGACCGCTGACGCCTTTCACCTTCACCACGGCGAGGTCGTACCCGCTGTCGCGGCCGACGAGCGTGGCCTCGGCGGTGTCGCCGCTGTTGAAGGTCACGGTTATCCCGCCGCCGGACGCACCGGGCTCCACGACGTGGTTGTTGGTCAGGATGTGGCCGCGGTCGTCGAGTACGAAGCCGGTACCGGTGCCCGCGGCGTCGCCGCCGCTCACGTGCAGGGTCACCACGCTCGGCAGCGCCCGGGCGGCGATCCCGGCGACGCTGTCCGGAGCCCGCTCCGCCGCCTCCTTCCCGGCCTGCGGCAGCTCCACCGTGCCCACGCCGCCGTTGCGCTCCAGATACGCGCCCGTGGCGCCGCCGACGCCGCCGGAGACCAGGGCGATCAGCACCGCACCGCCGACCACCGCCTTCCTGGCCCGCCTACGTCGCTGCACCGGCGTCTGGGCGACCGTGCCGCTGTGCTGGAGAGGCGCGGCGGGGGCCTGGGCGGCCCAGGGGTCGTAGCGCCCCCAGGGGTCGGCGCCCGGTCCTGCGCTGCCCGGACCGGGGGACGCCGACGCCTCCGACGCGGGAGTCGCCGGTGTCATCGGCGTGACCGGCATGACCGGCGGGGCGGGAGGCGCCGCCGCTGCCGTGGTGGCGTGGGCCGGCGGGGCGGGGGGCGGGGCATCCGCCAACGCCGGATCGGGCACCGCACCCGGCGGCGGAGCCTGCGACGGCACCACGGGCACCACAGGCGCGCCGGGGGCGCGAGGCGCCGCCGGCGCGACCGTGCCGTGCGCCGGTGTCGCCGTCGGATGCTGCACCGGCGGCGCGGGAGCCCAGGGCCCCGGCTCGCCGTACGGAGGCGTGCTGTAGGGGTCGGGATCGTGCAGCGGCTTGCCGCGCTCGGCGACGGGCGCCGCGGTCAGGGCGGCATCGGCGCCGTGCCGATCGGCGCCCACGCCCGGGTACGGACCCGCGTCGGCGCCCACGCCCGCGTTCAGGCCCGGATCCGCGCCCCCAGCCGTGTGGAGACCCGCGTCGGCGCCCGCGCAGGTGTCCGAGGCGGCGTCCGCGTACGGGCCCGCGCCGGTACCCGCGCCCGCGTGGGGAAGGGCATCGGCGGCGCCGCCCGCGGGTTCGCCGGGGGCGGTGGTTCCGCCCGCGGGTTCGCCGGGGGCGGTGGTTCCGCCGCCGTCCGTGGGCCGGTCCCTCTCGGACGCCGGCCCGTCCAGCTCGTAGTCCCCTTCGTCGGCCACGCGGGCCGCCGCCGGGCGTTCCAGCTCGAAATCGCCCGCGTCGCCCCCGTCGGCCACGTCGCCGGCGGCCGTGCGGGGGCGTTCCAGTTCGAAGTCGCCGTCGGTCGCGTCTTCGGGCGAGCGGGGACGACTCCACCACTTCGCCTTCGTGGGCTTCCCCTCGTTCATGTTCTCCCCCGCAGCTGGCCGCAGATCGTCGGCTCCAAGGGCTCTGTCGCCCCCCGGATTCAATCAGGTTCGCGGGCCGGTGCGCAGATCCCGGTCAGGGAACCGGACGGTGGGGGGAGGCGTGGGAAGCCGCGGGAGAGGGGGACGGGCCCGGGTCGGGGACGGGCGCGGCGAGCAGGCCGGGCGGCCTGACCTCTGCGGCCGTCGACCAGGAGGTCAGCGAGAGCGGCGGAACCGCTTCCAGCGGACGTATCAGCGGGGACATGGCGGCGGCACCGGCCATCACCGGAGCGGTCAGCGCGCGCACGGCCTGCTGTCGGGGATCGGCGCCCGAGGGGGCGGGTACTCCGGGCAGCAGCGGCGCGGACATGGCCGTGGGCGCGACGGGGGTGTCTCCGAGCGCCCGCTGTCCCTGGCCCTGCCCGAGCAGCGGACCGCCCGAGCGGCGGCGCTGGCTCTCGGCGCTCGTGGCCGCTCCCGCGCCCTGGGTGCGCGTCGGCGTCACGTTGCTGCCGCTGCCGGAGCCGCGCGCCTCCGTGGTGGTGTCCGGGGTGCCGACGGTGACACCGCCCAGGGCGATCGCGGCCAGCGACACCGCTCCGGCGGCGGCGCAGGCGAACCGCAGGCCGCGAGTGGAGGACCGCTCCGGCTCGTGCCGGCTCACGTCGTGGATGCGGAAGCCGCGCCCCTGCGAGGCCGGCGCCGGCACGGGTGAGTGCGGCCGGGCGGGAACGTAGCCGAACTCGAACCGTTCGCCGCGCTTGCTTCCGAAGACGCCGTCGAGGCCACCGGCGAACCCTCCGGCGTCCAGCGGCGAGCCGCCGCCGTCCGTGTCGCCTCCCCCGGGAAGCCCCTGGAGGCGGGCCAGGAAGCTCTCGGACGGGGCCGGAGGGGCCGCTGCGGCGAAGACGTTCTTCAGCCGGCGCTGCGCGTCGACCTCCGCCTTGCACTTCAGGCAGGTGGCCACGTGCGCCAGTACGCGCTCGCGCGCGTCATGACCGAGCTCGCCGTCCACCAAGGCGGAGAGTCGGTCTCCCAGATGCTGCTCTGCGAGGTGTCCCTCGGATTCAGGCCGTGACCCACTCACGCGCTCGTGCCCCCTCCTCCCAGTGCGGGAACACGGGCCGCGAACGAGCGACGCTCGGCACGCGCCTTGGGAGAACGGTGCGCGAGTGCCTTGCGCAGCTGGGAGCGACCGCGGTGGATCCGGGAGCGGACGGTGCCGAGCTTGACGCCGAGGGTCGCGGCGATCTCCTCGTACGACAGCCCCTCGATGTCGCACAGGACGACGGCGGCGCGGAACTCGGGCGCGAGCGTGTCGAGGGCCTGCTGGACGTCCGCGTCGAAGTGGGCGTCGTGGAAGACCTGCTGCGGGTTGGGCTCCTTGCTGGGCAGCCGCTCGGCCGCGTCGTCGCCGAGCGCGTCGAAGCGGATGCGCTGCTTGCGGCGGACCATGTCCAGGAAGAGGTTGGTGGTGATGCGGTGCAGCCAGCCCTCGAAGGTGCCCGGCGTGTACGTCGACAGCGACCGGAAGACTCGGACGAAGACCTCCTGTGTGAGGTCCTCGGCGTCGTGCTGGTTGCCGGTGAGGCGGTAGGCGAGACGGTAGACCCGGCCGCTGTGGGTGCTGACGATCTCCTCCCAGGTGGGCGGAGTCCACGCCTGCCCGTCCGCGTCGCTGGAGAAGGTCGCGGTCTGGGCGTGTCCCGTGCTGGGACTGTTGGAGTGGCTGTGGTCAGCAGCGGTGTCGTTCACGGATTTCGGCCTGCCTGCCGATCCGAGGAAGCGCCGCAGCACTCCTCCCCGATCCGCGGGTGCGGCCGCACCTCCCCTGTCGGCTCTGGTGGTGTCCAGTGGAGCCCCTACCATAGCCACCTCGCCCGTTAGCTCCGGATAAGCGGTTTTACGAGAATTTGATCTGGGCCGGCACGGCCCGTCCGGCCGCGTCAGCACTTGCCCGGCGCTCTGACCCATCCGTCGCCCCCGTCCCGGCCCGGCCGCTCAGTCGTCTCTTTGCTCTCCCCTTGAACGACTGGTCCCATCTGCGGGTTCCCGACGCCAACGGATACAGTCACGCCGAGGCAACGACGGGGACAGGAGAGGGTCATTACCGGCAACCGGCAGACGAGCTGGGCGTTCGCCGACGCCTATGTCGCCGAGGACGACGCGCTGCTCTGGGCACGCGACCGGGCTCGCGAGGCGGGCCTGCGCTCGGTGACCCCGGGCACGGGCTCCGCGCTGGGGTTGCTCGCCGCCGCCGTGGACGCCAAGGCGGTCGCGGAGATCGGCACCGGCTGCGGCGTCTCCGGGATCCATCTCCTGCAGGGCATGCGGCCGGACGGGGTACTGACCACGGTCGATCCGGAGCCGGAGCACCAGCAGTTCGCCCGGCAGGCCTTCCGCGCCGCGGGCTTCGCCAGCAACCGGGCCCGCTTCATTCCGGGACGGGCCCTGGATGTGCTGCCCCGGCTCGCGGACGCCGGTTACGACCTCGTCTTCTGTGACGGGGACCGTCTGGAGTACCTGGACTATCTCGACGAATCGTTGCGCCTGCTGCGTCCCGGAGGTCTCGTCGCCTTCGAAGGCGTCTTCGGCGGCGGCCGGACGATCGACTCCGGACCGCAGCCCACCGAGGTGCTGCGGCTGCGGGAACTCCTGCGTGCGGTGCGGGAGAGCCAGGAGCTGGTGCCGTCACTGCTGCCGGTGGGCGACGGACTGCTGTGCGCCGTCAAGCGGTGAGGCGGGCGCCAGGTCGGTGAAGCCGTGGAGCAGGCCCGCGGGCCCGGGAGCACGCACACGGGCACGCGCACGCGCACCGCGAAGAAGTGGAAGACAATCGCCCCGGCACCATGTGCGGTACCGGGGCGACTGAACGGGTATGGCCGCTCGCGCGTCAGCCGACGACCTTCTTGAGGGCGTCGCCGAGCGCGTCGGCCTCGTCGGGGGTCAGCTCGACGACGAGTCGACCGCCGCCTTCGAGCGGAACGCGCATGACGATGCCCCGCCCCTCCTTTGTCACCTCGAGCGGGCCATCGCCCGTCCGCGGCTTCATGGCCGCCATGCTCGTTCCCCTTCCTGATACCAGCTCACCGTCACCGCCGACGGCCCGTGAGGGCACGCGCAGTCCGGCATGGACGCGCGACACCGGCATCGAACACATTGCTTCCCAGCCATTATCCCGCATCCCAGGACCCGATGACCAACATCGGTCGGCATCGCTTGGGCAACGCGCGCGAGCAAAACCACTCAATTCGGCGATGTGACTGCGATACTGCGCGCCCTTGTCCACTTCTGCCGAATGGATACGGACCAGAATCCTTTGACGCAGGTCACATCTCAGGAGCGATCCGTTGCCGGTGATCTCCGTCATGCTGTGTCCGGACACACACGTTCGACCCAGACGTACGACCCAGACGTACGGCCCACACGGACGACGACGCGGAGGGGATCCCATGGCCGACACCGTGCTCTACGAGGTGAGCGACGGGCTCGCGACGATCACGCTGAACCGCCCCGAGGCGATGAACGCGCTGAACATCGAGACGAAGGTCGCGCTCCGGGACGCGGCGCGTTCCGCCGCCGCGGACGACGCCGTACGGGCGGTGCTGCTGACCGCGGCCGGAGAGCGGGCGTTCTGCGTCGGCCAGGACCTCAAGGAGCACATCGGGCTGCTGGCCGCCGACCGGGAGACCGGCTCGGAGCAGACCATGAGCACGGTGCGCGAGCACTACAACCCGATCGTGCGGGCGCTCGCCGAGGCGCGGAAGCCGGTGGTGGCCGCCGTGAACGGCGTGGCGGCCGGGGCGGGCCTCGGTTTCGCCCTCGCGGCGGACTACCGGGTCGTCGCGGACACGGCGGCCTTCAACACGTCCTTCGCGGGGGTCGCGCTCACCGCCGACTCGGGCGTCTCCTGGACGCTGCCGCGTGTCGTCGGCCCCGGGCGCGCCGCCGACCTGCTGCTCTTCCCCCGCAGCATCGGCGCCCGGGAGGCGTACGAGCTGGGCATCGCCAACCGGGTGGTCCCCGCCGCCGACCTGCGTGCCGAGGCCGAACGGACGGCGCGGGCCCTGGCCGAGGGGCCGACGGTGGCGTACGCGGCGCTGAAGGAGTCGATGGCGTACGGGCTGACGCACTCCCTCTCCGAGACGCTGGAGAAGGAGGACGAGCTGCAGTCCCGGGCCGGCTCCTCCGAGGACCACGCGATCGCGGTGCGGGCGTTCGTCGACAAGGAGAAGCCGCGCTATCTGGGCAAGTGAGCCGATGACCGTCGGCTCGCGCGCGACACGCACGTCTCCAGGTGGTCGTCGACCAGTCCGCAGGCCTGCATCAGCGCGTACGCCGTCGTCGGACCGACGAAGCGGAGCCCCCGCTTCTTGAGGGCCTTGGACAGCGCCGTGGACTCCGGTGTGACGGCCGGGACGTCGGCGAGGGTCTTCGGGACCGGGCGCCCGGCGGGGTCCGGGGCGTGGGACCAGATCAGCTCGTCCAGCTCGCCCGGGGCCCACCGGGCCAGCACGCGCGCGTTGGCGAGGGTCGCGTCGATCTTGGCGCGGTTGCGGATGATGCCCGCGTCGGCGAGGAGGCGCTCACGGTCCTCGTCGCCGAAGTCGGCCACCTCGGAGATCTCGAACGCGGCGAAGGCGGCACGGAACCCCGGGCGCCGGCGCAGGATGGTGATCCAGGACAGGCCGGACTGGAAGGCCTCCAGGCTGAGGCGTTCGAACAGGGCGTCGTCGCCGTGGACCGGGCGGCCCCACTCCTCGTCGTGGTACGTCACGTAGTCCGCGGTGGACAGGGCCCAGGGACAGCGCGGCGCGCCGTCCGGGCCCGCGACGGCCTCCCCCGCGCTCACTCCTGCTCCTCCTGGGCCGGCTTCTCCATGGAGACGTGCTGGTGGGCGGCGGCGGCCCGGGCCCCGGTCAGCGCGGACTCCAGGTCGGCGATGCGGGCGTCGCGCTCGGCCAGCTCGGCGCCGAGACGGCCGACGGCGTCGTCGACGTCTGCCATGCGGTAGCCGCGGGCGGCGAGCGGGAAGCGGAGCCGCTCCACGTCCGCGCGGTCCACCGGGCGGTCCGGGGGCAGGGAGTCGCTCAGCCGCTCGGGGGCGGCGTCGGGCAACGGCCCGCTGTCGCCACCGCTCACCACGGCGAGCGTCACCGCGGCGACCACGACGGCCAGCGCGATGACGAGGAACAGGAACATGACCATCGCTGGGGCCCCCATGGTCGGGTCGAGCGCGGCGATCGCGTGGGTTCGAGGATTCGACGGATCGCGTGCCTGGTTGGATCGGTGCCGGAACAGGAGTCGGAGTCGAAGCTGGAGTCGGAGTCGGTTGTGTCGGGTCCGATCGTGCCATGCGAGTCTGACAGCCGGGGCCGCAGGCGGACGATGCGCGGTCGATGCCGCACAGGAGGACCGGATTCGGAGGCCGAATCCGCAGGGCGGCCCCCAAAGGGCGAGAGCGGAACGTGAGAACGGTATGGACGTGGAGATGTCACAGGGGATGCTCAGGCTCGGCAGGCGTGAGTTCGCGGCGCACGAGCCGGTCGTCATGGCGATCGTGAACCGGACCCCGGACTCCTTCTACGACCGCGGGGCGACCTTCCGCGACGAGCCCGCCCTCGCCCGCGTGGAGCAGGCGGTCGCGGAGGGCGCCGCGATCATCGATGTCGGCGGGGTGAAGGCCGGGCCGGGCGACGAGGTGTCGGCCGAGGAGGAGGCGCGGCGGACAGTGGGGTTCGTCGCGGAGGTCCGGAGGCGGTTCCCGGACGTCGTGATCAGCGTGGACACCTGGCGGCACGAGGTCGGCGAGGCCGTGTGCGAGGCGGGGGCGGACCTGCTGAACGACGCGTGGGGCGGTGTCGACCCGGCGCTGGCGGAGGTCGCCGCGCGGTACGGGGCGGGGCTGGTGTGCACGCACGCCGGCGGCGCGCAGCCGCGGACTCGGCCGCACCGGGTGACGTACGAGGACGTCATGGCCGACATCCTGGACAGGACTCTGGGGCTGGCCGAGCGGGCGGTGGCGCTGGGCGTGCCGCGGGAGTCGGTGCTGATCGATCCCGGGCACGACTTCGGGAAGAACACGCGGCACAGCCTGGAGGCGACGCGTCGGCTCGACGAGATGGTGGCGACGGGGTGGCCGGTGCTGGTGTCCCTGTCCAACAAGGACTTCGTCGGGGAGACGCTGGACCGGCCCGTGAAGGAGCGGCTGCTCGGGACGCTGGCGACGACGGCCGTGTCCGCGTGGCTGGGGGCGCGGGTGTACCGGGTGCACGAGGTGGCGGAGACCCGGCAGGTGCTGGACATGGTGGCGACGATCGCGGGGCACCGGGAGCCCGCGGTGGCTCGGCGGGGGCTGGCGTAGGCCGGTCAGCGGCGACGGGCGGACGCCGGGGGGAGCCGCACAACGCCGGCAGGCGGACAGCGGCGGCAGCCGCACAGCGCCGACGGCCGGACAACGGCGGCGACGGCGGCGACGGCGGCGGCGACGGCGGCCGGACAACGCCGGCAGGCGGACAGCGGCGGCAGCCGCACAGCGCCGACGGCCGGACAACGGCGGCGGCGGCGGCGGCGACGGCGACGGCGGCGGCGGCGGCGGCGGCGGCGGCCGGACAACGCCGGCAGGCGGGCAGCGGCGGCAGCCGGCCCCCCGCCCCCTCCCCGCCGCCCCGCGCGACGACAGGCCCTAACGCCCCGCCTCCTTGGAGACCAGGGCCACCGCCTCGTCCACGTCGTCCGTGACGTGGAAGAGCAGGAGGTCCTTCTCCGCGGCCTTGCCCTGGGCGACCAGGGTGCCGCGGAGCCAGTCGACCAGGCCGCCCCAGTACTCGGAGCCGAACAGGACGATGGGGAAGCGGGTCACCTTCTGGGTCTGCACCAGGGTGAGCGCCTCGAAGAGCTCGTCGAGGGTGCCGAGGCCCCCGGGCAGGACCACGAAACCCTGCGCGTACTTCACGAACATCATCTTGCGGACGAAGAAGTAGCGGAAGTTCAGGCCGATGTCGACGTAGGGGTTGAGCCCCTGCTCGAAGGGCAGCTCGATGCCGAGACCGACCGACGTGCCCTGCGCCTCCAGGGCGCCCTTGTTGGCCGCCTCCATGGCCCCCGGCCCGCCGCCGGTGATGACCGCGAAGCCGGCCTCCACCAGGCCCCGTCCGAGCCGCACGCCCGCCTCGTACTCCGGTGAGTCGGCCGGCGTACGGGCGGAACCGAAGACGCTGATCGCGGGCGGGAGTTCGGCGAGCGTGCCGAACCCCTCGATGAACTCCGACTGGATGCGCAGGACGCGCCACGGGTCGGTGTGCACCCAGTCGGTCGGGGCACGCTCGTCCAGCAGGCGCTGGTCCGTGGTGCTCTTCTGTACCTGACCCCGCCGCCGGAGGACAGGGCCCAGGCGCTGCTCCTCCGGTGGCCGCTTCTTGCCCTCGGGGTTGCCAGTAGCCATGCGCGCTCCCTCCAGTTACAGGTTCTTCCACCTCAGCGTAGATCTACGCGGGTTACGTGCGAGGGACCTCAGCATGTCCGCCACACAGCGGCCTAAACCCGGTTCGGATCACGCCGTGAGCCAGGACCGCAGGCGCTCCTCCCCCGCGAGGATCTTCGCCGTCTCCACCCGCTCGTCGCGCTTGTGCGCCAAGTGCGGGTTTCCGGGGCCGTAGTTGACCGCCGGGACGCCGAGCGTCGAGAAGCGCGACACGTCCGTCCAGCCGTACTTGGGCTGCGGGGTGCCGCCCACCGCCTCGATGAAGGCCGCCGCGGCCGGGTGGGAGAGCCCCGGCAGGGCGGCGCCGCTGTGGTCGTCGACCACGAACTCCGTCACCCCGCAGTCCGCGAAGACCTCGCGCACGTGGGCGAGTGCCTCCTCGGGGCTGCGGTCCGGGGCGTAGCGGAAGTTGACCGTGACCACGCACTCGTCGGGGATGACGTTGCCCGCGACCCCGCCGGTGATGCCGACCGCGTTCAGGCCCTCGCGGTACTCCAGGCCGTCGATCACCGGGTAGCGGGGCTCGTACGCCGCGAGGCGGGCGAGGATCGGGGCGGCGGCGTGGATCGCGTTGGAGCCCATCCAGGAGCGCGCGGAGTGCGCCCGCTCCCCCGTCGTCCTCAGCAGCACCCGCAGCGTGCCCTGGCAGCCGCCCTCCACCTGGCCGTCCGACGGTTCGAGGAGGACCGCGAAGTCACCCTCCAGCCACTCGGGGTGCGCCTCGGCGACGTGCTTCAGCCCGTTCAGGTCGGCGGCGACCTCCTCGTTGTCGTAGAAGACGAAGGTCAGGTCGCGGTTGGGCGCGGGGACCGTCGCCGCGATGCGCAGCTGCACGGCGACGCCCGCCTTCATGTCGCAGGTGCCGCAGCCCCACAGGACCCCGTCCTCGTCCAGCCGGGACGGCACGTTGCCGGCGATCGGGACGGTGTCGATGTGGCCCGCGAGGATCACGCGCTCCGCCCGGCCCAGATCGGTACGGGCCACCACGTTGTTGCCGTACCGCTCGACCGACAGGTGCGGCAGGGCGCGCAGGGCGCTCTCGACCGCGTCCGCGAGTGGCTCCTCGGTGCCGCTCTCGGAGGGGAAGTCGACGAGCCGCGCGGTGAGCTCCGCGGCGTCCAGCGTGAGGTCAAGCGTGGTATCGGCCATGGCCCCGACCCTAGCCGTTGCCCTTTCGGGCACGGTCCGTGCCCGGCGTACACCACCCCCTACCCTCCAGTACCTTGTACGCGTGCTTCAGCCGCCACCACTTCGCAAACGCCATGGCCGCCTGCTCCGTTCCGGTGCGGCCTTCGTGGTCCTGCTCGCGGTCGCCGGTTATCTCACGGTGCGGTACGTCACCGGGGGCGCGGGTGCTCCGGGCTGCAAGGTCGTCGCGAGCCAGGACGGCCACGCGACCTACGAGTTCACGCCGGAGCAGGCGGTGAACGCGGCGGCGATCACCGCCGTGGGCACCGCGCGCGACCTGCCGGAGCGGGCGGTGACGATCGCGCTGGCGACCGCGTTGCAGGAGTCGACGCTGCGCAACATCGACTACGGCGACCGCGACTCGCTCGGCCTGTTCCAGCAACGTCCCTCGCAGGGCTGGGGCACACCGGAGGAGATCATGGACCCGGCGTACTCGGCGGGCATGTTCTACGAGCATCTGGTCGAGGTGCCCGGCTACACGCGCCTCCCGCTGACCGTCGCCGCCCAGCGCGTGCAGCGCAGCGGCTTCCCGCAGGCGTACGCCAAGCACGAACCGGACGCCACACTGCTCGCCGCCGCGCTGACCGGACGGTCCGCGGCGACGCTGACCTGCGAGGGCCGTCCGGGCGCGGCCCGCACGCAGGGGCCGGACGCGGTCCGCGCGGCGCTCGTACGGGATTTCGGGCAGGACGTGCTCCAGTCGGCCGGCGAGGCCGTGGACGACGCCCCGACGGCGCCCCCGGCCTCCCCCTCGCCGACGGGCGCGGGCGGCTCCGACGGGCGGACCGTGACACTGCCCGTGACCGCCGGTGCGGGTACGGAGGAACATCCGGGCCGGCGGGGCTGGCAGCTGGCCCACTGGGCGGTGGCCAACGCCTCCTCCCTGCGCATCGAGCGGGTCGCCTACGCGGGCCGGGAGTGGACCGCGGGAAACACCGACAGCAAGTGGTACCCGACGGAGGCGGGCAGCGCCCACGGGGCCGAGCGGACGACGGGACCGGTCCGGATCACCTCCGCGCGATAGCGCTCATCCGTACGAGGCATCACTCTGCGGAGTTACCCGTACGGGCGTCATGTCGACGCGGTGGGCGGATTTCCGCGTCGTCACTCCCGAATCCGCCACAGCCCAGGGGCAACAAGGGCTGTAAGGATTCGGCAGGCTTTCCGTCCGGCTCCTTTTGCCCGTTTTTCTGTGCACCTGATAATGCGACGCATTGCCAACTCTTTACGTTGTGCCGCCGCAACCTTCGGGGCTCTCGAGCGGTAGTCACTGCGGCCGGGCCCGGTCGATCACTCGCCGGGCGCGGTCGGTTACCTCATCACTGACTTCCGTCGAAGGAGCATCATGTCCCTCCCCCTGACCCGCCGGATCGCCCGTGCCGCGCTGCTCGTCGCCGCCGGAGCGGCTGCCGGGGTCGGTGCGGCCGGCTCCGCCAGCGCGGCTCCCGAACTGCCGGCCGCCCCGAACCTCGGGGGACTGACCGCCCTGGACGGGGCGAACGTCGGCAACACCGTCGACGCCGCGGCCCAGAGCGTCACCAAGACCGCCGGCGAGACCGGTGGCAAGGCCATCCAGAAGGGCGTGCCGGCCGCGGGCAAGGCCGGTGGCGCGGTCGTCAAGAAGGCCACGCCCGTGGCGCAGAAGGCCGCCGGTGACGCGGCGGGCTCCGCCGGGGAGATCGTCGGTGACACGGCGCAGACGGCCACGAAGGGCGGGCTGCCGACCGACGCGCTGGGCACGGGCGGACTGCCGGTGCAGGGGCTGCCGCTCGGCTGAGCGCCCGGCTCGTACGGCGCCGGGGTCCGGGGTTCGCTCCCTGGGCCCCGGCGTTTCGCTTGCCCGCGTCGGTGCGGTGGGCGTGTCCTGGCATCCTGGCCGGGCGCCCACCGCGGCGCCTACAGGCGCTCCACGGCCGCCCGGACGCGTTCGTCCGTCGCCGTCAGGGCCACGCGGACGAAGTGGTCGCCCGCCGGGCCGTAGAAGTCGCCGGGAGCCACCAGAATGCCGCGCTCGGCCAGGTGGGCCACCGTGTCCCAGCAGGACTCGTCGCGGGTGGCCCAGAGGTAGAGACTGGCCTCGCTGTGCTCGATGCGGAAGCCGTGGCCGAGGAGCGCCTCGCGCAGGGCCGTACGGCGGGCCGCGTAGCGCTCGCGCTGGACGCGGACGTGCTCGTCGTCGCCGAGGGCCGCCACCACGGCCGCCTGCGTCGGCGCCGAGGTCATCATGCCGCCGTGCTTGCGGATCTCCAGCAGGGGCCCCAGGACGGCCGGGTCGCCCGCCAGGAAGGCCGCGCGGTAGCCGGCGAGGTTGGAGCGCTTGGAGAGCGAGTGGACGGCGACCAGGCCGTCGTACGAACCGCCGTTGACGTCCGGGTGCAGGACGGAGACCGGGTCGGCCTCCCAGCCCAGCTCCAGGTAGCACTCGTCGGAGACGACGAGGACGCCGTGCTCCCGGGCCCAGGCCACGATGCGGGTCAGCTCGGACTTCGGCAGGACCCTGCCGGTCGGGTTGGACGGGGAGTTGAGCCAGAGGAGCCTCAGGCCCGCCGGGTCCAGCTCGGTGGGATCGCCGTACGCCTCGTACTCGGCGCGGGCCAGGCGCGCGCCGACCTCGTACGTCGGGTAGGCCAGCCGCGGGAAGGCGACCCGGTCGCCGGGGCCGAGGCCCAGCTGGGTCGGGAGCCAGGCGACGAGTTCCTTGGAGCCGACGATGGGCAGGACGTGGCGGTGGGTGACGTCGCGGGCGCCGAGGCGGCGCTCGACCCAGCCGGTGATCGCGTCGCGCAGTGCCGGGGTGCCCCAGACGGTCGGGTAGCCCGGGGAGTCCGCCGCGTCGGTCAGGGCCTTCTGGATCAGCTCGGGGACCGGGTCGACCGGGGTACCGACGGAGAGGTCGACGATGCCGTCCGGATGCGCGGCGGCCGTCTTCTTGTACGGCTCCAGCTTGTCCCAGGGGAAGGTGGGCAGGCGGTCGGAGACTGCGGACACGGTTACTGGCTCACTTTCTTCGTGCGGCAGGTGCGGCCGACGCCGCTGTCGCGGCCGGGCAGGCGAAACGCCTCGGTCCCGCACGGCACCGATCGTGGGCGATCAGCCGTACGGGACCGAGGCGGTGCGGCGCGGGCCGCCCCTACTGGTTCTGCGGCGGCAGAGCGGCGACGAAGGGGTGGTCGCGCTCGATCAGCCCCAGCTTGCTGGCACCACCGGGCGAGCCGAGCTCGTCGAAGAACTCGACGTTCGCCTTGTAGTAGTCCTTCCACTCCTCCGGGGTGTCGTCCTCGTAGAAGATCGCCTCGACCGGGCAGACCGGCTCACAGGCACCACAGTCGACGCATTCGTCCGGGTGGATGTACAAGGACCGCTGGCCCTCGTAGATGCAGTCGACCGGGCACTCCTCGATGCACGCCTTGTCCTTCACGTCGACACAAGGCTGCGCGATGACGTAGGTCACGCTGTCGTTCCTCCTCGATTGGGCGCTGGCGGGCCTCCTCAGGCTCCGCCGCCTGGCGCGCGGGAGCGCGGCGTCGTCGATGCCCGCCCCTAGTATCTCCGTTCTTGGGCATGATCCGAACAGGAGGGGTGAACAGACCCGTGGAAATCTCTGCCGCAGGGCGCCTTGAGGTCCGTATCACCGCTGCTGACGTGGGCAAACGAGTGTCCGTGCGGTGCTTGAGCCATGCTGGTGTCCCGGGTGAGAAGTTCACCGACACGGTGGGCGTTCTCACATCCTGGGACGATGGTGTGCTGCTGATCACACGAAAGAGTGGCGAATCCGTCCGTGTCGCGGAGTCAGCTCTGGTCGCGGGGAAGGTCGTGCCGCCGGCGCCCGCCCGTCGGCGCGGTCCCGCGGCCTCCTACGAGGAGCTGGCGCGGGTGGCCGCGCGGGCCTGGCCGCCGGTGGAGAGCGAGCGGCTCGGCGAGTGGGAGCTGCGGGCGGCGGCGGGCTTCACCCGGCGCGCCAACTCCGTACTGCCGCTCGGCGATCCGGGACTGCCGCTCGACGAGGCGCTGACCGCCGTACGACGCTGGTACGGCGAACGTGGCCTGCCCGCGTACGTCCAGACCGCCACCGGCGCCGAGGGCACGCAGGAACCGCTGTGCGCGGAGCTGGAACGGCGGGGCTGGGTGCGCGAGGTGACGGCCGAGGTGTGGACCGGCGGGCTGGCGCCGGTCGCCGACCTGGCCGAGGGCACCGGCGCGGTCCTGTCCCGGGAGGTGGACGAGGCGTGGCTGGCGCGGTACCGGCGCAGGGGCGTGAGCGAGGTGGCCCTGCGGGTGCTGGCCGCCGGGCCGTCGGTGTGGTTCGCGACGGTGCCCGGCGCGGACGTGGACGCGGACGCCCCGGCGGCGATCGGGCGGTGTGTCGTGGACGGGCGGTGGGCCTCGTTCGCGGCCGTCGAGGTCGACCCCGCACTGCGCCGCCGGGGGCTCGCCACCGTCGTGATGGCCGCGCTGGCCCGGCGGGCGCTCGACGAGGGCGCGTCGGCGGCGTGGCTCCAGGTGGAGGCGGACAACGCGGGGGCGCGGGCGCTGTACGCCGGGATGGGCTTCACCGCGCATCACGCGTACCACCACTACCGGGAGCCGGGCAGTGCCGGGTCGGACCGGTAACCGATCGCCGTGAAAGGGCACGAGCCAGTTATGCGTCATCCTCATCCCCCGTCACCCCGACGCTCGGCCGAGCTGCGGCGGCGGTTCGCCGAAGAGGCGCGGTCCGAGCGGCCCGACCTCGCCACGCTGTGCCTGCTGGTGGGCGCGGAGGCGGACGGAACGCTCGACGAGGCGGGGCTGGACGCCGCGCAGATGGAGCTGGACCGGCTGGCCGGGCAGCTGCCGTTCCGGCCGGGCACACCGCGGGCCTGGGCGGCGGCGCTGCGGGACCTGCTCGGCGAGCGGTACGGGTTCCACGGGGCCGCCGCGGACTACCAGCGGCTGGAGTCGTCGTTGCTGCACGAGGTGCTGCGGCGCCGCCGCGGGCTGCCGATCATGCTGTCGGTGGTGTGGCTGGAGGTGGCCCGGCGGGCGGGGGCTCCGGTGTACGGGGTCGCGCTGCCGGGGCACTTCGTGGTCGGGTTCGGGCCGGAGTCCGGGCCGGAGGAGGAGCGGGTGCTCGCCGATCCGTTCGACGGCGGGCGGGTGCTCGGCGGGAACGACGCGGAACTGCTGGTGACGGGGGCGACGGGGGCCCCGCTGCACCCGTCGATGCTGGAGCCCGCGGCGCCGCTGGAGGTGGTCTCGCGCATCCTGAACAACATCCGGGCGTGGGCGGCGGCTCGGCCGGAGCGGTCGGATGTCGGCTTGTGGGCGATCGAGCTGGCGTTGCTGCTGCCGGCGCACGCGGCGCGGCTGCGGTACGAGCGGGCGCGACTGCTGGTGCAGCGGGGGGAGTTCTCGGCGGGTGCCGGGGAGTTGGAGGCGTACGCGGAGGTCGTGGGGGCGGTGGACGAAGCGGTCGCCGCGCAGGTGCGGGGGGAGGCCCGGGCGGCCCGGGCACTGCTGAACTGACCCGCGCGGCCCTCTCCCCCGTGGTCCGCCGGGCGGCCGAGGGGCGCCCGGCGGACGCCCCTCGTGGGCCGGCTTTCGTGGGCCGGCTTTCGTGGGCCGACGGGCTACGTCGGGTTCGTCTCGATGACCGCCACACGGTCGGTCTTGCTCTTCAGGGCCTGGCGCAGGGCCCCGTAGACGTCCTCGGGGGTGACGGCCGTCTTCTCACCGTTGGCGCGGCTGACGAGCACACCGTCGAACGTCTGGCCGTAGAGCTCCTTGAGAGCGGCCAGGTCGGGCTTGTCGGTCAGCTTGCCGTTGACCGCCGTGACCCCGAGGAACTTCCACAGCGACTTCTCGGGGCTGAACACGATGCTGTGCGCCGGATCCGTCCGCACGGTCACCTTGGCCGACATCGCCGGCTCGGCGAACTCCTTCATCATCCGGTCGACCTCGGCCTTGGAGACCGTGGGCTGCTGGGCGGTCGTCGGCACGTTCACCGGGGTGGCGGTGCCCGTCTCCACCTGGGCGCGGTACGCCTCCTGCACGGCCTCGGTCGACTTGTCGACGTCTATCCCCTTGCCCGCCTTGCCGTACACGGCGACGGCCTTGCCGGACTCGAACCTGACGGTGCCCTCGGTCACCGATCCGGCTCCGCCGGCGGCGTTCTCCAGGGCGGCGTGCAGCTTCTCCTCGTCGACGGGCATGACCGGGTCGACGACACGCTGCTGGCCGAAGAGGGAGCCGATCACGGAGACCGGGTTGTAGTCGCTCGTCGCCGCCGAGCTGGCCGTGGCCTGCGTGTCGAGCTGCAGCCCCGCCTGGTCCGGCTTGAGGGAGACGGTGTCGCCGCCCACCGTGAGCTTGAGCGGCTTGCCCGCGCGGGCGGCCAGGACGTCGTCCAGCTTCTCGACGGCGTCGTCGCGCGTGCTGCCGCCGATGTCGACGCCGAGCACGGTGGTGCCCTTCGGCACGTCGGAGCGGTTCATGAGCAGGCCGGCGCCGTAGGTGACACCGGCGACGAAGACCAGGCCGCCGACGAGCAGGGGGAGCTTCCCGCGCCCCTTCTTCTTGGCCGGCTTGGCGGAACTCGCCGGGGGCGTGGAGACCGGCTCCGGCTTCTTCGGGGGCGTGTGCGGCAGCGGCCCGTCGGCGGACCCGCCCTGGAAGGGCACGTTCCGGTCGCCCGGGACGACGGGGATGCCGCTGGTGACGGTGTTCCCGGAGATGTTGTCCGGGTTGCCGTAGCCGGGGGTGCCCGGCTCCGGGGCCGGCTTCTGCGGGGTGAGGATCGCGGTGTCGTCGCTGAGACCGCCGCCGGGACCGAGGCGGGAGGAGTCGGGGCCCGTGCCGGGGCGTGCGGCGTCGGTGCCGGGGCCGCCCTGGAACATGCCCGTACCGCCAGGACCACCCGGCCCGCCAGGTCCGCCAGGTCCGCCAGGTCCGCCAGGTCCGCCAGGACCACCGAAGCCGACCGGACCACCGGAGCCGACCGGACCACCGGAGCCGACCGGACCACCGGAGCCGACCGGACCACCGGGGCCACCTTGGCCGCCGGGGCCACCTTGGCCGCCAGGGGCACCCGGGCCGCGGAGGCCGTTGGGGGCGGGGCCGCGCTGTCCTTCGGACGCGCCGGATCCGCCGGACGTCCGGGGCCCGCCCGCCCGGGGTGGCGCCAGCGCGCTGTCCCCGGTGGCCGGGCCGCTCGTCGGGCCCCCGGGGCCGCTGTGGGCGTCGCCGTACGGGGACTGTCCGTTCGGGCCGCCGTACGGGCCGCCGGGGCCGGAGGCCCCGCCGTTCTCGGAGCCGTACGGCAGGTCGTCGCGGCGCGGTTCGGGGCCGCCGCCGGTGCCCAGCGGCCCCGCCGCCAGTGCCTCGGTCACGTCGAAGGAGCCGGTGCCGCCCCCGTGGCCGGGCGCCACGGGCCCGCCGGTCGCACCGGCGAGACCGGCGCCGTTGGTGGAGCCGGACCGGGAACCACCCGGCACGTTCATGGAACCGACGACGCCACCGGGACGGCCACTCCCGCCGCCCGGTCGCGCACCGGTACCGGTACCGGCAGCGCCGGCGCCCGCACCGGCGGGGCCCGCGGGACCCGTGCCGGAGGCTCCGGGCGTGCCGGCCGCCGCTCCGGAACCACCGGCCAGACCGGCGCCGTTGGTGGAGCCGCCGTCCTGAGCGCCCTTGCCCGAGCCGGACTTGCGCGGCGCGAACCAGTCACTGGTCGGCTTGTCCGCGCCCGGCCGGGCGTGCTGCGCGGCCTCGGCGGCAGGCTCGGCGCCGCCCGCGGGCGGCGCGGCGGCGCTCGGCGCCTGCGCGGGCCGCTCGGCCGCCGTCTCCTCGTCGCCGCCGGCGCCCGTGGCGTCCTCGGCGTCTGAGACGGGCTTGCGCACGACGACCGGCGGAATGGGCCGTGATCCGGGGATGTTGATCCGGATGCGGGTCGTCAGCGTCGTCTCGGTCTTGCGCTCCTCCGGCCGCGAGGCCGAACGGCCCGCGTCCGCACCGGCGTCGGAAGCCATGGGTGTCCCGTAGGGCGGGGTGCCCGACGGGTATGCGGCTCCGCCGCGCCCGTGGGGCCCGGAGGACGAACTGTCAGTTTCACGACTCAAGGCAGGTTCTCCCGGTTGGCTCCGCCGCCCGTCACACCTTCAAAGCGGGCGGCTCGGCGGCGCGCACCACCATACTGGCCGCTTCTGGCGCGCATCCCGTGACCGTCGGGGAAACCGACACCGGACTCGCACGCCCGCGCCATGGCGAAGTAGTACGTCACTTCCCAAGTCGGACGGCGTCGCCGTCCGGTTGCCGCACCGGCGCGAGCGTGGCACAGATCACAGCGACAGCGATCCCGCCGAGCAGGAAGAGGTAGGAGCCGCTGCCGGCGGCGAAGAGGAAGTCGCCCTCCGGGCGGCTGGTGGTGAGCAGGAGCACGGCGATGGCCCAGCCCACGGCGGGCGCGACGGCCCCGCCCCGGCGCCCCACGGCCCGGCCCGCGCCGAGGCAGAGTCCCGCCTCGGCGGCCAGCGCGAGCAGCAGCCCGCCCGGGAACCACCCCGGCTGCACCAGCGCGCCCGCCGCTCCCACGACGGCACCGAGCACCAGGAGCACCAGATAGAGCGCGACCAGCCCGGCGGACGGCGCGCGCAGCGGCTGGGCCAGGGCGGATGTCGTCGGCTCGGTACGGCCGCTCACGGCGTCTCCTCGGTCTCGATTCCGGCGAACAGGTCGCTCTCGCGTGCGCCGCCGTCGCTGTCACCGGCCCGCTCGCCGCGGACCAGTTCGTAGTACTCGGTGGTGAAGACCGGCTGGGCCAGTTCGTTGGAGAGGACGAAGTGCGGCCCGGCCACGGTGATCTGCGTGACGTGCGCGCTCATGGCCGCGGTCTTGGCGGCGGCGTACGCGGTGCCCTCGCCGCGGATCTCGGTGGTGATCCGCTCGTCGTCGACGACGCCCGGTACGTCCTCGACACCGGCCGCCTTCTCGAAGGGCAGGCCGGGCAGCTCGTCGCGGAGGCGGGCGAAGGCGTCCTCGGCGACGGTGCGCGGTACGCGGTTCCAGTAGACCTTGGCGATCGGGCAGCCGGCCTCGGCCGCCAGCTCGGCGGCGCGCATGGCGACGCGGTGGGCCTGGATGTGGTCGGGGTGGCCGTATCCGCCGTCGGGGTCGTAGGTGACGAGCACCTGGGGACGCACCTCGCGGATCACCTCGACGAGGAGTCCGGCGGCCCGGTCGACGTCGGCCTGCCACAGGCAGCCGGGGTCGTCGTTGTCGGGCAGGCCCATCATGCCGGAGTCGGCGAACCGTCCCGGCCCGCCGAGCAGCCGGAAGTCGTCTACGCCGAGCGCGCGCATCGCGGCCGTCAGCTCGCCCCTGCGGTGTCCGCCGAGGGCGGCTCCGGACAGGTGTGCGAGCTCGGGCGGGATGACCTCGCCCCGCTCACCGAGGGTGCAGGTCACCAGTGTCACGTGGGCGCCTTCGGCCGCGTACCTGGCCATGGTGACGCCGTTGTTGATCGACTCGTCGTCCGGGTGCGCGTGCACCAGCAGCAGACGCCGGGCGGGGAGTTCCGTCATGCCCCCCACCCTATGAGGCCGAGTGCTCGTCCCCGTAACGCGGACGAGCACTCGGCCGACTCACAGGCGGCACCGAGCCGGGTCATGGGATCCGGTGCCAGGCTGACCATCGGGTCGGCGACGGCGCCGCGCTCCCGGGGCCCGATGCGGACCTCACGGACCTGTCACCCCCAGACGGAAGGCGCCCGATGCGCAAGCCGAAAGCCAGTCAGACGCCGGGCGGCCCCGCCTACCAGGGGCGCCTGCTTCCGAACCCGGAGGAGGAGGTCGTCGACCAGGGACTCACCTTCGACCTGGGTACCCTCCTCTCCCGCAGGAGGGCTCTGTCCTTGCTCGGAGGGGTCGGCGGCATGGCGGGCCTGGCGGCGTGCGGCTCGGGCTCCAGCGGCAGCACGGGCAAGGCCACCGCCTCCACGTCACCGTCACCGTCATCGTCATCGTCGTCCGGCCTCACCGAGATCCCCGACGAGACCAACGGCCCCTACCCCGCGGACGGCACCAACGGGGTCGACGTCCTGGACAAGGACGGCATTGTCCGACAGGACATCCGCTCCAGTTTCGGCGACTCGACGACGACCGCCCCGGGCATCCCGCTCACCTTCGAGTTCACGGTGCTGGACATCGTCGCCGACGGCCGGCCGCTCGCCGGCGCGGCCGTCTATGCCTGGCAGTGCGACCGGGACGGCAACTACTCCCTCTACTCCAGCGGGACCGAGGACGAGAACTACCTGCGCGGCGTGCAGGCCGCCGACAGTGACGGCCGGGTCAGGTTCGTCAGCGTCTTCCCCGCCTGTTACCCGGGCCGCTGGCCGCACGTGCACTTCGAGGTCTACCCCGACCTGGACTCCGTCACCGACTACGACAAGCGGCTGTCGACGTCCCAGATGGCCATCCCCGGGAGCGTCTGCGAAACCGTCTTCGCCACCGACGGGTACGAGTCCTCCGTCGACAACCTCGCCAAGCTGACCCTCAAGACCGACAACGTCTTCGGTGACGACGGTGGGGTCCACCAGCTCGCCACCATGAGCGGGTCGGTGAAGGCGGGCTACACGGCGAAGCTGACCGTTCCCATCGACACCGGCACCGAGCCCACCGGAGGCAACGCGCCCGGTTCCGCGCCCTCGGGCCGGCCCGGCAACCGGGAATCGTCGGCAACCGGCGACTGACCGGGAACGGCTCGCATCGTGGGTGACCAGGCCTCTCGGGAACCGGTGCGCGCCGGGCCTACTGGCGTGCGTCGTCCGATGCGCCGGTCAGGGGCCGGGCGGCCGCCGAGTCGTCGGTTCGGCAGTCGCGGCAGCGGCCTGGCGCCGCCGCGCGGAAGCCCCGGTCGCAGCCGTCGCAGTTCTGCACGGGGTGCCGTACGGGCGGGGATGCCGCCGGTGCGCGGAACGGTGGCAGGGGCGGCAGCTGGGCGGTGAGGCGGTGGGCGAGGAAGGCGGCGGGTCGGCGCAGGCCCTCGGGCGGCAGGTCGGTGATCAGGGCGTGGCGTACGGCGGCCGGACTGACCTCGCGCTCCAGCCAGGCGACGACACCAGGGGCGAGGTGGGCCGTGTCGTCGGCGGAGAGCAGCAGGTGGGGATCGTGGCGGCGCAGGCCCGAGAGGAGATCGACGGCGGCCTGGAGTGCGGCGGGGGCGGGGTACGCGGGACGAGGCACGGCGGGCAGTGCCTTGCGGGGCGGGCGGGACGCGCGGTGCTCCCCCCCCTCGTGCGGGACCTGGGGGGCGTGCGGCGCCTGCGGGACCTGGGAGGCCTGCGGCTCGTGCGGTCGTCGGGGTGGGCGCTGGGGGGACCGTCGGCGGCGTGAGGGCCTCGGCGTGGCGACGGGCCGTGGCGGGCTGGTTGCAGGAGACCGTGCGGGTGACGATGCGGCCGTCGGAGGTCCGCATGCGCTCCCGCCGCAGATAGCCGTGCGCCTCCAGTTCGCGCAGGGCGGCGGAGATACGGGTGGCTCCCTCGGGGAACCTGGCGGTGAGGGTCTTGATGTCGGCCGCGGCGTCCTTGGGCAGCGACTGGAGGTGGAGGCTGAGCCCCATGGCGAGGAGAGAGAGCTCCCGGTGCCCGCAGGGCGGAAGGCGACCGGCTTCTCCACCGCCCTGCGGTAGCGTTTCGAGCCCGGCCTGCCCAGGTTCGAAGGCAACCTCGCTCGCCCAGGTCGCCGCTTCGTTGCAGGCCCGCAGGGGCGCCTCCAGCGCCGCCGCCTGCACCGGCGTCGGCAGCAACTTGACCTGCGTCATCAGCTTCACGATCGCCAAACCTACATATCCGTACGACCGGCCACCGTACGTTCGCCATCTATCACCCGGCCGAGTGAACCCGCCACTGGCGACGCACACGGCTCCGCCGGACACGACACTCGGCCGCTTCGCGACCGAGCACGCACGAGCGATGCCACGGCGCTCCGCGCTGCGACCACGAGAATACGATTCCTCCCAGGCCCGAAGCCCTGGGAGTTCGCCGCAAGAATCTGCTGAAGTTGCGGAACCTGCCGTCGGGTTGGACGCCGGCCCCGAGAGCGGCGATGTCACGAGTTTCCTGATTCACGTCACTCAGCGTGGCTGACCGGACCTACGGTGACGAGTGATTGCCCTGTTACGTAGAGCCACGGTTCAGCGTCTGTCCAGTGCTGTCCGGACTGTCGGAGGCGGCTCCCCCAGCGCAGGGTTCAGTGGTAGGACACGGCGTCACGGAGGGGCGAGCATGTCGGTGATCGAGGAGTCGACGCGGGCCGGGAGCGAGGCGGACCGGACCGATGAGCCCGGCTGGGAGGTGGACGCGGACGACGACTGGGCACTCGCCGTGGTCGCCACGGTGGGAAGGCAGTTGAGGCTCCGCCGGGAGGCGACCGGGATGCGGGTCGGCGACTTCGCGGTGGCGGTCGGGTACGGCGAGGATCTGATCTACAAGAATCGAGAGCGGCAAGCGGATCCCGAGGCCGGAGTATCTGGACACGGCGGACGACGTACTGAACGCCGGTGGCCTCGTCGCGGCGATGAAGGAGGACGTGAAGAAGGTCCGGTACCCGAAGAAGGTGCGGGATCTTGCTCAGATGGAGGCGCGGGCGGTTGAGCTTCAGCTCTACGACCCGCTCCACATCCATGGTCTGCTGCAAACCCCAGAGTGTGCACGCGCGCTTCTGGGGGAGACATGATCCGCAAGACCTCGCCCGAGGGCACCTCGGGCCTGGCGTGGTTCAAAAGCAGCTACAACAGCGGCAGTGAGGGCGACTCCTGCGTAGAGGTCGCCGCCGCGTCAGGCACCGTCCACGTCCGTGACTCGAAGGACGTCAGGGGCCCTCAGTTGGCCTTCACGCCCGCCGCGTGGGTCGGTTTCGTGCCGTACGCGGTCCAGGGCTGACCCGGCGGCTGTCGGCCCCGCCCCCCGAAGCAAAGGCACACGCCCCCAAAGCGTGAACCCTGCGCACCAAACGTCCTCCAGCCGCTCAAACGAGCGACCCAAGGACGAAAGGACTGAAAAGTTCACGGCGTGCGGCAGGTAGCGCGTCAGGCGTCCGTCGTCGTGCACGCGCCCCCCGGTTCTCGCTCCCCTCCGAGGCCGCCGAGTCCACGGAAGCATGAAGCGGGGAGCCGGGGGAACAGGTCCACCACGAAGTGCACTCGGCCGGGACAGGTCTCCCCGGGGCCCTGCCGACGGTCCGACGCGGCGTCAGAAGTTGATGCTTCCGATCATCCCCGCGATGTTCGTCGTCAGCTCACTGATCGTGGGAGCGATCGTCGACGAGGCCAGGTAGAAGCCGAGGAGCATGCACACCACCGCGTGCCCCGCCTTCAGGCCTGATTTCCTGACCAGCAGGAAGACGATGATCGCCAGCAGCACAACCGCCGAAATCGAGAGTGCCACGGCGGCTCACCTCCAATAAGCCCAGGGACATGGGGGGGTCGGACGCAGTCGAAACCTTGGGACAGATAAATCCACGCAGCGGGGCACCTGGTTGATACCCACTATGCGCTAGTGATCATAACTATCCGTGCGCGCGCATCTCTCGGCGCACGGCCGCACAAGGGGGCGCATGGCCAATATGGTCAGGGCATGACGACCGAGTCCGACTCCTTCCCCAAACGGCACGCCCGCACCCAGCGGTTCACGCTCGGCGCGCCGCGTTCGTTCACTGTGGCGCCCGATGGTTCACGGGTCGCCTTCCTACGCTCCGGTACCGGTACCGACCGTGCCAACCGCCTGTGGGTCCTCGATGTCGAGGAGGGCGGCGAGCGCGTCGCCGCCGATCCGCGCGCCCTCCTGGGCGGCGCCGAGGAGCACCTGTCACCCGAGGAACGGGCACGGCGTGAGCGCAGCCGCGAGGGCGGCGCCGGCATCGTCGGCTACGCCACCGACGCGGCTGTCGAACTGGCCTCCTTCGCGCTGTCGGGACGGCTCTTCGCGGCCGAACTGCGGGCCGGGACCGCGCGCGAACTGCCCACCCCCGGGCCCGTGATCGACCCGAGGCCCTCCCCCGACGGGCGGCACATCGCCTACGTCGCCCAGGGCGCCCTGCGGGTCGTGGGCGCCGAGGGGGACGGGGACAGGGCGCTGGCCGAGGCGGACGCCGAGGGCGTCACCTACGGGCTCGCCGAGTTCATCGCCGCCGAGGAGATGGGCCGCAGCCGGGGCTTCTGGTGGGGACCGCGATCGGACCGGCTGCTGGTGGCGCGCGTGGACGACACGCCGGTCAAGCGGTGGTGGATCTCCGACCCGGCCCACCCCGAGCGTGATCCACAACACATCCCGTACCCGGCGGCGGGCACCGCCAACGCGGACGTCCGGCTGTTCGCGATCGGACTGGACGGGGGGCGCACGGAGGTTCTCTGGGACCGGGCGCGGTATCCGTATCTGGCGCGAGTGCACTGGTCAGCGGCGGGTGCTCCGCTCCTTCTCGTGCAGGCGCGCGACCAGCGCAGTCAGCTGTTCCTCGCCGTGGACACCGAGTCCGGGACGACCCGGATGGTGCACGCCGACGAAGATCCAATTTGGCTGGAACTTTTCCCCGGCCTCCCCTGCTGGAGCCCCTCCGGACAGCTCGTGCGGATCGCCGACGAGGGTGGGGCGCGGGTGCTGGCGGTCGGTGAACGACCGCTCACCGGAGCCCAGTTGCACCTGCGGGCGGTACTGGACGTCTCCGGCGACGACGTGCTCGTTTCCGCGTCGGCCGGTGAGGAGGCGGCCGAGCCGGAGACGGGCGAAGTGCACGTGTACCGGGTGAACGAACTCGGCGTGGAGCGCGTCTCGCAGGAGCCCGGCGTGCACTCGGCGGTGCGCGCCGGAGGGGTGACCGTTCTGGTCTCCGCCACCCTCGGCCGGCCGGGGGCCCGGGCAGAGGTTCTGCGGGACGGGAAGCCGACGGCGACGGTCGCCTCCTACGCCGAAGACCCCGGTTTGTCCCCGCGCGTGACCCTGACCCAGGGGGGCGCACGCCGTGTCCCGTGCGCCGTGCTTATGCCAAGGGACTACCACGGTGACACCCCCCTCCCCGTCCTCCTGGACCCGTACGGTGGCCCGCACGGTCAGCGTGTGGTGGCCGCGCACAACGCCCACCTCACCTCTCAGTGGTTCGCCGACCAGGGATTCGCGGTGATCGTCGCCGACGGGCGGGGCACCCCTGGACGGTCCCCCGCCTGGGAGAAGGCCATCAAGGACGACGTGGCCGCGGTCGTCCTCCAGGACCAGGTGGACGCGCTCCACGCCCTCGCCGCCGACTTCCCGCTCGACCTGAACCGCGTCGCCATCCGCGGCTGGTCCTTCGGCGGTTACCTGGCGGCGCTGGCCGCCGTGCGCCGTCCGGACGTCTTCCACGCCGCCGTCGTGGGCGCCCCGGTCACCGACCTGCGCCTCTACGACACCCACTACCAGGAACGGTACGTCGGTCACCCCGACGAGCAGCCGGAGGTCTACCGCCGCAACTCGGTGATCGACGACGCGGGCCTCGTCGACGCCGCCGAGCCGCACCGCCCCATGATGATCATCCACGGGCTGGCCGACGACAACGTGGTGGTCGCCCACTCCCTGCGGCTGTCCTCGGCCCTGCTGGCCGCAGGCCGCCCGCACGAGGTGCTGCCGCTGTCCGGCGTCACGCACATGACCCCGCAGGAGTCGGTCGCCGAGAACCTGCTGCTGCTCCAGGTCGACTTCCTCAAGCGGTCGCTGGCGTAGCGCCGGCGCCGCACGGATGCGCCGACCGCCTTAACACGCGGGCAACTTCGGCGAATCGGCACCGATATACGGACGCGCCACACTGAGTGGCGTACGGCCGTGCGGGTGCCGTAAGCGGGCCGGGGAGCGCCATGTCACCCCGGCCCGCCGCCGTGTCCGCCCGTGCCCTCGCCGGCCTCGCCGGCCTCGCTGTCCTCCCGGTGTGCGCCGTGCGGGCCGGGCGCGTCGGGGACGTGCTCCTCCGGCGGCACCACCTGCCCCGGCGCGGAGCGCCTCAGTGGCAGGGTCTCCGCGAAGTGGCACGCCGAGTCGTGGGCCGCCGGGCCGGAGACCGAGCGGAACTCGGCGGGCACGGCGAGGGCGGGCACCTCCAGGGCGCAGCGCTCCCGCGCCTTCCAGCAGCGGGTGCGGAAGCGGCAGCCGGAGGGGATGTTGGTCGGCGACGGGACGTCACCGGCCAGGATGATCCGCTCGCGGTGCTCCCGGGCCTCCGGGTCGGGTACGGGCACCGCGGACAGCAGCGCCTGGGTGTAGGGGTGCGTCGGATGGTCGTAGATCTCGGCGTCGCGGCCGGTCTCCACGATGCGGCCGAGGTACATCACGCCGACCCGGTCCGAGATGTGCCGGACGATGGACAGGTCGTGGGCGATGAAGATGTAGGAGAGGTCGAACTCGTCCTGGAGCCGGGCCATCAGGTTGATCACCTGGGCCTGGACGGACACGTCGAGGGCCGAGACCGGTTCGTCGGCGACGATGATCTCCGGGCGCAGGGCGAGGCCGCGGGCGATGCCGATGCGCTGGCGCTGGCCGCCGGAGAACTGGTGCGGGTAGCGGTTGATGTACTCGGGGTTCAGGCCGACCACGTCCAGCAGGTGCTGGACCCGCCCCCGCCGGTCGGCCTTCGGGGCCACCTCCGGGTGGATGTCGTACGCCTCCCCGATGATGTCGCCCACGGTCATGCGGGGGTTGAGGGAGGTGTACGGGTCCTGGAAGACCATCTGGATGTTGCGGCGGACCGCCTTGAGGGCCTTGCCCGACAGCTTGGTGATGTCCTCGCCCTTGTAGCGGATCTCCCCCGCCGTCGGCCGTTCCAGGTTGACCAGCATCTTCGCGACGGTGGACTTGCCGCAGCCGGACTCGCCGACGATGCCCAGCGTCTCGCCGCGGGCCAGCGCGAAGTCCACGCCGTCGACGGCCCTCACGGCGCCGACCTGCTTCTTGAAGAGGATGCCGGAGGTCAGCGGGTAGTGCTTGACCAGCCCGCGGACCTCAAGGATCGGATCGGTCGCCTCAGCCATGCAGGCACTCCCTCCAGAAGTGGCATGCGCTGCCCCGCTCGGCGTCGGACTCCGTCACGTCGTAGAGGGGTGGTACGTCGGTGCGGCAGACGTCCTGGGCCATCGGGCAGCGGGGGTGGAAGGCGCAGCCGGGCGGGATGCGGGTGAGGCTGGGCGGCAGGCCCTTGATGGCGTAGAGCTCCTGGCCCTTCTGGTCCAGGCGTGGGATCGACTCCAGCAGGCCGCGGGTGTAGGGGTGGGCGGGTGCCTTGTAGATGTCGTGGACCGGTGCCGTCTCCACGATCCGGCCCGCGTACATGACGGCGATCCTGTCGGCGACGTCGGCGACCACGCCCAGGTCGTGGGTGATGAGGATCAGGCCCATGCGCAGCTCGCGCTGGAGTTCCGCGAGGAGGTCCATGACCTGGGCCTGGACGGTGACGTCGAGGGCGGTGGTCGGTTCGTCGGCGATGATCAGCTTGGGCTCCAGGGCCATGGCCATCGCGATCATGATGCGTTGGCGCATGCCACCGGAGAACTGGTGCGGGTACTGCCGCACCCGCTCCTTCGCGGCCGGGATGCGGACGCGGTCCATCAGCTCGACGGCCTTGGCGTGGGCGTCCTTGCGCGACATGCCGCGGTGCACGGTGAACATCTCGGCGAGCTGGGCGCCGACGGTCAGGACGGGGTTCAACGACGACAGCGCGTCCTGGAAGATCATCGCCATCTCGGCGCCGCGGACCTTCCGGCGTTGCTCCTCCTTCAGTTTCAGCAGGTCCCGGCCCTCGAAGAGCACCTCGCCCGCGGTGATCCGGCCCGGGGGCACGTCGAGGATGCCCATGACCGTCTGGGCGGTGACGGACTTGCCGGAGCCGGACTCGCCGAGGACGGCCAGGGTCTCGCCCGCGTCGACCGCGTAGCTGACGCCGTTGACGGCCTTGGCGACGCCGTCCCGGGTGCGGAACTCCACGTGCAGGTCGCGCACTTCCAGCAGCATGCGGCGGCTCACCTCAGCTTCGGGTCGAGGGCGTCGCGCACCGCGTCGCCGAGCATGATGAACGCGAGGACGGTGACGGCGAGGGCTCCGGAGGGCCAGAGCAGGGCGTGCGGGGCGTTGCGGACGTAGGGGGCGGCGGCGGAGATGTCGATGCCCCAGGAGACGCTGGGCGGCTTGAGGCCGACGCCGAGGAAGGACAGGGTCGCCTCCAGGGAGATGTAGGTGCCGAGCGCGATGGTCGCCACGACGATGACGGGGGCGACGGCGTTGGGGGCGATGTGGCGCAGCAGGAGGCGGGAGTTGGAGGCGCCCAGGGCACGGGCCGCCTGGACGTAGTCGTTCTGCTTGGCGGTGATGACGGAGCCGCGGGCGATGCGGGAGATCTGCGGCCAGCCGAGCAGCACGATGAAGCCGATCACCGGCCACACGGTGTTGCTGGTGATGACGGAGAGCAGGACCAGGCCGCCGAGGACGACCGGGATCGCGAAGAAGACGTCGGTGATGCGGGAGAGGACGGCGTCCCCCGCGCCGCCGAAGAAGCCGGCGAGGCCGCCGAGGACGCTGCCGAGGACGGCGACCCCGAGCGTGGCGAGGACGCCGACCGCCACCGACGTACGGGCGCCGTAGACGGTGCGGGTGTAGACGTCGCAGCCCTGCCCGTTGAAGCCGAAGGGGTGGCCGGACTGGGAGCCCTCCTGGGCCCTGGCGAGGTCGCACTTGAGGGGGCTGCCGGAGGCGATCAGGGACGGCCAGAGCGAGATGACGACCAGGAAGAGGATCACCAGGGCGGAGATGAGGAAGACCGGGTTGCGGCGCAGGTCGTGCCAGGCGTCGGACCAGAGGCTGCGGGGCCTGTCCTGGGAGCCGGGCCCGCCGTCCGGGCCTCCCGGGCCGCCAGGGCCACTCGGTGTCTTCTCCAGCGTCACCGCCTCGCTCGCGCCGAGGTCCATCTGCCCGCCCATGCCGGTGCCGGCGACGGCGCGCTCGGGCTCGTACGGCTGCTGCGGCTCAGACATAGCGGATCCTCGGGTCGAGTACGGCGTACAGGAGGTCGACGAGGAGGTTCGCGACGAGGAAGACGAGGACCAGCACGGTGACGAAGCCGACGACGGTCTGCGTGTTCTGCCGGAGGATGCCCTGGTAGAGCTGGTAGCCGACGCCGTGGATGTTGAAGATCCGCTCGGTGACGATGGCGCCGCCCATCAGGGCGCCGATGTCGGTGCCGATGAAGGTGACGACGGGGATCAGGGAGTTGCGCAGCAGGTGCCGGGTGATGACCCGGTGGCGGGGCAGGCCCTTGGCGATGGCGGTACGGACGTAGTCGGAGCGCCGGTTCTCCGCGATGGACGTACGGGTGAGCCGGGTGACGTACGCCAGGGAGACCGAGGCGAGGACCAGGCCCGGGACGATCAGCTCGCCGAAGAGGGCCTCGGAGGAGACGGCCGGGTCGATCCAGCCCCACTTGACGCCGAGCAGGAGCTGGAGGATGAGGCCGGTGACGAAGGTGGGGACGGAGATGACGACGAGCGTGAGCAGCAGTACCCCGGTGTCGACGGGCCGGCCGCGGCGCAGGCCGGTGACGACGCCGAGGACGATGCCGACGACGATCTCGAAGAGGATGGCGATGAGCGTGAGCCTGATGGTGACCGGGAACGCCGTGCCCATCAGCTCGGTGACCGGCTGGCCGTTGAAGGCGGTGCCGAAGTCGCCGGTGAAGACGTTGCCCATGTAGGTCACGTACTGCTGCCACACGGGCTGGTCGAGGCCGAACTCGTGCCGGAGCTGGGCGGCGGTCGCCGGGTCGCACTCCCGGTCGCCGCAGAGTCCCGCGACGGGGTCGCCCATCACGTTGACCATCAGGAAGATCAGCAGCGTGGCCCCGATGAACACCGGGATCATCTGGAGCAGCCGCCGGACGACGTAGCGTCCCATGGCGCCCCCTCAGCCGACCTTGATCTCGTTGTAGACCGGGACGCTGAACGGGTTGAGCTCCACGTTGGACAGCCGGTCCGAGTAGCCCGCGCTGCCGTTCTGGTACCAGAGCGGGATGGCCCCCATCTCGTCCCGCAGGACCTCCTCGGCCTGCTGGAAGAGGCCGATGGCCTTCGCGGTGTCGGTCTCGGCGTTGGCCCGGTCGACGAGGTCGTCGAACCTTTCGTTGGACCACTTGCCGTCATTGGAGGAGGCGTTGGTGTAGTAGAGCGGCTGGAGGAAGTTCTGGATGAGGGGGTAGTCCATCTGCCAGCCGGCGCGGAAGGGGCCGCTCATCTTCCGGTCGGTGATCTGGCTGCGGAAGTCGGCGAAGGTGCCGACCGGGTTGCCGGCACAGGCGCGGTCGTTGTCCAGGGCGTTGTTGATGGAGTTGCAGACCGCGTCGACCCACTGCCCGTGGGAGCCGGTGTCGGCGTTGTACGTGATCTTGACCTGGCCGCCGGGCAGTCCGCCGCCCTCGCTGATCAGCTTCTTCGCCTCGTCGGGCTTGAACTCGCAGGCCTCGCCGCACAGGCCCGCCTTGTAGCCGCCGTCCTCGCCGAGGACGGGTGAGGTCCAGTCGGTGGCCGGGGTGCGGGTCTGCTGGAAGATCGTGTCCGTGATCTGCTTGCGGTCGATCGCCATGGACAGGCCCTTGCGGACCTTCTCGGACCCGGGCTTGCTCCAGTCGTTGTCGTAGAAGGGGAACGCGAGCGTCTGGATGATGCCGGCCGGGGTGTTGATGTACCGGTCGCCGAGGTCGTTCTTCACGTTCTTGAGCTGGGCAGCGGGGACGTCGTCGACGAGGTCGAGGTTGCCGGCCATCAGGTCGGTGTAGGCCGTGTTGTTGTCCGTGTAGACCTTGAGGTCGACGCCGCCGTTCTGCGCCTTGTCCGGCCCCGGGTACTCCTCCCACTTGCGCAGGGACATCTGGGAGCCGCGGGCGTAGTTGTCCACCAGGTACGGGCCGTTGCCGACCGGCTTCTTCAGCCAGGCGTCGTGGTCGTCGAAGAAGGCGCGGGGCAGGGGCGCGAAGGCCGGGTAGCCGAGGGTGTCGGGGAAGGTCGAGAACTTCTGGCTGAGCTTGACGGTGAAGGTGCGGGGGCCGGTCACCTTCAGTCCGGAGAGCGTGTCGGCGCTCTGTTCGCCGCTCTCCGGGTGCGTCTTGTCGTAACCGTCGATGTAGGCGAAGAAGTAGGCGTTGCGCTGGTTGTTCTTCAGGCTCGCGCCGTGGTTCCAGGCGTCCACGAAGGACTGGGCGGTGACCTTCTCGCCGTTGCTGAAGGTCCAGCCGTCCTTGACGGTGATCGTGAAGTTCTGCGAGTCGGAGGTCTCGATCTTCTCGGCGAGCATGTTCTGCGCCTCGCCGGTCTCGGGGTCGTACTTCTTCAGCCCCCGGAAGATCATGTCGAGGACCTTGCCGCCCTGGACCTCGTTGGTGTTCGCAGGCTCCAGCGGGTTCTGCGGGTCGCCCCAGGACGAGCTGAGGACCGCGCTCGTGTCTCCGCCGCTGCCTCCCCCGCCTCCGCAGGCGGTCGCCGCGAGGGCTGCCGCCACCGCGCATGCGGCCCATTTGGCGTGCCTGGCTCCGCGCATGGAGTGCCTCCCTGTGCCTGCCTCGTCCGCTGGTCCGTTACCGGCCAGCTTCAAAGGGAGAGCCGTCGGGCGCACATTCACCCGGTCCGTACGGGTCGCGGGTGTCCTCCGGACGGGTGTCGGCGGGCGAGTGGGGAGGGCGCCGGCGGGTGCCGCGCAGACGGAGCGGCGGCGGGCGCCAGTGATGCCGCCGTACAGACGGAGCGGCGGCGGGGACCGCCGGCGGCCGTCCCACATGCCGAGAGCGGGAGCGGGAGTCTCCTCCCGCCCCCGCTCTCCCGCCGGGGCGGCCCACTTCCGCCGGCGTCAGCTCTTGGTGACCGCCGCGCCGCCGTCGGCGTCGTCCTCCAGCGCCTTCAGGCCCGGGTCCATGACGATGTCCTGGTCCCTGGCCTCCGTCGTGGGGTCCTCCGGGAAGTGGCAGGCCGTCAGGTGGCCGTCACGGTTGCCGGAGAGCTTCACCAGGGGCGGCTCCTCGGTCGCGCACTTGTCCTGAGCCTTCCAGCACCGGGTACGGAACCGGCAGCCGGACGGCGGAGAGATCGGCGAGGGGACATCGCCCTGGAGCCGGATCCGCTCCTTCTTCACGGCGTCGAGGTCCGCGTCCGGCACGGCCGACAGCAGGGCGTGCGTGTACGGGTGACGGGGGCGGTTGTAGAGCGAGTCGCGGTCCGCGATCTCCACGACCTTGCCCAGGTACATCACCGCGACGCGCTGCGAGAAGTGCCGCACGATCGCCAGGTCGTGGGCGATGAAGACGAAGGCGATGCCCATTTCCCGCTGCACCTTCTGCAGCAGGTTCACCACCTGGGCCTGGATCGACACGTCGAGGGCCGAGACCGGCTCGTCGGCGACGATCAGCTTCGGCTCCAGGGCGACGGCCCGCGCGACGCCGATGCGCTGACGCTGACCGCCGGAGAACTCGTGCGGGAAGCGGTTGTAGTGCTCCGGATTGAGACCGACGATCTCCAGGAGCTCGCGGACGCGCTTCTCACGGCCTCCGGGCGGGTTGATCCCGTTGATCTCCATCGGGCCCGAGATGATGGTGCCCACGGTCTGCCGGGGGTTCAGCGACGCGTACGGGTCCTGGAAGATCATCTGGATCTCGGACCGGATCGGCGCCAGCTGTCGCCGGTTGGCGCGCGTGATGTCCTTGCCCTGGTACTCGATGGTGCCCTGGGTGGGCTCGTACAGGCGGGTCAGCAGTCGGCCGGTCGTCGACTTTCCGCAGCCGGACTCGCCGACGAGACCGAGGCTCTCCCCCGGGTGGACCTCGAAGTCGACGCCGTCGACGGCCTTGACGTGACCGACGGTCCGTTTGATCGGGAAGCCGCCCTTGATCGGGAAGTGCTTCGCCAGACCGCTGACCTTGAGGAGCGGTGTGCTGTCGCCGTCCCGCTGCTGCGGGAAGGAGTCGGCGACCGCCGTGGTCTTCTTGCTGTTGTCGCTCATGGTGATGCCCCAGTCGCCGGTTTCCGCTCAGCCCAGCCGGGGCTGAATCTTCTCGATGAACACCTGCTGCCGCTGGTCCGCCGTCAGGTGACAGGCGGCCGCGCGCCCCTGGGGAAGCGACGGACGCTCACCCGGGCAACGGCCGCCGGAGACCAGGTCGGTGAAGCCGCATCGCGGGTGGAACGCGCAACCCGAGGGCGGGTTGAGCAGCGAGGGCGGCGATCCCGGGATCGGCATCAGCGGCTCGTCGACGTCCGAGGCGAGACTCGGCATCGACCCCAGCAGACCCCAGGTGTACGGGTGCTGCGGCGACTTGAGCACCTCGCGCACCGTGCCGCGCTCGACTGCCCGGCCGGCGTACATGACCAGGATGTCGTCGGCCATGTTGCCGACCACGCCCAGGTCATGGGTGATCATGATGATCGCCGAGCCGAACTCCTGCTGGAGGTCCTTGAGCAGGTCGAGGATCTGCGCCTGCACGGTCACGTCGAGCGCCGTGGTCGGCTCGTCGGCGATGAGCAGGTCCGGGTTGCACGAGAGGGCCATGGCGATCATGGCGCGCTGACGCATACCGCCGGAGAACTGGTGCGGGTAGTCGTCGACCCGCTGCTGCGGGTGCGGAATGCCGACCTTCTCCAGCAGGTCGATGGCACGCTCCCGGGCGTCCTTCTTGGACGCCCCGGTGTGCTTGGTGAACGGCTCACCGATCTGCCGTCCGACCGTGTAGTACGGCGACAGCGCGGTCAGCGCGTCCTGGAAGATCATTGCCATCTTCTTGCCGCGCAGCTTCTCCAGCTGCTTCTCGTCGGCGTCGGTCAGCTCCTGGCCGTCCAGCGTGATCGATCCCTCGACGGCGGTCTTGCGCCGGTCGTGCATGCCGAGGACGGCCAGGTTGGTCACCGACTTGCCGGAGCCGGACTCGCCCACGATGCCGAGGGTCTTGCCACGCTCCAGGTCGAAGGAGAGCCCGTCCACCGCCTTGACGACGCCGCCCTCGGTGGAGAAGTGGACCTTGAGGTCGCGCACCGAGAGAAACGCGTCCCCCGCGGCGGCGGCCGGGGCCTCTTCGGGCTTGGTCTGAGTGGTCACGGTGGTTCTCCTAGGACAGGCGCACGCGCGGGTCGATGACGGCGTACAGGGCGTCCACGATCAGGTTGAAGACGATGATGAGAGCGGCACTGACGAGCATGACGCCCATCAGCATCGGCAGGTCCTTGTTGGTGACGGAGTCCAGCGCGAGCCGGCCGACTCCGGCCAGACCGAACGTCATCTCGGTCACCATGCCACCGCCCATGAGCGCCGACAGGTCGATGCCGAGGATGGTGACGATGGGGACGAGGGAGCCCCGCCAGGCGTAACGGAAGAAGGTGTAGTTGCCCGACATGCCCTTGGCGCGGGCCGCCTTGACGTGTTCTTCCTGGAGCTGCTCGATCATCGACGAGCGGCTCATACGGGTGTAGTTGGCGGTGAAGATGGTCGCCATGACGAGCCATGGGATCAACAGGCCCATGAACCAGCCGCCGAGGTCCTCGGAGAACGGCACGTACTTCGGCTTGTCCAGCCAGCCGGTGCTGTAGACGAACAGGAGCAGCACGAGCGGGCCGAGGAAGTAGATCTGCAGGGAGCTGACGACGAGCGACCCGGAGCTGAAGACCTTGTCGATCCAGGTACCGCGGTTCTTGGCGGCCAGCATGCCGGCGCCGAGACCGAGGAAGAGGAAGACCAGCAGGCTGCCGAGGGTCAGGGAGATGGTCAGCGGGAAGCGGTCGAGGATCGTGTCCCAGACGTTCTGGTCGTTCGCGAAGGAGACACCGAAGCACGGGGCGGGGCAGTGTCCGACGGCGAAGTCACGGCCCGTGAAGATGCCGATCAGGAAGTTCCAGTACTGGACGGTGACCGGCTTGTCGAGGCCCATGTTCTCGTGAATGATCGCCAGCGCGTCCGGAGTGCAGTTCTTGCCACAGGCCAGCATGGCCGGGTCCTGCGGGATCGCGAAGAACATGAAGAACGTGAACGCACTGATCAACAGCAGGATCAGCGCCGCGCCGAAGGACCGGCGAATGAGGAATTGAAGCATGGCAGACAGCTGCTCTCAGGACTGCGGCAGTCGGATGGGAGGTCTCGAGGGGGTCCGGGCCCGGTGGTGGGCGCTCCGCCGCGCGCCCACCACCGGATTCCCGACCGAGCGGACTACTTCTTGAGGAAGATCCGGGTCACGTCCACGTAGCTCGAGTCGGAGCTGTAGCGGATGCCACCGATGTTCGAACCGAAGATCTGGAAGACCTTGGTGTAGTAGATCGGGGCGGCCGGGTTGACTTCCTTGGAGATGTACTCGTTCAGCTCGGCCCACGCCTTGGTGGCCTCGGCCGTGTCGGCGATCGTCTCGATGCGCTGGATCTCCGAGTTGACGTGCTCGTCGTTGATGTGCGCGTAGTTCGCCGCGCCGTCCTGGATCTGCGTGCCGTCGTACGACGGCGGGATGACCGTGGAGGCGGACGGCCAGTCCTGGCCCCAGCCGGTCATGTACAGGTCGTAGCCGTTCTTGACCTTGCCGACCTGCTCGTACCAGGTGGCGGAGTCGATCTCCTTCTTCTGGATGTCGAGACCGATCTTCTCCAGCGCGTCGGCGATCAGGACGGCCTGCTTCTGGCGGGTCGGCGTGTTGCCGTAGGCGTAGACGAGGCTCTTGCCCTCGAAGCCGCCTTCCTTGATCAGCTTCTTGGCGGCCTCGATGTCACCGTTGGGCTTCTTGTGACGGTTGAACGGGTCGAAGCTCTCGTCGTAGCCCGGGGTCGTGGGCGACATCAGCGAGTTGGCGACCTCACCACCGTAGGCACCACCGTCGGCCTTGAAGACCGAGTCGGAGGGCAGCGCCAGGGTGATGGCGTCACGGAGCTTCTTGTCCTTGATGCGGTCCATGTTGAAGTTGAGCTGCCACACGTAGGGCGCGTAGCCCTGGATCGTGCGGTTCTTCATGGCCTCCTTGTCGCCCACCACCTTCTGGAGCTGCGTGGTGGCGACCTGGCCCGTGAACATCATGGCGTTCTTGGCCTCGCCCTGGTCGGCGAGGAGGGTCTTGGTCTGGTCCTCGTCGTCGTGGTTCATCGAGATGTTGAAACCATCGACGTACTGGTGGCGCACCGAGTCGGACTTCGCGTCCCACTGGGTGTTCTTGACCAGCTGCATGGACTTGCCCGGCTTGAAGTCCGCGATCTTGTACGGACCCACGGCGACCGGGTCCGAGTCGTACTTCGCCTTGGTGTCCGTCTCCTCCGGGACGACGCTGTAACCGGGCATGGTCAGCATCTGCGGGACGTCGGGCCGCGCGTCCTTGAAGTGGAAGACGACCGTCTTGTCGTCCGGCGTCTCCAGGACGGTGTCGGGCAGGTGCTTGCCCTTGTCCGGGCCGGCGTACGCGTCACGGTAGGTGGTGCCCTCGCCGGACAGCCACTGCTGCAGGTACGTCGGGCCGTCGGTGATGTAGTTGGAGTACAGGCGCTCGACCGTGTTGCGGATGTCCGCCGCGTTGATCGGGTTCCCGTTCTCGTCCTTGAGGTTGTCCTTGAGGGTGTACGTCCAGGTCTTGCCGCCGTCGGACGGCTTGCCCGCGTCGGTGGCGAGGTCGCCCACGACCGTCAGGTTGCCGTTCTCGTCCTCGTCGTACTGGGTCAGACCGCGGAAGATGAGGCGGCTGAGCAGCTTGCCGTCCGAGACGTAGATCTGGCCCGGGTCCAGGTGGGAGAAGTCCGCCTCCTGGTACACGGTGACCGTACCGCCCGGCTTGGCTCCCGGGACCTCGGGGGCCGGACCGGCCGACGCCTTGGCGTCACCGATCTGGACCGGCTTCGACTGCGACTTGGCGTCCTCCTTCTTCTTGCTGTTGTCCTTGGAGGAGCTGTCGCTGCCGCCACCACCGCAGGCGGTGAGGGTCAGGGCGCCTGCTGCGACCGCGACTATGGCGGCCGTGGCGGTGCGGTTACGGAAGATGCTCATAGGGACGAATCCACCTGCCTGTGAGTAGTGAGCACTGCTGGTACGTGGCCGGGACCGGGCTGAGCGGCACCGGACCGGCCGGCGAGCATGTGGGGGAGTTCCCTGGAGTCTCAGCGGTTCGTCTTGGGATCGAAGGCGTCCCGCACCGAGTCACCGAGGAGGTTGAAGGCCACAATGAAGACCACCATGGCCACTCCGGGGAAGAGCATGTAGTACGGATCCTGCTCGACGATGCCGGCGCCGATGGAGAACATCCGCCCCCAGTCCGGCGTGGGCTCGACGTATCCCACGCCCACGAACGAGAGGAACGCGATACTGAGGATGGTGCTCGGCAGTGTGAGCGTCGCCTGTACCAGCGTCGGGGTGACGATGTTGGGCAGCAGCTCCTTGCGGAGGATGCGCCAGGGCGAGGCCCCGGAGATGCGTGCCGCGTCGATGAACTCCCGGTCGCGCAGGGACATCGTGGCACCCCGGACGATCCGGGCCATGCTCATCCACCCCAGGAAGGACAGCACGATGATGATCGCTGCCGCGCGCACGTAGGTGGGCGTCTCCTTGTCCGGGGCGACGAACACCGTGGTGATGACGGGCATCGCGGCGACGAAGAACAGCTGGCTGGGCAGGGCCATGAAGAAGTCGGTGATCCGGCCGAGCCAGTAGTCGATCCTCCCGCCGAAGTAGCCGCCGGCGAGGCCGATCAGGACACCCAGCACCGTCATGATGATGGTCGCGGCCAGCGCAGTGGCCATCGAGTTGCGCATCCCGTACAGCAGCTGGGTGAACACGTCACGGCCCAGGCCCGGTTCGATGCCGAACCAGAAGTCGCCGCTGATACCGCCGAACGGCGCGGCCGGCATGGTGAACATGTCCAGGAGGTCGGGGTTCTCCTGCCCGTACAGCGTGTACGGGTCCTTGCCGTACACCTTCGAGATCAGCGGCGCCGCCGCCGCGATCACGAAGAAGAACAGGACGACGAAGGCAGAGACCACACCGGCCCGGTCGCGCTTGAACCGCGCCCACATCAACTGCCCGGGCTTGCGCCCCTCCGGCTCCTTGGCTTCTGGGGCGGCACCCTGCGGCGCGCTCTCTTTGTCCAAGACGGAAGAGGCTTCAGCACCCTCAATCTCGATTGGACTCGTCATGATTCGTCCATTTCACAGGTTGGAGGTCGTCGGGACTCACGTCCGTCCGACGGCCTTCGCACGACGTACGTCTTGCGCAGCGCGCGAGGGGAACAACGACGGAGGGGCGACATCACCCCTGGAGAACCCTGGCTCGCGGCCGGTGCCCACCGGCCGACGGCACGCGTCGTCAAGGAAGTTCGCGACGCCTGGCCGCTGCCGCAAGCACCGTGACGGCACTGAACGCACCCGCGGGGCCTACACCCGCCATCGGGGACGACGCGACCCATATGGCGCTTGTGGCACCTCGCATGGGTTCCTCCTCATGAATCCGCTGGTTCACCGCAAAGAGGAGCACACGACACATCCCGGCCACGCGTGGTGACCGGAGATTCGCCAAGTGCCCCCGCGCTCGCGAGTCCGCACCGTCAGGGCGTGACCCGTTCATCCGAGCTTTATGTGGCTAACTATCTGCCATCCTCCGGGGAACGAACCACACCCTAGAGGTCTCGGTTCGATCACAGATAGAGGCCAGATCTTCCAAAATCCGGACAAAGGGTTTGGTGAGAGATCACAGCGAAACGGACTTGTTACACATCTAGCGGAGGTCACTATCCGTATAACGGACGCCTCGGTGACGAAATGTGATTGCGCGTAACGTGCGGGCGGTGCAGGCTGGCTCGCAGCTCTGTCTCCCGCTCGGCGACGCCGGCCACGGAGCCGGGGAAACCGACCCGTCGGCGCTCCGGTTTCCGCGCAGGTTAGTGCGACGCGGCCCGCACAGCGGCGTCTCGTCCCGAAATCGAGGGTTTACCCTACGTCGCCCGGAGCCCGCGGCGGCCCATGCGAAACGGCACCGGACACCACGTCAGACGTGGTGTCCGGTGCCGTCGGGGAGCGGGGATCAGCCGTGCTTGGCGCGGCTCGCGGCGCGGGCGCGCTCGCGGGCGTCCAGGTTCACCTTGCGGATGCGCACGGCCTCCGGGGTCACCTCGACGCACTCGTCGTCGCGGCAGAACTCCAGCGACTGCTCCAGCGAGAGCTTGCGCGGCGGGACGATCGCCTCGAACGAGTCGGCCGAGGACGACCGCATGTTGGTGAGCTTCTTCTCCTTGGTGATGTTCACGTCCATGTCGTCGGCGCGGGAGTTCTCGCCGACGATCATGCCCTCGTACACCTCGGTGCCGGGGTCCGTGAAGAGCACGCCACGCTCCTGGAGGTTCGTCATCGCGAACGCGGTGACGGCACCGGAGCGGTCGGCGACCAGCGAGCCGTTGTTACGGGTCGTGAGGGTGCCGAACCAGGGCTCGTGGCCCTCGTGGATGGAGTGGGCGATGCCGGTGCCGCGCGTCTGGGTCAGGAACTCGGTACGGAAGCCGATCAGACCGCGGGAGGGGACCACGAACTCCATGCGGACCCAGCCGGAGCCGTGGTTGGACATGTTGTCCATCCGGCCCTTGCGCACGCCCATGAGCTGCGTGACCGCGCCCATGTGCTCCTCGGGCACGTCGATCGTCATGCGCTCGACGGGCTCGTACGTCTTGCCCTCGACGTCCTTGGTGACGACCTGCGGCTTGCCGATCGTCAGCTCGAAGCCCTCGCGGCGCATCTGCTCGACCAGGATGGCCAGCGCCAGCTCACCGCGGCCCTGCACCTCCCAGGCGTCCGGACGCTCGGTGTCCAGGACGCGCAGCGAGACGTTGCCGATCAGCTCGCGGTCCAGACGGTCCTTGACCTGGCGGGCGGTGACTTTGCGGTCCTTGACGACCGCCTTGTTGTCCGCGCCCTTGCCGGTGGCGCCGCGGCCGACCAGCGGCGAGGTGTTGGTGCCGATGGTCATGGAGATCGCGGGCTCGTCCACCGTGATCAGCGGCAGCGGGACCGGGTTCTCCTGGTCGGCCAGGGTCTCGCCGATCATGATCTCCGGGATGCCGGCGACGGCGCAGATGTCACCGGGGCCGGCCTTCTCGGCCGGCTTGCGGGTGAGCGCCTCGGTCATCATCAGCTCGGAGATACGGACGTTGCTGACGGTGCCGTCGCGCTTCATCCAGGCGACCGTCTGGCCCTTCTTCAGCTCGCCCTGGTGGACGCGCAGCAGGGCGATACGGCCGAGGAAGTTGTCCGCGTCCAGGTTGGTCACGTGCGCCTGGAGCGGGGCGTCCTCGTCGTAGGTCGGAGCCGGGATGTAGTCCAGGATCGTGGAGAAGAACGGCTCCAGCGTGGTGGAGTCGGACGGAACCGTGCCGTCCTCGGGCTTGGTGAGGGAGGCGACGCCGTCCCTGCCGCACGCGTAGACGATCGGGAACTCGATCTGCTCCTCGTCGGCGTCCAGGTCGAGGAAGAGGTCGTACGTCTCGTTGACGACCTCGTCGATCCGGGCGTCCGGACGGTCCGTCTTGTTGATGCACAGGATGATGGGCAGCCGCTGGCTGAGCGCCTTGCGCAGTACGAAGCGGGTCTGCGGCAGCGGGCCCTCGGAGGCGTCCACGAGCAGGACGACGCCGTCCACCATCGACAGACCGCGCTCGACCTCGCCACCGAAGTCGGCGTGGCCGGGGGTGTCGATGATGTTGATCGTGATCGGGTCGCCGCCGGCCTTGGGGTGGTACTTCACCGCGGTGTTCTTGGCCAGGATCGTGATGCCCTTCTCACGCTCCAGGTCGTTCGAGTCCATCATGCGGTCGTCGACGCCTTCGAGCTGGTGCGCGGCGAAGGCGCCGGCCTGCTTCAGCATGCCGTCGACGATGGTGGTCTTGCCGTGGTCGACGTGGGCGACGATGGCGACGTTGCGGATGTCGTGGCGCGTGGCCATATGAGGCGTACTCCCGGAGGGTGTGAGGTCGGCCCTCGCGTACGTCCTTGTCACTCGGGCCTGCCGGGCGGTACATGCCACGGCCTCACCCAATGGTACGGGGCCCCGGGGACTGGGGCTTGCCAGGTGCTGGGGGCGCGGGGCCCGCAGGGGCCGGGAACCCTGGTCAGGAGGACGGATTCACCGACGGACGGGAGCCCTGGGCGCCCTTCTCGAGGAAGCCCATGTCCTCGTGGACCGGGGTCTCGAAACCGAAGGCGCCCGCGTTGGCCAGGTTCTTCCGGGCCGCCATGAGCTGGGGGCGCTGGTAGAGGGGGATGGAGCCGGCCGCCGCCCAGATCCGGGAGTCGGCCTTGCGGAGCAGGTCCCGGGCCTTCTTCTGGTCCAGGGTGGCCACGGCCTGGTCGAAGAGCTGGTCGACCTGGTCGGTGCCGACCCGGGTGTAGTTCTGCGCGACGTTCAGGGAGCCGTCGGCGGCCGGGACGGGCTTGGCGTAGATGGGGCGCGCGTCGGTGGCGGGGAAGGCGGAGGCGGGCCAGGAGTAGAGCGCCAGGTCGTACTCGCCGGAGGCGACGTGGTCCTTGAAGTAGCTCTCGTCCGGGACCTTGGTGATCTCGGTGCCGATGCCGATCTCCTCCAGCATGTCCGAGACGCGGTCGGCCACGGTACGCAGGGCGTCGGAGCCGGGGCCGGAGGGGAGTACGAAGCTCAGGGTGAGCGCCTTGCCGTCCTTGGCGAGCGGGGCCACCGCGGAACCGGCCGGGGCGGCGGTGCCCTTGGGGGCGTAGGCACCGGGGGCGCCGCCCTGGGCGGTGTTCTTGCCGCTGCTGCGCCCGTCCTTCTCCTCCTCCCCCTTCTCGTCCTTCCCGCCTCGCTCCTCGGCTTCCTTCTCGCCCTCTTCCCCGCCGTCCGTGTTCTTGTCGTCCTCGCCGACGATGTACGTCCCCTCGTCGCCGCCCTCGGACTTCTCCCCGTCCTCGCCGTCCTCCGACTTCTCGGCGCCGGCCGCCTTCTCGCCGTCCTCGGACTCCTTCACCGGCCCGCCGGGCACCCACCCGGCGTCCGCCAGGAGGGCACGGGCCTCCTTGGCGTTCTGGTCGCCGAGCGCGCCGCTGCCGTCGGCGTAGGCGGCCTGGCCGGACAGTGCGAGGTGGCTGCCCACCGGCTCGGCGGGCAGACCCAGCGGCTTCAGCACCGCCTCCGCCAGCTTCTCGCGGTCCAGGGCGCGGGCCACCGCCCGGCGGACGCGTTCGTCGGCGAGAGGGCCGTCGGCGCCGTTCAGGGCGAGCTGGGTGTAGGCGGGCTCCAGCGACTTGCGGACCTCGAAGCCGCTGAGGGCCTTCTGCCGGCGTTCGAACTTCTCCCGGGCCTCGCGCCGCTTCTCGCGGGCCAGGATCTCCTCGTCGGCGGCCTCCTCGTCGGAGCCGTTGGCGATGGCCCAGGACCGCAGCGCCTGAGCCGCCAAGGTGCCCTGGGGGCCCTGGAGCGGTGAGCCGCCCGAGCCCGCGGCCGGGGTGCCCTGCGGGCCCATCAGAGGGGTACCGGTGCCGGCGTCCCGGGGCCCGGCGGCCAGGGCGACCTGCTCGGCCGTGTCGGGGTCGATCTCGGCCAGGTCGAGCTTGCCGGCGACCAGCTCGGAGACCCGCTTGTCGCGGGGTACGGCGCGCAGCACGATCTTGTCCAGCTTGGGCGGGTCGCCCCACCAGCGCGGATTCGGCGCGAGCACGATCTCGTCGTCCTCGGTGTCGACCTTCTCCAGGGCGAAGGGCCCGGCGGTGATCTTCAGCTTGCGGCGCGCGCCGTCGTTGAAGGCGTCCGGGGTGCCCGTGACGCTCTTCGGGTACAGCGGCGTGAACAGGGACTTCCAGTCGGCGTAGGGCCGGCTGAAGGTGACCTTGACCTCCAGGTCGCCGGCGCCGCGTTCGATCTTCTCGATGCGGTCGTAGCCGGCGTTGCGGGCGGTCCAGTAGGCGCTGTCCTTGCCGGACAGGGCGCGCCACTGGGCGGCGAAGTCAGCGGCGCCGATCTCCCGGCCGTCACTCCAGACGGCCTGCTGGTTGAGCTTGTAGACGACGACCTGCTTGGGCTCGGTCTCGACGACCTCGGCCGATTCCAGGTAGTCGGGGTCGCGCACCGGGCGGCCCGTCTCGTCCATCCGGTACATCGAGGGCAGCACGGCCTGCGCGACGCGGGTCGTGGTGGCGTCGGCGTCCGACTGGAAGGCGTTCAGCGTGTCCGGCACGGAGTCCACGGCCCAGCGCAGGGTGCCGCCGTCGGAGACCCGGGCGCGGGCCGCGGAGGCGATGTCCTGCTCGGCGAGCGGCTTGCCCGACGGGTCCTCGGAGCTGCAGCCGGCCAGCGCGGGGACCGCGAGCACACCCGCGGTGAGGAAGGCGACCGAGCGCATGACCGCGCTCGGTCCTACACCGACGTAGGACATCTCTGCTACCTCCGGAGGGCCGCGGGCGTGATGGTCACTTTCAGCGGCATGTGCCTTATATGCGGTATTTGGAGTTGATCATTTGTATCCGGACGGGGATGCGGCCACTGAAGAGGAAACGGTTCGGCGACGCCGGGAGACACGGCGGCGACGGTGCGCAAGCCCACCCGTGCGGCGCAATGCCACCCGCGACGCACCGACACGCCCCGGCCAATCGCCGCACATCCCTTCCCACCGACAGGTGTGACGCGCGACACTCTCAGGCGCATGAGCGTCGCCACGTCGTCACCCAGGGCCGGCTCCGTGCCGTGCCCTACGGAAGCTCCGGCGGAAGTGAGGTCACGTCATGTCCGTGCACGACGACCTGTCATCGATCCAGCGCAGTCTCGACGAACTGTCCCGGTCGGTGACCCGGCTGGAGCAGCGGCTGGGCAGCGGCGGCCTGGAGGTCCGCCGGATCCGCACCGACGCCGACCATCTGCGTGAGAGCGTCGCGCTGCTGCGGGCGGTGTCCGCCGCGTCCGACGCGCCCAGGCGCCAGGACCTCGTCACGATCTCCGACGCGCCGTACGACGGCTCGCTGTGGACGGACTCGGACGACGAGGGCCTCGGCGCCCGCGACCGCCGCGCCCCCTGAACCCGATCCGCCGCGCCCCTGACCCGACCCGTCGCACCCTTTGAGCCCCGACCCGCCCCGACCCGACCCACCGGAGTCGCCCAGTGGCCACTGGTACGGAACCGCCAGCCGCCGAACCCCGTCCCCGAGGCACCGGCGTCCACACCCCGACGCGCGCCGCCATCCGCGCCCCGCACCTGCGCACCGACCGCTGGTGGCTGGCACCGGCCGCCACCGCCGCCGGCCTGCTGGCCTTCGTCGTCTACTCGACCTGGCGGGCCTTCGCGAACGCGGACTACTACGCGGCCCCGTACGTCTCGCCCTTCTACTCCCCGTGTCTGGCGGAGAACTGCGAGCCGATGCGCTCCGGGCCCAACTGGGAGATCCTCGGCAGCTGGTGGGGCATCTCCCCCGCGATCATCATCCTGGTCTTCCCGCTCGGCTTCCGCCTGACCTGCTACTACTACCGCAAGGCCTACTACCGGGGCTTCTGGGCGTCCCCGCCGGCCTGCGCGGTGGCCGAGCCGCACAAGAAGTACACCGGCGAGACCCGGTTCCCGCTCGTCGTGCAGAACATCCACCGGTACTTCTTCTACGCGGCGCTGCTGGTCGCGCTCATCCTCACCTACGACACGGTGCTCGCCTTCCGCGACGAGGACTACGCCTGGGGCCACATGGGCCTGGGGACGCTGGTGTTCCTGGCCAACATCGTGCTGATCTGGGCGTACACCCTCTCCTGCCACTCCTGCCGGCACATCGTCGGCGGCAAGCTCAAACACTTCTCCCGGCACCCCGTGCGCTACCGGATGTGGCAGTGGGTCGGCAAGCTCAACGCCCGCCACATGCAGCTGGCCTGGGCGTCGCTGGTGAGCGTCGCGCTCGCCGACTTCTACGTGTATCTCGTCGCTTCCGGCGCCTTCGACGATCCGAGGTTGTTCTGATGTCCGTGGTCGACCGGCAGGAATGGGACGTCGTCGTGGTGGGCGCGGGCGGCGCCGGGCTGCGCGCCGCCGTCGAGGCCCGCGAGCGGGGCGCCCGTACGGCCGTGATCTGCAAGTCGCTGTTCGGCAAGGCGCACACCGTGATGGCCGAGGGCGGCATCGCGGCCGCCATGGGCAACGCCAACTCCGGCGACAACTGGCAGGTCCACTTCCGCGACACCATGCGCGGCGGCAAGTTCCTCAACCAGTGGCGGATGGCCGAGCTGCACGCCCAGGAGGCCCCGCAGCGGGTGTGGGAGCTGGAGACCTGGGGCGCGCTGTTCGACCGTACGAAGGACGGCAGGATCTCGCAGCGCAACTTCGGCGGCCACGAGTACCCGCGCCTCGCGCATGTCGGCGACCGTACGGGCCTGGAACTGATCCGCACCCTCCAGCAGAAGATCGTCTCGCTCCAGCAGGAGGACTTCCGGGAGACCGGGGACCACGAGTCCCACCTGAAGGTCTTCCAGGAGTGCACGGTCACCCGCGTGCTCAAGGAGGACGGCCAGGTCTCCGGCGTCTTCGGCTACGAGCGGGAGACCGGCCGCTTCTTCGTGCTGGAGGCACCCTCGGTGGTGATCGCCACCGGCGGCATCGGCAAGTCCTTCAAGGTGACGTCGAACTCGTGGGAGTACACCGGGGACGGCCACGCGCTGGCGCTGCTGGCCGGGGCGCCGCTGCTGAACATGGAGTTCGTGCAGTTCCACCCGACGGGGATGGTCTGGCCGCCGTCGGTGAAGGGCATCCTCGTCACCGAGTCGGTGCGCGGCGACGGCGGGGTGCTCAGGAACTCCGAGGGCAAGCGGTTCATGTTCGACTACGTCCCCGACGTCTTCAAGGACAAGTACGCGGTGACGGAGGAGGAGGGCGACCGCTGGTACGACGACCCGGACCACAACCGGCGGCCCCCCGAGCTGCTCCCCCGGGACGAGGTCGCGCGCGCGATCAACGCCGAGGTGAAGGAGGGCCGGGGCTCACCGCACGGCGGTGTCTTCCTGGACGTCTCGACGCGGATGCCCGCCGAGGTGATCAAGCGACGGCTGCCCTCGATGTACCACCAGTTCAAGGAGCTGGCCGACGTCGACATCACGGCGGAGCCGATGGAGGTCGGGCCCACCTGTCACTACGTGATGGGCGGCATCGCCGTCGACTCCGACACGGCCGCCGCGCGCGGGGTGCCGGGGCTGTACGCGGCCGGTGAGGTGGCCGGCGGCATGCACGGCTCCAACCGGCTCGGCGGCAACTCGCTGTCCGACCTGCTGGTCTTCGGGCGCCGGGCGGGCCGGCACGCGGCCGAGTACGCGGCGGGCAGGGCGCCGGGAGCACGGCCCCGGGTGGACGACGCCCAGGTCGACGCCGCCGCCGCGGAGGCGCTGCGGCCGTTCTCCGCCGAGGCGGAGGCACCCGAGCCCTCCGACGGCCCGCCGGAGAACCCGTACACCCTCCACCAGGAGCTCCAGCAGACGATGAACGACCTGGTGGGCATCATCCGCCGCGAGCCGGAGATGAAGCAGGCCCTGGAGAAGCTCGGAGAGCTGCGGGTACGCGCCCGGCGGGCCGGCGTGGAGGGGCACCGGCAGTTCAATCCGGGCTGGCACCTCGCCCTGGACCTGCGCAACATGCTGCTGGTCAGCGAGTGCGTGGCGCGGGCCGCGCTGGAACGCACCGAGTCGCGCGGCGGGCACACCCGGGAGGACCATCCGTCCATGGACCGCCGGTGGCGCTCCGCCAACCTGCTGTGCTCCCTGACCGACCCGACGGGCGTCCTGGCGGCGGCCGACCCGGAGAGCGGTCAGATCACTTTGGAGCGGACGGCCACCGAGCCCGTCCGGCCCGACCTGCTCGCGCTCTTCGAGAAGGACGAGCTGGTCAAGTACCTCGCCGAGGAGGAGCTGTCCTGATGAGCAGCGGCTACGAGGCCCGCTTCAAGGTGTGGCGGGGCGATGTCGAGGGCGGTGGTCTGGAGGACTTCCGCGTCGAGGTGAACGAGGGCGAGGTGGTCCTCGACATCATCCACCGCCTCCAGGCCACCCAGGCCCCCGACCTCGCCGTGCGCTGGAACTGCAAGGCGGGCAAGTGCGGTTCGTGCTCGGCGGAGATCAACGGGCGGCCGCGGCTGCTGTGCATGACCCGGATGTCCGTCTTCACCCCCGAGGAGACGATCACCGTCACGCCGCTGCGTGCCTTCCCGGTCGTCCGCGACCTGGTGACGGACGTCGGCTTCAACTACACCAAGGCCCGCGAGATCCCGGCCTTCGTCCCGCCCGCCGACCTCGGGCCCGGCGAGTACCGGATGACGCAGGAGGACGTGGACCGCTCGCAGGAGTTCCGCAAGTGCATCGAGTGCTTCCTGTGCCAGGACACCTGCCATGTCGTCCGTGACCACGAGGAGAACAAGCCGGCCTTCGCGGGCCCGCGCTTCCTCATGCGCGTCGCCGAACTGGACATGCACCCGCTGGACGCGGCCGACGACACCGGCCTGGACCGGGGACGCACGGCCCAGGACGAGCACGGCCTCGGATACTGCAACATCACCAAGTGCTGCACGGAGGTCTGCCCCGAGGGCATCAAGATCACCGACAACGCGCTGATCCCGCTGAAGGAACGGGCGGTGGACCGCAAGTACGACCCGCTGGTGTGGCTGGGGTCGAAGATCAGGCGCCGGTCCTGACGGTCACGCCCGGCTCAGCGGACCCAGCCCTCGCGGTACTCGTCCCAGTTCGTCTCCGTGGCCGCGAAGTCGATGTACGGGGCGACACCGAAGAGTTCGCGGTCGGCGTCCGTCCGGGAGAGGCCGAGGCGGACGCCCCGGACGGCGGCCTCGACGGTCTCGGCGTGGCCCCAGTGGTCGAAGTTGCTCTCGTAGTAGAAGGGCAGGCCCATCAGCAGGTGGGTGGTGGGCGGGGTGACCTCCAGGGCGAGGGAGGTCTGCTGGGCCACGTAGCCGCCGTAGGTGCCCTCCAGCGGCTGCGCGGTGTCGTACGTCATCACGGCGATCTGGTCGACGCGGCGGGCGACCTGGCCGAAGAACTCCTGCGACCACCACTTGGGGTTCTCGGTGAAGACGCCGAAGACGGAGTGGAGGGCCGGGAGCGGGTCGATCTGGTGGGCGGCCACCGAGAGCGGCGCGTCCTGGGCACGGGTGACGGCGCGCAGGTCGTCCAGGAGGGAGAGATAGTCCCGGTCGCCGGAGCGCAGGGGCTCCAGGTCGAGGTGGACGCCGTCGTAGCCCACGTCCAGGACCTGGCGGGCGGAGTCGACGACGGCGGCGCGGGTGTCGGCCTTCGCCAGCCGCATGCCGTCGGCGCTCTCGGTGGCGAGGACGTCGCCGAGGAAGGCCTGGACGCGGACACCGGGCAGCTCGCGGTGGACGGCGTCGATCAGCCAGCGGGCCCTGGGGTACAGGGACTCGGGCAGGGTGCCGTCGTGCTCCATCGGTCCGGTGTGGACGTACAGGTCACGGATGCCGGTGGCCTCGACGCGGCGGGCGAAGGCGGCGAGGTCGGCGTCGTCCTTGCGGCCGTCGACCCAGGCGTGGCCGAGCCACATCGCGTCGCGGTTCCTGGTGTGGGTGCCGTCGGCGGGGTCGCCCATGTAGGTGACGCGCAGGGCGGTCTCGGCGGCGAGGAGGGGGAGGAGCAGGACGAGGAGGACGGCGAGGGTGGTGCGGCGGATGCGGCGGACCCGTCTCTTCCTTCTCGTACGGGCGTCCTCGCCGTCGGTGGCGGCCGGATCGATGGCGGCCGGATCGATGGCGGCCGGGCCGGCCGTTGTCGCGGGGTCGGTGGCTGCCGGGCCGGCGGCTCTCGGGTCCGTGCTCGGTTCCGTGTGGTCCACGGCGTTCCCCTCCCTGTGGCCCGTCCCCGGTCGCGGTGGCCGGTTCACGCGCATACGCTCCGGACGTGTCGCCGACATGGACGATTCGAACCGGCGTTCCGGTTGCGGCCGGGAGTGCGGCGCCGTGATCTCCGCCGACCTGGTGCCGCCCCTGGTCACGGCCGGGGCGGCCCTGCTTCTGGCCGGATACGGTCATGTGCGCCGCACCCGGCGCGCCCGGACCCGTACGACCCCGGGCCGCCCCGGAACCGGGAGGTGACACCGGGGCGCACGCCGGAACACGTCAGAACAGGCTCAGCAACGCCTCCGCCGGGTCCGCCAGCTGGGTGTCGGCGCCCGGCAGGGGCAGTTCGAACCAGACCGTCTTGCCGCGTGGCGTACGGCGTGAGCCCCAGGCCGCGCTGAGCAGGCCGACCAGTTGCAGGCCCCGGCCGCCCTCGTCGGTGTCGCGGGCGCGGCGCCGGCGGGGCTGGACCAGGCCGGAGTCCCAGACCTCGCAGACCAGGGTGCGGTCGAGGAGGAGGCGGAGTCTGATCTCGCCCTCGCCGTACCTCAGGGCGTTGGTGACCAGTTCGCTGACGAGCAGCTCCGTCGTGTCGACCAGCGGCTCCAGGTCCCAGTCGAGCAGCTGGGCGCGGGCCAGCTCGCGGGCCCGGCCGACGCTGCGCGGCTCGCGCGGCAGCGTCCAGTCCCCGACGGACTCGCTGGGCAGGCCCTGGACGCGGGCCATCAGCAGGGCGATGTCGTCCTCGGCGTGGTGGCTGTCGAGGGTGTTGAGGACCTGGTCGCAGACGTCCTCGAGGGGGCGTGTGGAGTCCGTGAGCGCGCCCACGAAGGACTGGAGGCCCTCGTCGAGGGGGTGGTCACGGCTTTCGACCAGTCCGTCGGTGTAGAGGGCGAGCAGGGCGCCTTCGGGCAGTTCGACCTCCACCTCCTCGAAGGGCTCCCCGCCGACGCCGAGCGGCAGTCCCGGCGGCACGTCCAGCATCAGCGCGGTCTCGCCGGGCTCGACCAGGACGGGGGGCAGGTGGCCCGCGTTGGCGAAGGTGCAGCGCCTGGTCACCGCGTCGTAGACGGCGTAGACGCAGGTCGCCAGGTAGACCTCGGAGAGGTCCGCCTCGCGGGGGCGGCGGGCGGCCCGGGTGGCCTGCTGGACACCTCCGGGGGCGCCGAGGCCGCGGGCGATCTCGTCCAGCTGGGCGAGCACCTCGGCCGGTTCGAGGTCGAGCCCGGCCAGGGTGCGGACGGCCGTGCGGAGTTCGCCCATCGCGACGGCGGCGCGCAGGCCTCGGCCCATGACGTCGCCGACGACCAGGGCGGTGCGGTGTCCGGGCAGTTCGATGACGTCGAACCAGTCGCCGCCGACCTCGCTGGGCCGGCCGGTGGCCGCGTTTCCGGGCAGGTAGCGGCAGGCGATGTCGAGGCCGGACGCCTCGGGGTCGCCGGGTGGGAGCAGGGAGCGCTGCAGTATCAGAGCGCGTTCGTGCTCGCGCCGGTAGAGACGGGCGTTGTCGATGCAGACGGCGGCGCGCGCGGCCAGTTCGACGGCGAGGTCGCGGTCGCGGTCGCCGAAGGGTTCACTGCCCTTGGTCCGGGCGAACTGCGCGAGTCCGACGACCGTGTCGTGGGCGACCATCGGCACGGCGAGCGTGGACTGCACGAGGCCGCCGTCCTCGGCGGGGACGGCGCGCGGGCGGCCGGTGCGCAGGGCGTCGGCGCAGGGCGAGTTGAACGGGTAGTGGTGGACGGCGCCCAGCCGGACCCGCTCGCCGGTGCCGTGGAACGGCACGTCGGAGACGGCGCTGGAGAAGGCGACGCGGCGCAGCTCCGCGCTGCCGTCGGCCAGTCCGGGCGGGGTCTCGTCGCCGGCCAGCAGGCCCTGGTAGAGGTCGACGGTGGCCAGGTCGCAGAAGCCGGGGACGACGACGTCGAGGAGTTCGCGGGCGGTGGTCTCCAGGTCGAGGGAGTTGCCGATGCGGGCGCCCGCCTCGTTGAGGAGGGCGAGATTGCGCCGGGCGGAGGCGGCCTCGCGGGCGGCCTCACGGCGGGCGGTGACGTCGGTGCCGAGCCAGGAGATGCCGATGGGCCGGCCGGAACCGCTGTGTACGCGGTAGAGGTTGACGGACCAGTGGCGGCGTTCGTCGGAGTTCGGCGCGAAGCCCGTGACGTGCATGTCGGTGATGGAGTCGCCGGTCTCCAGCACCCGGCGCAGGGTCGCGGAGACCCGGTCCGCTTCGGGGCGCGGCAGGTAGTCGTGGACGCCCTTGCCCCGGTGGTCGTCGGGTGTGCCGCCGAAGACCGAGGCGAACCGCTCGTTGGCACGGCGCACCCTGAGGTCGGGGTCGATCAGCAGGAAGCCGAACGGAGACTGGCCGAATATGGCCTGTGAGGCGGCGAGGTCGGTCTCGATGCTGCGCAGGACGCGGACGTCGACGACGATGCAGACGGCGGCCTTCTCCCCGTCCTCCGTGCGGGTCGGCATGACGTAGACCTCGGCGAGTCCGCGCTGTCCGCGCCGGCTCCGCTCGCCGTCGGCGTCGTCGTCCGGCACCCGGAAGGGGACCACGCCGGTCCACTCCCGTCCGTCCAGGATCTCGGCCATCTTGCGCTGGCCCCGTTCCCGCAGGTCGGGATCGACGAAGGCCTCGATGGGGTCGGTGCCCACGGCGTGCTCGGCCCGGATGCCGAGCAGTTGCTCCGCGCGCAGACTCCACTGGTCGACGAGCCCGTCGGGGCCGATGGAGAAGGACGCGACCTTGACGTAGTCGTAGATGGAGCCGGGCGGGCTGCTCTGCCACACCGCGTCAGCGAACGGCGCGTCGTCCGACGCACCGCCCGACGGGCCCTCGGGCTCCGAGGCCCTCGCTGGTATCTCGCTCACGCGAACCGTCCCCTCCAGCTCACCGCGTCCGGCACCGGTCACCGGGGGCGGCTGCCCGCAGTATCCAGCACTACGGCGCCGCACAACACGGTGTTCACGATCACAGCACGGTCCCGATGCTTTTCGGTCCGGACCGTGACAACACTTCCAGTCTTCTAACCAGCGGACACGGCATCGAATCACGTAGTTCCACAACTGCCACTGGCCTGAACCAGTTGATCGACATGAGCGGTGTCGATATCAGGACATGTCGTCACGACGGAGCGGCGCACCACCGGCCATCCCGGCACCGCGAGTTCGAACCACACCGTTTTACCCACCTCACCGGGCCGGGTCCCCCAACGGCTCGCGGAGGAGGCCACCAGCCGCAGACCCCTGCCGCCCTCGTCACCGGTGTGGGCGACCCGCGCACGGGGCGGGTCGGGGAGCGGGTCGGAGACCTCCACCAGCAGGACGCCGCCGGGGCCGGCGGGGCGGCGCACCAGGCGGACACCGATGGGGCCGGTGGCGTGCCGCAGGGCGTTGGTCACCAGCTCACTGACCAGCAGGGCGGCGATGTCTCCGACACTGTCGAGACCCCACCCGCACAGCGCGTCGCGAACGAGGGAGCGGGCGGTCCGCACGGCGTCCGGTGCCGCGGGGAAGACCCATTCGGCACAGCCGCCTTCGTTGTCGATCACGCCGATCACTTCCCCGGCCGACAATCCCCCAACCACGTCCTGTTTGGTGGGGTTGATAGGGACATACCCGATATCGACGTGCGGGTACCGCACGGAGGGGCGCACTGTGGCACCAACGGCGTACAGGACGCTCACACCGGTCCGCTCACGCGCCCGGCGCGTCCGTCGTCTCCAGTCCCAGGTGGACGAGCGCCCTCTGGACGGCCGGCACATCCTGGTCGAGCCAGGGCACGTCCCAGATCTCGGCGGGGGCGAGCCAGCGCAGGGCGTCGTGGTCTTCCAGAGGCTCGGGGGCGGCGGATCCGGGGAGCAGTCGCGCGGTCCACACGTGCAGGACGAACGGGGTTCTGAGCGGCCACTGCCCCGGGACCCGCTCACCGGGCTCGGCCGTCACACCCAGTTCCTCGCGCAGTTCACGTACGAGCGCCGCCTCGGGCGCCTCACCCGCCTCGACCTTGCCGCCGGGCAGCTCCCACCGTCCGGCCAGCTCGGCCGGTGCGCTGCGGCGCGCGGCGAGCAGGCGTCCGCCGTCGACCAGCGCGGCACCCACCACGATCCGTTCTTCCATGGGCCGGAGCCTACGGCCCGCCCGCGCCGGTGGGCGGCATCGGCCGGTCCGTCCGGACCGGCGGGCGGCGCCCGCCGACGGGGTCCGCCGGGGCGGTCAGTCCGCCGGGCCCGTTCCGTTCGGGCCGAGTTCCTCGACCCAGTAGAGCTGCTTGTGGCCGCGACCGTCGAGGTTGTCCGCGATCCGCTGGGCCTCGGCCCGGGTCGCGTACCTGCCCACGCGGTAGCGATTGCCGTTGTCGTCCTGCCGGAAGACCAGCCAGGGAAGAGTGACCATGCCGTCGTTCATCGCGCCCCTCCGCTTCCCGTCCACCGCCCGCGCCGCACCTCGCCCGCTAAGGAAACCCCGATCCGCATATGCCCGACCCTACGCCTAACCTTCACGCAGCGAATACGGCTTTGCACAAAGAGGTACGCAACCAGCCAGAACGCAGGGGCGCACGACACAGAACGCGCCGCCCCCGCGCGCCGACGCCACCGGTCGGAGGCATGCCGGGGGCCATGGGGACGACCTGCGGGAACGGCTCGATCACGGCGCCGCGCGAAGAGCGGCACGGTGAGCGGGTACCAGTGCGAGCGCGGGAAAAGGGCGCGAGGGGCGCACGGGAGGCGTGCGCCATCTCACACCACGGGGGCCACCTGAACTGCCCCGGCGGCGCCGCTACTTGACGGGCAGGTGGTACGCCGCCCGGTACCGGTCGGCCGGAACGACCACGTCGGCCGTCTCGACCGCCCGGCCCGAGGCGTAGAAGGTGCGCTGGATGTCCAGGACCACGTGCCCCGGAACGCCGCCCAGGGCGAGCAGCTCATCGGCGAGGCCGGGGCGGGCGCCGACCTCCTCGGTGACGTTGTCGACGACGACGTCGATGGCGGCCATCCGCTCGACGACGCCCATGCCGCCGAGCGGCCCTTCCTCGGGCAGCATCACCGGCGTGCGGCCGGTGAGCTCCAGCGGCTCCCAGGAGGTGGAGAGCATCATGGCCTCGCCGCCCTCCCGGAAGACGTACCGCGTGCACATCACCCGGTCCCCGGGCTTGATCCCGAGCCGCTCGGCGACGGGGCCGCTCGCCTCGGTCTGCTCGCTGCGCGACTCCCACGTGCCGCGCGCCTCGCCGTCGGCCTGCTCCTGCCGGAAGGGGGTGACACCGCCGGCCGGCCGGAAGCCGGAGCGGGCGACACGCCGGGGCACGGGCCGCTCGCGCACATACGTCCCGGAGCCGGAGCGGCCCTCGACCAGCCCCTCGGCCATCAGCACCTTGCGCGCCTCGAGGGCGACGGTGTCCGAGACTCCGTACTCCGCGCGGATCCGCGCCTGGGACGGGAGGCGGGTGTGGGGCGGCAGCAGGCCGTCGGTGATCTTCTTACGGAGATCACCCGCGACACGCAGATACGCCGGCTGCTCACCGAATGTCACTGGCCGCTCCCATCAGGTTGTACAGACAGCAACAGCGTGGCAACCGTAGGTTGTGCCAGGCAAGCAAAGGCCAGAGAATCACTCGAAGTGATGACTCTGGCCCCAAGAGGCTTTACGCAGGCACTTTCTCCCCGCTGCGGCCGCCGTCACACCTCCTTGCCGGGTGCCTCTCCCGCGCCGCCGCCGTCCTCCTCGTAGACGGGCGGCGTCGTGGACAGGCCCAGGGCCTCGCGCGCGGTGACCGTCCTCTCGGAGTCCATGAGCCCGAACCCCTCGTCCAGGTGCGTGTAGTAGAGGTCGGCTTCGGTGGCCGCCTCCGCCAGGGCCCACGCCTTCCCCGCCTCGTCCAGGTTCCCGATCAGCTCGGTGACCGGCTGTTCGGCGCCGACGGACCAGGAGTGCTCGCGCAACATCCCGGCCTGCTCGGTCAGCGCGCGGGCCACCCGGCCCGCCCACGCCCGGTGGGCACTCGGGTCGTCCTCGTAGGACTCGGACAAGGGCACCGAATCCATCGCCGTGTTCAGGACGCCGTCCGCCTTCAGGTACGCGAGCTGGTGGGCGTCCAGCGTCGTCTCGTCGTTGCGCAGGGAGCCGGTCAGCCGGCCCCGCTCGTCCGTGTTCCCGAACAGGCAAGTGATCTCCCGGTCGCCCGTACGCCAGCTCTGCGGGGTCGGTGTCAGGTAGTACACGTCGACGTCGGCGGGCAGGGCCCAGGTGTCCATGGCGTAGTCGTCGTGGAGCGCGTAGCAACGGTCGTCGGCGATCCGGGTGACCGTGTCGTCTCCGGGGAAGGCTCCGCCCGGCAGTCCGAAGGAGGCGAACACCTCGCCGTCGTGTTCCTCCTCGCAGGGCACCTCGTCGACGTCGTACGTCACTCCCTCCAGGGAACCGCTGGGGGTGGTGAGGCACTGGCCCTTCTCGAGCGAGTAGGCGGTGCCCCCGCCGCGCGCGGCGTCCCGGAAGCCGTCCCAGATGCCGGCGGCGGCGCCCGTGTCGAGCGACACCACCCACAGGGCCAGCCCCACGGAGGACAGCACGGAACCGGCCACGGCGAACCCCTTGCCCCGCTCGCCCCTCCTCCTGATCCGGGCCAGCGCGATCAGCCCCAGCACGAGCCCGACCGCCGGCACGCAGCAGAAGACACCGAGCACGAACGCGGCGATGGCGACACCGTTGACGGGCGGCTTCCGGGGGTGGGCCCCGTAGGGCGGGCCGGGCTGCCCCCAGCCACCCGGATGGGTTGGATGACCCGGATAGCCCGGATGGCCCGGATAGGGCTGCTGCCCGGGATACGGCCCCTGCGGGTACTGGCCCTGCGGATGCTGCCCCTGTGGGTACTGCCCCTGGGAGAAGGGCCCTTGGGGTCCGGGCGGCGGCGGTATGGACACGTGTACCGTGCTCCTGTTTCGGGCGGTGACGCGAAGGCGCCGCGGGACTGGGGGTGCGGGGCCGGGCCCGGCGGGCGGCCGGCCCGCCGATCACAAAGCGCATGGTAAGCGCGCGGCGACGGGGGCGGTATGCGGGTTTCGAGGGCGACGATCCGCGCGGTGAACGCGCTCACCGCGCGCTGGGCGGCCACCACGAGCGGCGGCACGGTGTTCTCCGCGGTGGGTGTGTGGCCCCTGCTCGCCCTGCTCGCGGACGGCGCGGCGGGCGCGGCCCGGGCGGAGCTGGCTCAGGCGGTGGGCGTCCCGGCCGACCGGGCGGGCGGCGCGGCCCGCGAACTGCTCGCCGGACTCGGCCCGGTGCGCGGCCTGGAGACGGCCCTGGGCCTGTGGACCGGGCGCACCCTCGAGCTGCGCGAGCGGTGGCGGGCGGGACTGCCCGCCGACGCGCACGGGGTGTTCACGGGTGACGCGACGGCCGACCGGGAGGCGTTGGACGCCTGGGCGGCGAAGCGCACGGGCGGGCTGATCGAGCGGATGCCGGCGGCGGTCGCACCGGACACCGAGATGGTGCTGGCGAGCGCGCTGGCGCTGCGGACCCGGTGGCTGCGGCCCTTCGAGGAGGGGTACCTCGCGCCGGAGAGCGGACCGTGGCGGGGGCGTGAGCTGCGGGGCCTGTGGCGGGAGAGCACGCTGCTGGACCGGATCGGCGTGGCGGACACGCCCGACGGCCATGTCACCGAGCTGAAGGTACTGGGCGACACCGCCGTCGACGTCCATCTGCTGCTCGGCGAGGAGGGTATGGCGCCCGGACGGGTGCTGGGGGCGGGGATCGGCGTCCTCGCGCGCACGCACCCGGTCGTGCCGGGTCCCCGCCTGCCGTACGGAGACGTGGGCCCCGGTCTGAGCGTCGTACGGGAACACACGACGACACCGGAGCCGCCGACGCTGGACGTGACGGCACCGGCGTACGGCATGACGGCCGACCACGACCTGCTGGACCGGCCGGAGTTGTTCGGGCTGACGACGGCCGCGCGGGCCGTTCCCGGTCACTTCCCCGGCGTCAGCCCGTACCCCCTGTGCGTCGGGGCGGCCCGGCAGTCCGCCCTGGCCCGGTTCGACGCCCGGGGCTTCGAGGCCGCCGCGGTGACGGCGATGAGCGCGACGGGCGCCGGGATGCCGAGGCCGCGCTGGCCGCGCACCACCGTGCGGGCCGTTTTCGACCGCCCCTTCGGCTTCCTCGCCGTGCACCGGCACTCACGCCTCGTCCTCGCGGCGGGCTGGGTCACCGACCCGGAGCCGCACCGCGAGGACGAGAACGGCCGCTGAGGCGTCACTGCTTCCACAGTGCCCGAAGCGCCGCGTTGACGACGTAGACACCGCTGAAGGCCGCTGCCCAGCCCGGATTCCCGGAGGCCGCCAGGGCGGCGGCACCGGTGCCGAACCACAGCACCTCCAGGACGACCCGCCCGCCCCCGTGCACCGCGTACTTCGCCCGGGGCGAGCCGAACAGCGCCCACGCGGTGATCATCACGGCAAGAGCGCCCAGCCCCAGGGCCCACTCGGCCGGCCACCCGTCGCCGGCGGTGAACCCCCAGAGCACCACCGCCGTGTACACCGCGAGTTCCAGCAGGAACATCACCAGCATGTTGAGGGCCTTCAGGGACGAGAGCATGACGGACTCCTGGCCTCGGTGAGTGGGGGGCGGGGACGAGTATCGCCCGCTCCGGCACCAGCCGGTCCGGCAACTCACGTTTCTCGTGGGGCTTTGGCGGCGCGGCGAGGGTGCCGTCACGCCTCGTCCCCGCGGCGGGCCGGGTCACCGAGCCGCACCGCGAGGACGAGGACGTCTGCCTACCGGAGAGGACCGGCCGCCGGGACTTCGTCAGAACTGGAGGGCCCAGGCGTCGATCCGCCCGGTGTCCCACGACGCGTTGTCGCTGACCCGCAGCTTCCACGTGCCGTTCGCGGACTCCGAGGAGGCGTTCACGGTGTACGTGGTGTCGATGTTGTTCGCGCTGCCGCCGGTGCCGTACGCCTTCAGCGTGTACGCCGTGCCGTCCGGGGCGACCAGCTGGACCTGGAGGTCGCCGATGTAGCTGTGGACGATGCCCACCTCGACGGCCAGCGACGAGGGCGCGTTGCCCGGGACGCCGGAGACGGTCACCGGGGACTCGACGGTGGCGTTGTCCCGGATGGTGTAGTCGCCGGCGTTCTCGAAGCGGTCGCCGGGCGGCTCGGGCGTCGTGCCGCCGTCGCCCACGTTCAGCAGGCGGTTGGGCGAGCCGCTGCCCGGGTTCGAGACGACGCCGCTGGTGGCGGCGGACGTCAGCGCGGACGCGACCTGGGCGGGAGTGGCCGCGGGGTTGTCGGCCAGGTGCAGGGCCGCGGCCCCGGCGACGTGCGGGCTCGCCATGGACGTACCGGAGATGGTGTTGGTGGCCGAGTCGCCGGTGTTCCAGGCCGAGGTGATGGACGAGCCGGGCGCGAAGATGTCCAGGACCGAGCCGTAGTTGGAGTAGCTCGCGCGGGCGTCGCTCGACGTGGTGGCGCCGACCGTGATCGCCTCCGACACCCGGGCCGGAGACTTGGTGGAGGCGTTGGTGGACTCGTTGCCGGCCGCGACGACGAAGGTGACGCCGGAGGCGATGGCGCCCCGGACGGCCGCGTCCAGGGCGCTGTCGGCGCCGCCGCCGAGGGACATGTTGGCGACGGCCGGCTTGACCGCGTTGCGGGCGACCCAGTCGATGCCGGCGACGACCTGCGCGGTGGTGCCGGAGCCGGAGTTGTCGAGCACCCGGACGCCGACGATGTCCGCCTGCTTGGCGACGCCGTACGCGCCGCCCGCGACGGTGCCGGCGACGTGGGTGCCGTGGCCGTGGCCGTCCTGGGCGGTGTTGTCGTCGTCGATGGCGTCGTAGCCGTAGGAGGCGCGGCCACCGAAGTCGTTGTGGGTGATGCGGACGCCGGTGTCGATGACGTACGCCGTCACGCCCTGACCGGCGCCGTCCGGGTAGGTGTACGAGTCGTCCAGCGGGAGGTTTCGCTGGTCGATGCGGTCCAGGCCCCAGGACGGCGGGTTGGGCTGGGTGCCGGTGACGTGGAAGGTGCGGTTCTGGACGACGGAGGCGACGGCCGGGTCGGCGGCGAGTCGTTTCGCCTCCGTCTCGGAGGCCTCGACCGCGTAGCCGTTGAGGGCCTTGGTGTACGTGTGCTCGATGTCGGCGCCGTGGCGGTCCGCGACGGCGCGGCCCTCGGCCGAACCGGACTTCGCCTCGTCCGCCTTGAGCGTCACGATGTAGCTGCCGGCGACCGCGTTGGCCGCGTCCTGGTACTGGACGCGGCCCTCCGCGGCGGCCGGGGCGGCGCCCGCGGGGAGCGCGGAGACGAGGCTCGCGGCGAGGGCCGCGGTGGCCGCGGCGCTGACGGCGGCCAGTCTTCGCCGGGTGGTGCGGTGGGGGTGCTGACGCAGCACTGCCATGTGAGGGGTCCTCCTCGGTCGGTGGTGCGTGGTGGGGTTCGTGCACGCCGAGCAGGCCGTCCGGACGACGACCATTGGGTCATGGCCATGTCAATCCGAGCGACTTTTTGCGCGTCAGCCGAAAGATTGAGGCTTCCAGAGGAATTGCACAAGAGGCCCTTCACGGATGTGCGGGCCCCCGTGCCGTATGAGCGATCCGCGGGCCGGTCCCGCCTCCTGACCCGCCGTTCAGTCGGCGAGGGCCGTGGCCCGGGCGCACGCCGGTCGCGGGCCGCGCGGGGACCCGCCTCCTTCTCGACCGCCCGGCCCTGCGGGCAGGCCCCGCCCCACGGCGGGCTTTACCTGTCCTTTAGGGTGCGTGGCATGCGCATTTCCAGAATCGCTCCCGTTGTCGTGGCCGCAGCTCTTCTGACGGCGGGATGTGGTTCCGAAGAGGACTCGAACCAGCGGAGCTCGGCCGGTGACGGCTCGTCGCGGGAACAGCACAAGCCCGTGGACCAGTTGCTCGCCGTCGGACTGACCGGGCCGCAGTCCGGCGTCGTCGACTCCGACGACGGCCTGAAGACGCCGGAGCCGAAGCCGGACAGCGGCGCGGAGTTCACGGAGAAGGTCGAGCACAAGCTCCGCAGGGATCTCCTGCGGGCCGCCAAGGTGAACGGCGAGACCACCGCCGACTGCCCCGACGGCGTCACCCTGAAGGCGTCCGCGACCAGCGCGTGCACGGCCACGTACGAGGGCGTGGAGATCCCCTACGAGGTGACGGTCAGCGACTCCTACAAGGAGGGCGGCTTCCTGATCCAGTACGACGCGGAACCGCAGAAGGACCTCCTCGTCGCCCAGCGCGTCTATCACGAGTTCTGGGAGCAGCGCGGCGCGGACGGCGGCGGCGGGTACGAGCAGAAGGTGTCCTGCGACGAGATGCCGGCCGCCCAGGCCGTCAACCGGGGCGCCGACACCGGCCACCGGTGCCAGGTGTGGCACGAGCTCGGCGGCGAGGACGGCGCCGGCCGGGTCACCGCCTTCGCCGTGTGGACGGGCACCTACGGCCCCGACTTCAGGCCCGTCGGCGGCTGACCCGGCTCACTCGGCCGCCGCCAGCCTGTCGTCCGTCATGCCCAGGCGCGCCTGTTCCTCCTCGACGATCCGGCGCGCCAGCTCGGTGTCCGACACGTCGACGGCGTCCGGGGAGGCCTCCGCCACGGCGCTGCGACGGGCGTAGGCGTCGAAGAGGCGCGTCTTGGCCTCCAGCATCCTCACCAGGCGTTCGTCCACTCCCCCGGTGGCGAGGAGGCGATGGACGCGAACCGGCCTGACCTGGCCCATACGGTGGGCCCGGGCCACCGCCTGGTGTTCGGTGGTCGGTTTGACCTGGGGTTCGCAGATGACGACGACGGAGGCGGCCTGCATGTTGAGGCCGACGCCCGCCGCCTGGATCTGCGCCAGGAGCACGGCGGGGCCGGCCACCGCGGCGAAGTCGTCGACGACCTGCTGCCGCCGGCCGGCCGGGACGTCCCCGGTGAGCGGGCCGAACACCGGGATGCCGTCGGTGGCATCGGTGGCTTCAGGAGCTTCGGTGACATCGGTGGCATCGGTGGCATCGGTCGCGAGGGCCTGCTCCACCACGCCCAGTACGTCCTTGAAGTGGGAGAAGACCACCGACTTCTGCCCGTTCTCGCCGGCCTCCCGGACGATCTCCCGGAGCCGGCCCAGCTTGGCCGACTTCTCGGGGCGCGCGTACGCGGCCCTGCGCATCGCCATGAAGTTGCCCGCGCGCACGGCTTCGCGGTAGGCCTCCTCGTCCGACGCGCTCAGCTCCTCCCACTCGTCGGTCCGCTGCAGACTCGGGAGTTCCGTCAGGACGTCCTCCTGGTTGCGCCGCAGATAGACCGGGGCCACGGCCTTGCGGAACGCGACCGATCCGGCCAGCGCGTCGCGTTCGCCGAGGGAGTCCGCCACGTCGCCGTCGAGCATGCGGACCAGGTCGCGGAACTCCCCGACCCTGTTCTCCATCGGAGTCCCGGTCATGAACAGGGCACGCCCGCTGTTCTCCGCCCACACGGCCACCGCCTGGGACCGCTTGGCCTTCGGGTTCTTGACCGAGTGCGCCTCGTCGACGACCAGCAGCGCGACCCGCGTGGCACCGGGCGCGGGAAAGCCGCGCAGTGCCTCGAACGTGGTCACCGCCACCCCGCCCCGCTCCTTCCAGTCGGCGAACGCGTCCTGCCGGTCGGGGCCGTGGAGCACCCCGACGCGCAGGGTGCTGCGGGCCTCGATCTCCCGTGTCCAGTTCACGAGGACGCTCGCCGGGCAGACGACCATGAAACGGCTCTGCCCCTCGGCGGCCAGGTGGGCCAGCACGGCGATCGCCTGGATCGTCTTCCCGAGGCCCATCTCGTCGCCGAGTATCACCCTGCGCTGCGCGAGCGCGAACCGCGCCCCGAAGGCCTGGTAGCCGCGCAGGGAGACCCGCCGGTGCGTGTCGTCGAGATGCTGGGTCCGTACCCGCTCGGCGATCCCGTCCGGCAGGAAGCCCTCGGCGGCGGCCGCGTCCGGCAGCCGCCCGGAGACCTCGGCGAGCAGGCTGTAGTAGTCGGCGGAACGGAGTTCGAAGTCCACCCAGGCCGCGACGTCGGACGAAGGCCCTCTGAGCAGGTCCACCGACGTCTGGGCGAGCAGGCCGGGCAGGCCCGACCCCTCCGCCTCGTCCACCACCGCCCGGATCCCGGCGACCGCCGCCAGGGCACGGGCCTTCTTCTGCCGGCCCGACAGAAGCATCCGGAACCGGCCGGCCGCGGGCCTGGCCTCGTCGAGCAGAGTGCCGAGCCGTTCCGACACGGCGGCGGCCCGCTCGACCGCGCCGGACACGCCGGGGCCGGCCTCCACCAGTACGTGCAGGGCCGTGACGAGCGCGGTGGTCCCCGGCTCCGGCCGGTCCACGTCGATACGGACGGCCACGGTCTCGTGCACGGCCTCGGAGAGCCGGCGGGCGGCGGCGAGCAGGTGGTCGACGGTGCGCTGCCCGACACCGGGGATCTGCCGCAACCGGTAGGGCCCTGCCTCGAGAACTCCGCCCACCGTGCGCAGCCCGCTCTTCTCGACGCTGCCCAGCCTCAGCCGCCCTTCGGTGACGTCGTGCAGCCGGGCGACCGGGATGGCGTCGAGCTCATGCCTCACCATCGTGTCGTGGATCGGCCTCAGCGCCGCCCGTACCGCCTCGACCGCCCTCCCGTGGTCGCCGGCCAGTGCCCGCGCCGCCTCGTACAGTCGCGTTCCCCTCGCGACCGTGTCCCGCTCGTCCCGCCCCACGCTCCCCGCCCCTCCGTCGCGCCGTACCGGCATCCTCCCACCGGCCACACGGGGCCCTGACGTCGTGACTGCGGCCGGCCGGACGCCTGGCGACGCAGCCTGCGTCGAAGCAGCCGAGCCGTGGCGGGCGGTCACCCGCAGAGCGTCCGGGCCGCGCGCGCGGGGGCTCCGCACGTCCCCGCGGACCGGGCCGGAGTACGCCCCGGGCCCTCGGCGCCACCGCGCGAACCGGCCACCTCCCGGGAGTCCGCCGCCGCGCACCCGGAGCACCTGCGCCCGTCACCGACGCACGCGACGAACGCGCAGCTCACAGACGTGAGTTGCCACCAAGGAGACATCGCTCTACGCCCTAGGTTGTCTGTTTTCCCACCCGGTGGCGCTCCTAGAGTCGTGGCATGTCGCAAGTAGGCACATCCGCCCGCTAGTTCCGGCGCCGCTCCGCAGGCCGGTGAGCGTGGGATCCGTCATCGGCCGGGGACTCCCCGGTCCGCGCTGCCGGGACTCCGAGGCTCTCCGCACCCCGTGGAGAGTTCCCGACCCCCACCACGAAAGGAGCGCCGTGTCCCGCGCCCTCCCGCTACGAGTCGCGGTAGCCACAGCGGCCGCCCTCGCCACGATGACCCCGATACTCCTGCCCGCCCCCGCCGCCGTGGCGGAGACCGCCCGGGCGGCTTCCTCGGCCGCCCACCGGCACGGACCGGACGTCATCGTCAGCCGGACCACCGACGTCTACCCGGAAGGCATCGCCTGGGACCCCACCCGCCGGGCCTTCCTGGTCGGCTCCGCCCTCAAGGGCACCCTGTCGGTGATCCGGATGGACGGCACCGTCACCGAACTCGCACCCAGCATCGGCATGGTGTCCACCCTCGGCATCCGGGTGGACACGGCACGCGACCGCATCCTGGTCGCCTACAGCGACTTCTGGATCCGCCAGCGCCTGGACGTCGGCGACCAGCCGCCCACCTCGGGGGTCGCCGTCTACGACCTGGACACCGGCCAGCTGGAGCGGCGTATCGACGTCTCCGGCGGGCGGGAGCGGACCTTCGCCAACGACCTGACCTTCGACCCGCGCGGCAACATCTACGTCACGGACTCCGTCTCCGACACGGTCCAGCGGATCGACCTGGCCGGCAACGTCACCCCGGTGGTCACCGACCCGCGCTTCGCCGCGGACATCGTCGGCCTCAACGGCGTCGTCTGGCATCCGCGCGGCTACCTGCTCAGCCTCCGCTACGACACCGGGGAGATGTACCGCATCACCCCCGGCGCGCCCGCCCACCGCAGGGTGGCCGAGGTGAGGCTGCCGCGGCCGCTGATCGGCACGGACGGTCTCCAGCTGCGCCCCGACGGCTCCCTGGTCGTCGTCACCAACTCCATCGGCGCCGCAGTCGGCGTCCCGGGCGGCGAGGACGGCGTGTCGGTCCTCACCTCGCGCGACGGCTGGCGCAGCGCCCGCGTCACCAGCCAGATCAAGCCCTGGCCCACCGGCGGCCCCACCACGGTGGCGTTCACACCGTGCGGCGACTACGTGCTCAGCGGCGAAGTCGGCGCGGCCCTGGCCGGTGCCACGTCGGACCAGATCACCCTCCGGCGCCTGCCGTCCCGTATGAGCAACAAGGAGAACATCCGATGACCGCAACGAAGGGCCAGGCGTCGCTCTGGGCGCTGATCGCCACATCGCTGCCCATGTTCATGGTCTCGCTGGACAACCTCATCGTCACCAACGCGCTGGTGGACATCGGCCAGGACTTCGACGTCAAGCAGTCCGAGCTGCAGTGGGTGATGAACGGCTACGTGCTGGCCTTCGCGGGCCTGCTGCTGGCCGGCGCCGCCCTGGGCGACCGCTTCGGCCGCCGCCGGGTCTTCCTCTCCGGCGTCGTCCTGTTCACCGTCTCCTCCGTGGGCTGCGCGCTGGCCGGCTCGGTGGAGACCCTGATCGCCGCACGTGTCCTTCAGGGCGCGGGCGCCGCGGCCATCCTGCCCGTCTCCCTCACCCTGGCCGTCGCCGCCGTCCCCCGGGCGCAGCGGAACATGGCCGTCGGTGTGTGGGGCGGCGTCAACGGCCTCGGCATCGCGATCGGCCCGCTCGCCGGCGGCCTGGTGACCGAGCAGATCAGCTGGAGCTGGATCTTCTGGATCAACGTGCCGGTCGGTCTGCTCACCCTCCCGCTCGCCCTCTGGGCGGTCCGGGAGAGCCGTGGCAACGAGCGCTCCCTCAACGTCGGCAGCATGGTCCTGGTGACCGGCGCGGTCGTCACCGCCGTGTGGGGCATCGTCTCCGCCGCCGACCACGGCTGGACCGAGACCAGCACCCTGATCGGCATCGCCCTCGCCGTCGTCCTGACCGTGGCGTTCGTGATCTCCGAGCGGGTCAGCGCGAGCCCGCTGATCCCCGTGCACATGTACCGGGTCCCGGCCTTCGTGCTGAGCAACGTGGTCTCGATCACCATGTACTTCGGCGTCTTCGGGTCGATCTTCTACCTCACCCAGTTCCTCCAGGGCCCCATGGGCTACTCGCCCTTCGAGGCGGGGCTGCGCACCCTGCCCTGGACGGTCGCCCCGATGATCGTCGTGCCCATCGCCAGCCAGTTGGTGGACCGGATCGGCGGCGGCGTGATGCAGGCCGCGGGCTGCGCCCTGCAAGGCCTCGGACTGGGCTGGATCGCCCTGATCGTCACGCCCGACATCGGCTACGGCGCCATGGTGCCCGCGCTGGCCCTGGCCGGGATCGGCATGGGCCTGGTCTTCGCCGGCAACCCGGCCACGGTGATCTCCTCGGTCCGGGAGAGCGAGCACAACAAGGCGTCCGGCGCCAACAACACCAGCCGCGAGTTCGGCGGTGCCCTCGGTGTCGCCGCGCTCACCACCGTCTTCAGCCACCAGTTCAACGCCGACACCTCGGGCGACCCGATGGTGGCGTTCACCGACGGCCTGGAGTCGGCCCTGTGGATCGGTGTGGCCGTGGTCCTGCTCGGCGCGCTGAGCGGCCTGTTCATCAAGCGCGGCGCGGTGTCGGCCGACGACGGCGTCGCCGAGCCGGCACCGGTGCCGTCCCCGGTCGCCTGACCGGCCCGCCCCACCATCGTGCGAACCGGTCTGGAGGAGAACTGATGACCACCCAGGTGCTGGACGAGGTGACACCGTCCGCGGTCCCGGCCGTCGGATACGGGCGCACCATCGAGCGGTCCCTCGCGCACCGCTCCGCGATCTCCGAGGTCTTCGTCACCGACGTACAGTCGATCCGCCCCATGGCGGTGACGGCGGGGATCCACCTGCCGCTGACCCACCTCTACTACAGCGACCACACGCAGCGGCCCGAGGCGCACGACGCGCTGCTGCTGCTGGAGGCGGGGCGGCAGGCCGCGATCGCCGGATCGCACACCAACGCCGGGGTGCCGCGGGAGACCTGCGCCATCGTCGACGCCTTCGAGTTCACGGTCCACGCACCGCACGCGCTGCGGATCGGGCGGGAGCCCGGTCCGCCGCGCATCGACACCGACTTCTACGGCAAGACCTCCCGGCGCAACGGGAGGTACCGCAAGGGCCGGCTGGAGCAGCGGATCTTCCTGGGGGACGTGCACGTCGCCGACCACTGGATGGACGTGCTCTTCCTCCGGGCGGAGGAGAACGAGATCCTGCGCCACGCCCAGCGCGGTACCCCCGCGCCGCTCAGCTCACAGTTCAGCGCCGTCCCGGGCCCCGTCACCCACGTCGCCCCGGCGCTGGTGGGCCGGCAGAACCCGCTCAACGTCGTCCTCGGCGAGCCGGAGTTCACCGCCGGGACCGTCACCGCCCGGGTGGCGCCGCGCTTCGACAATCCGGCGCTCTTCGACCACGACTACGACCACCTGCCGGCCATGACCCTGGTCGAGGCGGCCCGCCAGCTGGCGCTGCTCACCGCCGGGTCCTCGTCCGGCATCCCGGCCCCGGCCTACGCCGTCGGCTTCGAGGCCGCCTTCCACCGATTCGCCGAGCTGGACGTCCCGGTCACCGCGACCGCGCACCGGGACCCCGGCGGTTCCACCCGGCACACGGTCCGGGTCCGTTTCAGCCAGCAGGAACAGGAGATCGCGGTCCTCACCGTCACCGTCGTCGACGCCTCCCACATCCACGGAGCCTGAGGAACCATGACCGACACCACATCAGCGAGGCCGGCCGTCTGGACGGACTTCGGAGGCGTCCTCACCCCGCCGCTCGGCCACACCATGGCGAAGTTCTGCGCCACGACGGGCGTCGACGCGGAGATCCTCGGCCGTGCCCTGGCCACGGTCACCGCCCGGTACGGCACCGAGGACATCATGGAGCCGATCGACACCCCCGTGGTCACCGAGGAGGAGTGGCTGCGCGAGATCGGCGACGTCCTCCAGGCCGATCACGGCGTCACGCTCCACCTCACCACGATGGCCGACATCTGGTTCGACGGGCGGGAGACCAACCACGCCTGGCAGGCCCACCTGAACAAGGCGCGCGACCGGGGGGCGTTCGTCGGGATGCTCTCCAACATGGTGCCCGCCTGGGACCGGCACTGGCGGCGCATGGTCGAGCCGGCCGCACTCTTCGACGACGTCCTCCTCTCGTTCGAGGTGGGGCACCGCAAACCGTCGCCCGGCATGTTCGACCTCGCCGCCCGCAGGGCGGGCGTCCCCCCGGAGCACTGCGTGCTCGTGGACGACCTGGCCCACAACTGCGCCGGCGCCGAGGCGGCCGGCTGGCAGGCGGTGCTCTTCACCGATGCCGAGAGCGCGGGAGACCGGCTCGCCACGCTCCTGGACGGCACCGTATGAGCCACGACACCTGGAGGAAGCGCACATGAGCCGCTCCGTGCTCGTCACCGGCGGAAACCGGGGCATCGGACTCGCCTCCGCCCGGGCCCTGGCGGCCGAGGGCAACAAGGTCGCCATCACCTACCGCACCGGTGAACCGCCCGCCGGCTTCCACGCCGTCCGCTGCGACGTCACCGACACGGCCCAGCTCAAGGCCGCGGTCGAGGAGGTGACCGTCCAGCAGGGGGCCGTGGAGATCCTGGTCTCCAACGCGGGCATCACCCGGGACCAGTTGCTGATCGGCATGCCGGAGGAGGACTTCCGGGCCGTGATGACGACCAACTTCGAGGCCGCCGTCGCGCTCACCCGGCAGGTCCTGCCCGCCATGATCAAGGCCCGCTGGGGCCGGCTGATCTACATGTCCTCGATCAACAGCATGTCCGGCGCCCCCGGGCAGACCAACTACGCCTCGGCCAAGGCGGCGCTGATCGGCTTCGCCCGGTCCCTCGCCATCGAGGTCGGCCGGCGCAACATCACCGCCAACGTGGTGGCCCCCGGCATGATCGAGACCGACATGGTCGAGCACGTCACCGACGTCCGCCGGCAGGCGGCACTGGCCAGGACCGCTCTGGCCCGCACCGGCACCCCCGAGGAGGTCGCCGCCGCCGTCCGCTTCCTGGCCGCCGACGACGCCTCCTACGTGACCGCCGGAGTCATCCCCGTCACCGGCGGCCTGGGCGCCGGGCACTGATCCCGGGCCCTGCACCGTGCGGGCGGCCACGCGCCCCACCGCGCCGCTCCGCATCCCACCCCACGGCACCGCGCCCCGCCGCGGCGCACCGCACACCCACGTACCCGGACCCGGGGTCACCCGTGTCCGCGACCATCGAGAAGGAGCACCGGATGTCCAGCGAAGCGCTCGAACTCTCCATGAACATGGGCCTGATCTTCAACGACCTGAACGAGGAGGCCGCCCTCCGGCACGTCGCCCCCGAGTTCGTCGACCACGAGGCCCAGCCCGGTGTCCCGGGCGGCCCGCTCGGCTACCTGGGCACCGCCCGCTGGGTGCACAGCGCGTTCGCCGGCGCGACCTGGGAGCACCTGGACAGCTTCTCCGAGGGCGACCGCGCCGTGCTGCGCCTGCGCTTCACCGGGAAGCACACCGGCGACTTCCTCGGCATCGCCCCCACCGGGCGCGACGTGGACGTCGAGCAGACCCACATTTACCGCATCGAGAACGGCAAGGTCGTGGAGCACTGGGGCTTCCGCCAGGACCTCCTGCTGCTGGCCCAGATAGGCGCCTTCACCCCCGTCCCGCCGACCCGCGTCCCGGTCGCGGGCTGAGACCCGCGCCGCGGACCAGATCCACCGCCACCGAACACCCACCACGCCGACGCGACCGAAAGGACCTCTCATGACCGTGCAGAGTGTGGAGTTGGACGCCGGACTCCGTAGCAAGGTGATCGACATCGTCAACGAGGAGCTGGAGCTCGAGGAGGGTGAGCTGACCGAGGACGGCCACTTCATCGAGGACTACGACAGCGACTCGCTCACCCTGATAACCGTCGTCTCCCGAATAGAGAAGGAGCTCGGCTTCGTCCTGCCCAAGGAGGAGCTGGAGGCCCTGACCAACCTCCGGCTGCTGCTCGCGGCCGTCGAGGGATGCGCGGCGGCGCATGCCTGAGACCGCTGCACGCCGAGTCGTCATCACGGGGCTCGGGGCGGTCAGTCCGGTCGGCATCGGCGTGCGCAAGTTCGCCGATGCCGTCCGGACCGGCCGGGTCGGCATCGGGCCGGCCCGCAGCTTCGACGCCACGCCCTTCCCCAGCCGCAAGACCGCCGAGGTCGACGACTTCGACCCGGACGCCCTGCTGCACCACCTCGACCCCGCCCGGTGGGGCCGCAGCGCCCTCCTCGCGGCCGCCGCCTCCCGGCTGGCGGTCCAGGACGCGGACCTGGACCCGGATCTCCTCGCCACCGTCCGGGCCGGTTCCATCATGGGCACCACCAGCGGTGAGTCCGCGGTCGCGCAGAGCCTGGGCGGCCAGTGGGTCACCCAGGGGCTGAAGGGCCTCGAACCACGGCTGATCGGCCAGCTGCCGGCCGGCCAGATCGCCGCCGCCGTCAACGCCGAACTCGGCCTCCGCGGCGACGCCCAGACCATCCCGACCGCCTGCTCGGCCAGCAACTACGCGCTCGGATACGCCTTCGACATGGTGCGCTTCGGCGAGGCCGACCTGATGCTGGCCGGCGGCGCCGACTCGGTGAACCGGCTGACCCACGCCGGTTTCTACGCCCTGGGTGCCATGGCCGCGGAGCTGCCCCAGCCGTTCGACGCCGGCCGGTCCGGCATCATCACCGGCGAGGGCGGCGCCTCGCTGCTGCTGGAGCCGCTCGACCACGCGCTGGCCCGCGGCGCCCGCGTCTACGCCGAGGTCCTCGGTTACGCCGCCAACTGCGACGCCTCCCACATGGTGCACCCGGAGGCCACCAGCATCGCGGCCTGCATCGAGGCCGCGCACCGCAACGCCGGCGTCCGGCCGGAGCAGATCGACTACATCTGCGCCCACGGAACCGGCACGCCGACCAACGACGCCACCGAGGTACGGGCCGTCCGCCAGGTCTTCGGGGACCGGCTGCCCCCGATCAGCTCGATCAAGTCGATGCTCGGCCACACCATGGGCGCGGCCAGCGGCTTCGGCGCCATCGCCTGCTGTACCGCGCTGGAGCAGGACTTCCTTCCGCCCACCGCCAACCTGGTCGAGACCGATCCGGAGCTGGGCCCCGGCGTGGACTGTGTTCCGGGACAGGGCCGGGCGGCCCGGCTGGAGATCGTCCAGAACCACGGCTTCGCCTTCGGCGGCAACAACGTCATCACCATCCTCGGGAGGTACACGTGACCACGGCCGCGCCCGTGCAGCCCTTGCCGCTGGTCGGCGTCGGAGTGGTGTCCAGCGCGGGCTACGGGCTCACCCCCCTGGCCGCCGCGCCGGACCCGCACAGCGCGCCCACCGGCGCCGGCGAGCCGGACGCGGCCTACCCGCCGCGGCCGGTCCGCCCCGTCGCCGGCTTCGCCGTCGCCGACCACCTCGGCCGCAAGGGCACCAAGAACCTGGACCGGCTCGCCGGCCTCAGTCTGGTCGCCTGCAAGCAGGCACTGGAGGCGGCCGGTGCCGTCGTCGGCGCCTCGGCACCGGACCGGACCGGCGTGGTGCTGGCCACCAACACCGGCAGCATCGCGGGCTACTCCGACCTGCTGTACGACACGCTCACCCTGGAGAAGCCCTACCTCATCAACCCCGGCAAGTTCGCCGGCAGCGTGATGAACTGCAGCGCCGGCCAGATGGCCATCCGGCACGGGCTGAAGGGCCTCAACGCCACCGTGGCCGGCGGCCGCAGCGCCAGCCTCTACGCCTTCCGGCACGCCCGGCTGGCCATGGCGGCGGGACGCGCCGAGAGCCTCCTGGTCGGCGGCGCCGAGGAGCTCAGCGCCCCGGCCGCCTGGGCCTGGCACCACGCCGGAACCCTGCGGGCCGGCGCCCCGGTCGGCGAGGGCAGCGCCGTCTTCGTCGTGGAGGCCGAGGAGTCCCCCGACCGGCCGCCCCTCGCGGAGCTGCTGGCCTGCGAGGTCGGCTACCACGGCTGGGCCGGTACCAGGCGGCGTCCGCCCGGCCGGCGGGGTCTGACGGACGCCCTGGCCACCACCGTCACCCGCGCCCTCGAACGCAGCGGGGTCCGGCCCGAGGAGCCGGTCACGGTGTCCCTGAGCGCCACCGGCCACATCGGGCTCGACCGGCTGGAGGAGCGCGCGGTACGGCTGGCCCTGGGGGGCCGTACGCCGGAACAGGTGCGGGTCAGCGAGGTGCTGGGCGAGACGTACAGCGCCAGCGGTGCCCTGCAGCTCGCCGCGCTGCTCGCCCACTGGCGGCGCACACCCGCCGGCGCCCCGCGTACCGGCCTGGTCACCTCGGTCGGCCACGACGGCAACGCCGGCGCGCTGGTCGTCCGCGAGCGGGGCTGAGCGCGCGGGGCCGAGAAGCCCGGGACCCGGGGCCGGGAAGCCGGAAGCCGCAGGGCCGAGAAGCAGCGGTGGGCCGCGGAAGCGCCCGCCACGACAGAACGGTTGAGCTGCATGATGAAGCAGGACAAGTGGGACGCCATCGTCGTCGGCAGCGGCATGGGCGGCCTGGTGTGCGCGGCGTACCTGGCCGTGAGCGGGCGCCGCGTCCTGGTACTGGAACAGCACGACGTGGCGGGCGGCAACAGCCACGTCTTCCGCCGCCGCCGGGCCTACGAGTTCGACGTGGGCGTCCACTACCTGGGCGACTGCGGGCCCGGCGGGGTGCTGCCGACGATCTTCTCCGGGCTGGGGCTCGACGGACGGGTCGGCTACCGGGAGATGGACCCGGAGGGCTTCGACCGGATCGTGGTCCCCGGCCTCACGGTGGACGTGCCGGTGGGATGGCCGGCGTACACCCGGCGTCTGCACGAGGCGTTCCCCGGGGAGAGCGAGGGCATCGCCCTGTTCACCAGGATCTGCGCCGCCGTCGGCGCGGAGACCCGCTCGATGATGCTCACGGACGGCGAACCGTCGCTGGCCGACCTGCTCGCCCGGACACCGGTCACCGCCGAGTGGGGCCGCCGTACCCTCACCGAGCTCTTCGACCACTGCGGCCTCAGCCCGCGGGCGCGGACGGTGCTGGCCGCGCAGTCGCCCAACTACGGGATGGGGCCGCGGCTGGCCACGGTCTCCACCCACGCGGCCGTCACCGACCACTACCTGCGGGGCGCCTACTACCCGGAGGGCGGCGGCCAGGTCCTCGCGGCCGCGCTGGTCGAGGCGCTGGAGGCGCACGGCGGGGAGCTGCGGACCAAGAGCCGGGTGGCCCGCATCCTGGTCGAGGACGGCACGGTCACCGGTGTCGGAACGACCGACGGCGACACCCACCACGCACCCCTGGTGGTGTCCAACGCGGACTACTCCCGGACCGTCCTCGACCTGGTCGGGGAGGAACACTTCGGCCGCCGGGTGGTGGCCAGGACCCGGCGGGCGGAGATGGCACTGCCGCTCGCCACGCTGTACGTCGCCCTCGACAAGGAACTGCCCGCCCGGCCCAACGCCAACCTGTGGTGGTACCGGGACGACGACATCGAGGGCTACTACCGACAGCTGGCCGAGGAGCGCATCAGCCCGCTCCCGTTCCTCTTCGTCTCCTTCGCCTCGCTGAAGGATCCGGACGCCCGCGCCGTCTGCCCACCGGGTCACAGCAACTTCCAGGTGATGACGCTCTGCCCGCCCTCGTACGACTACTGGGGTGTGAGCCGGGGCCCGGCGGCCGGCGAGCGGTACCGGCGCAACGAGGGCTACGTGGCACGCAAGGCAGAGCTCACCGAGACGATGCTGAGCGCGGCCGAGGAGGCGCTCGGCCCGTTCCGCGACCACATCGTGCACCTGGAGACGGCCACCCCCATCACCCACGAGCGCTACACCCTCGCCACCGGCGGCACGCCCTACGGCCTGGCGCACTGGGGCGGCGCGGGCTCGCGCCCCGACACCCGCACCACCATCGAGGGACTTCACGTGGTGGGGACCAACACCCGGTACGGCACCGGCATCACCGGCTCCGCCGTCGGGGGCATGGCCTGCGCGGCGCGGATCCTCGACCGCCCGCTCCTCGCGGAGGTCCACGGCGGAGCACTCCTCGGCGACCCGGACCTGCTCCCGCGGCGCACGGAGGACTGGGACCCCCTCGCGGTCTCCCGCGGGGCCGGCCGGCGCAACGCCCGTGGACTGGCGCGGATCGGGTGAACAGACGGTTCCCCGGCGAGGAGGACCCCCCGTGCGACGGGCCGACGCGTACGGCGCCCACGGGACGGTCCTTCACGACGCCATCGGAAAAGGCCTGCACCGCGTGAACGGAAAGGCCTCGCACATTTTCCCGCCCGCCAGTACCGAAAAGGCCCCGTGCGACCGGAATTCCGGTCGCACGGGGCCTTCCCGCGCTCTTTCCGTGCTACTTCGGCCGCCCCATGCCGAGTTGCCCCGCCCAGCCCCCGTCCACGCGCAACAACTCGCCGGTGATGTACGACGCGTCGGCGCCGGCCAGGAAGGACACCGCGCCGGCCACCTGCTCGGGGGTCGCGAACTCGCGCAGCGGCAACTGCCGCTTGAGGGCACGGCCGCCGTCCTTCTCCAGCAGTCCGCCGATCAGTTCGGTGGCGGTGAACCCGGCGAGGACCGCGTTGACCCGCACCCCGAAGCGGGCCAGTTCGATGGCGGCGGCCCGGGTGAAGGCGTTGACCGCCCCCTTGGAGGCGCTGTAGTTGGACTGCCCGACCCAGCCGCCCTCGCCCATCACGGACGAGATGTTGACGACGACGCCGTCACGCTGGGACATGAAGTGCCCGGCCGCGGCGCGGGTGCAGTGGTACACACCGCCGACGTTCACCTGGAGGACCTCCCACCAGTCCGCGGGCGCCTGGTCGAAGAGGAAGCCGTCCTTGGCCACGCCGGCGTTGTTGACCAGGATGTGCAGCCCGCCGAGACCGGCGATCGACTCCCTCACCAGCTCCTCGGCCGCCCCGGGGTCCGACACGTCGGCCCGCAGCGCGATCGCCTTCCCTCCGGCGTCGGTGATCTCCTGGACCGTGCGCTCGGCCTCGTCCTGCCGCGAGCGGTAGTTGACGGCGACGGCGGCACCCTCCGACGCGAGACGGACCGCGATGGCCCGCCCGATGCCGCGGGAGCCACCGGTGACCAGCGCGGCCCGCCCTTCGAGGATCATCAATCATCTCCCCTTTCCGGGAATTCGCAGAATATCCCCGACTTTCCGCGGGGACCGAATGCGGAAATACCCGGACCACGGTAGCGACGACCACGGCCGGCCGTGCTGTCCGGCCACTGCCACTTCCGCGAGGCTCATGTGCCCTTGGAGGTATTCCCCTCCCGGATTCCCTTTGTCCCGGCGGGCCCGGAAGTGGACTGCCACGGGTCCCGTCAATTGGCATGGCAGCGCGACTCGTCCCGTTGGGAGACTCCTTTTCAATACGACACCGAAGGGCGGGACATCGATGAAGGAAAATTCCCCTTCCGTCATCATCGGATACGGGCACGCGGGCCAGGATCTGCATCACCGCGCACTGCTGGACGTCAGCGGGGGCCACCCCGAGGTGATCGCCGTCGACCCGCGCCCCGCCGAGGTGCCGCACGGGCAGTGGGTGCCGGACATACCCGCCGCCCTGTCGGTGCTGCGGGCCGGTGGGCACCGGCCCGCCGACGCCGTCTTCCACGTGGCGGTGCCGCCGGCGGCCCATCGCGACTGCCTGGAGCGGCTGCTGTCCGCCGGGGCCCGGTACTTCATCATGGAGAAGCCGATCGCCGACACCGTGAGCGAGGCCGTCCACCTGGTGGAACTCGCGGAGGTCACGGGCGCCGTGGTGCTGCCGATGAGTGTCTGGCCCGCCAGCAGGGTCACCGAGGCCGCCGAGGGTCTGGTGGCCTCGGGAGCGATCGGCGAGCCGGTCGCGTACCACATGGAGCAGAGCAAGCCGCGCTTCCGCCGGTCCCTTCAGACCCGGGGCCACGCCAGCGCCTTCGAGGTGGAGCTGCCGCACCAGCTGCTGCTCGCCCTGCACCTGGCGGGGCCGGTCGCGGAGGTCACCGCGTCGCGTGGCTGGGACCTGCCGCTGCCGGTCGGCCACCTCACCCGACTGGGCGGTGCCGAGGTCCGGTTGCGCCATCTCTCGGGTGCGCGGACCACCCTCTACACGGATCTGTCCTCGCCGGTACGCCGCCGCCGCCTGCACATCCACGGCACCGAGGGCACCCTGGTGGCCGACTACCCGGTCTCCGGCGACGACGACTTCGGACAGGTCCGCATCGCCGGGCGCCCGGTCCGCATGGTGGTCCAGGACGCCCCGCTGACCCGCTTCGTGGCACAGGCCTACGCCCACTTCCGCGGTGAGGGCCCCGCCCCGCGCAGCGACCTCGCGCTGCACCTGGAGTCCATGGAACTCCTCGACGTCGCGCGCACCGCCGCTTTCCGCCGGGCCGGGGGCGGGCCCGCGCCGGCCCGGCTCGCCGGGACCATGGCCGGAGCCGCGGCCTCGCCCCTCCCCCACAGTGGCGAAGGCAGGGCGGCATGAGCACCGTCCTGATCATCGAACCCCACTCCTCCGGCCTGGAGCTGGTGACCCGGGCCCACGAACTCGGCCACACCGTCCTGGTCATGACCGCGACCGCCGACCAGGACGGTTCCCTCGCCAAGGCCGACCGCGTGATCACCTGCGACACCGCGGACCAGGCCGAGGCGCTCCGGCGGATCCGCGCCCTGCACGCCGAGACCCCGCTGCGGGCGGTCCTGCCGGGTTTCGAGCACTTCGTCCCGCTCGCCGCCCACGCCGCCGCCACGCTCGGCCTGCCCGGCATCGACCCGGCCGGCGTCACACCGCTGCGCCACAAGCACCGGATGCGCCGGGCGGTCGAGGCCTCCGGTCTCGACCAGCCCCGCTACCGCACCGTCTCCTGCGAACGCTCCGCGGCCGCCGCCTGCGCGGAGCTCGGGCCGGTCTGCGTGGTCAAGCCGGTCGACCAGTCGGGGAGCCTCGCCGTTCGCCGCGTGGCCTCACCGCGCGAGGCACGGCTCGCGTTCCGCGAGGCCCTGCGCTGTGGTGACCGGTTCGGCGTCCCGGGCACCGGCCTGGTGCTGGTCGAGGAGTACGTCGAGGGCGCGGAGTACAGCGTCGAGGGGTACGTCGAGGACGGCCGGGTGCACGTGCTCGGCATCACCGAGAAACTCCTGGGCGCCGAACCGCACTTCGTCGAGGTCGGGCACATCGTGCCGGCCCTGCTGGAGCCCGGGACGGCAGGGGAGATCGAGCGGTACGTCACCGGCGTCCTGCGCGCCGTGGCGCTGCGCACCGGCCCGTTCCACGCCGAGCTGCGGATGTCTGGGCGCGGCCCGCTGCTGATGGAGGTCGCCGCCCGGCTGCCCGGCGACCGCATCCCCGACCTGCTGCGGATGGCCTGCGGCCACGACCTGTACGAGATCATGCTGCGCTGCTATCTGGGGCTGCCCGGTCCGGCGCCCGCCGCGCCGCGGACCGGCGCCCGGGCCGGCATCCGCTACTTCCTGCGGCCCGGTCTCCGGCGCTACCACGAGTTCCGGGTCGCCCCGTCGCTCGAGTCCGACCCGCGGGTGCGGGAGATCGGCGTGCTCCTGCCGCCGGGCAGCGCGCTGCCCGACCCCGGCAGCTCGGCGGGCCGGCTCGGCTACGTGCTCGCCGAGGGCGCCACCTACGAGGAGACGGCGGATGTGCTGCGGCGCGCCGAGAGCGCCGTCACCTTCCGTTGACGTCCGGTCCCCGGCGCCGGAGCCCGTGCCCGGCCGTCCAGGGCCGGCTCGCGGTCCCCACCACCAACCGGAGAACACGATGAACCGCCACGTACTGATCATCAACCGCTGGACCAACGGCTTCGCCGCGTACCACCGCTATGTCGACCACGCCCGCGACCGCGTCGCCTACCTCACCACTCCCGACGGCCGGGCGCCGCTCGACGAGGAGCGGGCCGAGGAGATCCGGGTGCTGCCCGACCTCCTCGACACCCGCGCGGCCCTGGCCCAGGTGGCGGAACTCGTCGCACGGCACGGCCCGTTCACCCACGTCCTCGCGCTCTCCGAGTTCGACCTGGAGCTGGCGGGCGAGATCCGCCGACGCCACGGCGTCCCGGGGCGCGGTCCCGCGGAGGTCGCCGCCGTCCGCGACAAGGTGGTGATGAAGGGCAAGGTCGCCGCGGCCGGTCTGCGGGTGCCCGCCCACCGGGCCACCCCGACCGCCGCCGCCGTGCGGGACTTCGCCGAGCTGCACGGCTATCCGTTCGTGCTCAAGCCCCGCGCCGGCGCCGACAGCCAGGGGGTGCACGTGGTCGCCGGTGCGGACCGGCTCCGGGATCTGCTGGACGGCGCCGACCTGGCCGACGCGCAGTGCGAGGAGTTCGTCGACGGCGTGCTCTACCAGGTCGACGGGGTGGTCCGTGGCGGGCGCCTGCTCACCTCCCGGTCCTGGCGCTGCGGCGCCAGCTGCCTGGACTTCGCCACCGGCACCGCCTTCAGCTCGATCGCCAACGACGACCGGGACTTCGAGGAGCGGGTGACCGCGTTCGCCGAACGGGTCTGCGCCGCCCTCGACCTCACCGACGACGTGTTCCACCTGGAGGTGTTCCGCACCCCCGACGACGACCTGGTGTTCCTGGAGATCGGGGCGCGGGCCGGCGGCGGCCAGGTCCGCTTCGTCTGGGACGAGGTCTACGGGGTCGACCTGGTGGCGCTCTCCGCCCAGGTCCAGCTCGGCGAGGAGGTGCGGGTCCCGCCGATGGACCTGGACGGGCCGGTCGCCGGCTACCTGATGATGCCCGAGCCGCCGGTGCGGCCGGCCGTCGTGGACGCGGTGACCACGCTCGTGGACGACGTCCCCGGGCTGTACGCCGAGACACTGCCCGCGCCCGGCACGGTGCTCAGCGGCCACGGTGGCGCCGTGCACACCGCCGGCACCTTCCGTTACGCGGCGGCGGACGCGGCCGCCGTCGCCTCCGCGATCGAGCGGACGCTCGCGGCGTACCGGCTCGACTGGCACCCGCTCGGCGCGGAACCGGGCGAGGAGGAAGCACGGCGGAACGCGGGATCGGCCGGGAGCACGCCGACCGCCGTACGGGGGACTGCCGTACCGGGGAGCGCCGTACGGGAGAAGACGGCCGTAACAAAGGCCGCCGTACGGGAGACCGCCGTACCGGAGGCCGCCGGACTGCCCGCGAGGGAGGCCCGGGATGGCCGCCACTGAGCTCCTCGACTCCCCGGCCGACGCCTCCGGACCGGCGGCCGGACTCTGGCACCACCGCGACTTCCGCAGGCTCTGGGCCGGCCAGACGGTCGCCCTCCTCGGCTCCCGGATCACCGAACTCGCCCTCCCGGTCACCGCGATCGTGCTCCTCGACGCGGGCCCCGCCCAGCTGGGGCTGCTGAACAGCGCCCAGTACCTGCCCGTGCTCTGCGTCACCCTGTTCGCGGGGGTGCTCGCCGACCGGGTGCGCCGGCGCCCCCTGCTCATCACGGCCAACCTGGGCCGGGCCGCCATCCTCACCGCGGTGCCGCTGCTCGCCTGGCTGGGCGGACTCGACATCTGGGCGCTGTGCGCCGTGGCCTTCGCCACCGGCGTGCTCACCGCGCTGTTCGACGTGGCCTACCAGGCGTATCTGCCGTCCCTGGTGACCCGGGAGCAACTGGTCGAGGGCAACAGCAAGCTCCAGGGCAGCCGTTCGGTCGCGGAGACCGCAGGACAGGGGCTGGGCGGCACGCTGATCCAGCTGCTCACCGCGCCCGTCGCGATCCTGCTCGACTGCCTCGGCTACCTCGTCGCGGCCGCCGCCCTGCTGCGGATCCGGACCCCCGAGACCCGCCCGGCCCGCCCGTCCGGCGGCCGGTCCTCCGTCCGCAAGGACATCGCGGCGGGGCTGCGGATGACGCTGCGCAGCAGACTGCTCCGCGTCATCGCGCTGCACGCGTGCTGGTACAACCTGTTCTGGGACATCGTCCTGGTCGTCTTCCCGCTCTACGGACTGCGCGTGCTGCACCTCGGCCCCGCCGGGCTCGGGCTGGTCATCGCGGTCGGCAGCATCGGCGCGCTCGCCGGCTCGCTCTGCGCCGGCCCGCTCGGCAGGCGGGTGGGGACGGGGCGCGCCATGGTCCTCGGCATGGCGCTGGCCTCGACCGCGACGCTGCTGCTGCCGCTGGCGCCCGGTACCGGCGGCAGCCTCGACTACGTCCTCCTGTGCGGCGGTTACGTCCTCAACGGCTTCGGCATCGCCGTCTTCAACATCCACTCGATCACCCTGCGCCAGGCCACCGTGCCCCCGGAGCTGATCGGCCGGGTCAGCGCCACCTTCCGGTTCCTGACCTGGGCGGTGATCCCGCTCGGCGGACTGCTCGGCGGGCTGCTCGCGGCCGCCGTCGGCCCGCGCGCGGCGCTGGCGGTGACCGCCGCCGGCCTGACCGTCGGTGCGCTGGTCTTCCTCTGCTCCCGCACGGCGAACCGGTCGTGATACGAGAAGCGGTACGCGAGAAGGTACGAGAAACGGAGGGCGCCCCGGCTCCCGGCGCGGACGCGCGAGACCGCGGGCCGAAGGCTCCTCCCCGAACCCAAGGAGACGATCGTGTACGTCAAGGTGTGCGGGCTGAGCCGTGCCGAGGATGTGGCTGCCGCCGTCGACGCCGGTGCCGACGCGGTGGGGTTCGTCCTGACCCCCAGCCCCCGGCAGGTCGCCCCGGGCGCGGCGAAGGCCCTGGCCGCCGCGGTACCGGACGGGGTCGCCACGGTCGCCGTGTTCCGCGGGGAGCCGCTCGCGGAGATCCGGCGGGCGGCCGCCGAGGCGGGTGTGACCACCGTGCAACTGCACGGCGGGGAGCGGCCCGAGGCGTTCGCCGCGCTGCGCGCCGACGGGTTCCGGCTGATCCGGGCCACCTCCCCGCAGTCCGGGACACCGCTTCGGACGGGGGCGTACGGCGAGGACCTGCTCATCGTGGACTCCCCCCGGCCCGGCTCCGGGGAGCGCTGGGACCCGGCCGTCCTCGGCGCCGGCCTCGGCGGGGCATGGCTGCTGGCGGGCGGGCTGGACCCGGACAACGTCACCGAGGCCGTCGCGTCCCTCGACCCGCGCCCCTGGGGCGTGGACGTCTCCAGCGGCGTCGAGCGCTCGCGCGGGGTCAAGGACCCCGTGCTGATCAAGCGGTTCGTGACCGCGGCGAAGGCGGGAGGGTGACGACGGGAAGGTGACGACGGAAGGGGACCGGCGGAAAGGTGACGACGGCGGGGTCCCGGCCGCGTGACCTCGGCATCCGCCCCCCGGATGCCACCAAGAGCGAACCCGGTGTCTCTTAAGGCTGATTGAGGGCACGGCGGCGCGGCCCGCAGTATCGGATGGCCGCTTCCCGGACGCGTACGGGCGCACCCAGGCCCGCCCTGGTGCACGGCACCTCGTCCACCGCATCCGCCGAACCACCTGGGGGAACCATGTGGCTGCCCACGTCCGGGAAGCACCAGGACTTCATCGACCGCTATCTGGCACTGCACGACCGCTACACCGCGGGCGAGCTAGACGAGGACGCCTGGCGCGCGTGGGCCGAGGCGCGGCTGCGCACGGTCGTCGCCCTCGCCCGGAAGGGCTCCCCCTTCTACGGCCGGCGTCTGGCCGGTGTGGACGCCGACGGGCTCACCCTGGAGAACCTGACGCGGCTCCCCTTCACCACGAAGGAGGACCTGCGTACGGCCATGCACGACATCCTCAGCCGCGACCTCGACGAGGCCTGCTTCTACTACGAGACGACCGGCACCACCGGCCCGGCCACCCCCTGCCCCCGTGACCCGCGCGAGGTGATCGCCTCCAACGCCCATGTGACGGAGAGCTGGCGGAACATCTTCGCCGACGTCTTCGGCGGCCGGCCCCCGCGGGTCGGCGTGATGGGCCCCACCGAGGTGCACTCGCTCGGCGACACCCTCGGCGACGTGGCCCGCAACGTGGGCTCGGCCGTCGCCAAGATCTGGCCGTACTCCCCGGTCATCGGCTTCCCCAAGGCGTTGCAGCTGATGCGGGACCTCGCCCTGGACGTGGTGTTCTGCACCCCGAACGTGGCACTCTCCCTGGCCAAGGCCGCACACGCCGAGGGCCTCGACCCGCGCCGGGACTTCGCCGTCAAGGTCTTCCTGGTCACCGGCGAGATGTGCACCCCCGACCTGGCCCGGCAGATCGACCAGGCCTGGAACGCCCGCACCTACAACGCCCTCTACGGCGCCCAGGAGACGCTGGTCGTCGCCTCCGCCTGCGCCCGCGGCCGGCTCCACCTGGCCCGGCCCAACTACATCGCCGAGCTGGTCGACCCGGACACCGGCGCGTCCCTCGGCTCCGAGGGCAGTGGCGAACTGGTCGTCACCATGCTGGTCGACGGCATCAAGCCGCTGATCCGCTACCGCACCGGCGACCTGGTCGAGATCTCCGCGAACGACTGCGGCTGCGGCATCCGCGGCCCCGTCGTCCGGGTCGTCGGCCGCACCCGCGACCGGATCGTCCTCGGCGGCCGGAGCTTCCAGGCCTGGCAGGTCGAGCAGGCCGTACTGCGGGGCATCGACCACTCCTTCGGCTACCAGGTGGTCATCGACCGGGACTCGGCCGGCGAGGACCTTCTCGTCGTCCGCCTCGACCTGCCCGGCGGGCCCGCCCGCGCGTCGGGCAGCGGTCACGCGGAGCGCGTCGCCGCCACCCTCGGGGTGCGCTGCCGGGTGGAGTTCCTCGACGAGCTGGACCCGGTGACCACCACCGGCGCCTTCGTCAGCTGGAAGGCCGCGCGGATCCAGGACCGGCGCACCGGGGTCGATCACGAGACGGCCGCCGCCCGCCGGCTCGCCGGGTCCAGGGCGCGCGGCGCATGACCGAATACGCGCTGCGTCCCCGGGCCACCGACGGCCCCGCCGACCAGACACCGTTTCCCATCCTCTGGGAGCCCGCCCGCATCCCGCACTCGCCGCTGCTGCGCCCGGGCGACCTGCGCATCGGCACCCTCGGCCCGGACGGCACCACCTCCATGGTCGCCCTCGGCCGGCTCGCGCACCGGCTCGCCCATCTCGGCGGCCCGGTCGTGCACGCCGTGCCGTACGACTCCTTCGAGGAACTGCTGGCCGCCGTCGGCACCCCCTCGGGTCCCCCGTACGCCCTGGTCCCCGGGGCCGCCGAGTGCGCCACCCGGTTCTTCTGGTCACCGCGGCTGCGGCTGGACGCCACGTTCTCCTCGTCCACCCCCGACTACGGGATCGCCGCCCGCGGGCCGCGGCTGCGCGAGGGCGTCCTACGGCTGGCCACCCTGCGCGAGACCCGGCGGCTGGTGGAGCTGCTCGACGGCCTCGAGGGCGGTCGCGGCGACTACGACATCGCCTGGGTGCCCGCCGAGTCCACCATGCACGCCGCCCGGCTGGCCGCCGAGGGCCAGGCGGACGCGGCCATCACCAACGAACCCGGCCGGGTCGCCAACCGGCTGGTCTTCCAGGTCTCGCGGCCGGGCGTCCCCATGGTGTGGATGGTCTTCGGGCCCGCCGTCGTGAACCAGCCCGCTCCCGCCTCCGTCGAAGGAACCGAACCCCATGAGCGCTGACCGCCTGCTGCTGCACGACGTCACCGTCCAGGAGGGCCGGGGCCGCGCCTCGCTGCCCGCCCGCTCCGTGCTGCTCGCCGGGGACCGCGTCGAGGCCGTCGTGCCGGCCGCCGAGGCGCCCTCCGAGGGCGACTTCCGCCGCTGGGACCTGGCCGGGGCGACCGTCATGCCGGGCATGACCCTGGGCCACACCCACATCGCGTACGTCAACGTCACCAACGGCCGCGAGACCCTCTTCAAGTACCGGGTCCCCGAGGTCGCCCTGCACGCCGCGCGGCACGCGGCGGACCTGCTCGCCTGCGGCTACACCGCGTTCGTCGGAGCCGGGTCGGTGGCCGGGATCGACATGGCGCTGAAGAACACCATCGAGGCCGGTGTCATCCCCGGCCCGCGCGTCACGCCGTGCAGCCGGGACCTGATGGTGTCGGGCCCGCCCGACCGGCGCAGCCCCGAGCTGAGGAAGCGGATGCCGCGCGAGCTGATGCCGGTGGTGGACGTCCTCGGCGACCTGGTGAAGTACACCGAGGAGGAGATCGACGAGGGCGCCGAGATCATCAAGGTCTTCTCCTCCGGCGACGACACCTTCCCCAACGCCCGCTCCGAGGAACTGCTCTTCAGCCGGGAAGAGCTGAGCCAGGTGGTGCGGACCGCCCACGGACGCGGAGCCCGGGTACGGGCCCACTCCCGGGGCCTCGACGGCATCCGCAACGCGCTCGCCGCCGGTGTCGACGTCATCGACCACGCCACCTACGCCGACGACGAGGCGCTGGAGACGATCGCCGAGCGGGGTGTGTTCGTGGTGCCGAGCCTCTTCCAGCCCGACCGGCTGCTCGCCCTGGGCGAGAGGTTCGGCAAGGCCCCGGACTACCTGGAGTCGCTGGACTTCCACAAGGAGATCGCGAACACCCTGCGCTTCCTGCCGATGGCGGAGGACCTCGGCCTGAAGATCGTGCCGGGCGACGACTTCGGCTTCGCGTGGACCCCTCACGGCACCTACGCCGACGAGCTGGTGATGTACGTCGAGCGGGCCGGGATCGCGCCGGAGACCGTCCTGAAGTGGGCCTGCGCCCACGGGGCTCAGCTGGCCGGACGCGGCCGGGACGCCGGGGTGGTGGCGCCGGGCCGCCTCGCCGACCTGGTGGTGTGGGACCGCGACCCGGCGGCGGACCTCAGGGTGCTCCAGGACCGCGGCGCGCTGCGGTCGGTGCTGATCGGCGGCCGGCACGTGGCGGGCCCGGTGGCACCGCCCGCCGGCTGAAACGGGCCCTCCCGCAGGGCCCTCCCGCAGGGCCCTCCCGCAGGGCCCTCCCGCAGGGCCGCTCACCCCACCGGGGCGAGCGGCCCGGTCCGTTCGTTGCGCGGCAGCGACAGCAGCCGCGCGGTGTCCTCACGCCCGCCGTGCGGCAGCAGCATGATCCGCAGCATGTCGACCATACGGTCGATCAGCGCCCGGGCGGCCGCGAGCCCCTCGTGGTCCTCCTCCGGCGCGAACTGGTCGTGCACGAAGGCGGGGAAACCGCTGCCCGCCAGGATCATCCGGTTGAGCAGGACGTTGTCGATGAGCTGCCCGAAGACCCGGTCGTGGCTGTAGCGGCGCCCGGTGACGACGACACCGGCCACCTTGTTGGCCAGCGGACGGTCGAACCGCAGCCGTCCGACCCCCGCGCGCTCGATGAAGTTCTGCATCACGCCCGCCAGGCCGAACCCGTGCACCGGCGCCGCGTACAGCACGCCGTCGGCCCGCACCAGTCGGTCCACCAGGGCGGGGACGTCGTCGTCCACCGCGCACGGCAACGGCCGGACATTGCAGTCGCCGCACGCCCCGCAGGGGGTGATGTCGTACTCGGCGAGCGGGATCGTGTCGATGTGGACGCCGTGTTCGGCGGCGGCCGCGGACAGGACGCGCAGCACCCGCGCGGTGAGTCCGTCGGGCCGCTCGGAGCCGTTCAGCGCGGCTATCGTCGCCCAGGGGCGGTGAGTGACCATCGCGATATCCCCTCCAGGAAGTTGTCGATGAACGCCAGTCCGTCGTGCGTGGTGATGCTCTCCGGGTGGAACTGCACGCCCTGGACGGGCAGCCTGCGGTGGCGCAGCGCCATCACGCAGCCGTCCTCGCGGGCCCGTGCCGTCACCTCGAGGCCGGCGGGCAGTGGCTCCGCGACGGCCAGCGAGTGGTAGCGGGTGACCTCCGTGCCGGGTGTCAGCCCCGCGAAGACGCCGGAGCCGTCGTGGTCGAGGCGGCTGGTCTTGCCGTGCAGCGGGCGCGCCGCCCGCTCGACCCGCCCGCCGTACGCCAGCCCGATCGCCTGGTGTCCCAGGCAGATCCCGAGCAGCGGGTACCGGCCGGCGAAGTGGCGTACCAGCTCCGGATGGCCGGAGTCGGCCGGGTGGCCGGGGCCGGGGCCGAGCACCACCGCGTCCGGGCGGCGGGCGGCGAGCTCGGCCGGGGAGTGGGCGTGCGCGGTGACGACGTCCGTGCGGGCGCCGCGTTCGCGCAGACAGTGGTCGACGAGGTGGGTGAAGCTGTCGCGCGCGTCGACCAGGAGGATCCTCATGCCGTCAGCCCCTCGCCGGTCAGCGCGGTGTACACCGCGCCCATCTTGATCAGCGTCTCGCGCCATTCGCCGTCGGCCGTGGAGTCGGCGACGACGCCGGCCGACGCCTGGAGCGTGTACGTCCGGGTGGCCGGGTCGTGCACGGCGGTACGGATGCACAGGGCGAACGTCGCGGCCTGTCCGCGGACGTCGATCAGTCCCAGCGCGCCCGCGTAGGCGCCGCGCGGCCGGTCCTCGATCTCCAGGATCAGCTCCATCGCGCGGATCTTGGGCGCACCCGTCATGGTGCCGGCGGGGAAGGTGGCGCGCAGCGCGGACCACACGTCGGCGCCCTCGGCCAGCTCGCCGCGGACCGTGGAGACCAGATGGTGCACGTGCGCGAAGCGCTCGACGGCCATCATGCGCTCGACCGCGAGGGTGCCGGGCACCGAGACCCGCGCCACGTCGTTGCGGCAGAGGTCGACCAGCATGATGTGCTCGGCGCGCTCCTTGGCGTCGGCGCGCAGCGCGGCCGCCCGGCGGGCGTCCTCGGCCGGTTCGCCGGCCCGCGCCGCGGTGCCGGCGATGGGCCGCATGGTCAGGCTCCGGCCCTCGATCCGCAGCAGCAGCTCGGGGCTGGCCCCGACCAGGCTGCGGCCCGCCCACGGGACCAGGTACATGTAGGGCGAGGGGTTGCTGTGCCGCAGCCGGCGGTAGGCGTCGAGGGCCGGCAGCGGTGTGGTGACGTGGATCTGGTGGCCGATCTGGATCTGGTAGACGTCGCCCGCGCGGATGTGCTCCAGGCAGTCCTCGACCCGGTCGGTGAACTCCCGGCGGCCGACGGTGCCGCGCACCGCGTCCGGCCGGGGAGCGGGCGGTACCGGGGCCGGCTCGTGGGGCAGGGCGCGCACCAGGGCGGTGAGGTCCGGGCCGAGCGCGCCCGGTCCGCCGAAGTCGGGGGCGTCGGCGTAGAGCTGGCAGGTCTCGCCGGTGTCCGGGTCGTACTGGACGACATGGCGGAAGACGGTGAGGGTGATCTCCGGGTCCCGTCCGGGGGCGTGCGGCGGGAGCCGTTCCAGATGCCAGGCGGCCTCGTAGCCGAAGACGCCGAGGAATCCGAAGGCGTACGAGCCCGGCGGTACGTCGGTCTCCACGGCGAACGCCCCGCCCAGCGCCCGCAGCAGCTCCCGCACGCCGCCGTCGGCCGCCCGGTCGGTGACCGCGCGCAGCCTCTCCGCCAGTTCGGGCACCCCGTCCACGAGGGCCTGCCCGTCGCGCACGGTGATCCGGGCCAGTACCTCGGCGCCGACCGCGGCGAAGCGGCAGTCCTCGGCGGGGCCGGCCAGGCTCTCGAACAGGAACACCTGGTCCTCGCCGAGCAGCCGGCGCAGCTCGGTGCCGAGGGTGAGCGGGGCGTGCGGTGGCAGCGCTGTGCGTGCCACGGTCACCCGCAGGGGCGCGGTGTCCGCCCGGGGCGGTGCCGCGACGGGCGCGACGGCGGTCATGGTCATCGTGGGTGGTCCCTCTTCGCTCCGTGAGTCGATCAGCGGCGTGGTGCCAGCCAACCAACAGCACGTCCCCCCACAGCAGTCCACTGTCCCGGCGCACCGGCGTACCACTTCCCGCGCGCCGCCGCGGTCCCGGGGCTCAGCCCGCGGCGGACAGCAGCCCGGCCGCCTCCAGCAGCGCGTCCCGGCACCCGTCCTCGCTCACGCCCGGGACCGCGCAGGCGAGCAGCAGCACCCGCCGGGTCCGCGCGGTGACCGCCTGCCGCACCCCGTCCCGGTGCGCGAAGAGCGACAGCACCCGCTCCTCGTCGGCGAGCACCGCCCGGCCCGCCTCCAGGACCACCGGCTGGTCCGCGCCGATCGCGAGGAACTCCTCGGTGCCGTCGGTGAGCCGCAGCCGCACCCCGCCCGCCAGCTGGTCCCGGTCGAAGAGGCCGAGCGCGACGCGGGTGTGTACGGCCGCCGCGTTGACCGCGTCGACGGCCGGGTTGATCCGCGGCCGGGCGCCGAGTGGTTTGCCCCGCAGTCCCCGGTCGATCAGGGCCTGCACGGACGGCGGCTGCTTGTCGGGGTGGCTGCCGAGCCGCCGGCTCAGTTCCCGGTAGGCGGCGACCCGCGGATCGGCCCGCACCTCGGCTCTGCTCGCACCGTTCCACCGGGCGTGGGCCTCGGCCCACACCGCGTCGGCCGGTGCGACGCCGCCCTCGGGGAGCTCCGCCTCCAGGGTCAGCACCTGCACCCCGGGCATCAGCTCCCGGGCCCCGGGCGCCACGTCGATCATGCGGAACTCCGCGCTGCGGTACAGGGGTCGGGACGGGTTCATCGGGTGCCTCCGGAGAAGGTGAGGGTGTCGGTGGGGCGCAGGTTCAGGTCCTCGGCGGTGAGGACGCGGTCGGTGTCTATGAGGATGTTGTAGTGGTTCGGCGCGTGGCACTCGTCGAATCCGGCCACCCGTCCGATCGGCCCGCCCGGGCCCGTCACCATGTCCCCGCGCTCGATCACCAGGCCCGCGGGGAACTCGGCGAAGCCGATGAACCCCACCCGGTCGACCCGGTCCCCGGGGGCGGTGGGCCGGTCGGTGGTGGTGACCAGCTCGTGCACGTCGCCTGCCCTCACACACCGCGACCGCCACTGCGAGAGCCGCATCCCGCGGTCCGCACGCCGGTGGAACAGCAGTTTCACGAGGTGGGCCGAGGCCGGGTCCTTGACCGGCATCCGCATCCGCTCCTCGCGTGACCGGCCGATCCCGTACGCCCCCTCGACCAGGTCCACGATGTGCGGCCCCCGGTCCGGCTCGCTCCGGCCGTCCCGCACGGCCCGGTGGAAGTCCGCCATGATCCCCGCGTACTCGTGGTCCAGGGAGGACTTGAACTCCGTGAAACCGCCGAGCATGTCGGCGTGTACCCGCCTGCCGTCCTTCAGGTGCACCGTGATGTCCTTGCGCTCGCCCGTCTCCAGCGCCCAGTCCAGGTCCACCTGGACCGGGATGCCGTCCTCGGTGGCCAGTCGGAGGCCGGCGCAGAACTCGACCCCGGAGCGGACGTCGCCGAGGACGGCGTCGGTGAGCGTGAGCGGGCCCAGCACCGTCTCCAGCGCGTCCAGCGCGTTGGGCCCGTTGTCGATGACGCACCCGCCGCCGCAGCGGTCGATGTCCAGGTACCAGCCCTCGGCTCCGGAGTGCTCCTCGATCCGCTCCTGGTAGCGGCTGGTGACGTGCGAGATCAGCTTGCGGTCCGGCAGCGCGGCGGCCAGCTGCCGCACATGGGTGTTGTAGCGGCGGTGGAAGGCGGTGAAGAGGGTGGCGCCGTGGGAGTCGGCGAGGCGCGTCAGACGGTGCGCGTCGGCGGCGACGACCGTCAGCGGCTTCTCGCAGCAGACGTGGACGCCGGCCCGTAGCGCGTCGCCCACGACCGGGGCGTGCGCGTGGTTGGGCAGAGTGATCACCACGCCGTCCACCAGGCCCGAGGCGAGCAGCTCGCGATGGTCGGTGAAGACGGCGGTCCGCGGATCGAATCCCGTGAGTTTGCCCGGGTCGAGGTCGCAGACCGCGGTCAGGCTCAGGTCCGGTGCCGCGTCGATGGCCCGCAGGAAGAAGGGGGCGATGACGCCCAGTCCGATCACTCCGATACGCATGGCCGCGGGGTCCTTTCCGGTCGTCGGGTCGGCTGCTGTGGTCGTCGCCGGCGGTGTCATGCCGCCCGGCCCTCGGGCACGCGTCCCAGGGGCGCGGATGCGGCCGGAACGGTCAGCCGCCGGTTCCGGTCGGTGAGCGGACCGGGCGCCGGTACGCCGAGCCGGCCGGCCAGCGCCGCCAGGCCCTCGGCGACCGGGCCCGGCAGCTCCACGCCGCCGCGCCGCGACTCCTCGTACCGCCTGGCCTCGGGGGCTCCGGGGTAGGTGACGGTGTCGGCGTAGGCGGCGGCCGGGGAGCCCGCCACGGTGTCCAGCAGGGTGCGGCTCTCGGCGGCGATGGCCGTCGCCGAGCCGAACGCCGACGGGTCGATCACGATCGCGGTGTGCCCCACGTTGTCGTCCCCCGCGGGCTCGCCCTTCAGCACGCCGGGCCGGGGGCCGTAGGCGGCGCCGGTGAGCGGACCGCACAGGAGGTCGACCAGGAGGGCGAGGCCGAAGCCCTTGGCGCCGCCGGTCGCCGCCGGGCCGCCCAGCCAGGCGACGTCCGCCTCCTCGGCCATGAAGTCGGCCGGATCGGAGGTGGGGGTGCCGTCGTGCCGGACCAGCCACTCACTGGGCACCGGCCGTCCCTCCTTGTGGGCGGCCTTGATCTTGCCGGTGGCGACCACCGTGGTGCTCATGTCGAGGACGAACGGCGCGCCCTCGGTCACCGGGACGGCCGCGCTCAGCGGGTTGGTGCCGAGCATCCGCACGGTGCCGCCCAGCGGCGGTGCGACGCCCTGGGCACCGCAGTTGGTCATCGCCAGGCCGATCAGACCGGCGTTCGCGGCCTTGTGCGTGTAGAAGCCGGCACTGCCGAAATGGGTGCTGTTGCGGACGGCGACCATGCCGATGCCGTTCTGGCGTGCCTTGTCCATGGCGAGGTCCATGGCGAGGTCCATGGTGACCAGCCCGAGCCCGCGGTCGCCGTCCAGCAGGGCGGCCCCGGCGGTCTCCTGGACGACGCGCGGGACGGCGCCGGCGGCGATCCTGCCGTCGAGCAGGCGGGGGGCGTAGATGTTCACCAGCCCGTTGGTGCCGTGGGTGGTGAAGCCGTGCGCGTCGGCGTAGGTGATCACGTCGGCGGCGGTGCGGGCGGACGCGCTGTCCAGACCGCACTCCCCCAGGACGCGCTGGACGAAGGAGGTGAGCTCGGCGAGGGGAACACGAACGGTCATGACGGGGGCCTTCTCTCCGGGAGCGGTGGCGGTGGTGAGCGAGGGTTCAGGCGGTACGGGCGGCGAAGGTGTGCACCAGTTCCTTGACGCGCAGGGCGTAGGCGTCCAGGTCGTCCAGGTCCACGAACTCGGCAGGGGTGTGCGCCCCGTTGGCGTCCAGCCGGCCCGGGCCGCAGACCGCGACGTAGCGGCCGGGGCCCGGGGCCCAGATGGCGTCGCAGGTGAAGGCGGAACCGTCGGCGAGACCGTCGTGCCGGGTGAAGCCGGCCTCCGTCAGCATCCCTTCGGCCTCCGGGTCGCGGTTGCGCAGGGTGGGCAGGCCCTGCTTCAGCCAGTCCAGGCGGACGATCCGCTGCCAGTCCTTCACGGTGCGCCGGGCGAACGGGTCGTGCGCGTGGGCCTGGGCGAACTCGGCGCGCGCCTCCTCCAGCAGCACCCCCAGCGCGGCGGCCAGCAGTTCGGCCTGCTCGGTGTCCGGGTAGGCGATGTTGAGGAGCAGCCGGCCACCGCCGTAGACCCGGTTGTGCGCGGTGCCCGTGTGCAGCCCCGCGACGCAGAGCTTGGCGCCCATGCCGTGGGCCAGCGGGCCGAGCCGGCGGGCCAGGAAGTCGGCGAGAAACCCGAGCACCACGGTGGCGTTGTGGCCGTCCCCCGGGTGGTCGTCGGTGGAGTCCTCGCCGAGCACCGTGATCCGCGGGGTCATCGCGGCCGTGCAGCCGTCCATGAAGGTGTTGCCGGTGGGCTCGGCGAAGACCATCAGCCGCCCGGTGTACCCGGCGTCGACGAGGGCGCGGGTGCCGTACGTGCCCATCGCGCCGCCCTCCTCGCCGGGTACGGAGGCGACCTGCACCTCGATCCGGCCGTCGAGCCCCGGGTCCTCGGCGAAGGCGGCGGCGACACCGACCGCGGCGGCGATCCCCGGGCCCTTGTCGTCGACGGCGCCCCGGCCGTGCAGGACGCGTCCCTCCAGGCGCGGCGGGACGTGCGGGCCGACCGTGTCCACATGGAAGTTGACGACCATGCGCCGCTCCTGCGGCTGCGGGGACCCCCAGGCGGCCACCACCGAGGGCTGGCCGGACAGGAAGGCGGGCAGGTCCCGCTCGGCGGCCTCGCGCACCGGCGCCGGCACCTCGGGGCGCCGCAGCAGCTGGGGGGCGGGGGTCTGGTGCAGCACGGTGCGGAAGCCGCGCTCGGCGGCACCGGCCAGGAAGACCCGCTGGGCGCGGGCCGCCCCGTCCAGCGGGCCGCCCTCCAGCGGCGAGACGGAGTCGACGGCCATCAGCTCGGTCAGCCACTCCACGTCGGCCGCGGTGAGACAGGTGCCGGTGCCGGTGCGGGTGGTCCTGGTCCACTCAGCCATGGTGGCTCTCCTCCCAGTACAGGTGGTTCACCGAGGACTCGATGTCCAGCAGGGCGCACAGGCGCCGGGTGTACTCCCGGAACCCGTCGGCGAGGGCGGCGGGGTCGCCGGCCACGCCCAGGTGCGGGATGCGGTCCAGATGCGGTTCGAGGCTGTAGTGGCCGCGGTAGCCGTACTCCTCCAGCAGCCGTACGCAGTCGGCGACCCGGGCCGTGCCCGCGCCCGGCATGGTGAACTCGGCCGTGCCGTCGGGGCGTACCACCCCGTCCTTCAGGTGCACGTGCTCCACCCACGGCAGCACCCGGCCCAGGAACTCCATCGCCTCGTAGCCGTAGGCCAGTCCGTTGCCGGTGTCGAAGAGCAGCCGCAGCCGGGGGCTCGCGACCTCCTCGAGCATGCGCAGGGTGTGCTCGGCGCTCCGGCCGCCCCAGCCCTGGCAGTTCTCGTGCAGCAGGGTCACGTCCAGACGCTCGGCCTCCCGCGCCAGCACCCGCATCCGGCGCAGCGACTCGGCGCGCCACTCGTGCTCCGGGCGGCCGTCGTTCGGGTACGACATGACGCGCAGCCGGTCGCAGCCGACCAGTGCGGCCACTTTGGCCGAGCGCTCCAGGACCGCCAGTTCGGTGTCCAGGTCGGTGGCGACCGTGGTGGACCAGGAGCCCACCGGGGTGTCCACGACCGGCACCCGCAGATCCGCCACGATGGTGCGCCGGGCCAGGTCGGCGGCCTCGCCCGGGGGCAGCTCGTGCAGTTGGCGGCCGTCGACGGTGCGCAGCTCCAGCGCTTTGAGACCCAGCTCGTGGTGGATCACCAGCTGGCCGGTCAGGTCCGGGGCGGCCTCGTCGCCGATGCCGCAGAGCCGGTCCGCGGTGATGTCCAGGGCGCCGGGGACCGCCCGCACCGCCCTCACCGTCCGGCCCGGTAGAAGTCGCGGACGGCGGCCACCACTCGCCCGGCCGCCCCCGGGTCCATGTCCGGGTGCAGCGGCAGCGCCAGCGCCTCCCGGCAGAGCCGCTCGGCGACCGGGAAGTCGCCCTCCCGGTGGCCGAGCGAGGCGAACGCGGGCTGCAGCGGGAGCGGGCGCGGATAGTAGACGGTCGTCCCGATGCCCTGGTCCGCCAGATGGGCGCGGAGCTCGTCGCGCCGCTGGGCGCGCACCACGTAGGTGTAGACGGCGCGCCCCTCGAAGCCGGCCGGCGGGGGCAGCAGCTGGGGCGCGAGCGGCCGCAGGCCCTCCTCGTAGCACTGGGCGATCTCCCGGCGGCGCTCCAGCAGCCCGTCCAGCCGGGACAGTTTGCGCAGCAGGAAGCCGGCCGTCAGCTCGTCCATCCGGCAGTTGAAGCCGAGCAGCTCGTGATAGAAGCGCTTGCCCGGCGGCTGGCCGTGGTTGCGCAGCATGCGGGCGGTGCGGGCGAGCTCCGGGTCGTCCGTGACGATCATCCCGGCGTCGCCGATGCCGCCGGCGGGCTTGGCGGGGAAGAAGGAGTACACCCCGGCGTGCCCGTGCCGGCCCGCGGGACGGCCGTCGACCTCGGCGCCGAGGGCGACGGCGCTGTCCTCGACCAGGTGCAGCCCCCGCCGGGCGGCGAGCGCGGCGAGGTCCGCCATGCGCGGGGAGCCGGTGAAGAGGTACGCCGGCAGCAGGGCCCGGGTGCGCTCGGTGACGGCGGCCTCGGCCGCGGCCGGGGCGAGCAGCCCCGTCTCGTACTCCACGTCGGCGAAGACCGGCCGGGCGCCGCGCAGGGCGACGGTGGAGGCGGTGGAGACGAAGGAGAACGCCGGGGTGACGACCTCGTCGCCGGGGCCGACGCCGAGCGCGGTCAGGATCACGGTCAGCGCGCCGGTGCCGTTGGCCACGGCGATGGCGTGGGCCGCGCCGGTGCGCCGGGCGACCTCCGCCTCCAGGCGCTCGACCCGGGACTTGAGGATGAACTCGTCGCTCTCGGCGACCTCGCGGAAGACCTCCACGATGTCGTCGGTCCAGTCGGCGAAGCGGGCGGGCCCGTCGTGGTACGGGATGGCGGTGGTCACGATGCGACTCCGTGGAAGGCGTGGACCAGCTTGGCGACGCGCTCGGCCTGCCGGTCGGTGAGGTCGGGATAGAGCGGCAGCGCCACGGCGCGGCGTGCGGCGGCCTCGGCGACCGGCACCGGGTGCCGGGAGCCGGGCAGCGGGGCGAGCAGCGGCTGCTCGGTCAGCGGACGCGGGTAGTAGGTCTCGGTGCCGACCCCGTGCGCGTCCAGGTACGCGACCAGCTCGTCGCGGCAGTCGCACTCGATCAGATAGACGTAGTAGACCGGGTTGCCGGGCGTCTTGGCCGGTGCCTGCCACGGTGTGGCGACCGCGGGGGCCAGCGGGGCCAGCAGCCGGTCGTACAGGGCGGCCAGCTCGGCGCGGCGCTCGATCTCCTCGCTCAGCCGCTCCAGGCGGTGCAGCAGGAACGCCGACTGCAGTTCGTCGCACCGGCTGTTGTAGCCGATCTCGTGGTGCAGGTAGTCGCCGTCCGTGTCCTGGCCGTGCTGGCGCAGCCTGCGGGCACTCGCGGCGATCTTGTCGTCGTCGGTGAGCAGCATGCCGGCGTCGCCGAGCGAGCCGAGGGTCTTGGTGGGGAAGAAGGAGAGCACTCCGCCGCTGCCCCACAGACCCGCGTGCACCCCGCCCGCCCGCATGTCGATGCCCTCGGCGCTGTCCTCCAGCAGCAGCAGCCCGTGCCGGTCGGCCAGGTCCTTCAGCACCTCCATGTCGGCCATCTGCGAGAAGAGGTGCACCGGCATGATCGCCTTGGTGCGCTCGGTGATCGCCTCCTCGGCGCGCCGCGGGTCCATCGCGTACGAGCCGGGAAGGACGTCCACCAGGACCGGCTCGGCGCCCACGTGCAGGACCGAGGACGCGGTGGCGAAGAAGGTGTACGCCGGGACGATCACCTCGTCGCCGGGTCCGACGCCGGCCGCCCGGAGCAGGATGACCAGCGCGTCGGTGCCGTTGGCCACGGCCACCGCGTGCCGTGCGCCGGTGCGCCGCGCGATCGCCTGCTCCAGCTCGGCGGTGACCGGGCCGGAGGTGAAGCGGCCGGAGGCGGCCACCCGGCGGATCCTGGCCTCCAGCGCCGGCCAGTCGCGGCGGGCGGAGGCGGCGCCGCTGAAGAACGGGATCGTGTCGTTCATCGGGTGGCCGCCTTCAGGGACGAGACGAGGGCGGTGGTGACCCGGCGGCGGTCGGCCGCGTCGCGGGCCGCGCCGATCGCCTGCAGCAGCGCGCTGCCCACGATCACGCCGTCCGTCTTGCCGTGCAGCGCCGCCACGTGCTCCGGGCGGGAGATGCCGAACCCGACGGCCGTGGGGGTGTCGCCGGCGCCCCGGACCCGCTCCAGGTAGGAGTCGATGCCCGAGGCCAGCTCCGAGCGGACGCCCGTCACGCCGTTCGCGGCGAGTACGTACACGAAGCCGCGGGAGGCGGCGGCCGCCGCCGCGACGCGCTCGGCCGAGCTGCCGGGCGCGGTGAAGAACGCCTGGCCCAGATCGGTGGCCTCGGCGTGGGCCAGCCACTCGGCGCCCTCGCCGACCGGCAGGTCGGGGACCACGAACCCGTCGGCGCCGGCCGAGCGGGCGTCGTCGTAGAGCTGGGTGAGCCCGTAGCGCAGGAAGGGGTTGCAGTACCCCATCAGCATGATCGGCACCTCGATGCCGCCGGCGCGTGCCTCGGCGACCAGGTCGAGGGTGGCGGCCGTGGTGGTGCCGGTGTCCAGCGCGGCCTGTCCGGCGGCCTGGATGACCGGCCCGTCACCCAGCGGGTCGGAGAACGGCACACCCAGCTCGATCACGTCGGCGCCCGCGTCCTGGGCGGCGCTCATCAGGCCGACGGTCTCGCCGAGCGAGGGGTAGCCGGAGGTGAGGTAGGCGACCAGGGTGGTCTCCTGCCTGGCCTGGTTGTCGCCGAAGGTCTGCTCGAGCCGTTTCATCGCGGGTTCTCCTCACGCTGCTCCAGGGCGGCCAGGGCGGACGTGAGGTCCTTGTCGCCACGGCCGGAGAGATTGACCAGGACGGTGCTGCCGGGCTCGCACTCGCGGGCCACCTTCAGGGCGCCGGCCACCGCGTGCGCGGACTCCAGGGCCGGGACGATGCCCTCGTGCGCGCTGAGCGCGACGAAGGCGTCCAGTGCCTCGTCGTCGGAGGCGGAGATGTACTCGACGGTGCCGGAGTCCTTGTAGTACGAGTGCTCCGGGCCCACGCCCGCGTAGTCGAGGCCGGGGGCGATGGAGTGGGTGAGCTGGATCTGGCCGTCGTCGTCCTGCAGCAGATAGGTGCGGGTGCCCTGGAGCACGCCCGGGTCGCCGTAGAGCAGCGGCGCCGCGTGTCCGCCCTGTCCGCCCTTGCCCTCGCCGGCCGCCTGTACGCCGACCAGGCGCACCGGGTCGTCGAGGAAGGCGCTGAACATGCCGGCCGCGTTGGAGCCCCCGCCGACACAGGCCACCACCACGTCGGGCAGTCGGCCGTTCTCGGCCAGGAACTGGGCCCGGGCCTCCTGGCCGATCACCGACTGGAAGGAGCGCACGATGGTGGGGAAGGGATGCGGGCCGACGACCGAGCCGAGCAGGTAGTGGGTGGTGTCGGGGTGGGCGATCCACTCGCGGATCGCGGCGTTGATGGCGTCCTTCAGGGTCGCGGTGCCCAGGTCCACCAGTTCGACCCTGGCCCCGAGCAGTTTCATCCGCTGCACGTTGGGCGCCTGCCGTTCGGCGTCGACCCGGCCCATGTAGACGGTGGCGTCCAGACCCAGGTAGGCGCAGGCCGCGGCCACGGCGACGCCGTGCTGTCCGGCGCCGGTCTCGGCGATGATGCGCTTCTTCCCCAGGCGCCGGGCGAGCAGCGCCTGCCCGATCGAGTTGTTGATCTTGTGGGCGCCGGTGTGGGTGAGGTCCTCGCGCTTGAGCCAGAGCTTGACGCCGTTCTCGGTGGCGCCCAGCCGGTGCAGTTCGGTGATCGGTGTGGGCCGCCCGACGAACATCTTGAGCAGCCGGTCGAGCTCCGCGGTGAACTCCGGGTCCGCCAGCGCTCGGTGGTACTCCAGCTCCAGTTCCTCGAGCGGACCCACCAGGGTCTCGGCGACGAACTGTCCGCCGTACTCGCCGAATCGGCCGTTCACGAGGCCACCTCCAGAATCGGGACCCCGGTGTACTGCCGCAGTCGGGCGGCGGGGTCGGGGCTGCTGAGCAGGGACTCGCCGATCAGCGCGGCGTCGAAGCCGTGCGCGGCGATGCGTTCGATGTCGGGGCGGCCGGCCAGGCCGCTCTCGCTGACCGTGAGCACGCCGCGCGGGATGTCGCGGCGCAGCCGGGCCGAGTTGTCCAGGTCGACCGCGAAGGTCCGCAGGTCCCGGTTGTTGATACCGACGACGCGGGCGCCGGCGTTGAGCGCCCGGTCCACCTCGTCCTCGGTGAAGGTCTCCACCAGCGCGTCGAGCCCCAGGCCGTGCGCGGTGGCCACCAGGTCGGCCAGCAGCGCGTCGTCCACGGCCCGGACGATCACCAGCACCGCGTCGGCGCCGCTGGCGTGGGCGAGCGTCACCTGGCGGGTGTCGACCAGGAAGTCCTTGAAGAGCACCGGTACGGTCACCGCCGGGTGCTCCGCCACGGAGCGGACCAGCTCGGGTGATCCGCCGAAGTACGGCGCGTCGCCCAGCACCGAGACGGCCGAGGCCCCTGCCTCGACGTACCGGACGGCGGTGGGTACGGCCCGCGAGAGGTCGAGCAGCCGGCCCTTGGACGGGGACATCGGCTTGATCTCGGCGATCACCGAGACGTCGCGGCCACCGAGCGCCGCCGCGAACCGGCCGGGTACGGCGGGCACCGACCGGCCCCGCGCGGCGGCGTCGGCCGCCGCGGGACCGCTCCACGCGGCACGTTTCGCGGCGACGATGTCATCGAGATGCATGGCCATGACGGCCCTCCTGGGGGGTCTGGGCGCGGACTCGGTCTCGGACGAGGTCTCGGACCCGTTCTCGGTCCCGGCCTCGGTTCTGGTCCTGGTCTCGGACCCGGCCCGGGTCTCGGTCTCGATCCCGGTCCCGGTCCCGGGCAAGGCGGTCGGCCAGCTCGGCCGGTGCTCCCTCACGGACCGCCTGCCGGGCCAGGGAGAGCGCGGCCGGGAGGTCCGGGGCGGTGCCGGCCAGTGACAGGACGGCCGCCGCGTTCAGCAGCACCATGTCGAGCAGCGGCGCCGCCGCCGTGCCCGCGAGGACCTCGCGGGCGAGGACGGCGTTGCGCGCCGGGCCGCCGCCCGCCAGCTCCGCCGGGCCCGCCGGACGCAGTGACAGCTGCGCGGGGTCGACGACGGACTCGGTGAGGGTCCCGCCGTCCACCTGGAGCACCCGCGCGGGGCCCGCGGTGGTCAGTTCGTCCATGCCGCCGAAGCCGTGGACGACCCAGGTCCGCCGGTGGCCGAGGAGACCGGCCGCCTCGGCCAGGACCTCCTGGTCCCGCCGGGTCGCGGTGCCGATCAGGCGGCCGGTGAGCGGCACCGGGTTGGCGAGCGGGCCGGAGAGGTTGAACAGGGATCGGAAGCCCAGCCGGCGCCGGACGGGTGCCAGCCGGCGCAACGCCGGATGGAGCGCGGGGGTGAAGAGGAACGCGAACCGGTGCTCGGCCAGCAGGGCCGGGATGCGCTCCCCGGCGTCGAGTTCGACACCGAGCTCCTCCAGCAGATCGGCGCTGCCGCACCGCGACGTCGCGGCCCGGTTGCCGGCCTTGGCGACGGTCGCCCCGGCGGCGGCGGCGACGAGCCCGGCCAGCGTGGAGATGTTGACCGAGCCGCTGCCGTCACCGCCGGTGCCGACCACATCGACCGCGGGCCCCGCCCAGGCGACCGGCCGGGCCACCGCGAGCACTGCCCGCACAGCGGCTGCCACGAGCTCCGGGCCCGCTCCGGTGACCGCCACAGCGGTCAGGAAGGCCGCGGCGTCCACCGGCTCCGTGGTCTCCCGCAGCAGCTCGGCCACCGCGTCCCCTGCCGCTTCGGGCGTCACCGTACGGCCCGCGACCACGTCGCGGGTGACCGCCGGCAGTGCCCGGTCGGCGAGCAGGGCCGCGGCCATCAGAGCACCGCCACATTGCTGGCCGCCGCGAGCTTGTTGTGGGTGTCGAGGACGACCGGCGGGATGCCCCACATGAGGTCCTGCTCCAGCCCCGGCACCGGGGTGACGAGCACCGCCGCGTCCTGCCGCGCCAGCTCCGGCGCCAGCCAGGGGGCCGCGGTGACCGGTTGGCCGTCCACCACGAGGTCCACGACCAGCGGGTCGTGGTACGAGACGACCGCGCCGGCCTCGCGCAGATGGCGGATCACGTCCAGCGCGGGCGCGTTGCGCAGATCGGCCACGCCGCTCTTGTAGCTGACGCCGACGACCAGCACCCGGGCGCCGCGCAGCGGGGAGCCGCGCTCGCCGATCAGCTCCGCGAGGCGTTCGACGACCTGCCGCGGCCGTCGCTCCACCCGCTCGTGCGCGGCGGCCACCAGCTCCATCGGGGTGCCGGCCTCGGCCGCGGCCTCGCGCAGGAAGTGCGGGTCGACCGGTATGCACTCGCCGCCCACGCCCGGTCCCGGATAGTGCGCGAGGAATCCGTAGGGCTTGGTGGAGGCGGCGTCGATCACCTCGCGGACCGGTATCCCCAGCTGGCGGCAGAGGTCCGAGAGCTCCAGCGTGAGACTGATGTTGACCAGCCGGAAGGTGTTCTCGAAGACCTTGGACAGCTCGGCGACCTCCGGGGTGCCCACCGGCACCACCGTCTCGCAGACCAGCCCGAAGAGGGCCGCCGCCCGCCGGGTGCACTCCTCGGTGAGACCGCCCACCACCTTCGGGGTGTTGGCCAGGTGCCAGCCGTTGGTGTTGGCGGGGTCGACCCGCTCCGGGGCCATCGCCATGTGGAAGTCGACGCCCTGCCGCAGGCCGCTGGCGCGGGCCAGCCGCTCGGCCGCGGCGGCCGTGGTGCCCGGCGGCACCGTGGACTGCAGGACCACCAGTGTCCCGCGGCGCAGCAGGGGCGCCACCGAGTCCACGGCGCGGTCGACGTAGTCCAGGTTGGCCCGCCGGTCGCCGGTGACCGGGGTCGGTACGCAGATGATCAGCACGTCCGAGCCGGCCAGCCGGGCGGCGTCGGTGGTGGCGCTCAGCCGGCCGGCTGCCGCGGCGAGTTCGGTGTCGGAGACATCCGGCAGGTAGGACTCCCCGCGGCCCACCTGGGCGACCCGCGCGGCGTCCGTGTCCAGTCCGCGGACCGGCAGCCCGGCCACGGCGAATCCGAGACCGAGAGGGAGACCGGTGTAACCGAGCCCCACGATTCCCACCCGCAGGGTCCGGCTCGCCAGCTTCTCGTCGAAGAGGGCCGCATCGCCCCGGAGTTGAGACGCGGGAGTGAGTACGCCCGTCATCGAATTCATTGGGTTCTCCCCTCGAAGTGCTATAAATAAGGGCCGTTGGCGTGATCCATTAGGCCAGTGGGAGCGAGGGGCCACCCAGACCACTGTGCGGGGGACGGAGCAGACCAGATGGCCTGGCATCTGTCGGTCCAAGTGGACCGGGACTCGGCGGTACCACTCACCGCGCAGTTGCAGAACGCCATCAAGAGCCGGGTCGAGGACCGGGTGCTGCACCCCGGCGCGCGGCTCCCTTCGAGCCGCCAGCTCGCCCAGGACCTGGGGCTTTCGCGCAGTGTCGTGGTCGAGGCGTACGAGCAGTTGATAGCCGAGGGCTACCTGGACGCGGTCCGCGGATCGGGGACGCACGTCACCCGGAAGCTGCCCGAGCAGACCGGTGCGTCACCCCTGCTGGACGCCCGGCCGGTCTCCGGTCCGCGCTGGGACCTGCGGGTCGGCATCGCGAACCTGTCGAGTTTCCCCCGGCAGGAATGGCTCAACTCCTATACGAAGGTCCTGCAGAACGTCAGCCGGGAGGGCATGGACTACCCTCCGGTCGCCGGCATCGCCGAACTGCGCAACGAACTCGCCGGGTATCTGGGCCGGGTGCGCTCGGTGCGCGCCGAGCCCGCGCAGGTGATGATCACGGCCGGCTTCGCACAAGGGCTGGCGCTGCTCTCCGACTCCTTCCAGCGGCTCGGCCTGCGGGAACTCGCCATCGAGGATCCGGGCCACAGCGGCCAGCGCCGGTTCATCCTGGACACCGGGATCACCCCGCTGCCGGTACCGGTCGACGAGGAGGGCCTGGACGTCGCGGCCCTGGCCCGCACCGGCGCCCGCGCCGTCCTGGTGACCCCCGCCCACCAGTTCCCGACCGGGGTCATGCTCTCGCCCGAGCGCCGCCGGCAGCTCCTCGCCTGGGCCCGGGAGCGGGACGGGTGGATCATCGAGGACGACTACGACGGCGAGTTCTGGTTCGACCACGGGGTCAGGCCCACCGCGCTGCAGGAGGGCGACCCCGAGCGAGTGGTGTACGCCGGGACCACCAGCAAGGTCCTGGTGCCCGGCCTCAGGCTCGGCTGGCTGGCGATACCGCCGAAGCTGTACCCGCTGATGGAGCGGGTCCGCTCCCGTCAGGACCAGGGCTCCGACACCCTCACCCAGCTGGCCTTCGCCGAGATGATGCGCAGCGGCCTGCTCGACCGCCATCTGCGCCGGGTCCGCTCCCGTTACCGCTCCCGCCGCGACGCCCTCGCCGCCGCCGTGCGCGAGTCGCTGCCCGACGCCCGGATCTGCGGCTGCGCCGCCGGCCTGCACAGCTACGCGCTGCTGCCGCCGGGCACCGACGAGGCCGCCGTCGTACACGGAGCGCTGCGCCGCTCGGTGCTGGTCCGCGGCGGCCAGCAGTTCCGGTTCCGGGGCCCGCCCGGCCGGCCGGCCCTTCTCCTGGGGTACGGCTCCCTCCCGCTGACCGGCATCAACGACGCGGTGGCGGCGATCGGCGAGGCGTACCAGGAGGCACGGCAGGGGTGAGGACGGGCCGTTGCCGGCCGGGGCGACGGCGGCACCGCCGAGGGCGTCATCGCATCGAGCGTCCCCGGGGAGCCGCGATCAGCTTCTGCGCCAGCGCCTTGTTCACCGCGTCGATGCGCGACACCGCGTCCAGCTTGTCGAAGATGTTCCGCAGATGCCGCTTGACGGTGCCCTCGGTGATCCCGAGCCGGACCGCGATCTGCCGGTTGCTCATGGCCTCCGCGACGCACGTCAGCACCTCCCGCTCGCGCGGCGACACCGGGCCGGCCTCCTGCTCGTTCGCCGGGGACTGCCCGGCGGTGTAGCCGGACCTCGGCACCAGGATGGTGATCTGGTCGTCCTCCCTGGCCGCGTTGCGGACCGCGGTCAGCAGGGCACCGCGCGAGACGCTCTTGTGCAGATAGCCCCGGGCGCCCAGCTGGAGCAGTTCGTGGACGAGGGGCTGGTCGTCGTACATGGTGAGGATGATGATCCGGAGGCTGGGGAAGCGCTCCAGCAGCCTGCGCACCGCCGCCCGGGGGTGGTGGTCCGGCATCTCCACGTCGAGCAGCAGCACATGAGGCTGGTGTCGCTCCACCAGCTCCGCGAGCCCGCGTCCGCTGCTCGCCTCCGCCACGACCTGCAGGTCGTGCTCGGCGTTCAGCAGTTCGGTGAGGGCGGTGCGCAGCAGCGTGTGGTCGTCCGCCGCGAGGATGCGGATGAGTTCAGGACGCGGGCTCAACGGAATCACCTGGCAAGTCCATCAGAGGGACAGTGACAGTGACCCTGGTGCCGCCGGCCTTGGGGTCGCTGGTGAGCAGGATGCTGCCGCCGAGCAGTTCGACCCGCTCGGTGACGGAGGCGATCCCGTTGGCCGTGCCCGTGACGGCGACCGCCGAGACGTCGAAGCCGCAGCCGTCGTCCTCGATCAGCGCGTGCAGCCGGTAGGGCGCGATGTCCACCGCCGCCAGCACGTGCTCGGCGTCGGCGTGGGCGAGCGCGTTGCGCAGGCATTCCCGCACGACCAGGAAGACCTCGTCGAGGACGTGCTGAGTGGCCCACTCCTCGCTGCCGTTGACCTGGATCCGTACCTTGGAGGGGGTGATCTCCATCGACTCCAGGAAGGCGGCGAACGCCGACTCCAGCGTGCCCTCGCGGTCGGCGCGGCGCAGCTGGGTGACGAGGTCGCGGATGATGCCGAGCGACTCGGTCAGGGTCTCCTTGACGGCCCCGATCCGGGCGGAGACCTCGTGCGGACCGGCGTCCATGGTCATCTCGTGCAGTTCGAGCTGGCGCAGCGCGAGGCTGACGTGGTTGCCCAGGTGGTCGTGGATCTCACGGGCGAGCTGGCGGTACGAGGCGGCGTTGACCTCGCGCACCGTGTTGAGGAGGTAGATGTCGTGTCCCAGCGCACCGGCTTCCAGCCGCTTCCCGATGCCCTGTTGCAGGGTGCGGATCGCGGCCTTGAAGCAGTCGAGTTCGTCCGGCGAGGACACCATCGCACCGGCGATCGCGTCGAAGACGAGGTCGAAGAGGATGATCCCGGCACGGATCGAGTGCACGGCGTCGATACCCTTGCTGACCCGCTCCGTTCCCAGGGTCTGCACCTGCTGGATCAGCGTGCCGCGTACCTCGGCCCGGCAGTGGCGCAGGCTCTCGGCGCAGTCCCGGATGACCCGCTCGGCCTGCAGCGCGCAGCTGTGCCAGGTGGCGTCGTCGGCGACCAGCGGGCTTTTTATCTCCTCCAGCCGGAGTCGGTATTCGTCCAGTAATCCGCTTGACAGGGCGAGAAGTGTCTCCGCCGTCGAACTCTCCTTGCCGACTGCCGCGGAGTCCGATTGCACCAACGGAGCCCCCTCCCCCTGATCCGACCCAGCGATCATTACCGCGCGATTATGGGTTGTCAACGCACGCACCCATCCACCCCAAGTCCTGAACCCGCCCCATTTAAGTCCACAGGAATGACCTCAGTATCGCATCCGGCGTATGCGTGGCAACGGAGCCTACATAACCGTCGGGGCAGTCCACCTCGTGCACGTACCAGTCGGCCGGATCCCCGGCCCGCCGAGCCCGCCGCGTCCCGCCGGCCCGCGGTTCACCGACCGAGACCGGGATACGCAGCCCGGTGCCGGCCGCTTTGCCCACCGCCTCGAGGGCGGTCCAGGTGCGGAACCCGGCGACCCGGTCCGCAGCACCCACCTGCGGCAGCCGGCTCCAGTCGAACGAGGTGCGCAGCCGCTCGACGTCCACTCCCACCGTGCCGGGCGACCGGACCACCCCCACCAGGGCGGCCGCGCCGGAGTGGGACAGGCTGAACTCCAGCTCCGGCCAGGCCCCGGGGACCAGCACGGGCCGCCCCCCGCCGCAGTTGCCGCACCGCTCCGGCTCAGGACAGCGGCGTACGAAACGCGGCCGGTCCGGGGGGACGCCGAGGTAGCCGGCGAGCACCATGCGCAGCGCCACGTGCGCGCGGCGGTAGCGCCGCCGGCCGGCGGGATGACGGATCCGCGCCGCACGGGCGCGTTCGGTGGAGGCGAGGACCGAGTCCGCGTCGTCGAGCGGGACCCGGTCCAGGGGGACGGACCAGACATGGATGTCCCCGGACTCGATATCGGAGGCATACGGGGGCGACAGGGTGCGCATGGAGGCTTCCCGGGGTCGGAACGGACCAGGGCTGCCAACGGCCCTTGTCGGGAAGCGGAGTGCCGGAAAGGACGGCGCCCGCCTGGCTCACCAGCAAAGCGCGGGCGGGGCAGGGGGACGCGGTCCACTTCGGCGACGAGGGGACGTACCAGGTGGAAGGTGGTCTCGTGAACCCGGGCGGGAGTGGCCCGGTGCGCCGGACCGGAGTGGTCCGGCCCGGTTCCCGCGGTGAATGCGAGCGGACCCGGAGCGTCCGATTCGCGATATCCGGAGTACGGTGTTCACCGTGACCCGGCGGGCCGGACGTAATCGAGGGGGACGACGGTGATGATCCCCATGCACCAAACCGGCCAGTAGGGTATTTCACTTTAGAGGTACGAGTGGCCCCATTGCGGAGCAGTCAGGCCGGTCCCGGCTCCCTAGGCTCCTCGCCATGCCTTTCGTGACCGCGCAGACACTGCCCGCGAGTGCACCGTCCACTCCGGTATCCGGGGTTCCGCGAACGCTCCTCCTGTGCCTTCAGGAATCCCGCCCCGCCGTATTGGCGGCATTCCAACTCCGCTATCTCGCCGGAGTCGCACTGGTCCCGGCATCCACAACCGTCCTCGGGGTAAGACCGGCGCTCCAGGCGGCACTCTGTTTCGTCGCCTGGCTCTGTGCCGTCTTCTACACCTATCTCTACAACGGATACATGGACTACCGCGAGGACCGGGTCAACGAATCGACCCGTCCTATAGCGAGTCTCAAGCTCCCCCGGAGCACCGCGCTGACTGTCGCCCGCTGCGCCGCCCTCGCCGCGCTGGTCTGCGCCGCCGGCGCCGGACTCGGAGCGCTGCTGCTCTGCACGGCGCTGCTGCTCCTCGGGTACGGCTACTCCTCGCCGCGTACCGCCTGGAAGAACCGGACGCCCGCCGTCATGGGCGTGGTGTTCGTGTCCGGGCTGCTCACCTACAGCGCCGGCCCCGTCGCCCTCGGCTCCTCACCGGCGTCTCCCGCGCTGCTGCTGACCGCCTTCGCCATGTCGCTGTGGATGGCGCTGGTCGGAGCGGTCGCGAAGGACTTCTCCGACATCGAGGGCGACACCGCCTCCGGCCGCCGCACCTGGGCCATCACGCTGGGAGAACGGCGCGCCCGCGTGCTGGTCGCGGTGGGCGCCTGCGCGGTCGGCGGCGGATACACCGCCGGGACGGCGGCCTGGGCGCCGGGGCTGCTGCCGGTCGCGTCCGTGGTCCTGGCGGGGGCGTTGGTACTGGCCACCGTCACCCTGACCGGTCAGGGCGCCACCCTGCGCAGCCGCCGCCGGATGCCGTACCGCTGCTACATGAGCACGCAGCACTGCGCGCATCTGGCCCTGCTCGGACAGGCCGTGATCTGACCGGCCGCACTCGACGCTACCGGCCGCCGTGGTCCGGCCGGGTCGCCGCCGTGGCTGGTCCGGCCGGGGTTGTCACCGTGGTCGGTCCGGCCGGGGGCGCCACCGTGGTCGGTCCTGCCGGGTCGGCCGGTGAGGCCGCCCGGCGAGGTACGACCCGACCCGGCCGGCCGGAAGTTGGTGCCGCCGCACGCGGGGGATGTCGTGCGGCGGCGGTCCGGGCGGGGCGGAGGCCGAGCTCAGATCTGCCGCAGCGCCCCTGTCAGCTGCTCGCAGACCGCGGTCAGAATATGACCGAGTGACGGAAACTCGCCGAGTCCGCCTTCCCCTTCTTCGGGAATGACGTCCCCGGCACCCTCAAGATCCGCGGAGCAGGTGCGGTCGTCCTGCTGCTGAGTCATGGGTGACAACCCTTCGCTCGGTCCGCCTGCGTCACCCCGGAAACTAATCCCACGCAAAGCGCGCGACAAGGGGGAATCATCCAAGGGAACACACCGAAGAAACACATCCCCTTTCCAAAGACGCATTCACGCACCACTCAAGTGCAACTCCTGTGCCGCCCACCGCCGCCGAAGTGCTTTCATTCCCAGAGAAACGAACGAATCGCAGACAAGCGGGCCGGGCGGCGGAACCCGACAGGGGGACGACCACCCGTACGGCGCGGATACGGACGCGGTTCCCCCCTGGGGCAGCGCCTCGCGGTCCGCCGCAGGGAGGAGACGGAACGACGATGACAACCCCCCGACTGGCGCTGATGTTTCCCGGCCAGGGCTCCCAGTGGCCGGGCATGGGCCTGCCCTGGACCCGCTGCCCCGGCTGGTCCGTGGTGGCGGAGGTCTCCGAGGCCGCGGGCCGGGATGTCGAGGCCCTCCTCCTGGACGCGGACACGGCGACGCTGCGGCGTACCGACAACGCGCAGCTGACCACCTTCACCCTGGCCGTGGTGGCGCTGACGGAACTGCGCCACCAGCACCCGCTGGCGACGTTCCCCGGCGCCTGCGCCGGACACAGCCTGGGCGAGTACTCCGCGCTGGTCGCCGCCGGCATCCTGGACCCGCAGGACGCGGTGCGCCTCATCATGGTGCGCGGGTCCGCGATGCGGGCGGCCTGCGAACGGGCCGAGGGCACGATGGCCGCGGTACTCGGCCTGGACGCGGCGCGGGTGCAGCAGGTGGTGGACGCCGGCCACGCGGCCGGCGGACAGGTGTGGGTGGCCAACCACAACTCACCGCGGCAGACCGTGGTCGCCGGCCGTACGGCGGACCTGGAGCGCTGCGCCCAGGAACTGAAGTCGGCCGGGGCGGCGAAGGTGGTCCGGCTCTCGGTCGACGGCGCCTTCCACACACCGCTGATGGCCGAGGCGGTCGAACCGTTCGCCGCCGCGCTGTCCACGGCCCGCTTCATGCCGGGCCACACCGCGGTCGTCGCCAACGTGGACGCCCGCGCCTACCGCGGCGGCCCCCACTGGGCGGAACTGCTGCGCCGCCAGCTCGCGGCACCGGTCCGCTGGTCGGACACGCTCCACACGCTCACCTCGGAGCTGGCCTGCGACCGCCTGATGGAGATCGGCCCCGGCAAGACCCTCACCGCCCTGGCCAGGTCCACCGTCCCGCGCACCCCCCGCGACACCTTCTCCGACCCCCAGGCGGTCGTGGCACCGACGGGCTGACCCGGCCCGCGACGCGAGACCCCGGGGCCCCGGCCGGTCGGCCGGAGATCTGTGTGTGGCGAAGTGCTACCCCCCAACGACCCACTATGGGTAACCTTTTGCGTACCAGGGGGACACGCGGGGACAACTCGGAAGGAACCTCAACGCCGGCACACCGGCCGGAGCCACGGCTCCGCGGTCCGTCCCGGCCTTCCTCCGTCCCTGAAAGGGTGGCTGGTGATCGAGCTCACTGATCCTCGGTTGACGACGTACGACATAGTCCTGGACGCCGACGACCCGTCGCGAGGACCCGGACGGGAACCCGCGGACGAGCCCGAGGCCCTCGCCGGGCGCCTCCGGCTCGGCGGACCGCACTCCGTCCGGCTGACCCCCGAGGAACTCGCCGCGGACCCCCAACTCGCCCGGTACGCCGAGGAACAGGCCGCCCTCTACGAGCATCACCTGGTACGGCTGTCCCTCACCTTCGTCCCCCAGACGCGCGGCCCCCGGCTGAAGTTCGCCAACGTGGCCCTCCACCTCACCTCCGACTGGGGGCCGAAGCCCGTCGCCCACTCCATGGAGCCCATCCGGTTGACGGACCCCGTGCAGACCGAACGCGTTCGCCGCCTCGGCCCGCAGCTCTCCCTGCTCGGCGCGGACGCGTCCCTCGGCGAGATGACGCGGACCGTCGGCTACACGGCCAACCAGCCCCTCGTCCAGGCGCTCGACCTGGGCGGCTCGGCCCCGGCCTGGGACTTCAGGCCGACCGTCGCCACCGAACTGACCGGCACCTTTCCGCTCAGCCTCGTCGTGCGCTGCGGAGCGGGCACCGACACGGAGCTGAGGTGCACGGTGACGGCCGGGGTCGAGGCACCGCTGCTGCGCCGGTTCAGCCGGGAACTGCCCGACCCGCTGCGACTGAAGGCGTTCCTGTGACGCCCGCGGACACCGACAGCACCCCCCTGCTCCGGCAGGAGGTGCGGGCACTGGCGGAGGTCTACCACTCGGCGGGGCGGGCCCGGCTGATGCTGCGCTCCGCCGGATTCCCGGCCTGGGCGATCCCGGCCGGAGCGAACACCATGGGCGAGTTCTGGGGCCAGGTCTCCTCGGAGCTGGAGAACGGGGTGATGGCAGCGGGACGGTCACGCATCCTGGCCAAGGCGCACGACGAGCATCCCTTCCATCCGGTGTTCGCCTCGGCGGAGCAGAGCCGGCCGGAACCGGGGGGAGCCCCCACGGTGCCGGGGAGGGCGACGGACGAGCGCCTGCGCGTGATGCTGCTGGGCGCCGAGCCCGCCCGCTACGGCGTCACCAGGGCGAGCGCCGAACTGGGGGCGGCCGGCAAAGCGGACCGCGGGCGCCTCGACATGCGGCTCTTCCCGGCCGCCGGCGGCGCCGACCTGGGGGAGATCCGCTCGGTCCTGCCCCACGTCCTGCACCTCGCCTGCCACGGTGTGCGCGACGAGTTGATCCTCGAGGACTCCGCCGGCGAGGCACACCACCTGGCGGCGGACGATCTCGTCAGCACCCTGAAGCTCGTCGCCGAGCACCGCGGTCACCGACTGCGGGCACTGGTCCTGCGGTCCTGCGAGGGCCAGGAGGTGGCGGAGCGCTTCTCGCCGTACGCGGACGTCGTCATCGCCCACCGCGGCAGGCTGGACGCCGAGTGCTCCGTCCTCTTCGCCACCGTCTTCTACCGCGAACTCGCGGCCTCTCCCCACTCGCCGGACGCGCGGGCCATCGGGGCCGCCGCCCGCTTCGCGGCCCAGGACACCGTCAACCAGGCCGCCATGTGCCGCGGTGTCCAGACGCGGCTCATCGTCCTGCCCGGCCTGGACTGAACCGCCCGCACCACTGTTCCACGTCTCGCACAGGAGTCGCCATGCCACTCAACGTGTCGTCCGAGCCGCCGACGTCCGGGAACATATCCGACGAGGTGGTGACGGGCCCGGCCACCTGGGACATCTCTCAGCGCGACTGGGACGACCTTCGGTCAGGTCTGAGTGCCGCCTATCTGGACGCCGGTGCGCGGCAGAGATTCCTGCGCGACCTGAACTTCCCGGCCAAGGAGCTCCCGCCGTCCGCGGCCAGCCAGGCCGACTTCTGGGAACACGTCCGGGAACGGGCCGAGTCGGGAGCCGTGTCCCTGCGCTGGCAGGATCTCGCCCGGCTGGCGAACCAGGACCAGACTGCCAACCACCAGGCGATCTTCGCCAAGCTGGGCAGCCCCGAGGAACCCGGCACCGAGGAGACGCCGCTCGCCGCGCCCCCTCGCGAGGCCGCCGGACCGGTGATCGGCTCCATGGCGCCCACCATCCGCGGCTACGGCGAACTGCTCCCGGCCGGAGACCGCCCGGACCTGCGGAACGCGCTCCTGGAGAGCTGGGAGGAACGGCTCGGCTCCTGGGCGGAGCTGTCCGACTTCCAGCAGCGGTTGCTCGTCCTGTGCCGGGAGATCATCGACCAGCGGGGTGTGGGTCTCATCTACGCCGTCACCAACAGCGGCAAGACCACCCTTGCCCGGTTCGGCATGACCATGGCGGTGAGTTCGGGGAAGACATCGATGATGCTGCTGCCGATCAAGGCCCTGGTCACCCAGGAGCACTCCGAGTGGCAGATCCTCCAGGGCAGTGGCCCGGACATAAGGGGCCTGCGCGTCTATCCGGCCTCGCGGGACTACCCGGAGAACGACCGGCCGGTCGGCGCGGGCTCGTACGACGTCGCGCTGGCCATCTACGAGAAGCTCGGGGTGTACCTCGTACACCGGCTGTCGCCGCTGCGCCGCAGCGCCCTCCTCGTCGTGGACGAACTCCAGATGCTGGCGGAGCGCAGCGAGCGGGCCGCCAAGCTGGAGGCCCTGCTCACGCTGGTGAAGCTGCTCCCCCGCGACCAGCAGCCCGCTCTCCTTGGCCTGTCGGCCGCGCTGTCGCCGGCGGCCGGAGAGACGCTGGAACGCTGGCTCGGGCACGACCGCCTGCTCCGGAAGCACTTCACCAACGTACGACCGGTGCCGCTCGACACCTATGTGGTGGGTCCGCGACGCTGGCTGGTGCAGGAGAAGGCCCACCTGCTGAGCATGCCCGGCGACCACCGGACACCCCCGCCCGCCTACGAGCAGGAGCACGAGCTGGGCGACATCCGCGACAAACACGCCAAGGCCCTGTCCCTGCGTTTCGAGGGACTTCCCGGAAGCAGGCTCTCCACCGCGCCGCTCGCGGCCGCCCTGGTCGTCCAGACCCTGATCAAGGACCCGGACAAGCGGATCATCGTGTTCGTCCCCGGCCGCACCATCGCGCAGAACCTCGCGCTGGCCATTCAGGACCTGCTTCAGGCCACCAGCGGACAGAAGCCCGCCGGCCGACGCGGTTCTCCCTGGCAAGTCGGCCGGTATCACGGTCCCGCGTCGCGGGCCAGGGACACCACGGGCCGTCTGTACGAGAGGCTCAAGAACTCGGATCTTCCCCTGCACGACCTGGTCATGCGAGGTCTGCGACACGGCGTCGCCTTCCACACGGCGGCCCTGGCGCCCACCCTGCGGCGCCAGGTCGAGGACGAGTTCAGGGACCCGGGCGGTCTGCTGCGGGTGATCGTCGCGACAGACACCCTGGCCGTGGGGCTCAACCTGCCCGCCGATGTCGTCATCGCGACGAGCGTGTCCGGCTGGGGCGGTGAGGGACCCAACCGGCGGCGCCTCCTGCCGGCGGCCGATCTGGACAACAAGGGCGGGCGGGCGGGCCGGCGGCTCGAGAGGACGGTGACCGACCAGCTCGGGAAGTTCTACATCCTCGTCCCGTCCCCGAAGGACCTCCAGGAGACCGACGGCCTGACCCCGGAGCAGGTCAAGATGCTCTCGACCGAGGAGGGCGTGTACCGGACCTTCGTCAACAGCACCGAACGCTCGCTCAGGGTCCGTTCACAGTTCCGCGACACTCTCCAGATCAGCGGTCTGGTCCTCCAGGGTCTCTGCCTGGGCCGCAGCGGACTCACCCGGCGGCAGTGGCTCCAGCGGGTCTCGGAGATCCTCGGCGGACTCCTCATCTCCTACGAACCCGACTCCCCGGAGATCCCCGACGCCGAGGACGTGCTGAGGGAACTGGAGGCGCGGAACCTGATCGAGTTCAGCGAGGGCGAGGGATACCGGGGCGGTGAGGAGGTGCTGTCCCTGTCACCGCTCGGGCAGGCACTCGGCCAGTCGGGTCTGGAACTGGACGACGCGGCGGAACTCCAGCACCTCGCGCACCTCGCGATCGAGAACAAGGGCCACCTCGACCTGTTGTGGCACGCGTTCAAGGCCCGGTCCGTGCAGCGGGTCACCGCCTGGGTCGCGTTGCCGGGACAGCCCGCGAGCAACCACATGCCCTCGCTCAAGGGCGCCGTGCTCACTCTCCTGTGCGCGCACTGCTTGCCGGACGACTCCGCCGAGGCGCCGACGAAGCGCCACTTCTCCCTCCGCTACATCGCCGCCAAGGGGCCGGCCGTACCGGACCGGCTGCTCAGTGAGAGCAACCAGCAGATCTCCGACGACCTGCGCGAGCTCCTGACCATCGACGAGGAGGCGCTGACGATGGAGGACGCCAACGCGCTCCTGCGGGCCGTCGTCGCGTGGGAGTGGCTGAACGGGACCCCCTACGACGAGATGGCCAAGCGGATCGGCGGCGTGGTCCAGTCGGCCGAACAGCCCGACCGCGGCAAACGGCGGGCGCCGTCGGTCAAGCTGTACTACGCGGACGTCGAGCAGCTCTGCGAACAGGTCGCGGGGTACCTGCGCGCAGCGGCCGAACTCTGTGTGGGCGAGGACGGTTCCGACCATTCCTTCCGCATGCACGCGCTGGCGCAGCGCGTCGAGTCGGGGCTGCCGACCTGGCTCGCGCGCGTCTCGAAGATGCGGATCCCCTCGCTGCACCGCGAACGCCTCGCCAAGCTGGCCGGCGGACAGGAGCTGAGTCACCTGTCCGACCTCGTGAACGCCGACGTCATCAAGGCGGTGCTCGACGAGGAGGAGCGCGAGGTCGTCCGGAAGACCATCGAGAGCCGGATGGAGGACGAGCGCAAACAGCTCGAACGGGTCGGCGGTGAGGTGGCCGGAGAGACCATCCCGGGCACCGAGGGCGAGACGTTCGCGGAACTCTCGGGCGACCTCGACAACGCCGAGACGGCCAAGGAGTACCTGGACCGGCTCTGCGAGACCGTACGGGACATGGGCCTCCACGCCACGGAGACGGCGACGGAGGGCGCGTTCGCCGTGTCCGTCTGGACCGCCCCCGGCACCGGGGACACCGTCGAGATCATGGTGCCCAAGCAGTTCGTACTCACGGCCGAAGGAGCGAAAGCCGTCGCCGGGCGGCCCGCCCGGGTCATCGTCCGGGGCGCGGACACCGGCGCGCGAAGGGTACTGGAGGAGCAGGGCACCCAGGCCCGGTTCGTGACCATGGAGTACCTGCTCCAGACACTGGCACACCTCGTACAGGATCTCCAGCACGCCTTCTCGCCGGACCACGCGGTCGAGGAGCTGCGGAAGATCAGGGTCTCGTCGATCGGCAGAGACTGGTGACACCCGGCGAGGCGCTGCCCTCCTCCCGCAAGGCGGAGGGGGAGCGCGGGTTTCCCCTCGCTGCGCCGACACTCCATTCACACCCGAAGTCTTACTGCCGCGGGTAGGACCGGGACTATGAGCGGTAGCAAGACGTCTTCGATCAGCTTGCCCGAGGACCTCGCCGAGGCTGTACGCGCCTACGTCGGCCCCGGCGGTTTCTCCACGTACATCGCCGAAGCCCTCGAACAACGGGTCGCCATGGACAAGCTTCGGGAGATTGTCGCCGACTTCCAGACCGACAACGACCAACTCACCCGCGAGGAGGTCGAAGCCGCCCGCGCTCTGTTGCGCCATGCCCTCGCCCACCGACAGGCCGGCGGGGTCGCCGCCTGATGTCCGGCACCCTGCTGCTCGACAGCGAAGGACTCTCCAAGCTCTACCACAAGGACCGCACCGTCGTAGCTCTGGCCCAAGCGGCATCGGGAGGAGGGCATCCGCGTAGCCATCAGCGCCATGACCACCCTTGAGGCCGACTATGACCGCATCTGCCCCGGCCGCATCAGGTGGGTTCTTTCCCGCGTCGACGTTCACGACGCCACCAAGGAGATCACCGACCAGGCCGCCGCCCTCCTGCGCACCCACCGTCTCCTCGGCCACCAGATCGACGAGCGCTGCGACTTCGTGAGCGACTGGACCCTTCCCGTGATCCTGCAATTCTCGCTCGCTTTGTCCCGATCGTGATGAACCCCGGTCACCTCCAGGAACGGACGGAGAGCAACGGAGCCAGAGGGCCCGCCGTTCACCGATACGGCCGCGGACCCGGATACCGACACGGAAACGTTCACACCTTGGGCGGCAAAGAGCAGCGCGCACGAAAGGAACAGAGACCATTGGGAGACGGGTGAGGACGGAGACTGACCCAGTAGGCGGTCGACCGGTGAACCCGAGATGGCGTGCACGCTTGTCCCCCGAACATTAGGGACGTCGGCGTGTCCAAGTCGGTGAATGACCTAGGACTCACCTTCCTACCCATCTTGCGGCGTTCCCGGTTCAGTCGGCGGTGCCGGGCTTCACGACCCACTCGGCTTGCAGCCCGCTAACCGAGGCGATCATGTCGAAGTCGCCGTCGTAGTGCAGGACCGTGACCCCGTGCCGTTCGGCGGTTGCCGCGATGAGGACGTCGGCCAGCGACAGCGCCCGGTGAAAACCAGCGTTTAGCGCCAGCGACTGAATCGCGAGCGCTCGCTCGAACTCCTCATCGTTGCAAGGCAAGTAGTCGAAACCACGGAGCAGAGTACGCAGGCGCAGCGCCTCAGGCTTTCCGCGCGCCGAGTACAGAACCTCGTACTCGGTCGGGGCGCACACCGCTAGGAGCCCGTCCCTGTCCAGCACATCCAGCCGCGCCCGCACTGCCGGTTTGCCTCGGCGAGCCAGCGCCGACTTGTCGATGAGGTAGCGCTCCTTCACGCCGCCGAATCCCCGCCTTCGCGCTTCAGCGAGCCGTCAGGATTCCGCGGCCCCGTCTTCGCCCGGATTTCCGCGAACGCGTCCTCGAACTCACCCTCGTCAATGGCGTCAAAAAGCTCCCGGCGCAGCCGCAGCCTCACCCCCTCCTCCATGGCTGCCCGCACTGCGGCGGCCTTCGTCCTCGCCCCGTACACCCGCATCGCCTGCTCGACGATCTCCTCGTCCAGATCGATCACAGTCCTGGCCACCAGTTACTCCTTCACGGCTCGACACCCCAACAACGATATCAATCAGGAGTCAGAAATGACATCTAAACGCTGGAGGGTGTCGTGGGTGTCTCGATCGGCGTCGGGGGCACAAACTGCGGGAATCGATCACCAGCCAGATGGGCCGAGGGTCAGTCATCCCAGCACCATCCCAACCCGGGAAAAGCAAAGGGCCCGACTCCGAAGAGCCGGGCCCCCTATGACCTGGGCATTTACCCATTTTCCCGTTGGCTCGCGTCGGCCTTCGACGAGTACTTACGGGTGTCCTGCGGACTCTCTGCGGACCGGACGGATGTCCGTCTGCACAGCCTGCACGGCCACGCGACCATGTACGCCCAAAAGCTTACGACCACCGGTAGCATCGGCACCATGAGCAGTAGCAAGAAGTACTCGATCAGCCTGCCCGAGGATCTCGCCGAAGCCGCGCGCGCCCACGTCGGACCCGGCGGTTTCTCCGCCTACGTTGCCGAAGCCCTCGAACAGCGGGTCGCCATGGACAAGCTCCGGGAGATCGTCGCCGACTTCGAGACCGACCATGACGAGCTCACCCGCGAGGAGGTCGAGGCCGCCCGCTCGCTGCTGCGCCATGACCACCGACAGGCCGGCGGAGCCGCCGCCTGATGCCCGGCACCCTGCTGCTCGACAGCGAAGGCCTCTCGAAGCTCTACCGCAAGGACCGCGCCGTCATGGCCCTGGTCCAAGCGGCATCAGAGGAAGGCGTCCGCGTGGTCACGAGCGCCATGACCACCCTTGAGGCCGACTACGAGCGCATTCACCCCGCCCGTATCAAGTGGGTCCTCTCCCGCGTCGACGTTCACGACGTCACCAAGGGGAGCACCGATCAGGCCGCAGCCCTCCTGCGCGGCAACCGCCTCCACGGCCACAAGTACGCGATCGATGCCGCCTTCGCCGTCATCGCCCGCACCGCACCCCAGCCGGCCACCGTCCTGACCGCCGACCCCGAGGACCTGACGCTCCTGTGCGGCCCGGCCGTAGAGGTCGTCAAGGTCTGAACGCCGACCGCAGTCGCATCAGCCGGACCCGTCACCAGGACCTCAGCGCTTCGCGGCACAAGGACTCCACGCGGACGTACGACTGCGCCCGGCCCATCGACATGCGGGCCGGGCACATTCCTTGTTTGTCCGTCAGACGTTGAAGCGGAACTCCACCACGTCCCCGTCCTGCATCACGTAGTCCTTGCCCTCCATGCGCGCCTTGCCCTTGGCGCGGGCCTCGGCGACCGAGCCGGTGGCGATCAGGTCGTCGAAGGAGATGACCTCGGCCTTGATGAAGCCCTTCTGGAAGTCGGTGTGGATGACACCGGCGGCCTCGGGGGCGGTGGCGCCCTTCTTGATGGTCCAGGCGCGGGATTCCTTGGGGCCGGCGGTCAGGTAGGTCTGCAGGCCCAGGGTGCGGAAGCCGACGTGGGCGAGGGTGGCGAGGCCGGGCTCCTCCTGGCCGACGGACTGGAGGAGTTCCAGCGCCTCGTCCTCCTCCAGCTCGGCGAGGTCCGCCTCCAGCTTGGCGTTGAGGAAGATCGCCTCGGCGGGGGCGACCAGGGCGCGCTGCTCGTTCTTGAAGTCCTCGTCGGTCAGCTCGTCCTCGTCGACGTTGAAGACGTAGAGGAAGGGCTTGGTGGTGAGGAGGTGCAGGTCGTGGAGGAGCTCGGCGCGCTCGCTGCCCTGGAGGATGCCGTGTGTGAAGAGCGTGTCGCCCTTCTCCAGGATCTCCTTGGCCTCCTCGACCACCTTGACCTTGGGCGCGATGTCCTTCTTGATCCGCGACTCCTTCTGGAGGCGGGGCAGGACCTTCTCGATGGTCTGGAGGTCGGCGAGGATCAGCTCGGTGTTGATCGTCTCGATGTCGTCCTTGGGCGAGACCTTGCCGTCGACATGGACGACGTTCTCGTCCTTGAAGGCGCGGATGACCTGGCAGATCGCGTCCGACTCGCGGATGTTGGCGAGGAACTTGTTGCCCAGGCCCTCGCCCTCGCTCGCGCCGCGCACGATGCCCGCGATGTCGACGAAGTCGACCGTCGCCGGGAGGACCTTCTCCGAGGAGAAGATCTCGGCCAGCTTCCCCAGGCGGGGGTCGGGGACGCCCACGACGCCGACGTTGGGCTCGATCGTGGCGAACGGGTAGTTGGCCGCGAGCACGTCGTTCTTGGTCAGGGCGTTGAACAGGGTCGACTTGCCGACATTGGGCAGACCGACGATTCCGATCGTGAGCGACACGTTGCGACTTCCCGTACGTGAGGATGCGGAGGGGTTCAGGGGGTGGGGCGGGCCAGGCAGGGCCGATCCACCAGTCTACGGGGTGGCCGGTACCGGACCCGCGCGGTGTCGAACGCTTGGCCAAGCTCGCACCGACGGCGTGTCTGTCGGGCTATTCGGCACATAAACCGACCTAAGTTGGTCCAGTGGAGCAACACAGGACGCGACCTGCGCAGTACGGACCGCGACGGGGCCGGACGCCGCTGCCCCCACAGGGGCGGGGAGCGGACGGTGGCGCCGCCGCCGTGCTCGGGCAGCCCGTCGCGCAACCGGTGAAGCGGCCCGCCGGGCGACCGGCCGGGCCGCCCGACGGAGCGGGTGGAGCGGGCGGAGCGGGCCGGCCGCACCGGCCGGTCGCGGTGCCGCCGACTCCCCGGTCCGGGCCGCCGGCGGTGCGGGCCGGGCCTTTGGTGGTGGGGGCCGTGCGCGTCCTGCGGAGGATGACCGGTCTGCGGCTGACCGGGCTGGGCAGTGGCCTGTTCTGCGCGGCCGTGATGCTGGTGCTCGGCTTGATCGACCAGTTGCTGTTCGGCGCGTCCCTGGCGGTGTACGGCGTGCTGTTCCTGCCGGTGTGCCTGCTCACCGCGCTCTGGGTGCGCGGGGGCGACCTGCTGACCGCCCCCGTCGTCGTGCCGATCGCCTTCGCCGTGGGCCTGGTGACCGTCGCCGAGGGCGGCGAGGGGCTGGGAGGGCGGCTGATGGGGCTGGTGACCGCCCTCGCCACCGAGGCGGGCTGGCTGTACGGCGGGACCCTGGTCGCGGGATCGACCGTGATCGTCCGGAGGATCCGGCTCCTGCGCCGCCGGGCCGACGCCGTCGCCGTCGCCGCCCGAAACCGTCCGCCGGTGTGACGGCGCGGAGCCCCCGCCGTGGTGACAGCCCGCTTCAGCCCCCGGCGGGCGGGCCGGCCGCCTGGGACGCTCGCATCGCCGCGCCCACGATCCCCGCGTTGTTCTGGAGCTGGGCGGGGACGATCTCGGCCTGGACGCCCTCGATGTGGTGCAGGAACTTGTGCGCCTTGCGGCTGACTCCGCCGCCGATGACGAACAGGTCGGGTGAGAACAGCATCTCGACGTGGGCCAGGTAGCGCTGCACGCGGTGGGCCCACTGCTCCCAGGACAGGTCGTGGTCGTCCTTGGCCTTGCTGGAGGCGCGCTTCTCGGCGTCGTGGCCGTCCAGCTCCAGGTGGCCCAGCTCGCTGTTGGGGACGAGGACGCCGTCGGTGAAGACGGCGCTGCCGATGCCGGTGCCGAAGGTGAGCAGGACGACCGTGCCCTCGCGGTCGCGGCCGGCGCCGAAGCGCATCTCGGCGACGCCCGCCGCGTCCGCGTCGTTGACGACCGTCACGTCGAGCCCGCCCAGCCGCTCGCTGAACAGGGCGCGCGCGTCCGTGTCGATCCAGCTCTTGTCGACGTTGGCCGCGGTGCGGACCGTGGCGCCGCCCGTGACCACGCCGGGGAAGGTGAGCCCGACCGGCCCGGTCCAGCCGAAGTGCTCGACGACCTGCTTCACACCGTCGGCCACGCCGTCGGGGGTCGCCGGGTGCGGGGTCAGTACCTTGCAGCGCTCCTGGACCAGGTCGCCCCTGTCGAGGTCCACAGGGGCGCCCTTGATCCCGGATCCGCCGATGTCCACGCCGAAGATCTGCATGGGACCACGTTACGGCCTGCGACTGACGGTCACGCCCCGGGCGTACCCGAGCCGCCCCGCTCCGCCACCAGGGACGCCGCCTCGTCGCGCAGGTCGCGGCGGAGCTCCTTGGGCAGCGAGAAGATGATCGACTCCTCGGCGGCCTTGACGATCTCCACGTCCTCGAAGCCACGCTGCGACAGCCACTCCAGGACCTGCTCGACCAGGATGTCCGGGACGGAGGCGCCGGAGGTGACACCGACCGTGGTGACGCCCTCCAGCCAGGCCTCGTCGATCTCGTCGGCGAAGTCCACGAGGTACGCGTCGCGGGAGCCGGCCTGCTTGGCGACCTCGACGAGGCGCTTGGAGTTGGAGGAGTTGCGGGAGCCGACGACGATCACCAGGTCGGCCTCGGCGCCCATCTGCTTCACGGCGAGCTGGCGGTTCTGCGTGGCGTAGCAGATGTCGTCGCTCGGCGGGGAGATGAGCTGCGGGAACTTGTCCTTCAGCGCGTCGACGGTCTCCATGGTCTCGTCGACGGAGAGGGTGGTCTGGGAGAGCCAGACGACCTTCGACGGGTCGCGGACCTCGACCTTGGCGACGTCCTCGGGTCCGTCGACGAGCTGGATGTGGTCGGGCGCCTCGCCGGAGGTGCCGATGACCTCCTCGTGGCCCTCGTGGCCGATCAGGAGGATGTCGTAGTCGTCGTCGGCGAAACGGACGGCTTCCTTGTGCACCTTGGTGACGAGCGGGCAGGTGGCGTCGATGGTGGCGAGCTTGCCGCGCTCGGCCTCCTCGTGGACGACGGGGGCCACGCCGTGCGCGGAGAACATCACGATGTTCCCCGGGGGGACCTCCTCCGTCTGCTCGACGAAGATGGCGCCCTTCTTCTCCAGGGTCTGGACGACGTACTTGTTGTGGACGATCTCATGCCGGACGTAGACCGGAGCCCCGTACTGCTCCAGGGCTTTCTCGACGGCGATCACGGCGCGGTCCACACCCGCGCAGTAGCCACGGGGGGCGGCGAGCAGGACACGGCGGCCAGGCGAAGCAGTCATGCCACCCATCGTAAGGGTGCGTTCGGCGGGTCAGGGATCGCGTGGGGGTGGCGTTGCCGGGGAGACTGGCCAGGACGTTGACGGGGACGTTCCGAGGCACAGTCCGATGCGCTGGCGGAGGCACGATGTCCGAGACCGGTACGGCGGCCCAGGGGGCCGGTGGTGAACAGCGGGGAGACCAGGAGAGCCAGGAGCACCGGCTGAAGCGCAGCCTGGGCTTCAGGGACCTCGTCGTCTACGGGCTGCTGTTCATCGCGCCGATGGCGCCGGTCGGCGTGTTCGGCACGCTGGACGCCAAGTCGCACGGCGCGGTGGCGCTGGTGTACGTCCTCGCCACCGTCGCGATGGCGTTCACCGCTTTCAGCTACGCGCAGATGGTGCGGGTGGTCCCCCAGGCGGGGTCGGTCTTCGCGTACGCGCGCGCGGGGCTCGGCAACGGGGCCGGTTTCATCGCCGGCTGGATGGCGATGCTGGACTACGTCCTCATCCCGGCGGTGGCGTATCTCTTCTCCGGCATCGCGATGGAGGCGCTGGTTCCGGAGGTGTCCCGATGGGTGTGGACGGCGATCGCGGTGGTCGTCACGACCCTGCTGAACCTGTGGGGGGTGCGTGCGGCGGCCCGGGTGGGCTTCCTGGTGCTCGCCATGGAGATCGTGGTCCTGCTGGTCTTCGTGGTGGCGGCGATCGTGGTCCTCGCGCGCGACGGGGCCGAGCGCGGCTGGCTGTCGCCGCTGACCGGGGACGGCACGCAGGGGGCGTTCGCGCTGTCGGCGGTGGTGGGAGCGGTGTCGGTGGCGGTGCTGTCGTACCTGGGCTTCGACGCGATCGCGAGTTTCGCGGAGGAGGTCACCGGCGGTTCGGCGAAGGTCGCGCGGGCGCTGCTGTTCTGTCTGGCGCTGGCGGGCGTGCTGTTCATCGCGCAGACGTATCTGGCGGCGCTGCTGGAGCCGGTGTCGTCGGCGCGGCTGGCGGCGGAGCCGGAGCGGCAGGGGTCGGCGTTCTACGACGCGGTGGACGCGTCCGTGGGGACGTGGCTGCACGACCTGGTGGCGGTGAGCAAGGCGATCGGCGCGGCGTTCGCGGCGCTGGCCGGGCAGGCGGCGGCCGGGCGGCTGCTGTTCGCGATGGGCCGCGACCGGCGGCTGCCGAAGGCGCTGTCGCGGACGTACTCCGGGGTGCCGCGTGTGGCGCTGCTGGTCGCGGCCGTGATCACGATGGTGGCGGCGGTGTGGGCGGCGCGGCGGGACGACGGTCTCGACCATCTGGTCTCGGTGGTCGACGTCGGCGCGCTGACCGCGTTCACGCTGCTTCACGCGAGCGTGGTGGGCTGGTTCGCCGTCCGGCGCGGCTCGGGACCGGTCAGTTGGTGGCGGCATGTGCTGATCCCGGTGCTCGGTGCGGCGATCACGGTCGCGGTGATCGTGGAGGCGTCGAGGGCCGCGCAGGTCGTCGGGGCGATCTGGCTGGTGGTGGGGCTGGTGGTACTGGCGGTGCAGGCACGCGGAAGGAGAGCGACGGAAGCGGGAGCCGCCTGAACGGCAGCCGGAGCCGCGTGAACGGCGGCGGACCGGAGCGGGCAGCCGACGGGAGCGTGGGCCGGTGCGGGAAGTGGGTGTCGCGCACCGGGGCGGGTTGTCACACCCGGCCGTTACGCTCGAGCGCATGGCTGCCAACTCGACTCCCGAAAGCCCCCTGCCCGTGGGTGAGGTGTCCCGGCTGATCGGGGGCTGGATCGACCGGCTCGGCGCGGTGTGGGTCGAGGGGCAGATCACGCAGCTGTCCCGGCGTCCGGGCGCGGGGGTCGTGTTCCTGACGCTGCGCGACCCGTCGTACGACATCTCCGTGAGCGTCACCTGCTACCGGCAGGTGTTCGACGCGGTGGCGGACGTGGTCGGCGAGGGCGCGCGGGTGGTCGTCCACGCCAAGCCGGAGTGGTACGCGCCGCGCGGGCAGCTGTCGCTGCGGGCCGCCGAGATCAAGCCGGTGGGCGTCGGGGAGCTGCTCGCGCGCCTGGAGCAGCTGAAGAAGGCACTCGCGCGCGAGGGGCTGTTCGCGCCGGAGCGGAAGAAGCAGCTGCCGTTCCTGCCGCATCTGATCGGTCTGGTGTGCGGGCGGGCGTCGGCGGCCGAGCGGGACGTCCTGGAGAACGCGCGGCACCGCTGGCCCGCCGTCCGCTTCGAGGTGCGCAACGTCCCCGTGCAGGGCGTGCACGCCGTGCCGCAGGTGGTGCAGGCGGTGAAGGAGCTGGACGCGATGGACGACGTCGACGTGATCGTCGTCGCGCGGGGTGGTGGCAGCGTGGAGGACCTGCTGCCGTTCTCCGACGAGCAGCTGGTGCGGGCGGTCGCCGCGTGCCGGACGCCGGTCGTCTCGGCGATCGGGCACGAGCCGGACAATCCGCTCCTCGACCATGTCGCCGACCTGCGCGCCTCCACACCGACCGACGCCGCGAAGAAGGTCGTACCGGACGTCGGCGAGGAGTACGAGCGGGTGCGCCAGCTGCGGGACCGCGCGCGGCGGTGCGTGGCGGCGTATGTGGACCGCGAGGAGCGGGGGCTGGCCCACGCGCTGGCCCGGCCGTCGATACAGGATCCGCACCGGATGATCGACGAGCGGGCCGAGCAGGTGGCGGCGCTGCTGGAGCGGGGCCGCCGCTCGCTGCGGCACCACCTCGACCGGGCCGACTCCGAGCTGACGCACACGCACGCGCGCGTGGTGGCCCTCTCCCCCGCCGCGACCCTGAAGCGCGGGTACGCGGTGCTGCAGCGGGCCGACGGCCACGCCGTCCGTGATCCCCGCGAGGTGGAGCCGGGCGAGACGCTGCGCGCACGGGTCAGCGAGGGCGATTTCTCCGTACGAGTCGACGCATAAGGTGGGTGGATGACCAGCGAGGTGGAGCAGCCGACGGCCATGTCCGAGGCGCTCGGTTACGAGCAGGCGCGGGACGAGCTGATCGAGGTCGTACGGCGGCTGGAGGCCGGCGGTACGACGCTGGAGGAGTCCCTCGCCCTGTGGGAGCGGGGCGAGGAGCTGGCGAAGGTCTGCCGCCGTCGGCTGGACGGCGCCCGGGCCCGCCTCGACGCGGCACTGGCCGAGGAGGCCGGTGCGGACGACGAGGACGGGGACGGCAAGCGCTAGCCGCGCGGGGGCGCAAGCGCCGGCCGCGCGAGGGCGAGGGACCAGGAGTTACTTCGCGCTGTCCTCGGCGAGGGTGTGTGCGACGAGGGCGTTGGCGTGTCCGTGGCCCAGGCCGTGCTCGGTCTTGAGCCAGGCGACGAGCTCCATGTGCTTGGTGAGCGGCGAGGAGCGGATCAGCTCCTTCCACTCCGTGACCGGACGGCCGTACTTCTTCTCTATCGAGGGGAAGTAGGAGGCGGGGCCCTTCGCGGTGGCGGTCATGTCGATGCGATCCCATCGGTGCGAGCTCGTGGTCCGAGGCGGTGCGGGCGGTACGGGTGGTGTTCCGCCTTGTACGACCTCGGTGGGCGGGAGAAGTGATCGCCCGGCCGGTGTGATCCGCGTCACTGCTTCACTCCGCCTCCAGGGCGGTGAACCGTGGCCACTTCGTGTCCGGTCCGGCGTCGTCCGCGATGCCGGTGCTGAGGGTGAAGCCGCCCGCTCCCTCGGCCGGTTCCCGCCAGTCCGCTTCCAGGGTGAGGTGGTGCTCGCCGTCGACGACCACGCGTACCGCCTCCGGTGTCACGGAGACGCTCACGCTGTGCGTGGCGGCGGGGTCGAGGTGGCGGGTGGGCCCGGTGCGGGTGCGTCCGGAGCCGCGTTCGGTGAGGTGCGCGGTGTTGCGGCCGATCCACAGCGTCGTGGGGTGCTCGCTGTCGGCCCGCACGGTGATCGTGACTCCGCCGCGCGCGTGCAGTCGTCCGGCGGTGGCGCGCAGTCGGTACTCGGTCCAGTCGGCGGTGGCGATCGGACGGTAGGCGGCCGAGACGTACTGGGTGCCGTGCGGCTGCCGGCCCGTGCCGGTGAGCGCGTCGAGCCCGACCCGCGCGGGGCCGCCCGACACCTGCCAGTGCTCGGGACGGGACAGCGGCCGTCGGACGTCGGCGGGCCGCACCGGGGCCCGGCGGGCGATGTCTCGCAGCAGGGCCGCCGGGGTGGTGTCCCGCATGACCTCCAGGCGCTGGATCTCTCCGGCCGCGGCCGAGCGCGGGCCCGGCGGAAGCGGCCGGTCCGCGCTGTTGGTGAGGGTGGCCGTGAAGCGTTCGCGCAGCAGCGCGCGGAGTGCCTCCGCCGCGCGCGGGCCGAGGTTGCTCTCGTCCAGCTGCTCGGAGAAGGGGTAGGCGAACAGCTCCGGCCGGGGCAGGCCGTGCCGGGTGAACGCGGCGACCGACCGGTCGATGTCGGCCTCGACGCGGCGCCGGTGCTCGCGGTCGGTCTCCAGCCGTCCCTCTCCCTCCAGCCACAGCCGGTTGGTGAGCACCGGTGCCCGGTGCCCGGCCGCGTCCACCGCCTCGCGGACGTGGCTCAGGTCGGTGTGGGACTGGAAGTCCCAGCGTCCGGAGCCCGCCATCCGCTCGATCTCCGCCCAGGACAGGTAGTACGGCCGGTGCGTGCCCACCTGGCCGGTGATGAGGTAGGCCGCTCCCTTCATCCGGTACCGGGCCAGGATCGGGTCGGCGTGCACCCACAGTCCGTGCGTGCCGTCGTCGAAGGTGAGGTGGACGGTGCGCGGCGCGGGTGTCCGGCCGGTGCGCAGGAAGTCGGTGAACTCCCTGGTGGACAGCGTGCGGTAGCCGGCCTCGCGCAGGGCGCGCAGCTGGGCGTCGAAGTGCTCCGGGGAGACGGTGTACCGGCTTCGGTCGTCGGGGCCGATGTCGTGGTAGGCGAGGACGACCGGCGCGTTCCCGGCGGGGGCCGCCTTCGCGTCCCCATCGGCGGCTTTGGGCGCGGGCGGCGGCGCCGCCTGGTGGGACACCGCCCGCCGGAAGGCGTCGTACTGCCAGGCCGCGGTGAAGGGCAGCGTGACCAGGGCCAGCGCGAGCAGTCCGAGGGCGGCGCGCAGCAGCGGTCGCCGTCGTCGGCCGGCCGTGGAGCCGTCGCGCTTCACAGCGGGCGTCCTCGAGTGATGACGAACAGGTAGACCAGCGCGATCACGGCGAACGTGACGCCGACGGCGAGAGCACGGCCCAGCCCGTGCAGGAGGCTTCTCATGCGGCGCTCCTCAGACGTGTCATGCGGCACTCCTCGACCAGACGTTGCGGCGCAGGGTGAGCAGGGCGTACGGCAGCAGCCAGGCCAGTACGCAGCAGGACAGCAGGCTCATCAGGGGCCGGCAGCGCCAGGCCCGGTCACTGGGGTGGTCGAACCGGTAGGCGAGGCCCCAGACGGACCCCTTGAGCACGACCCCGCACAGGTACAGCAGGGTGAGCAGGCCGGCCAGGTGCAGCGGGGCCCACACCAGGTGCCGTACGACCAGCACCGGCGCCGCGATCACCCACAGGGCGTGTCCGTAGAACAGGGCTGCGGCGGCCGGGCCCCGGCGCCACATGAAGCGGCCGGTGAAGAACAGGTTGCGGATGAAGCTCTTCTTCCAGCGGATCTGCTGGCGCAGGAAGGAGGAGGGCCGCGACGGCACCCGCGTCCACACCCGGGCGGCCCGGGTGTAGCCGACCTCCCAGCGCAGCTCGGGGTAGTCGTGCTCGCGGACGAACGGGGAGTCGGCGTGCCGGTCCTTGAGCGCGCGGCCCTGCCAGGCCTGGCCCAGGACGTAGCCGGTGAGCTGACGGTCGGTGGCGAAGCGGAAGGGGGCACCGAGGAAGCGGTCCTCCGCCCAGGCGGGCAGGTAGTTGTAGATCGCCTCGCGGCGGAACGCGGCCAGCGGGCCGGAGACGCAGGACACCGAGCCGAAGGCGGCCTCGGCGGCCTTGGTGATCCGGAACTGGCCCTCGTACCAGACGTCCTGGACGCGGGCCAGCAGTCCGTCGTCGGTGTTGAGCGCCCGGCAGTGCCCGCTGACCGCGCCCAGTTCCGGGTGCCGGACCAGCGCGGTGACGCAGTGCCGTACGGCGTCCGGTGCGACGACGCAGTCGGAGTCGGTGAACAGCAGGACGTCCCCGTCGGCGACGGCGCAGGCGCGGACGAGCGCTCCCTTCTTGCCGAGGTTCTCGTCCAGTCGGATGAGGGTGAACGGCAGCTCGTCCGCGAGGCGGCGCAGTACGTCCGTCGTGCCGTCGTCGGAGGCGTCGTCGACCACGACGAGCTGGAGGTCCGGGTAGTCGACGGCGGCCATGGAGCGCACGCAGGCCTCGATGTGCGCGTGTTCGTTGCGCACGGCCAGCAGGAAGCTCACCCGGGGCTGCGCCGGGAGGGCCGGGAACGCCTGGGCGTGGCGCGGGCGTCGGCGCAGGAGGCGTACGGCCGGGTCGTCGTAGCGGCTGTAGGCGAGGTGGAGGAGGCAGATGGTGCCGGCCAGGACGGTCAGACCGTAGAGGGTGAGCAGGTCGAAGCCGTGGGGCAGGCGGACGGCGCGGCGGGCCAGGAGCAGGAGGAGGGGCAGCAGGGCCAGGAGGGTGAGCAGCCGTACGACGTCGCGGCGCACGCCGGGCTCCAGGGCGTCCAGCCGGGTGCCCAGTTTCCGGCGGACGGCCGTGGTACGGAGCGGGGTGACCGGTACGCGGCCCGGGCGGAGGACGGTCATGCCGCGGCCTCGGCACCGGTCTCGGCCGTGACGACGGCCTCCCCCTTGGCCCCTGCCGCCGCGAGCCCGGCTTCCCGCTTGCCCCCGGTCTCCGCCGTGAGCCCGGCGGCCTCCCGCTTGGTCCCGGACGCCGCCATGGTCCCGGCCGCCGCGACACCGGACACCGCTGCGACACCGGACGCCGCCACGACCCCGGCCTCCCGCTCGGTGTCGGACGCCACCAGGCTCCCGGCCGCCGCCGCGATACCGGACGCCGCCACGACCCCGGCCTCCCGCTCGGTGTCGGACACCGCCAGGCTCCCGGTCGTCGCCATGGATCCGGCCTCTCCCTCGGCCCCGGTCGTCGCCAGACCTCCGGTTCCGGACCCGGCCCTGTCCAGGGCTCCGCGCTGCCGGGTGTCCAGGACGGGCGGGGCGTCGGTGGCGCACAGCCAGGTCAGATCGTGCGCGGGGTGGACGGTGTGCAGGACGACCAGGTCCCAGGGTCGGGTGTGGGGGTCCGGCACGTGATGCAGCGTGCCCGCGCCGTCGCCCACGCCGATGCCCACGCGGACCGACGGCACCAGGGGGTCGCAGTAGGCGACGTCCGCACCGGCCGCGGCGAGCCCGTCGAGGATCTCCAGCGCGGGGCTCTCCCGGACGTCCGCCACGCCCTCCTTGTAGGCGACGCCGATCACCAGCACCCGTGCGCCGCGCGCGGGGACGGCGGCCCGCGCCAGCCTCTCCAGGGCGCGTTCGGTGATCCACGCGGGGCGGCCGGTGTTGGCCGCGAGCGCGGTGGCCACCACCGGGGCCTGCTGCCGGACCTTGCCCAGCTGCCACAGCAGGTAGTGGGGGTCGCAGGGGATGCAGTGACCGCCCACGCCGGGACCGGGGTAGAACGGCATGAAGCCGTACGGTTTGGTCGCCGCCGCCTCGATGACCGGGACCGGTGCGAGGCCGAGGGCCTGGCAGGCGTCGGACAGTTCGTTGGCCAGGGCGATGTTGACGGCGCGGAAGGTGTTCTCCCAGAGCTTCGCCATCTCCGCGGTCTCGGGGTCGGCGACCGTCCGGACGACGGAGGCCGTCGGTGCCAGCAGGGCGGCCGCCGCCCGGGTGCTGTGCGGTCCCGCGCCGCCGACCAGACGCGGGGTGCGTTCGGGGGTGTGGCGCTCGTTGCCGGGGTCGATCCGCTCGGGGGCGAAGGCCACGTACACGTCCTCGTCGACGGCGAGTCCGCGGGCCCGCAGCGGTTCGACGAGCAGGTCCCGCGTGGTCCCCACGTAGCTGGTGGAAGTGAGCACGATCAGCTGCCCGGGCACGGCGTGTTCCACCACCGAGGCGCAGGCGGCGGAGAGTGCCGCGAGGTCGGGTTCGCGCCGGGCGTCGACGGGGGTCGGCACGCAGATGACCACGGCGTCCGCGGCGCCCACGGCCGTGGCGTCCGAGGTGAGCCGGAAGCCGTCGCCGGCCGAGGCGCAGGCGAGCTGTGCGTGGTGCACCGGGAGCAGGTCCACGGCCCCTCGCGCGATCGCCCGCAGCCGGGCCGGGTCGCTGTCGACGCCGACGACCGTCGCGCCCGCGTGCGCGAGGGCGAGTGCGGTGGGCAGTCCTACGTAGCCGAGTCCGACGACCGCGACGGTGCGTCCGGTTACGTCATCATTTGACTTGAATTTCACATCGCCATATAGACGCAACACCTCCGCGCACTCCTCGCCCGACACGCCTGGAGCCGCGGCGCCGTCGGACCCCGTCACTCCGGCGGCCGTGTGAGGCGGATCACCGCCCTCCCATTTTGGTTGAAGCTTGAACTTCTTTGCCGTAGCGTCGCCCTTGTCAACGGCTCCGCGCCGACCCGGGCGGAGCCGACGCACACCCCGAGGAAGATCACGCATGTCTCTCGTTCTTGACCCCGCCGCCCAGGACCTGCTGTTCCGCGAGGCCCGCACCGCGAACACCTTCACCGACGAGCCGGTGACCGACGAGCAGGTGCAGGCGATCTACGACCTGGTCAAGTACGGCCCGACCGCCTTCAATCAGTCGCCGCTGCGCATCACGCTGGTCCGCTCCGCCGAGGCCCGCGAGCGTCTCGTCCAGCACATGGCCGAGGGCAACCGGCCGAAGACGGCCACCGCCCCGCTGGTCGCGATCCTCTCCGCGGACAACGAGTTCCACGAGGAGCTGCCGCAGCTCATGCCGCACGCCCCGCAGATCGCGGACGCGTTCTTCAGCGAGCGCCCGGTGCGCGAGGGTGCCGCCGCGCTGAACGCCGCCCTCCAGGCCGCCTACTTCATCGTCGGCGTCCGCGCCGCGGGCCTGGCCGCCGGCCCGATGACCGGCCTCGACTTCGACGGTGTCCGCAAGGAGTTCCTGGACGACGACCACACCCCGCTGATGGTCGTCAACATCGGCCGCCCGGGCCCGGAGGCGTGGTTCCCGCGCTCCCCGCGCCTGGAGTTCGACCAGGTCGTCACCACGGTCTGAGACCGGCGCACCGACGAGTTCGGAAGCGGGGCGCGATCGCTCCGCGCGTACGACGAAGCCCCCCGGTCGACCGGGGGGCTTCGTCGTACGCGCGGAGTACGGCGGTCGCTCACGCCAGCTTCAGCGCCGCCGCCATCTGCTTCAGCTGGTCGAAGGATCCCGTGCCCGCCACGACCGTCGTCGCACCCTTGGTGCCGTCGGTGTCGTGCAGCACCAGCGCGTCGTACCGGCCGCCCGTGTACCGGGCCCACGTCCGGCCGCCGATCTCCTCGGTGGTCTCGGTCCGCCGCGCGCCCTGGCTGGCCTCGTCGATGAAGGCGGACGGCTTCTGCGTGGACTGCTTGATCTCCACGTACTCGCCGTCGGGCGCGTGGTAGCCCAGGCGCCAGGTGTCGAAGTCGTCACCCCGGTAGCCGACGGAGGTCGGCTTCCAGTCCGTGGACAGCCCCTCGGGCGCCGCCACCGGGTACGGCGCCGCCCGCCGCGCGGTGATCAGCTCGACCGAGTAGTCGACCCGCTTGAGGTCCGGCTCCCCGTCGTCGTGCGGGATGAAGAGCCACATGACCAGTCCCGCGAGGACGATGACCCCCAGGGAGAGGACCATGTCCCGGGCCGTCTTCTGCTTGCCGTTCGTACCTGCCACGCCCTCTATCGTCGCAGGTCCCCGATGTGCTCATACGTGGGGTCCCCTGCTCATTCTGTCGGACTGGCGATAGAGTCTGGGCCACACCCTCATCCGGCCGTCGTCGTATCAGAAAGGTGCGTTCCGATGACCGAGCATCACCTGCCGTCCGAGCTGGACGTCCCCTCAGAGGCCCCCGACCGCAACCTCGCCATGGAACTCGTGCGGGTCACCGAAGCCGCGGCCATGGCCGCCGGCCGCTGGGTCGGGCGCGGTGACAAGAACGGCGCCGACGGTGCCGCGGTCCGCGCCATGCGGACCCTCGTCCACACCGTCTCGATGAACGGCGTCGTCGTCATCGGCGAGGGCGAGAAGGACGAAGCCCCGATGCTCTTCAACGGGGAGCGGGTCGGCGACGGGACGGGAGCCGAGGTCGACATCGCCGTCGACCCGATCGACGGCACCACACTGACCGCCAACGGCATGACCAACGCGATCGCGGTGCTGGCCGCCGCCGAGCGCGGCTCCATGTTCGACCCGTCCGCGGTCTTCTACATGGACAAGCTGGTCACCGGCCCGGAGGCCGCCGACTTCGTCGACATCAACGCGCCCGTGTCCGTGAACATCCGCCGGATCGCCAAGGCCAAGCGACGCACCCCCGAGGACGTCACCGTCGTCCTCCTCGACCGCCCCCGGCACCAGAGCCTCATCAAGGAGGTCCGGGAGACCGGCGCCCGCATCAAGCTGATCTCCGACGGCGACGTGGCCGGCTCCATCCTGGCGCTGCGCGAGGGCACCGGCATCGACCTGCTGCTCGGCGTCGGCGGCACGCCGGAGGGCATCATCTCGGCCTGTGCCGTGAAGTGCCTGGGCGGCACCATCCAGGGCAAGCTGTGGCCGAAGGACAACGAGGAGCGGCAGCGCGCGATCGACGCCGGGCACGACCTGGACCGCGTGCTGACCACGGACGACCTGGTCGCCGGGGACAACGTCTTCTTCGTCGCCACCGGCATCACCGACGGTGAGCTGCTGCGGGGAGTGCGGTACCGGTCCGAGACGGCCACGACCGACTCGATCGTGATGCGGTCCAAGTCGGGCACGGTGCGGCGGATCGACTCCGAGCACCGGCTGAGCAAGCTGCGGGCCTACAGCGCGGTGGACTTCGACCGCGCGAAGTGACTCCGCCGGTCGCGCCGTGCGCCCGTTGAGCCGGGGTGCCTGCTGTGCGGCGGGCGCGGACACGTCGTGGCCGATCGCGCCCACGCGGTGGAACGTCGGAACGGCGCGCCAGAAGGGCACCCTCTGTGCGGAGAGGGTGCCCTTTCGCGTGCCTGGGTCCTATCCCGCCGCCGCTATGCGACCCGTCGTGCGGACGGCGTTCTTCAGCTCCACCTCGCGGCGGCGGCGCCTCGCCAGGACCACGCGGCGTTCGGCGGCGGTGAGGCCGCCCCAGACGCCGTAGGGCTCGGGCTGCAGGAGGGCGTGCTCGCGGCACTCGACCATGACCGGACAGCGCGCGCAGACGCGCTTGGCCGCCTCCTCGCGGGAGAGCCGGGCGGCGGTGGGTTCCTTGGAGGGTGCGAAGAACAGTCCGGCCTCGTCGCGCCGGCACACCGCCTCGGTGTGCCAGGGAGCGTCTTGGTCCCTGTCCCGCACGGGCACCCGCTGGGCCGGAACGGCGGCTACCTGCAGGGACGAATGCGGCGGTTGCAGCACGGTCTACTCCTGACGACGGCTTCGCGAGCGAGAGACGATGCGTCAAGGCTTACCCGTTGTACGCGTGCCTATGCACTGGGTTCCCAACCGCGATCGGCACCGCGCTACACGTGTTTGCGCAAACCCTTCTCGACCTTGCGGTGCACCCGGTGGAGAAGGTCCGCGACGACCTTGCCGCGCTTGGGGCGCGCCTCGACGGCGCCGAACACGGCCCAGCCGTCCACGTAGACGACGGGGGCCTCGGCCTCGGGCGAGTCGAGCGCGTGGACCTCGAAGTTGCCGAGCACTCCGCCGCCCGCGCCGCGCAGCGACACGTTCTCCGGGACGCGCACCTCGACGCTGCCGAAGACGGCGAACGCCTTGATCACGACCTGCTGGTGCTGGAAGATCGCCTCGCTGAGGTCTATCTCGACACCCCCGAAGACCGCGTACGCGTGGATGCGGCGGCCCACCCGCCAGCGGCCCTTGCGGACGGCCCCGCTGAACACCGCCACCACGTTCTCCTCGGGGTCCGCCGGGACGGCGCCGGCGGTGGGGCGGTCGGGGGCCGGGGCGGCGGGCCGGCCGGCATGTGCGGCGGGCAGGTCCCGCACGAAGACGTCCAGCTCACCGACCGTCTTGGCGGCCAGCACGCCCTCGACCCGGTCGGCGTGCTCCTCGGCGGTGAGCCGCCCCTCGGCGAGGGCGTCGCGCAGCATGTCGGCGATGCGGTCCCGGTCGGCGTCGGAGGCGCGCATCTCGGAGACGCGCGCGGCGGTGCCACGCGGCACGGCGTCCTGCGGTTGGGCGTGCTTGTGAAGGTCCACGGCAGCAGCGTACCGAAACGCGATAGATCGCGACTAGCCCCTGTGGGCAACCTTGTCGCCGCCACAGGCCGCCCGCGGCCTACTGAGCCTTACCTCACAAGCCCGGCGCCGACCGCAGGTTTTACGCTGGTGGACGCTGCCAACGGAGGCCAGCCGTCGTTGCTGAGGAATCCAGCCACGCGTCATGCCGAGTGAGGAATGGGCGAGATGCCTGAGTTCGCGTACACCGATCTGCTCCCCCAGGGAGAGGACACCACGCCGTACCGGCTGGTGACCTCCGAGGGTGTCTCCACCTTCGAGGCCGACGGGCGGACCTTCCTCAAGGTGGAGCCCGAGGCGCTGCGCAAGCTGGCCGAGGAGGCCATCCACGACATCCAGCACTACCTGCGCCCCGCCCACCTGGCCCAGCTGCGCCGCATCATCGACGACCCCGAGGCGTCGGGCAACGACAAGTTCGTGGCGCTGGACCTGCTGAAGAACGCGAACATCGCGGCGGCGGGCGTGCTGCCCATGTGCCAGGACACCGGCACGGCGATCGTCATGGGCAAGCGCGGGCAGAACGTGCTGACGGCGGGCGGCGACGAGGAGGCCCTGAGCCGGGGCGTCTACGACGCGTACAAGAACCTGAACCTGCGCTACTCGCAGATGGCCCCGCTCACCATGTGGGAGGAGAAGAACACCGGCTCGAACCTCCCCGCCCAGATCGAGCTGTACGCGACCGACGGCGGCGCCTACAAGTTCCTCTTCATGGCGAAGGGCGGCGGCTCCGCCAACAAGTCGTTCCTCTACCAGGAGACGAAGGCGGTCCTGAACGAGGCCTCCATGATGAAGTTCCTGGAGGAGAAGATCCGCTCGCTCGGTACGGCCGCCTGCCCGCCGTACCACCTGGCGATCGTGGTCGGCGGTACGTCGGCCGAGTACGCGCTGAAGACCGCGAAGTACGCCTCCGCGCACTACCTGGACGAGATCCCGGCCGAGGGTTCGGAGCTCGGGCACGGCTTCCGGGACCAGGACCTGGAGGAGAAGGTCTTCGAGCTGACGCAGAAGATCGGCATCGGCGCGCAGTTCGGCGGCAAGTACTTCTGCCACGACGTGCGCGTGGTCCGGCTGCCGCGGCACGGGGCCTCCTGCCCGGTCGCCATCGCCGTGTCCTGCTCCGCGGACCGGCAGGCGGTAGCGAAGATCACCGCCGAGGGCGTCTTCCTGGAGCAGCTGGAGACCGACCCGGCACGCTTCCTGCCGGAGACGACGGACGAGCACCTCGACGAGGAGGGCGCCGTCGTCAAGGTCGACCTCAACCAGCCCATGGACGACATCCTGGCCGAGCTGACGAAGCACCCGGTCAAGACCCGGCTGTCGCTGACCGGCCCGCTGGTCGTGGCGCGCGACATCGCGCACGCCAAGATCAAGGAGCGGCTGGACGCGGGCGAGGAGATGCCGCAGTACCTGAAGGACCACCCGGTGTACTACGCGGGTCCGGCGAAGACGCCGGAGGGGTACGCGTCCGGGTCCTTCGGTCCGACGACGGCCGGGCGCATGGACTCCTACGTGGAGCAGTTCCAGGCGGCGGGCGGCTCCAGGGTGATGCTGGCCAAGGGCAACCGGAGCAAGCAGGTCACCGACGCGTGCGACGCGCACGGCGGCTTCTACCTCGGCTCCATCGGCGGTCCGGCGGCCCGGCTCGCCCAGGACTGCATCAAGAAGGTCGAGGTCGTCGAGTACGAGGAGCTCGGCATGGAGGCGGTCTGGAAGATCGAGGTCGAGGACTTCCCGGCGTTCATCGTGGTGGACGACAAGGGCAACGACTTCTTCCAGGACCCGGCGCCGGCGCCGACGTTCACGAGCATCCCGGTGCGGGGGCCGGGACTGGCGTAGTCCGGGCAGGGGCGCTCCCGCCCCACCGGCGTTCGAGTGGCGGATGTTCCGGATGCGGCGCTGACGGAACATCCGCACCCCCTCACACGCTGTACCCGGTATGAGCGAATACCGCATCGAGCACGACTCCATGGGCGAGGTCCACGTCCCCGCGGACGCCAAGTGGCGGGCGCAGACCCAGCGTGCCGTCGAGAACTTCCCGGTGTCCGGGCAACGCATCGAGCGGGCGCACATCGAGGCGCTCGCCCGCGTCAAGGGCGCCGCGGCGAAGGTCAACGCGCGGCTGGGGGTGCTCGACAAGGACATCGCCGAGGCGATCCAGGAGGCGGCCGGCGAGGTCGCGGAGGGGAAGTGGGACGCGCACTTCCCCGTGGACGTGTTCCAGACGGGGTCGGGGACCTCGTCCAACATGAACACCAACGAGGTGATCGCCACCCTGGCCAGTGAGCGGCTCGGCCGGGACGTGCACCCCAACGACCACGTCAACGCCTCCCAGTCGTCCAACGACGTCTTCCCCTCCTCCATCCACATCGCCGCCACCGCCGCCGTCAGCCGCGACCTGATCCCGGCCCTCGACCACCTCGCCGGCGCCCTGGAGCGCAAGGCCGAGGAGTTCGCCGACGTCGTGAAGTCCGGGCGTACGCACCTCATGGACGCCACACCGGTCACACTGGGCCAGGAGTTCGGCGGGTACGCGGCCCAGGTGCGGTACGGCGTCGAGCGGCTGAACGCCTCGCTGCCCCGCCTCGCCGAGCTGCCGCTGGGCGGCACCGCGGTCGGCACCGGCATCAACACCCCGCCCGGCTTCTCCGCCGCCGTCATCGAGGAGGTGGCCCGCGCGACGGGGCTGCCGCTGACCGAGGCGCGCGACCACTTCGAGGCGCAGGGCGCCCGGGACGGCATCGTCGAGACGAGCGGGCAGCTGCGGACGGTCGCCGTCGGCCTGACGAAGATCGCGAACGACCTGCGGTGGATGGCGTCCGGGCCGCGCACGGGCCTCGCGGAGATCTCGCTGCCCGACCTCCAGCCGGGTTCCTCCATCATGCCGGGCAAGGTGAACCCGGTCATCCCGGAGGCCGTGCTCATGGTCGCCGCCCAGGTCACCGGCAACGACGCGACCGTCGCCACCGCCGGGGCGGCCGGCAACTTCGAGCTCAACGTCATGCTGCCGGTCATCGCCAAGAACGTACTGGAGTCGATCCGGCTGCTGGCGAACGTCTCCCGGCTGCTCGCCGACCGGACCGTCGACGGCGTCGTCGCCCACCGGGAACGGGCCCGCGAGTACGCCGAGTCCTCCCCCTCCGTGGTCACGCCGCTCAACAAGTACATCGGGTACGAGGAGGCCGCCAAGGTCGCCAAGAAGGCGCTGGCCGAGCGGAAGACGATCCGCCAGGTCGTGCTGGAGGGTGGGTACGTCGAGCGCGGCGACCTCACGAGCGAGCAGCTGGACGAGGCGCTGGACGTGCTGCGGATGACCCGTCCGTGACCCGAGGACCGACAGGAGCGCCTGAAGCGCTCGAAGATGTTTGTGAGCGTTCGTGAGCGCTCACGCGTGTTCGTGAGCGGTCACGAGCGCGGGCGATCCTGCGCGATCACCGGCGCGTCGTGTGGCCGGGACACCTAATATCGCTCCATGGCAGACGGTGAAGCGGTGAGCGCCGCGACGGAAGCGGAAACGGAGGCGGGCGGTCCGGCCGCCCCGGCGAGGTACTGGGCGCCCGGCAGCCACATCCTGTGGCGCTACCGGGAGAACGGCGGACCGCACCTCCACATCGCCCGCCCCGTCACCGTCGTACGCGACGACGCCGACCTGCTCGCCGTGTGGCTGGCGCCCGGCACCGAGTGCGTGAAGCCGGTGCTCGCCGACGGGACGCCGGTGCACCTGGAACCGCTGGCCTCGCGCTACACCAGCCCGCGCACCGTGCAGCGCGACCAGTGGTTCGGCACGGGTGTGCTGAAGCTGGCGCGGCCCGGGGAACCCTGGTCGGTGTGGCTCTTCTGGGATCCGGGCTGGCGGTTCAAGAACTGGTACGTGAACCTGGAGGAACCGCTGACCCGCTGGGAGGGCGGCGTCGACTCCGAGGACCACTTCCTGGACATCTCCGTCCACCCGGACCGCACCTGGCACTGGCGGGACGAGGACGAGTTCGCGCAGGCCCAGCGGGACCGGCTGGTGGACGACCGGCTCGCCGGGCGGGTGCGGAAGGCGGGGCGTGCCGCGGTGGCGCGGATCCGCGCCTGGGGGCCGCCGTTCGCGGACGGCTGGGAACACTGGCGACCCGATCCGTCCTGGGCGGTACCTTCGCTGCCGGGGGACTGGGACCGCACGCCCGCGCACGTGTCCTCGTGAGACCCTTGATACGCCCCCGGGCAAGAAACGTAGGATCGTCCTCCGCAAGGGAGCGCGGCAGCAAAGGCAGCAACCGGCGGAGCGCGCGCCGTGCTTGACCGATCGTCACCGAGGGGCGGCAGGACGTGAGCGAGGGGTACGAGGGCAACACGGGTACGGGCCGCAGACGGTCCGCCGGTGACACAGGAACAGCCTCTGACCACGCGGCAATCCCGTTCCCGGGGCACGTATTCCGGGTATCGGGATTTCTGCGGGACGAACTGCACGCGCCGCGCGCAGTCCCGGACGGACGGATTCGACACGCGTGACGGAGCACCCGACCTCCTTCGACCGCCCCCCGACGGGCGGCGACCCCACGGATCCCCGCGGGGCGCTCCTGCGTACCCCCGTGCCGCCGCGCGCCCCCGGGGCCGCGTTACCGGCACAGGGGCGCACGGGAGAGACGCCGCCCGCCGCCGGCGGGGACTCCCCCGGTGCCTTCGAGCACTCCCAGCCGGGCGCCGAGCAGGCCGCCGAGCCCGCCACGCACCGTCCGCGGCCCGTGCCCGAGGGCGTCCCGGTCCAGCCGGGCGGCGCGCGGACCGGGGCAGGAGCCCTCCCTGGAACCGGGACCGGAACCGAAGCCGGGACCGGGGCCGGAACCGAAGCCGGGGCCGAAACCGGCGCCGGAACCGGAACCGGGTCCGCTCCTCACCCCGGCCCCGGTCCTGCTTCCGGCACGCCGGCGGAGCCGCGGCACCCTGCCGCGCCGCTCGAACCGGAGCGCCGCACCGGGCAGCCCACCGCGCCCGGGCGGCCCACTCCCATGCGGCGGGACGGGGACCGGCTGCGTTTCGTGGGGGCCGCGACCCGGCGGATCGCCCGGGGCATGGACCTCGACGAGATCGTGATGGGGCTGTGCCGGGCCACCGTGCCGACGTTCGCGGACGCGATCCTCGTGTACCTGCGCGAGCCGCTGCCGGTCGGTGACGAGCGGCCCACCGGCCCTCTGGTGCTGCGGTTGCGCCGCACCGACCGGATCCCGGTGGAACGGGACACCGAGGGCGGGTTCACGCCCGCGGCCCAGCCCGAGCCCTCCGACCTGGAGGCGGTCGGCTCGGAGCTGTGCGAGGTGCGGCCGGGCAGCGCGCTCGCCGAGGTGCTGCGCGGGGTGCGCCCGGTCTTCACGGACACGCCCGCCGCCCTCGCCGCCCTGCCGGAACTGCTCGGTGACGGCGAGGACTTCGCCGTACCGGACGGCCGCCGGGCGATCCTGGCGCCGCTGCGCGGCCGGCGCCGGGTGATCGGGGCCGCCCTGTTCCTGCGCGGCCCGGAGCGCGTCGCCTTCGAGGCCGACGACCTGCTGGTGGCCGCCCAGCTCGCCACGCACAGCGCGCTCGGCATCGACAAGGCGGTGCTGTACGGGCGTGAGGCGTACATCGCCGACGAGCTGCAGCGCACGATGCTCCCGGAGAACCTGCCGCGCTGCACCGGCGTACGGCTGGCCTCCCGCTACCTGCCGGCCGCCGAGACGGCACGCGTCGGCGGCGACTGGTACGACGCCATCCCGCTGCCCGGCAGCCGGGTCGCGCTGGTCGTCGGCGACGTCATGGGGCACTCCATGACGTCGGCGGCCATCATGGGCCAGCTGCGGACCACCGCGCAGACCCTGGCCGGGCTCGACCTGCCGCCCCAGGAGGTGCTGCACCACCTCGACGAACAGGCCCAGCGCCTGGGCAGCGACCGCATGGCGACCTGCCTGTACGCGGTGTACGACCCGGTGGCGCACCGCATCACCGTCGCCAACGCCGGACACCCGCCGCCCGTGCTGCTGCACATGGACGGCCACGCCGAGGTGCTGCGGGTGCCCGCGGGCGCCCCGATCGGCGTGGGCGGCGTGGACTTCGAGGCCGTGGAGCTGGACGCCCCCGCCGGGGCGACCCTGCTCCTCTACACGGACGGGCTGGTCGAGTCCCGCCTGCGGGACGTGTGGACCGGCATAGAGCAGCTGCGGGAGCGCCTCGCGGCGACCGCGCGGCTCACCGGCCCCGACCATCCGCCGCCCCTGGAAGCCCTGTGCGACGAGGTGCTGGACATGCTCGGGCCGGGCGACCGGGACGACGACATCGCGCTGCTCGCCGCCCGCTTCGACGGCATCGCGCCCAGCGACGTGGCGTACTGGTTCCTGGAGCCCGAGGACGCGGCCCCCGGCCGGGCCAGGCGGCTGGCCCGGCACGCACTGGTCCGCTGGGGCATGGAGGACCTCACGGACTCGGTGGAGCTCCTGGTCAGCGAGGTCGTGACCAACGCCGTGCGGTATGCCACCAAGCCGGTCACCCTGCGGCTGCTGCGCACGGACGTGCTGCGCTGCGAGGTCGGCGACGACGTGCCGCAGCTGCCCCGGCTGCGGCAGGCTCGGGCCACCGACGAGGGCGGGCGCGGGCTGTACCTGGTGAACCGGCTGGCCCGGCGCTGGGGCGCGACGCGGCTGAGCACCGGGAAAGTGGTCTGGTTCGAGCTGAACCGGGGCTGAGGCCCGTACACGCGGAAGGGGCGCCCGGTGAGCCGGGCGCCCCTTCCGCGTGTTTCCGCGACCGGTGCGACTACTGCTGCCAGTCCCCGCCCGGGAAGAGCGGATCCTCCGGCTCGGTGGACTCGCCGCCCGTCGGCGGTGGTTCGGTCGACGGGCTGTTCGACGGCGACTGCGACGGCGGCGGCGACTGCGACGGCGGCTCGGTCGTCGGGTCCTCGGACGTGGGCGCGTCGGTCGTCGGCTCGTCCGACGCGGGCGGCTCGGTCGTCTCCTCCCGCGTCGGCGACTGGGTCGGCGACTCGGGGGCCGTCGGCGACTTGCTCGGCTTCACCGCGTTGCCCTGCTTGGTCTCCAGGTCGAACTTGGTGACCTCGCCCATGACACCGAAGGTGTACGCGGCCCAGATCTCCGCGGGGAAGCCACCGCCGTTGACGCGGGGCACGCCGCCCGCCTTGTACATCGGGACCTGCGGGTGCGGTGCCTTGTCGTCCTCGCCGAACAGACCGACCGAGGTGACCAGGCCGGGGGTGAAGCCGGTGAACCAGGCCGACTTGTTGTTGTCGGACGTACCCGTCTTGCCGGCGACCTGCTGGCCGTCGCGCATCGGGTTCTCCCGCACGGACTTCTTGGCCGTGCCGTCGTCGACCACGCCGGTGAGCACGGAGGTCACCGTGTCGGCGGCCTCCCGGCTGATGACCTGCTCGCCGATCGGATCGGGGAACTCGATCGTGCGGTCCTTGTGCTCGACCGACTTCACGACGGCCGGGGTGACCTTCTTGCCGTGGTTGTCGAGGGTGGCGTAGACGCCGGCCATCTCCAGGGGGCTGGCGCCCATACTGCCCAGGGTCTGGGCCGGCACGGCCTGCACGCCCTCGGTGTCCATGCCGAGATCGCCGGCGACCTTCATGACCTCGGACATGCCGACGTCGATGCCCATCTGCGCGAAGACCGAGTTGACGGACCTGTTCATCGCCTCCTGGACGGTGACGTCGCCGTAGTCGACGTCGTCCTCGTTGGGGGGCGCGAAGCCGACCTCCTGGTCGCCGTCCATCACGGGGCGCTTGCTGGTGCCGTCGTAGATCGCGTTCGCGGTGATCGGCACGCCGTCCTGGGTCTCGGCGTCCTGGTCCACGGCCGCGGCGAGGATCACCGGCTTGAAGGTGGAGGCGGGCTGGTAGTCGTCGCGGGTGGCGTTGTTCGTGTAGTGCTTCACGTAGTCCACGCCGCCGTACATCGCCAGGACCCCGCCCGTCTTCGGGTCCACGGAGACGGCACCGGCCTGGACGTCTGCGTCGACCGCGCGCTTCTCGGGGTCCAGCTTGCCGGTGAGTTCGGCCTTGACCGCCTTCTCCAGCTCGACCTGCTTCTTCTTGTCGATGTTGAGCGTGACGGTGTAACCGCCGAGGTCCACCAGGGCCTTGGCCTGTTCCATGTCCTCGGCCGCGCCCTGGGCGACGAGCCGCTGCTTGAGCGCGTAGTTGGCCGCCTCCACCAGGTATCCGACCTGGCCCTCCATCCCGGCGGCGGTCTTGGGCGGCTCGGGCTCCTGGAACTTCATGCCCTGGCGTTCGGTCCGGTCCAGCCACTCCTGCTCGACCATGTTGTCCAGGACGTAGTTCCAGCGCTCCTGCACCATTTTCTTGCCGGTGTCGCTGGCGATCGCCCAGTCGTACTGGTTGGGCGCCTGGAGCAGCGCCGCGAGGTACGCCCCCTGCTCGACCGTCAGGTCCTCGGCGTCGACCCGGTAGTAGGCCTGCGCGGCGGCCTGGATGCCGTAGGCGCCGCGGCCGTAGTAGCTGGTGTTGATGTAGCCGGCGAGGATGTAGTCCTTGGGCTTCTCCCGGTCCAGCTTCAGGGAGATGACCAGTTCCTTGAGCTTGCGCGTGACGGTCTGGTCCTGGGTCAGGTAGAAGTTCTTGACGTACTGCTGGGTGATCGTGGAACCGCCCTGCGCGCCCTTGCCGGAGAGCGTGTTGAGCACACCGCGCGCGGTGCCCTTGAGGTCGACGCCGGAGTCCTTGTAGAACGTCTTGTTCTCGGCGGCGACGAAGGTCCGCTGGACCTCCTTGGGCACCTTGGCCAGGTCGACGATCTCGCGGTTGCGCTCGCCCGTGCGGGTCATGACGCTGCCGTCGCTGTACTTGTAGACGTTGCTCTGCAGCTCGGCCTCGGGGTTCCCCTCGGGGATGTCGATCACCATGTACATCACGATGAAGGCGCCCATGCCGAGCAGGCAGAGGCCGAGGAACGTGCCGAGGATCTTCTTCCAGGTGAGCAGCCTGCGTATGAGGCTCTTCCCCTCCGCGCCCGACGAACGGCGGGGGTTCGGCGCCGCGCGGCGGCCACCGCGCTGTCGCGCTTTTCTCTCTTCCGCTCGTCCCATGGCTCCGATCCGCTCCGCTTCGTTCATCTGTGGCCACGTATCGCGCACGCGCCACACAGGTTCGCCGCTCAGGTCAGCTCAGAAAGCTAACACCGGGAGATATGACAAACGGATGCCGATCCGGCCTTGTACGGACGTGAGAATCAGCACCCGTTCCAAGGGAACCGACGTACGAGAGGGGTTCAAGGTTGCTGTTCGAGGGTAAAGTGATATCACTTAGCTAGACCGACGACAGACGCCGAGTCGTGCGCGAGCACGCCCGGCCGGAACGGGGGACCACCCATGTCCACGCACGACACGCACGACACCTCGCAGGTCACCGCCGACGTACCCGAGATGCCGGCGCCACGGGTGCGCGAGACGCAGGCGCACAGCATCGGCGGCGGCTTCGCACTGCTGCTGGGGCTGGTCGGGCTGCTCGTCGGCGCCGGCGCGATCGTCACCGCGACGGCGGTCGCCTCGACCGGAGGAAAGGCCGCGCTGATCATCGGGGGCATCGTGGTCGCCCTGGCCGCGTTCCTCGCGATGTGCGGGCTGAACATGGTGGCGCCGGGCGAGGCCCGGGTGGTGCAGCTCTTCGGGCGGTACCGGGGGACGATCCGGCAGGACGGGCTGCGCTGGGTGAACCCCCTCACCTCGCGCACCAAGATCTCGACGCGGGTGCGCAACCACGAGACGGCCGTCCTGAAGGTCAACGACGCCTACGGCAACCCCATCGAGCTGGCCGCCGTCGTGGTCTGGCGGGTGGAGGACACCGCGCAGGCCACCTTCGAGGTGGACGACTACATCGAGTTCGTCTCCACCCAGACCGAGGCGGCCGTACGGCACATCGCCATCGAGTACCCCTACGACGCCCACGACGAGGACGGCCTCTCGCTGCGCGGCAACGCCGAGGAAATCACCGAGAAGCTCGCCGTCGAACTCCACGCGCGCGTGGAGGCGGCCGGCGTGCAGATCATCGAGTCCCGCTTCACGCACCTCGCGTACGCGCCGGAGATCGCCTCGGCGATGCTCCAGCGGCAGCAGGCCGGCGCGGTGGTCGCGGCGCGGCGGCAGATCGTGGACGGCGCGGTCGGCATGGTCGAGGCGGCGCTCGCCCGGATCAGCGAGCAGGGCATCGTGGAGCTGGACGACGAGCGCAAGGCGGCGATGGTGTCCAACCTGATGGTCGTGCTCTGCGGTGACCGCGCCGCCCAGCCGGTCCTGAACACGGGCTCCCTCTACCAGTGACCTCCTCCTCCGAAGGGCCGGCCCCGGAGCCCGGGGGGCCGCCCGCGCCGCGCCGGGCCCGCCCGCAGCGCAAGCAGGTGCTGCTGCGGCTGGACCCCCAGGTCTACGAGGCACTGGCCCGCTGGGCGGGCGACGAGCTGCGCTCGGCCAACGCCCAGATCGAGTTCCTGATCCGCCGGGCGCTCGCGGAGGCGGGCCGCCTGCCCAAGGACACCGGCCCGCTGCCACGCCGGGGCCGCCCGCCCCGGGGGTCGGACCCGGGCGCGGGGCCGCCGCCCGCGCCGCCCACTCCACCCACGCCGCCTTCGTGACGACGACAGTGACCACGTCAGGGCACGCCGCGCCATCGCATCGAGCGGAGGCGCGGCTTCCGTCGTGACGGAACCGTGACAATCGCCCCTGACCTGCGACACCGTCCGCACCGGCACGATCTCTACACTCGGCGTATACATAGCGGGTATACACCGTATGTAGAGTGCTCCGCATGTCCATCGGTCACACCCTCCTGGGGCTCCTGGAGTCCGGGCCGCGCCACGGTTACGACCTGAAGCGCGCCTTCGACGAGAAGTTCGGTCACGACCGGCCGCTGCACTACGGCCAGGTCTACTCGACGATGTCCCGCCTGCTGAAGAACGGCCTCGTCGTCGTCGACGGCATCGAGGCGGGCGGCGGTCCCGAGCGCAAGCGGTACGCGATCACCGACGCGGGGATCACCGACGTACAGCAGTGGCTCGCCACGCCGGAGAAGCCCGAGCCGTACCTCCAGTCGACGCTGTACACCAAGGTCGTCCTCGCGCTGCTCACCCAGCGCGACGCCGCCGATCTCCTCGACACCCAGCGTTCGGAGCACCTGCGCGGCATGCGCATCCTCACCGACCGCAAACGCAAGGGCGATCTCGCCGACCAGCTGATCTGCGACCACGCCCTGTTCCACCTCGAGGCCGACCTGCGCTGGCTGGAACTCACCGCCGCGCGCCTCGACAAGCTCCGTGAGGCGGTAACCCGATGACTCCTCCCGCAGGTTCGCTGCTCTCGGCCGAGCAGCTGCGCAAGGCCTACGGCCCGACCCTCGCCCTCGACGGCGCGGAGTTCTCCATCCACCCCGGCGAGGTCGTCGCCGTCATGGGCCCCTCCGGGTCCGGCAAGTCGACGCTGCTGCACTGCCTCGCCGGCATCGTGCCGCCCGACTCGGGGACGATCACGTACAACGGGCGTGAGCTGTCCGCCATGAACGACGCCCAGCGCAGTGCGCTGCGCAGGAGCGACTTCGGGTTCGTGTTCCAGTTCGGGCAGCTCGTGCCGGAGCTGACCTGTGTCGAGAACGTCGCCCTTCCGCTGCGTCTGAACGGCACTCCCCGCAAGGAGGCCGAGCGGGCCGCGCTGACCTGGATGGAGCGCCTCGAGGTCGACGAGCTGGGGAAGAAGCGGCCCGGCGAGGTCTCCGGCGGCCAGGGGCAGCGGATCGCGGTGGCGCGGTCGCTGGTCACCAACCCCCGGGTGCTCTTCGCCGACGAGCCGACCGGCGCCCTGGACTCCCTCAACGGCGAACGCGTGATGGAACTCCTCACGGACGCCGCCCGCACCACCAACGCCGCCGTCGTCCTCGTCACGCACGAGGCCCGGGTGGCCGCCTACTCCGACCGGGAGATCGTCGTACGGGACGGCAAGTCCCGGGACATGGAGCGCGCGGTATGAGCGTGCGACAGTGGGCTCGGGACCTGGCCATGGGCGTCCGCTTCGCCTTCACCGGCGGGCGCGAGGGGTGGACCCGGGCCGTGCTGACGGCCGTCGGCGTCGGGCTCGGGGTGGCGCTGCTCCTGCTGACGACGGCGATCCCGAACGCGCTCGACGTACGGCACGACCGGGAGGCGGCACGCTCCGACCTCACCTACGTCACCGAGCAGATGCCGAAGGCGAACGACACCCTCGTCGTCGCCGACTTCGACACGGACTTCCGCGACGACGGTGTCCGGGGCCGGGCGCTGGATCCCGAGGGACCGCGGGCACCGCTGCCGCCGGGGGTGGAGAAGTTCCCGGCGCCGGGCGAGATGGTGGTCTCTCCCGCACTGAAGGAGCTGCTGGAGTCGGACTCCGGCGCGCTGCTGCGCGAGCGGCTGCCCGACCGGATCGTCGGCACGATCGGCGAGAGCGGACTGATCGGCTCGGCCGAACTCGCCTTCTACCAGGGCGCGGAAGGGCTCGCGCAGCAGCTCCGTCCCGGCCTCGTCGAACGTATCGACCGGTTCGGGAACCCGGCCCCGGGAGGGGAGGAGCGGATCGACCCGGTGCTGCTCCTGCTGATCCTCGTCGTCTTCGTGGTGCTGCTGATGCCGGTCGCGGTCTTCATCGCCGCCGCCGTTCGGTTCGGCGGCGAGCGACGCGACCGACGGCTCGCGGCGCTGCGACTGGTGGGCTCCGACAGCCGCATGACACGGCGTATTGCCGCCGGCGAGGCACTGGCGGGCGCGGTCCTCGGGCTGGTCTTCGGCGCCGGGTTCTTCATGGTCGGACGCCAGCTGGCGGGATCCGCCGAGGTGTACCGCATCAGTGTGTTCCCGAGCTACCTCAATCCCTCGCCCCTGCTGGCTCTGCTGGTCGCGGTGGCGGTGCCGGCTGCGGCGGTGCTGGTGACGGTGTTCGCACTGCGCGGCGTGGCCATCGAACCGCTCGGCGTGGTGCGCGCGAGCCGGCCGGCCCGGCGCCGGCTGTGGTGGCGGCTGCTGCTGCCGGTGGCCGGACTGGCCATGCTCTACCCGATGCTCGGCAACGGCCGCGGGAACGGTGACTTCAACCAGTACCTGGTGACCGGCGGTGTCGTCCTGCTCCTGGTCGGCGTGACCGCGCTGCTGCCGTGGATCGTGGAGGCGTTCGTCGCCCGGCTCGGTTCCGGCGGCGTGGCCTGGCAACTGGCCGTACGGCGGCTGCAGATGAGCAGCGGTACGGCGGCCCGCATGGTCAACGGCATCGCGGTGGCCGTCGCCGGGGCGATCGCGCTGCAGATGCTGTTCGCCGGGGTGGACGACGACTACACCAGGTCCACCGGGCAGGACGTGTCGCTGGCGCAGATGGAGGCGCTGCTGCCCAGTGAGGTCCCGCTGGCCACGGCGGTCGGCGAGTTCCGCGACACCGAGGGCGTGACGGCGGTCTACGGCTACTCCGAGGGCTACCTCGGCGACCGCCCCCAGAACCCGGAAGACGGCTCGACGCTGACCGTGGGCGACTGCGCGTCGCTGCGGGAGATGGCCAAGCTGCCCTCCTGCGAGGACGGGGACGTGTTCGTCGTCCACGGTGCCGAGTGGGACGCCGGGGAGGACATGACGAAGCTGGCCGCGCCGGGCCGGAAGCTGTACGCGGACCCGTCGTACGAGGGCGGCCCGAAGGCCATGGAGGTCCCCTGGACGGTGCCGCAGGACGTCAAGGCGGCGAAGCCGCGGCGCGGTCTGCTGGCCGGGACCGACCGGGGCGGTTTCCTGATCACGCCGAAGGCGATGCCGGACACGTTCGCGCCGGCCCTGGACGGGCACGCCTATCTCAAGCTGGACGAGTCGGTGGCGGACGTGCACGACCGGGTACGGAACACCGCGGCGGCCCTCCATCCGATGGCGGACGCCATGAGGTGGTCGGCGACGGAACGGACCGGCCGGTTCGACGCCATCCGCACCGGGCTGTTCGTCGGGGCGGCGTGCGTGCTGGCGCTGATCGGCGCGAGTCTGCTGGTCTCGCAGCTGGAGCAGCTCCGCGAACGGAGGAAGCTGCTGTCGGCGCTGGTCGCCTTCGGCACCCGGCGCCGCACGCTGAGCATGTCGGTGCTCTGGCAGACCGCGATCCCCATCGCGCTGGGCCTGCTGCTGGCCACGGTGGTGGGCCTGACGCTGGGCACGGTACTGCTGAAGATGACGGCCACCCCGGTCGGCGTCGACTGGTTCAGTGTCCTGTCCATGACCGGTATCGGTGCCGCGGTCGTCCTGGTGGTGACCCTCCTCAGCCTGCCACCGCTGTGGCGGCTGATGCGGCCGGAGGGCTTGCGCACGGAGTAGCTCCGCCGGTTGCGCTCCCCGCCACGCCGGTCTGGCCCCCCGCGACTCGCGGGGGGCCAGACCGGCGTGGCGGGGTTCCGCGTCGGTCGGCCGACGGGGCGGGTCGGCGGACGGGACCCTCGTTCGTCGGCGACGGGGACCGGGCGTGCCTGGGGCGGAAACCCACGTCCGCCGACGACGGGACAGAGCGGTGGTCGGGAGTCGCGTCGGCCGACGCCGGGAACAGACGCGCCGGTCCTGACCTCATCGGCCGCCGCCAGGTACGGACCGGCGGTCGGGGAGTCGCGTCGGCCGACGCCGGGAACAGGCCGCCGGTCCGGAGCCGCGTCGGCCGACGACGGGGCGGACCCGGTGAGGGCGGACCGGCGGGGGCGGGGGCCTTCGGATGGGTCAGTCGGGGACCGTCCGTACCGGCAGGTCCCCCATGGCCTCCCGCAGGGCCGCCGCCAGTTCGTCGTACTCCGCGGAGCGCGCCGCGCCCGTGCGCATGGCGAGGGCGACGCGGCGCGTGGGGGCCGGGTCGGCGAAGGAGCCGGTGAGGAGCTGGCTGGAGCGGGACGTCTCCACGCGGACCGCCGTGCGCGGCAGCAGCGTCACCCCGAGGCCGCCCGCCACCAGCTGCACCAGCGTCGACAGTCCGGCGGCCGTCGTCGTCGCCGGGACACCCGCGCGGCCGGCCTCCCGGCAGATGTCGAGCGCCTGGTCACGCAGGCAGTGGCCCTCGTCGAGCAGCAGCAGGTTCAGCTCGCGCAGTGCCGCGCGCGGGATGCCCTCCCGGCCGCCGAGCCGATGGTCGAGCGGGGTGACCAGCACGAAGTCCTCGTCGAAGAGCGGGAGCTCCGTGACCCCGGGCACGCCGAGCGGTACCGCGAGCAGCAGCAGGTCGAGGCGGCCGGAGGTGAGGCCGTCCAGCAGGCTCGCCGTCTGTTCCTCGTGGACCTGGAGGTCCAGGTCCGGATAGCGGTCGTGGACCAGACGCAGCACCGTGGGCAGCAGATACGGCGCCACCGTCGGGATGACCCCGAGCCGCAGCGCGCCGGTGAACGGCGCCCGAACCGCCTCTGCCTCCTCCAGCAGCGCGCCGACCTCGGCGAGCACCGCCTTCGTCCGGACCGCGAGCCGTTCCCCGGCCGGCGAGAGCAGCACCTTGCGCGTCGTACGCTCCAGCAGCGTGACACCCAGTGCCTCCTCCAGCGCGGAGACGGCGCCCGAGAGCGCGGGCTGGCTCATGCCGATCGCGGCGGCGGCATCGCGGAAATGCAGATGCTCCGCGACCGCGGCGAAAGCCCGCAGCTGGGCGAGGCTGGGCTGCCTCTTCTTTCCTGCCATTAATAGCCACCTCCGATCAACTCGACCGAGTGTAGCTATTTCACTAATCAATACGCTCTATGCCAACATCAACAACGTCCAACCCATGGGAAACGCTCGCAAAACGGGTGTTTCTTCGCTGCGCTTTTGGAGAGCCTGTGCTCACTGTCGGTGACAAGTTCCCCGAGTTCGAACTGACCGCCTGCGTCTCGCTGGAGAAGGGCAAGGAGTTCGAGACGATCGACCACAAGACCTACGAGGGCAAGTGGAAGGTCGTTTTCGCCTGGCCCAAGGACTTCACCTTCGTGTGCCCGACCGAGATCGCCGCCTTCGGCAAGCTGAACGACGAGTTCGCCGACCGTGACGCCCAGGTGCTCGGCTTCTCCGGCGACTCCGAGTTCGTGCACCACGCCTGGCGCAAGGACCACCCGGACCTGACCGACCTGCCGTTCCCGATGATGGCGGACTCCAAGCACGAGCTGATGCGCGACCTCGGCATCGAGGGCGAGGACGGTTTCGCCAAGCGCGCCGTGTTCATCGTGGACCAGAACAACGAGATCCAGTTCACCATGGTGACCGCCGGCTCGGTCGGCCGGAACCCGAAGGAGGTCCTGCGGGTCCTCGACGCCCTGCAGACCGACGAGCTCTGCCCGTGCAACTGGAGCAAGGGCGACGAGACCCTCGACCCCGTCGCGCTGCTGTCGGGAGAGTGAGCTGACATGTCCCTCGATTCCCTGAAGTCCGCCGTACCGGACTACGCCAAGGACCTGAAGCTCAACCTGGGCTCGGTCATCGGCAACTCCGACCTCCCGGCGCAGCAGCTGTGGGGCACCGTGCTGGCGACCGCCATCGCCTCGCGCTCCCCGATCGTGCTGCGCGAGCTGGAGCCGGAGGCGAAGGCCAACCTCACGCCCGAGGCGTACTCGGCCGCCAAGTCGGCCGCGGCCGTCATGGCGATGAACAACGTCTTCTACCGCACCCGGCACCTGCTGTCGGACCACGAGTACGGCACCCTGCGCGCCGGTCTGCGGATGAACGTCATCGGCAACCCGGGCGTCGACAAGGTCGACTTCGAGCTGTGGTCCTTCGCGGTGTCCGCCATCAACGGCTGCGGCATGTGCCTGGACTCGCACGAGCAGGTGCTCCGCAAGGCCGGTGTGGACCGCGAGACGATCCAGGAGGCCTTCAAGATCGCCGCCGTGGTCGAGGCCGTCGGCGTCACGCTGGACGCCGAGGCGGTTCTGACCGCGCAGTAGGCGCCCGTGGCGCTCTTGGTGCCCGTAGCGCTCTTGGTTCCCTGGCGCTCGTCATTCCCGTAGCGCCCGCGGCCCCGGCCGCACGAGCAGTCCCGTGTGATCCGCGACGCGGCACACACGGCGCGGGCCCCGCTCACCGAAAGGTGGGCGGGGCCCGCCGCGTTGCTACGCCGGGGAGGTGTCCGGCGGCGGCTCGGCCTCCGCGGGCGTCGGCGGGGCTTCCGGCGCCGCAGCCGCCGGGGAGGCGTCCGTCGACGTCGCGCCGCGCGGCTTGGGAGCCTGCCGTACCGCGGCCTCACGGGAGTACGCCCGCAGGTAGCCCACGACGGTGTTCGCCACCGCCACCAGCGGTACGGCGACCACCGCGCCGCCGATACCGGCCACCATGCCACCGGCGGCCACCGACAGCACCACCGCCAGCGGATGGACGCGCACCGCGCGTCCCAGGATGAACGGCTGCAGGATGTGGCCCTCGATCTGCTGCACCACCAGCACCACGACGAGCGTCATGACCGCCGCGAACATGCCCTGGGTCACCAGCGCCACCACGACCGCCAGCGCGCCCGACATCACCGCGCCGACGAGCGGGATGAAGGCGAACAGGAAGATGAACACGGCCAGCGGGACGGCCATCGGCACGTCGAGGAAGTAGATGCCGAGGCCGATGAAGATGGCGTCGATCAGCGCCACTATCACCGTGCCGCGCACGTACGCCGTCAGCGTCCGCCAGGCCCGCGGGCCGGCACCGGCCACGGCCGGCCGGGCCGCCGCCGGCACCAGCTTCAGCGTCCAGCGCCAGATGCGCTTGCCGTCGTAGAGCAGGAGGAGCGTCGAGAAGGCGGCCAGCAGTATGCCCGTGAGCGCCTCGACGACGACGGTGACGCCCTCCAGCCCGGCGGACGTTATCTGGTCGGTGTTGGCGCCGACCGCGTCACGCAAGTTCTTGGCGATCTCGTTGATCTGCTTGTCGGTGACGTGGAAGGGGCTGTTGAGCAGCCAGTTGCGCAGTTCGTCGATGCCGTCCTGGACCTGGTCGGAGAGATTGTCAATGTTCTCCATGACCTGCCAGGTGACGAACCAGCCGATCAGGCCCATCACCACGAACCCGAGGATCGCGGTCAGGGCGGTGGCCGGCCCTCGCGGCACCCCGTGCCGGCGCAGCCACGCCACGGTCGGCTGGAGCAGCGCCGTGATCAGCAGTGAGATCACGAACGCCAGCACCACCAGCTGTACGGCGCTGATGACCCGCATCAGCACCCACACGGTGCCGGCGAGGACCAGCAGCCGCCACCCGGCCTCCGCGGCGACCCGTACACCCCAGGGCACGGCCTGCGCGGGATCGGGCCAGACCTGGACCGCGGTCAGGGGGTGGGCGGGGGTGTGTTCCTGGGAGGTGTCCTCCGCCGACGGCGGTACCTGGTCGGCCGCAGGTGCCAGCGGGTCGTCGGCGTCCTCCCCCGGCCCCTCCTCACGCCGCTGGTCCAACCGCTCGCTCATCCGCGTCAGTCCGGCGCCGAGCCGACCGAGCCACCCTGGCACTCGAGACATGATCCGTCCTCTTCCCCCGTCTCTCCTCACCACTCCCCCCTGGAGTCGTTTCGGTCCGACCGTACATGGCGGGAGCGCGAAAGCCCCTCACCACAAGACGGTGAGGGGCTGCGCGAGGTTGAGCGGTGGACTGCGCCGGGAGGGGTCCCTGGTGGTGTTGCCCGACGGGCTCCCGGACGGGCTCAGTACCAGTGGTTGGCCTGCCAGAAGGTCCAGGCCTCGCACGGGCTGCCGTAGCGGCTGTCCATGTAGTTGAGGCCCCACTTGATCTGGGTGGCCGGGTTGGTCCGCCAGTCGGCGCCCGCGGAGACGTACTTGCCCGCCGGGAGCGCCTGGAAGAGACCGTAGGCGCCGGAGGAGGGGTTGACCGCCTTGTAGTTCCAGTCGGACTCGTGGTCCACGATGTTGCTGAAGCACTGCCACTGGCCGCTGGGCACCATCTGCCGGGCCATCGCCTGGATCTGGCTGATGCTGTAGGAACTCTGGACGGAGAAGCTGGTGGCCTCGCGCTTGGCGTCGCGGCTGGCCGCTTCCTTCGCCGCCTCGCGCTTCTGGGCCGCCTCCTGGGCCGCCTCCTTGGCCTTCTCCTGCTTGGCCACGGCGGTCTTGGCGGCTGCCTTGCGGGCCGCCTCCTCGGCGTCCTTCTTGGCGCTCGCGTCCGCGGCGATGGCCTGTACGTCGGCCTGCTGCGTCAGAGACGCGGTCTGCACCTGCGCCTGCTCGCCCATGGGGATGTCCGCGAGCAGCGTCGTACCGGCTGCCGTCGCTTCCGCGTCGTTGTTCTGAGCGGTGCTGCCCGAGGCAACGCCGACGACGCTTCCGACTGCGGTGACCGCCGTGGCCGAGGCCACTGCGAATCCCCGGACCGAGATCCGGCTCACACGGTTTCCTTCCAGCATCGCCCGCTTCGGTGACCCTCGCGGACGCAATCGTGCCCCTGGCGCTGGCCTCCCCAACTACGGGTCACGGGAGGCACGGACCCGGTGGGCAACTCCCCGGCGGGGAGTGCCGCGTGGTGCTCGGGCGGCATACGACGCTGCTATGGAGTTGGATCTGGTGCTTCTGCGGCGCTGTACCGCTGGGGGTACAGCTGTGTCGTATGCAGGGCCTGACAGGAATGAGACTCTGCCGTAACCCGGCGGGGTGAGGCAATTCTGTGTCGCGTGTGAAAGCTCACATCCCGTTTGCTCCAAGGGATTCCTGGAAATCCCCACACGCGAAGACGCCGCCCGGCTAGGCTCTTCGCCTTCCGGACGGCGCCAACCGCCGGGTAACCGACCCGTGTCGGGTCGTACCTCTCAGGCTCCCTCAGATGTGCCCGTCCTCCAGCATTTCGGTCACAAGTGCCGCGATCTGGGACCTCTCGGAGCGCGTCAGGGTGACGTGCGCGAAGAGCGGATGCCCCTTCAGCTTCTCGATGACGGCGACGACTCCGTCGTACCGGCCCACCCGCAGGTTGTCCCGCTGTGCCACGTCATGGGTGAGTACGACCCGTGAGTTGGCGCCGATCCGGGACAGCACGGTCAGCAGGACGTTCCGCTCGAGCGACTGGGCCTCGTCCACGATCACGAAGGCGTCGTGCAGCGAGCGGCCGCGGATGTGGGTGAGCGGCAGGACCTCCAGCATGCCGCGCGCGGTGACCTCCTCGATGACCTCCCGGCTGGTGACCGCCGACAGCGTGTCGAAGACCGCCTGCGCCCAGGGGCTCATCTTCTCCGCCTCGGAGCCCGGCAGATAGCCGAGCTCCTGCCCGCCCACGGCGTACAGCGGCCGGAAGACCATCACCTTCTTGTGCTGCCGGCGCTCCAGCACGGCCTCCAGGCCCGCGCACAGCGCCAGCGCCGACTTGCCGGTGCCGGCCCGGCCGCCCATCGACACGATCCCTACGTCCGGGTCGAGGAGCAGGTCGAGCGCGATCCGCTGCTCGGCGCTGCGTCCCTTGATGCCGAACGCCTCCCGGTCGCCGCGCACCACGCGGACGCTGCCGTCGGGCGTGATGCGGCCGAGGGCCTTGCCGCGCTCCGACTGGATGGTCAGACCCGTGTGCACGGGCAGGTCGGCGGCCTCGGGGACGTACACCCGCCCTTCCTCGAAGAGGATGTCCACCTGCTCGCCGGGCAGCGTCAGTTCGGACATTCCGGTCCAGCCGGAGGCGTCCGTGATGGCGAGCTCGGCGCGGTACTCCTCGGCGAGCAGGCCGACGGACGACGCCTTGATCCGCAGCGGAAGGTCCTTGGACACGACGGTGACGTCGAATCCCTCCGCCTGCAGATTGCGGGCGACCGCGAGGATGCGGGAGTCGTTGTCCCCCAGGCGGTAGCCGGTGGGCAGCACGCTGGGGTCCGAGTGGTTGAGCTCGACACGCACGGTGCCGCCGAGATCCCCGATCGGAATAGGGGCGTCGAGGCGGCCGTGCCGCACCCGGAACTCGTCCAGCAGGCGCAGGGCCTGCCGGGCGAAGTAACCGAGCTCGGGATGGTGCCGCTTGGCCTCCAGCTCCGTCACCACGACGATGGGGAGCACTACCTCGTGCTCGTCGAAGCGGTTCAGAGCGTTCGGGTCGGCCAGCAGGACGCTGGTGTCGAGAACGTAGGTGCGCCTATCGGGCTTGTGGCGCTTTGTGCTGGTCACCACGGAAGGACGTACCCCCTCGGAAGAGGTCGGGGAGCGACGGAGTGGACGCTGGGCCGGGAGGGCGGGAACGAGCCGGCCGGTCGACGACCGCCATGCACCGGCGCGGGCCGCGAACCGGCCCACCGCCGCGTCTTCCGTGCCACGACCGCACGGTGGAGCTGGTGCAAAGGGCCTCCCGGGCGGACGGCTCCGTGCCGTCCGCTGAGATACGACACCCGTGGTTCGGGCGTCGACCTGCTTGGTCTATGCCCTCGAACGAGCGCCGCCATGCCACGACACCGGACGACGCGCCGGTGAACTCCTCATGACGGGCGTCCCGCCGGAAGGCCCCGGCGGGCGGCTGCGACAGTGAGCTCCGGCGGGAGACTCCGCGGCTGGAGGGGCGGGCCGAGGGGAGGCAGAAAAAACGGGCCGGTCCGTGGGGGGGGAGACGGACCGGCCCGAGGGGGGGGTTTCCACCATAACCCTTCGTAAGTGATGCCGCGTGCATCGGCGTGCCACAACTACTCTCCGGAATCGCCCGGCGACACCCGGATGGCCGCGGAGGCGTTCATTCCGCCTGGAATCATGGCCAGAACACAGCGGATTCACGGGTGATTCACAAGTCACTGGAGTGCCCGAGGAGCCCAAAGAAGCCCCCGGAGCGAATTCGAAGCGGCTCCGATGCGCGCCGACGCTTACGCGGCGGACCGCCCCCACTTCCCCCGACCGGGTGAACCCACCGGCGGACGCCCGCTTGACCAGGCACCGCGCAGCCCCCTCCACTGCGCGGTGCCACACGCGCAGCTTTGCTCACGCGAATTACCTGTGTTTGAACTTACGTGATGAGGAGACCCTCTTTCGACGCAAGAAGGACAACGATGAATAACGATGTGGACACCCCGTGAGGGTTGAAGGGTGATTCCGCACCCTCTCTCCAGGCGCGCGGGTATTTGCGAAGGTGCGCCGCATACGCCCGGCGAACGCCCCGAAGGCGTCCCGGGGACCCACTTCTGACGTCGTCTCATGATTAGGACGGGAGATCACTTGGGGCGCGGCAGGCGCACAGCGGCTCGGACGGCGGTTCCCGGCCAAGTCCGCCCGTACGGGCACGCCGGTGGCAGACGGCCCGGCGCGATGCCCGGCGTCCACGCCCGGGTACTGCCGACGGCCGAGTCGTCCGTCGGCCTGCGGACCGACGGCGTCATCCGCGCGTACGTACGGACGGCCCGGTGGTCGGCCCGCTCCAGGGGGCCGACCACCGGCCGTCACTGATCAGTCCCGCGACTACAGGACCTGGACGCCGAAAACGCGGTACGTGTCGGCGCCGGTGAAGGGAACCGACGTGTGGGGCTCGAGCACGTCGACCTCCCAACCCCTGCCCGTCGTCCAGAAGACGACCACCTCGTTGGCGCCCGAGTGGAAGGAGGTCACGTTGTCCAGGTTGAGGGAGACGCTGCCGGGGTTCTCCCAGCATCGGGTGTGCTCCGCGCTGTTCTGCACGTACGTCACCGCGACGTGGTCATTTCCGAACCGGATCGACAGGTGTGTGGGTACGGCAGCGAAGGCCAAACGCATCTGGTCAGCGCCGGACCCGAAGCCGATGGCCTCGCCGCGGCTGTCGGTGCCGAAAAGGTCCCGCGCGTCCGGATCTGGCGGACCATCCGCAACGACGGGCGGCCTTGCCTGCGGACGCGACCTCGCGCCTTCCCGGGCGAGGTCCTGACGGCCTCCTGCTGCGCCCGCCGCAGGCTCTCGGTCAGAAGTCCGGGATCTCGATCAACTCGGTGGAGGTCCCCTGTGGCGCGGGCATCGGCTCCTCCCGTCGGGCGAACTGGCCCCGCTGGTGCCACTCGGGCTCGTACTGCGGCGCTGTCGCTTCGATCGAATCGGACAACAGATCCATGGCCTGGCCGGACTCCAGCGCGTCGGCGACCTTTTCCAACGACCGCCCGCCCTGGAACAGCTCGTCCATGTCCTTGAAGATCACCGGCTTGAAGCCGGCCGCCATCAGCAACCGAGGCAACAGCACGTGGACGTTGAGCCGCCGGTTAGTGTCCTCGTACGGGTGGATGATGTGGATGGTCCGTACCGCCCAGGCGATGGCCTTCAGCTTTTCACGAGGGGCCCGGGCCGCGCCGACTTTTTCGTAGAAGCGGTTGAAGACATCGTCGAGGATCCCCTCGACCTCGGTGTCTCTGTAGAGGGTCTCGGTGTACATCCCGTCGGCACCATGGGGCTGGAAGTGGCCGCTCCAGGTGAGTGGATCGCGCGGGACGATACCGAATCTCATCAGAGGGTCCGCCTTGACCGTGAGAGGCCTGCCGCCGATCTCCTCGTCGAGCACCGAAGGTGTCGGGGAGTCGGCGCGGAGCGGATACATCGTGTGAAGACCGACCTCACCGGACTTTTCCACCTGGTTCCCCAGTTGGGAGCCCACGGTGTTGTGCATGGCCTCGTACATGCGGAAGTTGACGCGGTGGTCGATGGTTGCCGGATCGTTCAGGTATTGCTCGTAGGCGGCGTTCATGCTGCCCTGGAATCCTGGCGACTGCTGGTGATCGTACAGCTCTCCGGGGTTGTTCGGGTGCGTCCGCCGTGCCTCATCGTGGTGCCGAGGGTCGAGCTGCAGGCGGTACCACTCCTCGCGGGGCAGCACCTCCTCCAAATGCTTGGCCTGGTCGGTGACGCGCTGTACCGCTACGGCCCAGTCCGGCCCGTGTGCCACATCCACGGAAGGCGCGGAGGCCTGACCGGCGGAGACCGGTGAGGCCGCTTCGTCCTGCCGCTCCGAAGCGGCCGTGGGGCGCGCACTGCGGGCGATCACGCGGGTCACCGCTGCGTTGCCCGCGCTGCGCTGAACCTCCCGGAACGCGTCGGCGGTGTGCAGGGGCGGCGCGGCGGCAACGGCCCTGGACGACTCCCGCCGCGCAACGACCCCGCCATGCGGCGCTTGCGGGATCTCGGGCCGCTCGCGCGGCTTACGCCTGTGCACCTGTCTTCCTCCTCGTCGGTGCTGCCCTCAACTCAGTGGATTGCACAGGCGGCAATGGCGTCCAGGTCTGTTCGCGCAGTGTGACGGGGACGCGAGGGCAATGCCGGGCGATGCCGGGTTGGGTCGGTGCGAGCCTCCGGAAAGCAGCAGTACTGCCCCTGCGGTCACCACTGTTCCTGTGGAATCCACCCACCAAAGACCGGGTGTGGAGGGCAGTTGGGGCGGATCGGGGCGTTGCCCCAAGGCTGAGTAGTCGACGTTCTCGCGGGTCACGCAAGAAGTGTGGGCGTCCATGTGAGCTGTACTGAGAAGCCGTAGTCGCATGAGGTGCTGCTGGCTGAGCTGAACGCTGCCGCCCGTCTCGACTGGTCGAGAGCGGTGGTCGACTCCAGCACGTCAGGGCGCTGACCGAGGCTAGTGGTGCGGCTTGCGGGCGTCGAAGAGGTGACGTGCGCTGTGGGCGACGAAAGGGCCCTCGGCCTCGATGAGTTCATGCAGGTCACGCAGTCGGTCCCGGTACTTCTCGACGGTGAAGCCGGGGACCGTCCACACCACCTTGCGCAGGAAGTGGACGACGGCGCCGATGTCGTGGAACTCCATCCGGAGCCGTTCCGCCCGTAGATCGACGATCTCCAGCCCGGCGGCCTCGGCGTCGGCGCGCTCACGGTCGGGGTGGCGGTGGTTCCACCCCTCTTGCGGCTGTGGTCCGAGGAAGTACTCGATGAGCTCGAAGGCGCTGCCGGGACCGACGTGCTGGGCGAAGTACGTGCCGCCGGGTGCGAGCACCCGGGTGATCTCGGCCCAGTGCGGCTCGACGGGATGCCGGCTCACGACCAGGTCGAAGGCTCCGTCCGCGAAGGGGAGCGGCGCGTCGTCGGCCGAGGCGACCACGGGGACGCCGCGTGGGCGGAGCAGGGCGGTGGCCTTGGCGACGTTGGGCGCCCACCCTTCGGTGGCGACGACGAGCGGGGGACGGTGAGGGGCAGCGGTCTCGAGCGCGTGGTCCAGTACCTCCCCTCCCCCGGTCTGCACCTCCAGTACGGCGGTGGCCGCGGTCAGCCGCGCGGACATGGATCGCGCATATCCCCAGGAGGGCCGGGCTTCGGTGGCCCGTCCCTCGAACCAGGAGAAGTCCCACCCCTCCGTGGGCACGGAAGCGCCTTCGGCCACGAGGGCGTCGAAGGTACGGGTACGGGTCCGAGCCATGGGGGTGCGTCCGATCGGCAGTGGCGGCGGTAGGAACAGGCGGGAGGGGGTGCCTAGCCCACCAGGGGCCGGACCTGCTCGGCGGCGAACCGTACGAATCCCTCCGGATCGGGCTCGTCACCGGTCGGCTGGAGGACGACGGTGTCGGCCCCGGCCCCGGCCAGCGCACGCACGGCCTCGGCGACGGCATCCGCGCCCCCGGCGACACCGAGGTCCGGCACCGATCCGACGCCTTCGGCGACCAGTTCGGCCCGCAACCGCTCACCGGCGCCTGGCCCGGTGGCGGCAAGCAGATACACGACGATCCTGTGCGGCTCCGTCCGCCCGGCCGCCGCGCGCCCTTCGTCGATGAGCCGCCGCGCCCGGCGCACCCCGTCGGGCGGAGTGTTCGCGGTGAGGACGGTCCCGTCGGCGGCCTCACCGGCGAGCCGCAGCGAACGGGGCCCTGTGGCGCCGGCGAGCACCTCGGCCCCCTGGCCGGGCGGCCAGTCGAGCGCGACGTCGTCGAGCCGCACGTAGCGCCCCTCGGTCGTCACCCGCTCCCCGCCCAGCAGCGCCCGCAGCGCCAGGAGATGCTCGCGCAGGAGAGTGACGGGCGACTCGGCCCGCGCCCCGACCTGCCCCATCCACTCCTGCACCCCGTGTCCGACCCCGAGGATCGGGCGGCCGGGGAACATCCGGTGGAGGGTGGCGGCCTCCATCGCGGTGACGGCCACGTTGCGCAACGGCACGGGCAGCAGCCCGACCCCGACCCGTACCCGTTCGGTCCACGCCAGCGCGGCCGCGGCCGTGGAGATGCCGCCCTCGCGGAAGCAGTCCTCCCACAGCCACAGCTCCTCCAGCCCGGCCTCGTCGGCGACCCGCGCGACGGCACGCAACCGCTCGGGAGCGAGCTGGGGACGGAATACGGCACCGAGTCCAGTCATGAGATCTTCCTACCTTCACCCCGGCCGCCGGACAACAGCATTACGCGTCGGTACCCGTGTCGGGTCGGGTCCTGGACGGATACGTTCGGCGGGACAGCGTACTGAGGGAGGGGCATCGGTATGAGGCGGCGCCGGGGTGACGGTACGGGCGCGTTGGTGGTGGAAGGGGCGCCCGGCGGTGGCACGGTCCGCATTCCACTGGAGATCGCGGCTTCCTACCGCGCGCGGACCAGGGGGCTGCTGGGGCGGGACTCCGTCGAGGGGGCGATCCTCCTGTCCCCCGCCAACAGCGTGCACACCTTCCGGATGCGGATGCCCATCGACGTGGCGTACCTCGACCGGCGGCTCACCGTCATCGCCGTACGCACCATGCGGCCGGGCAGGCTGGGGCTGCCCCGCCTGCGTGCCCGGCATGTACTGGAGGCCGAGGCCGGGACGATGGCCGGGTGGGGAGTCCGGGTGGGGGCGCGGGTCGAGGTCGTGGAGGACTAGTCCGTCCGGCCGGCCTGCTCGGACGGCGGAGTCACGCGCTCACCCGCCCTCGCCCCGCCCAGGGCGAAACGGCAGGCCGCGGCGTGCGGCAGGACCGCCCACATTCGCGTGCCGCCACCCGGCTCGCGGGCGTCGCCGAAACCCCAGTCGCCGGCGCACGCCCGGACCACGCAACCCAGCACTCGCAGAGTGGCCCGGCGTCGCGTGTCGCAGGCGGCGGCGAGACGGGGGTGGGTGTGGCGCGGGTGGCCGTCGTAGAGGACGACCCGCAGCGTGCCGTCGCGATAGCGCAAGGACAGGTACACCTCCGAAGCGGGCGCGAAGGCACAGGCGCAGGCGGTCAGTTCGCTCGCCACCTGGACCGCCGCGTCGGTCATGCCGGAGAGGCCGTGGGTGCGCAGGAACGTGCGGGTGGCTGCGCGCACCACTGCCGGGCTGTGCGGGGCGGCGGGGAGAGTGAGGCTGTAGGCGAGGGATTCCGGGGCTGGTGGCGTGGGCGGCCTGTCCGGAGAGGTGGGGACGGAACACGCGGTGGCGAGCGGGGGCATGGCAACTCCACTGAGGTGATTGATATGTAGGTGTACTGATTCGCCGTCCAGTGGCCTGTCTCCCTGACGCGCGACTGCCCTCCCAGGGCAGGAGAGTGCGGGCGAGCGCGCGCGATGCGCTTCTGGTTGGGCGCGGACCGTCACCGATCCGCCACTGAACGTAAGTCATGGAGGTGGCACTTTTCCACCTACTTGCAGGTATTGCCACTCATGTGGGTGGACCATCAGCGCGGCGAAGGGGCAGACTGACGTCGCGACCAGGGGAGGAAGTGACACATGCCGCCGAGGGCAGCGCCCACCGAGCGCCAGAGGCGACTGGGTGCGGAACTACGGAAGATGCGTCTCGCGGCAGAGGTGCCCACGGACTACGCCGCAGGGTTGCTGGGCATAGACCGGACCAAGATTTCCAATATTGAGGCGGGAGTTCGAGCCATCACTCCCGAACGCCTGCGCACCCTCGCGTGCAACTACGACTGCCGCGACGAGGCGTACGTCGACGCGCTGGTCAGCATGGCCGGTAACCGTACACGCGGCTGGTGGGAGGCGTACCGCGGTCAGCTCCCCGCCGGTTTGCTGGACATCGCGGAGCTCGAGTGGAACGCAAGGAAGGTGCGAGCAGGCCTGGCCATGCATGTGCCGGGGCTCCTCCAGACCGACGCTTATGCCCGCACGGTGTTCTTCTCCGCGCTGCCACCCCTGTCTCCGATGGAGGTCGAGCTACGCGTGGCCCTCCGCATGCAGCGGCAGCAAGTGCTGCACCGCGAGGCCCCGACCGTCTATGTCGGGTACGTGCACGAGGCGGCCTTGCATGTCGAGTTCGGCGGTCCGAAGGTGATGAGGGCACAACTCAGCCATCTCTGCGAGCTGTCCGAGAAGGAGAACATCGACGTGCGGGTGGTCCCCTTCAAGGCAGGCGCCTTCCCAGGGGCCGGGCAGGCCGTGATCTACGCGGAGGCGCTTGTGCCCCAGCTCGACACCGTCGAGCTCGACTCTGCTCATGGTCCTGAGTTTCTGCATGGCCAGTCGCAACTCGACAAATACCGCTCCCACTTGGACTGGATGGACGCCACGTCGCTCTCGTCAGCCGACTCTCGTGATTTCATCCACGGCATCGCCAGCGGCTTCTGAGGAGAATTCTGATGACGCACATCACCTGGGAAGAGCCCTTCTGCTCCGAGGGCGCCAACTGCTTCCGCATAGGTACCGATCCTGAAGGCAACGCCTACATTGCCGTGGCTGGACAGGAAAGCCACTACCTCACCGACAGCCGGGAAGCCCTTGGTGCTCTCATCCGTGGGATCAAGGCGGGCCACGCCGATCACTTGCTGTAGAACGATCGGTTCGTCAGGGCGCCACCATGCGGAGAAGTGCCGTACCGTCCGGCCCGGTCGTCGCCTGGATCACTACGGCGTCGGGCTGAGCACTGGGGCGGGTGCCGGACAGGCCGCCGCAGGAGTTGCCGCTGCCGTTGTCACGGAGGACGGTGACGCAGCCCTGGCCGGGGCCGCTCGCACCGCCCTGGGTCCGGCCATTGGCCGACTTCACCGTGTACTCGATCCTGTCCGGGCCGACCTCGGTCACGGACAGCGTCGCCGGACCGCCCGGGCCCTGGAAGCGGACGGTCACGGGCTCGGACACCGCGATCTCGCAGTTGCCGTCGCTGCAGGCACGGGGATCGTGGCCGTCCGCTGCGGACACGGACGGCTCCGGTTCCTCGGCGGGCGACTGCGTGGCCGGGGGCCGGGACGTCGTCGGCCGCTCCGGGGACGATGCCGGGGCCGCGTCCGTCCGGTCCGGGCCGTCGCAGGCCGCCACCGTGAGCACGGCCAGCGCCGTCAGCGCCGTCGCTGCCGCAAGGGTCGCCGCACCTTCGTGGGCGGGCCTCCGCGTCCCTGGGGAACCCTCTCGTTTCGCCATCGGCCGGTCAGGCCTCCGAGCGCGGGAAGGAGACCTCGACCCTGCGATTCTTCTTACGGCCGGCCTCCGTCGAGTTGTCGGCGATGGGGTAGTCCTCTCCGTAGCCGCGGACCTCGTAGGTGATCCCGGAGTCGTTCAGGGTCTGGACCAGGACGTCCTGTACGGCGTTGGCGCGCTTCTTCGAGAGGACGTCGCCGTGGGCGGAGGAACCCAGGTTGTCGGTGAAGCCGAAGACTCGGACCCTGGTGGCGTTCTGGGTCTTGATCTCCTCCGCGATCCCCGCGATACGGGATTTCGCCTCGGCGCCGAGCTTGGAACTGTCCTTGCCGAACAGCACCTCGGCCTGGAGCGCCAACGTCACACTGGTGTTGGTGTCCTCACGGCGTTCGTCGCCGCTCTGCTCCTCCACGACCGACTTGATGTCCAGCACCTTCGCCTGCGCGAGCGTGGCGCCGTCCGGGATCTTCAGGTCCGGGTCGTTGGAGTCCACCTCCACGGGGGCGGAGGCGGAGGGCTCGGTGCCCGGTGGGTCGTCGGCAGCGTTGGCCGACGTGCCAACGACGCTCGTAGCGATGAGTACGGACGCCGTCAGCAGCACAGTCAGACGGGTTTGGCTCATTGGTGGCCTCACCCTGAGATCTCAATGGGAGCGGCCGTGAAAGTGGGCAGCTGGAAGGTGACCTCTTCCGTATCTGCGGGGGGTGCCGGGAATTGCATGAAGACGGGGATGGTCGCACCTGGCTTGATCCGCGGCATGTCCGTGGTTGTCAAGGGACGGCCGTCCGTGTCCCGCAGCACGTAGAACCTCTTCTTGTTGGCGGAGTCCACCAGAGTTGCCCCGCCGAGCGACCCGCCGTGCCGCATGATCTCGGTCTCGTCACCCCTGGTCTTGATCGGTACACGGGCCGCCTCAGCGCCATCGTTCCGAATTTCACCACTCACCGTCACGAATCCACCCACATCCCGTGCCGCGTAATGGATCGTGAGGACCAGGCCGTTTTCACCCTTGAGCTCGGCCATGGGCGAGTCCGTGCCCTGTTGAGCACTGGGGGCGGACTTATCGTCCGAAGTGGCGGACGCCGAGGCCTTCGGCTGTTTGTCATCGTCCCCGCCACCGCAATTAGCCACGCCGAGGGTCATGCCGACCGCAATGGTCAACGCAGTCATTCTCCTGCGGGCTTTCGTTGTGAACCGAATGCTCATGACTCCGCTTCCTTCATTACTCATCGTTCGCTTGTCAGTCAGCCAGATGAACGTCGAACAGGTCCTGTGGCTCCGGAAGTTCGGTCAGTTCCTCAGGATCCAGCTCCCAGTGCTCGTCCTCGCAAGTCAGCCCGGGCAGCACGTCCGCCTCGGCGCCCTCTTCGGGAAGCTCGAATGTGCAGCGGGGTTCGATCACAGCAGTAGCGGAGGCGCGGGCGTAGTCGTCCCCTGTGCCTGGGACTATGGACTCCCCGACGGGATCATCCGCTGTGACGTCCACCTTGTAGCCGAGCGGACCGTTTAGCGTGCAGGCATCGACGTGTGCCTCGTTCTGCGCCGCAAGCTGGTCCGCTCGCCAACACGAGTCGGCGAGGCCAGTCGCCACACCAGCGAAGATGTCCTCCCAGGACTTCGGGTCTTGTACGTTCTCCGTCCACGCCCCAGCAAGCTGGTCCCGAGTTTCCTGTGCCGCCGCAAGCACCGCGGCATCAGCCGCCGTCTGGGCCCCGTTTCGACTCGCCGCCGCTTGACCGACCGCGAGATAGGCGAACGCGAGCAGGAGCAGACCTGCCACCACCGTGATGTAGATGGGGAAGGCCTGCCCGGCATCCTTGTGGCCCGAGCCCTGGGTTAGTTGATGACCTCGTCGATCTTGTTCACGATCGCGTCGTAAATCGTGTTGCCGATATCCGTCCCCGTGATCGCCAGCACAATAGCCACCACCACCGCGATGATCCCCAGGTACTCCACGGCCGTCTGGCCCTTGTCGTTGCGAGCGGCGGCGCGGGTCTGCAGGCGTGCGGCGGTGGTGTGGAGCCAGTTGGTCATGGTGTTCCCCTCCAGGGTGGAGAGCCCGGTCGTGGGCCCCTTCGTGTGGCGTGAGTCGGTGGGTGGCGGAGGTCTGCCGGCTGGTCGTGCCGGGTGTCACGTCGTTCACGATCTCCACCTCCCCTGCGCCCAGTTGGGACCTCGACCTGTCGGAAGCACCAGACAACGACTGTCCCACACTGGGTTGCAAGTGCGAAAGATATTGCGTGAAAGTAGACCAACCAGGCGTCAGGCCAACGGATGTTGACGTCACCGCTTCGTGTGCAGTCGCACTCTGGTTGTTTACGACCGCCCCCTTCCCCGACCGTGCGTTCGACATGCCGCTCTCCTCCCCTACTCGCCCGTGATCGTTCCGAAGTCCGTCCCCGAGCCCAGGATCAGGCCGGCGCCGAGGAGGATCATCGTGGCCGGGACCATGAAGGTGGTGATCATCATCGTGGCCTTGGGGACCGCGCGAGCGGCCTTGCGGCGGGCGTTCTGGGCGTCCGTGCGGCGCATGTCCTTGGCCAGGGAGACCAGGGTGTCGACGATGGGCGCGCCCAGTTCCTCGCCCTGCTGGAGTGCCGTCACGAACATCGCCACCTGTTCGGAGTCGTTGCGCCGGCGCAGCTCCGCGAAGGCCTCGCGGCGGCTCACGCCGAGGTCCATCTGGCGCAGGGTGATGCGGAGTTCGTCGGCCCACGGGCCCTCGTAGCGGATCGCCACGCGGTCCAGGGCCTGGCGGAAGCCCAGGCCCGCGCTGACCACGACCGCCAGGACGTCCAGGAAGTCGGGGAGTGTGCGCTCGATGACGTCCTTGCGGATGCGGATCGCCGACCAGATGCCGACCTCCGTCCAGAAGGCGCCGAAGGCGAGGAGGAGCAGGGCCACGACGAGCTGGCCGCGCATGACGAAGACCAGGAAGCCGACCACGCCCAGGAAGCCGTAGACCGCGCGGCGGGCGGCGTAGCGGTCGATGGTCAGGCCGCCGGGGTTGCCGGCCAGGTCGATCCTGCGGCGGTACCTGGCCACCAGGGTGGGGCCCATGATGCGCAGCACGGCCGGGGCGTAGCGCATGCCCATGCGGTCGATGAGGGAGTAGACGGCTCCGGTTCGGGTGGCGCCGACCTCCAGTGCGAGGGCGAGGTCGCCGGGGAGTTTGGCGTCGGCCCGGTACATGCGGACGCCGGCGAAGGCGCCCCAGACGCTGAGGCCCATGAGCAGTGCGAGGAGAAATCCCAGTCCCATTTCGGTTCTCCCCTCAGACGTCGATGCGGGACAGGCGGCGGATGAGGACGAAGCCGACGGCGTAGAGCGCGAACGCGATGATCACCGCGGTCTGGCCGGCCGGGGAGCCCGTCATGCGTTCCAGGGCGCCGTCCTTCACCCCGTTCATCAGGAACAACGAGCCGACACCCAGCACGGGAACGGCGTACGACGTCATGCTGACCTGGGAGAGCTGCGTGCGGACCTCGCGCCGGGTCTCCTTGCGCTCCTCGAGGGTCTCCGTGAGGTTGCGCAGGGCACCGACCACCTGGCCCCCGGCGCGGTTGGAGAGGACGAGAGTGGTGACCAGGACGACCAGCTCGCGGGAGGGGAGGCGGTCGGCGAGTTCGCCGAGGGCGTCGTCCATCGAGGCGCCGACGGACAGTTGGTCGGCGACCTTGCCGAGTTCCTCGCCGGCCGGGGATTCCAGCTCCTCCGCCGCCATGCCGATGGCGGTACGCAGGGCGAGACCGGCCTGGGTGGCGTTGGCGAGGATGCGGGCGAGTTCGGGGAGCTGGTTGATGAACTTCTCGATGCGTTGCTGGCGCTGCCAGTTGAGGAACTGGGCCGCCACGCCGATGCCCAGCAGGCCGGCGATCGGGCCGAAGAAGGGAGCCAGGGCAGCCTGGCCGATCAGCCACAGGCCGGCGACCGTGGCGAGCATGTAGGCGAAGAACTCGCCGGGTGTGACGTCCAGGCCGGTGGCCGCCAGACGCAGTTCCAGTTTCCGGCCGGGCTTCGTACGGCGCAGGCGGCGGTCCAGGGTGCGGAAGCGGCGCCGGCGGCCGGCGGGAGGGAGCTGACCGCTGGCGGAGAGGCGGTCGACCAGGGCCGCGCGCTGGGCCTTGCCGACGGCGTAGGAGTGCAGGCCCATGACCGCCAGGGCGCAGGTCAGCAGCGTGATGCCGGTGGTGAGCGTGACGAGCGTTTCCAGTTCCATCGGGCGGTTCCTACCTGGCTTCCGTCATGTGGTCCTGCCTGGCTTCCATCGGTCGGGTCACCTGGCTTCTCGGGTGGCGAGCTGGTCCGCGGTGTGGGCCACGCCGAAGGCCTGTGGGATGGGCTGGCTGGCCATGTAGAGGCGCTCGGCGGTGCGGCGCGGGAGGGGGTGGTACTCGAAGGCGCCGTAGATGCGGCCGTCGGTGGACATCGGCTGGGCGTTGAAGCGGGCGACCGTGGCCAGGCGGTACGGCTCGCCGCCGTGGCTGGCCAGCAGCGCGATCTCGGTGATGCGGCGGGCCCCGTCGGCGAAGCGGGTCAGCTGGACGAGGACGTCGACGGAGCTGTTGATCTGGTCGTGCAGGGCCACGAAGGGGATCTCCACGTCCGACATCGAGGCCAGGGTCTGGAGGCGCATCAGGGCGTCCTCGGCGCTGTTGGCGTGGACGGTGGCCAGGGAACCGTCGTGGCCGGTCGACATGGCCTGGAGCATGTCCAGGGACTCGCCGCCGCGGACCTCACCGACGACGATGCGGTCGGGGCGCATGCGGAGCGAGTTGCGGACCAGGTCGCGGATGGTGATCCGGCCCTGGCCCTCGACGTTGGGCGGGCGTGACTCCAGGCGGATGACGTGTGCCTGCTGGAGCTGGAGTTCCGCCGAGTCCTCGATGGTGATGATGCGTTCGGTCTCCGGGATCAGGCCGGAGAGCGAGTTGAGGAGAGTGGTCTTCCCGGTGCCCGTGGCGCCGGAGACGATGATGTTGAAGCGCGCCTGCACCAGGCCGGCCAGCAGGTACAGCATGTTCTCGTCGAGCGAGCCGAGGCCGATCAGTTCGTGGAGGGTGAAGGAGCGCGGGAAGCGGCGGATGGTGAGGGTGGGGCCGGTCAGTGACAGCGGCGGGATGATGACGTTGACGCGTTCTCCGGAGGGGAGGCGGGCGTCGACCATGGGGTTGGACTCGTCGACGCGGCGGTTGACCGTCGAGACGATGCGTTCGATGGTCTGCATCAGCTGGTCGTTGGAGGCGAAGCGGAGCGGCAGTTGTTCGACGCGGCCGCCGCGCTCCACGAAGATCGCGTCCGGGCCGTTGACCATGATCTCGGTGATGGACGCGTCTTCGAGCAGCGGTTCCAGGATGCCTAGGCCGAGTGCCTCGTCCACGACCCTGCGGATCAGCTGGGAGCGCTCGACCGTCGACAGGACCGGTCCCTCGCGGCTGATGATGTGCCCGAGGACCCGTTCCAGCCGGGCCCGGCGCTCGGCCATCGCCAGCGAGCTCATCTCGGCGAGGTCGATCTCCTCCAGGAGCTTGGCCCGGTAGGAGGCGACCAGGTGTCCGTCCTCGCCCCGGCCGGCGTGCTCCTCGGGGGAGTGGATGCGTGCGCGCAGGCTCATGCGTCCGGTGCTCCTTGCTCCTCGTTCACGCGGGCACTGTTCACGCGGGCGTTGCCCGCCCGGCCACTGCCCGCCCGGCCACTGCCCGCCCGGGCACTGCTCACCCCGTCGCTGCTCGCCCGGTCGCTGTTCACGCGGTCGCTGTTCACGTCTTCACTCCTCCGCCGGGTGGTCCAGCGGCATGGTGGCCGTCCTGGTGGCGTCCCCGAAGTCCCAGCCGGGGACGATCGAGGGGATGTCGACGGTGGCGGTGACCGACACCTCGTCGCCGCCGTACGCCGAGGGGCAGTCGGTTCCGTCGGCCAGCCAGCCGCTGACCGCCGCCGCGCACGCTTCCTGCGCGCTCTCCTGGAGCGAGGCGTTACGGGCCCCGGCGCGCGCCGCGGTGCCGGCCTGCTGGGCGGTGTACGCGATCAGGCCGAGTTGTACGGCGGCCATGCCGACGATGATCAGGATCGGCAGGAAGCCGAGGTACTCGATGGCCACCTGGCCACGGTCCCTCGCACGGCCGCGCAAGGAGTACGGCATCTCAGTCGTCCTCCTCCTCGACGGCCCCCGCGTGCCCGTGCACGGTGAACGGGAAGCTGACCGTGCCCGGGAAGAGGATGGGCACCTCGATGCGCACGTCGGCCGTGACATAGCCGCCCGCGGTGTCGCAGCCCACGTCGGCGCCCCCCTCCCACGCGCCGGGCAGCTTGTCCCGGCCCGCCTCCTGGCAGGCACCCTGCCGCGCCCCCCGGTCGGCGGCCGTCGCCGCCCGTACCGCCTCGTCCGCAGCATTACCCGCGAGCGTGTACGTGTATCCCACGAGCACGAGCTGCCACAGCACCACCAGCGTCGCGATGATCACCGGGGTCATGCCGAGGAACTCGATGGTGACCTGGCCCGCGTCCCCGCCCACGGGCCTCCCCACCGAGCGCTTCCCCCCGGCGGTCCGGCCTCCCGAGGTCCGGCCTCCCGAGGTCCGGCCTTTCGAGGTCCGGCCTCCTGGGGCCTCCCCTCCCCCGAGCCGGGCACCCCGGGGCCCGCGCCGTAAGGCACTCATCCCGCACCGTCCTTCCGGCGCCGGAGGCTCACCGACCCCCGGTCGCCGCGGATCCGGTCGCCGCGTCCCCGGCCGCCCCTCCGGTCGGCCGCGGGCGCCTTGACCAGGCCGAGTTCGCCCGCGAGGGCCCACAGGGCCTGCTTCACGGTGCTCCTGCTGTCCAGTTCGTGGACGCGTCCGGCGTCCACCGCGCCCTGGAGCTCCTTGAAGTTGGCGGGGACGGCGGTGCCGGCGATCGCCGTGCCGGTGATCTTCTGGATCAGCGGAGGCTGGATCTCCGTGGACCGCGTGTGCCGGTTGACGACCACGGTCGTCTCCTCCGCCTTGCGGATCTGCAGCCGGTCCCACATCCGCACCGCCCGCTTGGCGCCCCGCACGGCGACCACGTCCGGGGTGGTGACCAGCAGCGCCGTGTCCGCCATCTCCACGGCCGCCGCGCCGGCCCCGCCGAGCTGGGCGCCGCAGTCGAGGACGACGACCTCGTAGCGGGAGCGCAGGGCGCTGACGATCTGGCGGGTGGCGCGGTCGGTGACCTCCTCGCCGCGTTCGCCCTCGCCGGGGGCGAGCAGCAGGGCGAGGCCGGTGTCGTGGCGGAAGACGGCGTCGGCCAGGACACGCGGGGAGATGTCCGTGATGGTGGCGAGGTCGACGACGGAGCGGCGGAACTGGACGTCCAGGTAGGAGGCGACGTCGCCGGCCTGGAGGTCCATGTCGACCAGTGCCGTGGGCCGTCCCGACGCCTGAGCGGCGAGGGCCAGCTGGATCGCGGTCAGGGAGGTCCCCACCCCGCCCTTCGCGCCGCTGACCGTGACGACGGTGCCGCCGGCTCCGGTGAACACCTCGACGCTGCTGCCGAGGTGCCGCCGTACGCCCACCGACCACTGGGCCACCGCCTGGACGCGGCTGGCGAGTTCCTCGTAGCCGAGCGGCAGGGCGACCAGGCCGCGGGCGCCGTAGTCCATGGCGGCCTGGAAGAGCCCGGGGCCGGGGTCGGAGGTGACGAGGATGACGCCGACGGCCGGGAAACGGAGGGCGACCTCGCGGATCAGTTCCAGGGCGGGGACGGGTCCGATGCGCTCGTGGACGACGACGACCTCGGGCAGTTCGTCGACGGACTCGGCGGCGAGGCGGGCGAGGGTGTCGACGAGCTGGGTGGAGTCGGTCACCGGGGCCACCGGTTCGGCGTCCGGGAGCTGGCTGAGCAGGGTCGTGATGGACCGTACGGCGTCCGGGTCGCCTACTGCCGGGAGGATCCTCGTGGGCATACGGGTCTCACTTGTCCTTCGCGAGTTCGTACGTCCGGTCCTTGTCCGGGACCGGGGTGTCGCTGCCGGGCGCCACCAGCGCGAGCCGGACCCGCTGGGCGAACGACTCGGCGTAGGTGATGCGCTGGGCGTCGATGGTGGACAGTGCGAAGGTGATGGGGACGGCGTCGGTGGGTTCCCGGTCGCGGCTGTTCTCGTCGGGCTTCAGCGGGGTGAGGTCGCCGACATCGATGACCTTGGCGTTGGTTACGATGATCTTGGACTGAGCGGGGTCACCCTCACGCTCGCCCTCGAAGGTGGCGTACACGTTGACCGTGGAGCCCGGCGTGATCTTGCCGGCTACGCCGGTCGCCGCGTCGATCATGATGGCGACCTCCTGCTGCCCGAGCTGCAGGGCGGGCTGGTCGACGATCATGTCGCTCTGCAGCAACGAGCCCTTCTTCAGCGTCGTCACCGCGATCTTGCCGCGGACCTGGCCGAGATCGGTGACGGCGTTCTCCGACAGCCAGCGCTCGGGCATCTCGATCTCCTCGAACTGCTCCGCGCCGAGGGCCGTGTAGGGCTCCACGTTCGCCTTGAGCCGGTACGCGGTGACCTCGGGCCCGACCTTCGACTTCACGTCGTTGATGACGGACAGCACGCCGGCGAACGCGCCGAGGGCGCAGAGGACCGACAGGATCAGCAGGATGATGCCTCGGCGCTGACGGGAGTTCATGAACCGTGCAACCTCATTGGGGAATCGGTCGAACCGGATCGGATGGCGGGCGGACTGACGGACAGGAGACCTGACGGACGGGCTGGCTGCCTGGCTGGACGGCCGGCTGGACGGGAGCGGCGCGGGACGGGAGCGCGGTACGGACGCGGGACGGGCCTACCCGGTGAGCGCTCGTCTCTCACGGCGGTGGCCGAGAGCGGCGGCGCGGCGGTCGGGGCGGGCGGCCTCGCCGCCGGAGCCGTGCGCGGCCGGTGTCGCGTCGTAGACCGGTGGCGTGGCGGAGCAGAACACGCAGCGGTCGCCGATGACGTCGATGCCGCACCAGTGGCAGGTGCTCCGCCGTACCGAGGTGACCAGTTGGTAGAGGACCGACAGGTCGGGCAGGTAGGCGCAGAACTCGGTCAGGCGTCCGGTCCCCCACCAGCCGGGGGACTCGGCGGGCAGGGGCGTCTCGCGCAGCCCCTGTACCTTCCAGGACGGGGCGAGGGTGCCGGTGACCCAGTCGGACGGGAGCTGGCCCTTGGCGACCAGCAGGCTGGTACCGAACTCGGGCCCGTCGAGGGCGGCTTCGGGACCGATCCGCACCAGCTGCGGCACGGGATGGGTCACGACGCCGAACTGGCTGCCCGGCATCCAGGACCTGGCGTGCGACTTCAGGCCCACGGGGACGTGGTCGAGCCGGGCGACGGAGCCGAGCAGCGCGCCGGTGTGGATGTAGTGGGTGAGCAGCCGGCCGGCCGAGGCGAGGACGCCGGGGCTGAGGTCGCAGGAGGCGAGCTGCCGTAACTGGCGGGCCAGCACGGCGAGTCCGAGGGGCGGCAGGGGCGGCCGGAACAGAGCGATCCGGTCGGTCTCCAGGAGGGCGCGGACGGTGTGCAGCCGGCGTTCCACACTCGTCGGGAGGTCCTGCGAGCACACGACGATCACGTGCCCGTGCTGGTCGACCAGCGCGTGCAGCTCGGCCAGCACGTGGTCGAGGGGACGCCGGCCGACGTCCTGGAGCACGACCGCGGGCAGCGTCCGTTCGTCCTGCGGCGGCAGTGCCATGTCGGCACCGGTCACGGCGATGGCAGTTGGCACACGCGGCTCCCCGTCTCCCCATGCCCGCCGGTGCACCGGTGTTACTCCGGCCCACCCGGACGACTTCACTGCGTGACTACGTGAGCACTGTATCCACGCCTCTGTGACCGGAGAACAGCCTTTCTGTAGCTCTGGAACAACTTGTGTTGCACAAGGTGCGTCAAAACGGGGCAGGTTGAACTTTCGCCGGGTGGGGGCCGGCCTCGGTGCGGCCGGTGTCCGGCCCTACAGGTAGCCGGCGCAGTGCTTCAGTCGCGGCGGGCCGGGGGTGCTGCGGTTCTTCTGGATGTCCTTCAGGTGGTCGTCGTAGAGGGTTCTGTAGACCGACTTCCCGTCGGCGGACTCCTCCATGATCTCGGAAAGGGCACGGCACACATCCCTTTTGAGGAGCCGGTTGTCCTCGCCCTCGGTCTTCTTGACGCCGATGCCCCACCCTCGTGTGTCGAGATCGAGCAGGAGGGTCTTCCAGTCGGGGTTCTCACTCACGTAGCCGTTGGCGATGGCGTCGTCCGTGGCCACCGCGTCCATGGTGTTCCCCGAGTCCTTGAGGTATTCGATGCACTTCTCGAAGGTGTCGGGGGGGTTCTTCTTCGGAGTGAGCCCGTACTTCTTCAGGACGTCGCCGTACACGGAGTCCCGGGTGGTGCAGACCACGGAGTTCTCCGAGTCCTGCAGTTCGTCGAGGGAGCCGTACCGGGTGTTCTTCACCAGCAGCGCCGTGAACGGGATGTAGTACGGGCCGAGGAGTTCCACCCCCTCTTTCCTGCTCCGCTCCTCGTCGATGGTGTACGTGGCGACGACGATGTCCACCGCGTCACCGACCAGGTGGTCGGAACGATCGGCGGTCGTCACCCGCACGAATTCGACGTTCCGCTCCTCGTACCCCATGAGGCCGGCGATCCTCGCCGCGAGGGCGGGTTCGAACCCGTCGAAGTCGTCGCCCTTCTTGACGCCGAGTCCGGGCTGATCGGCCTTGACGCCGACGACGAGTGTGCCGTCCTTGTCCGTGTCCTTGTACGTCTTCTCTGTCCCCGGCCCGCCCGAGACGGGCTCGTCCCGCTCCCCGGAGCCGCCCTGCTGCCCCCACACGAACCAGGCGCCGGCGGCGAGCAGGGCCGCGCAGAATCCTGCGACGGGAATCCTCCACCGGGCCGGGCGCCCGCGTCCGGCCGGCTCGGGAGGTCCGGCGGTCGGCGCCCGGCCGGGTGGGGGATCCGGTGGCACCGGCGCCGCGGGCGGACTCGGGCCCGGCTGCGTGTCGAGGACGAGGGAGTCCAGGGTGACGGCGGACAGCAACTGCTCCGCCTCGGCGGCGTCCGGGCGCTTCGCCGGGTCCTTGCACAGCAGCGCGTCGACGAGCACGGCGAGCGGCCCGGCGTACCTCGTGGGCGGTACGGGCGCCTCCCGCACGGCGACGAGCACTTCGAGGTCGGTCAGCCCCTCGAAGGGGCGTCGGCCCTCCACCATCTCGTAGAGCGTGACGCCGAGGGCCCACAGGTCCGACGCGGCGGTGGCGGCGCGCGGCTGGTCCCGGGCGCCGCTGAGCAGTTCGGGCGCGAGGTACTGCGCCGTGCCGATGATCTCGCGCGTCCGGGTGACCTGCGCGGCCCCCTCGAACGTGGCGATCCCGAAGTCCATGAGGAGAGCCCGTCCGTCGGGCCGGAACAGGATGTTGTGGGGTTTCACGTCGCGGTGGACCACCCCGGCCCGGTGCACGGCGGTGAGCCCGTGCAGCACCTGGAGGCCGATGCGCGCCGCGTGCGGCACCGCGAGCTGCCGCTGGTCCTTCAGCAGGTCGGCCAGGGAGCGCGAGTTGAGCAGCTCCATCACGATCCAGACCTGGCCGCCCTCCTCGATCACGTCGTGGACGGCGACCACGTTCTGGTGCTCGATCCTGGCGATGGCCTGTGCCTCACGGCGTGCCCGGCTCACCCACTGCGCGTGCGTGACGGGGGTCGCGTCGGGATGCCGGAGCCCCTTCACGGCCACCTTCCGGTCGAGGCGGGTGTCGAGAGCCTCGTAGACCACTCCCATTCCGCCGCGGCCCAGTAGCTTCTCCAGCCGGTAGCGGTGGGCGATCAGCATGCCCGAGTACTCCGAGCCGCCCCCCGCGCTGCCGTCGCTGTGCATCCGTCCCCCCCTGCGCCTGGTTACCGGGAGCAACGATAGGTGCTGCGTGCACGGGCAGCAGGACCATCCGTGAATTCGCGGTCTCCCTCCACCTGTTGGTCCGTACCTACCTCTTGACACCTCAATTGGTCTGGACCACCTTGTACGTCAACGCCCCCCACTCCCTCACCCGGAGGCCCCCATGGAGCCCGTACACAGACGTATCGGCAGACGGATGAAGTTCTGGGCGGGAGCCGTCACCGCCGCGCTCGCCCTCTCGGTCACGGCCGTCGGCCAGGCGTCCGCCGCGGACGTCAACAACGCGAGGAACGCCGGCTTCGAGGCCGGCCTGAGCGACTGGACCTGCTCCGCCGACAGCGGTACGACCGTCTCCTCCCCGGCACACGCCGGCTCCGCCGCGCTGAAGGCGACGCCGAACGGGCAGGACAACGCCCGGTGCGCCCAGACGGTCAAGGTGAAGCCCGGATCGACGTACACGCTCAGCGCCTGGGTCCAGGGCGGGTACTCCTACCTGGGCGTGACGGGCACGGGCACGACGGACGTGTCGACCTGGACCCCTGGCTCCACCTCGTGGAAGCAGCTGTCGACGACGTTCACGACGGGCTCCTCGACGAGTTCGGTGACGGTCTACACGCACGGCTGGTACGGCCAGTCGGCCTACTACGCCGACGACCTGTCCGTCTTCGGCCCGGACGGCGGGGGCGGTGACGACGGCGGACCCGAGCCCACGGTCCCGTCCGTACCCGCAGGTCTGAACGTCTCCGGTACGACCTCCTCCTCGGCCTCGCTCACCTGGGACACGGTCTCGGGCGCCACCGGCTACAACATCTACCGCGACGGTACGAAGGTGACGGCGGTGACCGGCACGTCGGCTACCGTGACCGGCCTCGCGGCCGCGACCTCGTACTCCTTCCAGGTCACGGCGACGAACGCGGCCGGCGAGTCCGCCAAGTCGGCGGCCGTCTCGGCCCGGACGGCGGACGGCGGGGGCGGCGGGGGCGGCGGCGACCTGCCCAAGCACGCCGTGACCGGCTACTGGCAGAACTTCGACAACGGGGCGGCGGTCCAGAGGATCTCGGACGTCTCCGCCCAGTACGACATCATCGCCGTGTCCTTCGCGGACGCGACGAGCACGCCCGGCGCCGTCACCTTCAACCTCGACACGGCCGGCCTGGACGGCTACACGGTCGACCAGTTCAAGGCTGACGTCCGCGCCAAGCAGGCGGCCGGGAAGAAGGTCATCATCTCGATCGGCGGTGAGAAGGGCACCATCACGGTGAACGACTCCGCCTCCGCGACCAACTTCGCGAACTCCGTCCACGCGCTCATGGGCGAGTACGGCTTCGACGGCGTCGACATCGACCTGGAGAACGGCCTCAACGCGACCTACATGACGCAGGCCCTGCGCGCCCTGTCGGCGAAGGCGGGCCCGGACATGATCCTGACGATGGCCCCGCAGACCATCGACATGCAGTCGACGTCGGGTTCGTACTTCCGGACGGCGCTGAACGTGAAGGACATCCTCACGGTCGTCAACATGCAGTACTACAACAGCGGCACGATGCTCGGCTGCGACGGCAAGGTGTACGCGCAGGGCACGGTCGACTTCCTCACCGCCCTGGCCTGCATCCAGCTGGAGAACGGCCTCGACCCGTCCCAGGTCGGCCTGGGACTGCCCGCCTCCACCCGTGCGGCGGGCGGCGGCTACGTCTCCCCGTCCGTGGTCAACAACGCCCTGGACTGCCTGACCAAGGGCACGAACTGCGGCTCCTTCAAGCCGTCGAAGACGTACCCCGACCTGCGGGGCGCGATGACCTGGTCCACCAACTGGGACGCGACGGCGGGCAACGCATGGTCGAACTCGGTGGGAGCGCACGTACACGCGCTCCCGTAGCCCCGGCCGGCCAGTCCGGTCAGTCCGGCCGGCCCGGCTCGCCCGGCCGGCCCGGCTGGACAGTGCGGCTGGCCAGTGCGGCTGTTCCCCCTACCGCGACGGCGGTGGGGGGAACAGCCGCACGTGGCTCAGTCGCCCCTTCCCAGGTTCTCGCTCGGCAGGAATCTCTGGCGCACCCAGAGGCTCACCAGGACCGTCCCGCCGACCAGCAGCGGCACCGGATCACGGGCGGCGGGGGCCAGCACGTGTCCCAGCGCCATGACCGTGCAGACCGTCAGAGGAACGAAAGCCGCCGTACCCTCCATCCCCCATCGCAGCGCCGGCCGGGCCATGCCCAGGACGCTCGCCCCGCCGGGCAACCACGGCCCGGTGGCGATCACCACAAGCCCCACGGTCTTGCAACCGTCGGCCACCTGACCGTCCGGCACCCCGGCTCCCTGCGGGCCGACGGCCCACAGCTGCAGGGTGTCACCGACCAGCATGAAGGACAGCCCGACGATCCCCGACCACAAGGTCGCTCTCCGGTCACTGCGTACGAGACGGCACAGGGCCAGCAGAAAGCTGAGGAACACCAGCTCGACAGCCCACAGGAACACCACCATCCCCTCCCCAGGCAGCCAGCCGCCACCGGTCCCGCTCAGCAGCACCCAACCCGTCATGAACAGGGCCCCGGCCGCGACGATCCCGTCGAGCACACGCCGCAGCAACGCGGGCCGTCCGGTACCCGCGTCGGCCGCGACCACCAGACCGGCCGTCCCCAGGCCGACCGCCAGTGCCGCTCCGACGACCACGACCAACTCCAGCAGCGACTGCTCGTCCCGTCCCGGTTCCGGTGGATGGGCCTTGAGCACGTCGGCCACCACCCGGTACAAACTGCCGGCGGCCGCCGCGCCCCCGAACAGCCAAAGCCTCGTCCGTACCCGTCCGCTCGTCCACCACGTGCGGAGCACCAGCGAGACCGCCACCGCGCAGCAACCGACGGACGGCCCGAGGGCCACCATCCGCACCACCGCGCTCCCCAACCCCGCCATCCAGGCGTGCCTTTCGCCGGTTCCAGCCCGCAGGGCCCTTCTGCCGGTCCTGGGGTCCACCCACAGAACGTAGAAGATCCGCCACTTGTCTCGAACTCAACAAAGGGCCCATTCACCCGTACCGCGTACGAAATGTGATCTCCGCGTACCGCCGCGCTGACGCACACGTCAAGGCGCCCCGTACGCCACCGCGCCCACCCTCGGCAGGGTCGCCCACATGCGCGTGCCGCCGCCCGGTTCCCTCGCCTCACCGAATCCCCAGGCGCCGTCGCAGGCGCGGCAGACGCGGGCCAGGACGCGGAGAGGCGCACGGTCGCGTCACGTCCTGGAGAGATCGGACCAGGACAGCGTGACCGTCCTGGTCATTCCCTTTGCCGCCGGAGCCTTCCCCGGTGCCGGACAGACCGTGCTATACGCGTCCGGGCCCGTGCCCCAACTGGACACCGTGCAGGTCGACAGCTCGCACGGGCCGGATTTCCTTCATGCCGAGTCCCAGTTGGCGAAGTACCGTGCCCACTTGGACTGGATGGAGCGCATCGCCCTCTCGTCAGAGCCCTCACGCGACTTCATTCACGCCATTGCCAACGAACTTTGAGGAGACGCCCGATGAGCAGCGACATCACCTGGGAAGCACCCTTCTGCGGCGAGGGAAACTCCTGCTTCCGCCTCGGTACCGACACCACCGGCAACGCCTACATCGCCATAGCCGGTGAGGAGGACGCCCCCCTCACCGACAGCCGGGAGGCCCTGCGCCGCATGATCCTCGACATCAAGGCGGGCAAGGCCGACCACCTGTTGTGACGCCCGCGTGAAACATTTCCCGGGGCCCACCGCATCAATGAGGTGAAGGCAGTACAGAACCACGGCGAGCTCGGGGGAACACGTAGATGAGGCAGGGACGGGCGGACGAGTACGCCGAGTTCGCGGCGGCGCGGGCCGGGCACCTGTACCGGTCCGCGTGTCTGCTCACCGCAGGGGACACGCATCTGGCCGAGGATCTCGTGCAGGAGACCTTCGGGCGGCTGTACGTGCGATGGGGGCGGGTGTCCCGGGTGGGGAACCCCGCCGCGTACGCGCAGACCGTGCTCACCCGGGCCTTCCTCGCCCATCAGCGGCGGCGCAGCAGCCGTGAGCGGGCGACGGACGTGTTCCCCGACCTGCCGGGCGCCGGCGACGGGGACGCGCCGCTGAGGCTGACCCTGCTGGCCGCGCTCGCCCGGCTGCCCGCCAAGGACCGGGCCGTCATCGTCCTGCGGTACTGGGAGGACCGCTCGGTCGAGCAGACCGCCGACGTGCTGAACGTCAGCTCGGCGGCCGTACGGACACGGTGCTCCCGGGCGCTCGGCAAGCTGCGCGAGCTGCTGGGCGAGGACCTCGCGGAGTACGCCAGACCCTGACGGCCCCACCCGCCTCTCGTCGGATCCACATACCTGCCTCGTCCCGCACACAGCTCTCACAGCACGCACAGCACGCAGCTCTCACAGCTCTCACAGCTCTCACAGCTCTCACAGCTCTCACCAAGCCGAAAGGGTGGCTCGTCATGCCCGAAAACCAGCACCAGGACCCCTTCGAGGAACGGCTCACCGCCGCCCTGCGCGACACCGGCGGTGACTTCCGGGCCGACGGCGCGGCCCTCGTCGCCGGTGGGCGGTCCCGTGGGCGCCGGGCGGTGACGCGGCGCCGGGCCGGGGTGCTCGGAGGGGTGGCCGGGGTCGCCCTGGTCGGGGTGGGCGGGGCGCTGCTCCTGCCGTCGGGGGATGCCTCCAGCCCCGAGCGTTCCACCGTGGCCTCCGAGGCGACCTCCCGCCCGTCCGCCTCGGCCGCCCCGCCCCCCGTGTCCGGAGACACTCTTCTCCAGTCGCTCAAGGAACTGCTTCCCGCGGGGGAGTTCAGCGAGGAGGACGCCCGGGGCTCCGACGAGAAGCAGGGCCCGTACGCGTATGCCGTGTACGACGACGGGGAGGGCGCGGCCGCGCTCAGCATGGGCCTCGGCCGGGTCGAGCCCGGCGGTGAGCGGGCCCGGCAGCTGACGGAGTGTCCGGACAAGACGTTCACACCGCACGACGCGTGCGACTCCAGCCGGCTGCCCGACGGCTCGTGGCTCAAGCTCTTCCAGGGCTACGAGTATCCCGACCGGCGCGTCGACACCAAGCTCTGGTCCGCCGACCTCGTCACGAGCACGGGGCAGCACGTCTCCCTGAGCGAGTGGAACTCCCCCGCCCAGAAGGGCGCCCCGATCTCTCGGGAGGACCCGCCGTTGTCGACCGCGCAGCTCAAGGAGGTCGTCACGGCGGACGTGTGGCGCCGGGCGGTGGACGCCATGCCGGTCGAGCCGAAGCCGTCCGGGTCCGCCACACCGGAGCACACGCCGCCGGAGACCTCCGGCGAGAGCATCTCCGAGATCCTCGCCGGGCTGCTCCCCGAGAAGCTGGACGTGGTCGGGCAGGGCGGCCAGGACAGCGAGTTCCGCTACGTCGTCGTCGACGACGGCAGCGGTGGGAGCCTCGTCCAGGTCAACGTTCAGCACGGCATGGACGACGTCGCCGACCAGCTCTACGGCTCCGGCGAGACCCTCCCCGACGGCACCCGCGTCGCCGTACGGCAGGGGCCCGGCGACGACCGCGTCGCCGGGGTCCTCATGTGGACCGTCGACACCATGCGGCCCGGCGACGACGGCTTCCGCGTGGTGATCGGCGCGTTCAACAACGACGCCGCGCATGCCCGGCCCACCCGCGAGAACCCCGCGCTGACCATCGACCAGCTGCGGGAGATCGCGCTGAGCCCGGAGTGGGAGAAGCTGCGGTAGCGGAACGGTCCGTTCGGGCCTAGTTCTAGGGCGCTTCTTTCGGATCATCTGATCGTTGTTCTGGTGTGTCGTTGACTGATGCTCAGTGGGCGAAGGTCGAGCCGTTGCTGCCGGATCGGGCGCCGCGGCGGGGTGGGCGGTGGCGGGATCACCGGCAGGTGATCGACGCGATCGCGTTCAAGTACCGCACCGGCACCCCGTGGATGGACCTGCCCGAAGAGTTCGGGTCGTGCTGGACTTCACGGAGTCCGTCGAGCGAGGTTAGGCGGGGCGTGCGGCGGGGCCGTCCCGGTGGAGGGTCGGGCTTTGCTTCCTTCCCCGGTCCCGCCCCTTCCCGGAACCGGGCCCCGCTCCTCGCGTGCCGGAGGGGCCGAGAATGCAGCGGACTCCGCCCCTTCGGGCCGGATTTCCTGACCTTCCGTACCTGGTGGCAGCCCGACTGCCGAAGGTAACAAGGAGGTGCCGTACCGCATCCCTGCCCAGGAAGATTTTGCATGCGCCCCCACGACGACACGAGCACGACAGAGCGTCGGGCCATCCGCACACCGGCCAGGGCGGATCGCGGCACGGCAGTGCCCGGCCCTGTTCCGGCGGCGCTCGACCCGCGCTCCAAGGGGGCGGTGAGCCCGGGTATGGTGGCTGCGATCCAGCGTACGGCGGGGAACGCTGCGGCCACGCGGATGATCCAGCGGGTACCGGACGAGGGCGGGCAGCAGAGCGCGACGCAGTCGCACCAACCGTACGAGCAGACCGTGGCCGAGTACGCGAAGAGCGGTGGCCCGACCAAGCTGTACCGGGCGATCCGGATCACCTCGCAGGCCAAGCGCAGCGAGGACAAGTCCACGATCATGGCCAAGGCCGACGGTGACCTGGGCGCGGGGCTCTCGTCCCACGCGGAGGTGACAAGGGTCTATCAGGCCCTCAAGCAGTGGCCCGAGGCGAAGGACATCGAACCCGTCGACGCCAACGCGACGTTCACCGTGGCCCACCACGTGGCCGGAGACAACTACGGCACGCAGTACATCTCCTTCAGCCCCGACCAGGCGGCGTCCACCCACTATGCCCGGTACAACTTCATGGCCGGCCCTGCCGAGAACATGGATGTCGCCGAGAAGCCACGCGCTGTGAAGAACTGGGCGCCGGTGATCGAGATCGACGTGAGCAAACTCGGTTCCAGCGTCCGGCTGGTGAACCTCGCCGACCCTGCCGTCTTCGACCAGACGAACCTGGCGGAGAACCAGAACATCGCCTCCATGGCCAAGAACGACCGCGAGGTGCTCATCAAGGGGACGATCCCGGCGGGCGCGGTCACGAAGGTGTTCGGCGTCGAGGACGCCATCAAGGAGTTGGACCTCGCGGCCCGCAAGAACCTCATCGAAAGGGAATTCAAATTCGGCCCCCGGCCGCCCCACGGGGCGGACCGGCAGAGCTGGGACAACATGCTCAAGCGCAACGTCCCTGAGCACCTCCAGGAGTACTTCGGGCACCTCACCGAGGAGCCGGAAGAGGACGAGTACGTACCGTTCACGTCCGGCGCCGGACGCAAGCGGCAGGCCGCGGCACCTCCCCAGTCCGAGTCGGTCGTGGAGCAGCCGGCCAAGAAGAAGAAGAAAAAGAAGCAACAGAGCGCCGCGCTGCTGAGCTTCAACATGGACGAGGACTAGTAGTGCTTCGCAGTGCTTCGTTACGTTGAGTGATCTCGGCTGGCTGTGGGCAGCCTCCCAGGGTGAAGTTTGGGGAGGTGGAACGGCTCCGGGGTGAGTTGGCGGAGTTCGTTGCCGATGTGTTCGGGTCGTTGCCGCGTCGGGATCAGCGGCGGTGGAGTGCGTGTTGTCTGCGGGGCCTGATGCTCGATGGCCGGCGGAAGTCGGTCCAGGCAGCAAAGGCGCGATGACCTCGAGGTTCGCGGTGCTGACCGTGCGACCCGCGGGCAAGCAGTCCCTGGCCGCCGCCCAGGAGGCAGGTGGCGGCCGCAACCACTGGAACGGAGACCTGCCCACCCAGACCCTGCTGGTCGAATGGCCGGACGGCCAGGACGCTCCGACGGACTACTGGATATCGAACCTGCCCGCTTCGACTCCGGTCGCCGACCTGGTGCGGTGGGCGAAGATGCGCTGGCGGATCGAGCACGACTACCGCGAACTCAAGCACGGCCTCAGCCTGGACCACTTCGAGGGCCGCACCTGGCGCGGCCGGCACCACCACGTCACCCTCGTCACCACCGCCCAGGCCTTCCTCACTCTCAGGCGGCCCGACCCAAAAGTCCACACACCGGCCTGACCCTCTACCAGGTCCTCGACGCCTGGGCCGACGTCGCCCGGCGCGACCACCGCTCCAACGCCGCCCGCTCGCCCTCAGACAGCAGCAACGGCTCCAGTTTCGGGCCCCGACGAGGAACTGACGCGCCAGCAGCAGAAGTCGCGCAACTACTAACGATCAACTACTGGCACAGGACACTAGAAGAACTCCGCCCAGTCCTGGTCCCAGACCTGCTTCACGCACAGCACCAGGAACAGCAGGCCCGCGACGGCGAGCATGCCGTTGCTCAGCCAGCCGTTGCGCCACTCGCGGGGTGTGCGGGTGGAGTTGAGGAGCCAGATCAGGGTGAGGGCGAGGAAGGGCATGAAGGCGGCGCCCAGGACGCCGTAGATGATGATCAGACGGAAGGGCTCGTCCTGGAAGAGCAGGATCATGGGCGGGAAGGTGAGCCAGAGCAGGTAGGCGCGGAAGGACCAGGAGCGTTCGCGGCGGCCCGACGCCAGCTCCGTGGCCCGCGCCTCCCGCTCGCCCCGCCGTCGGGCCAGGAAGTCGGCGAACATCAGGCTGACGCCGTGCCAGACGCCGATCAGGGAGGTGAAGGAGGTGGCGAAGAAGCCGATCAGGAAGAGCTTGCCGGTCACCGTGCCGTACTCGTCCTCCAGGATGTCGCCGAGCTGGATCATGCCCTTGTCGCCGCTCGCGATCGCGATGTTCGCCGAGTGGAGCAGCTCGGCGCCGACCAGGAGCATGGCGATGACGAAGACGCCGGTCGTGGCGTACGCGACCCGGTTGTCGACGCGCATGACCTTCATCCAGCCCGTGTGCGTCCATCCCTTGGCGTTGACCCAGTAGCCGTAGGCGGCCAGCGTGATGGTGCCGCCCACGCCGCCGATCAGGCCGAGGGTGTTGAGGACCGAGTCCTTCTCGTCCGGGATGACGGGGAGGAGGCCGGCGAAGGCGTCGCCGAGGTTGGGGGTGACGCGGATCGCCAGGTAGACGGTCACCACGAACATGACGCCCACCAGGACCGTCATGACCTTCTCGAAGACGTTGTACTGGTTGAACCAGACGAAGACCAGACCCACCAGGCCGCACGCGATGCCCCACCGCTCGAGGCCCATCACGTCCGGGAAGAGGGCCTGCAGCGGCAGGGCGCTGGACGACATCGCCGCCGCGCCGTAGACGAAGCCCCAGATCACGGCGTAGGACGCGAAGAACCACGTCGTCCAGCGGCCGAGGCTCGCCCAGCCGTCGAACAGCGTGCGGCCGGTGGCGAGATGCCACCGGCCGCACGCCTCCGCGAGGGAGATCTTCACCAGGCAGCCAATGATCGCCGCCCACAGCAGGGTGTAGCCGAAGTTGCTGCCGGCGATCAGGGTGGCGACCAGGTCGCCGGCGCCGACCCCGGTCGCCGCGACGACGATGCCGGGCCCGATGTAGCGCCAACTGGACTTACGGGGGGCCTGGTCGGCCGCGCCCGGACCGCCGGTGTCTGCGATGTTGCCCGTGGTGTCCGCCATGCGGGTCAACCAAGCCCATGGTCGCCGACGGGACAAGAGGGCGCGCACGGATCTTCACTCGATGTGCTTACTCCTTGCCGCCCGCGTCGGTCTTCGCGTCGGTCTTCGCGTCAGCCTCCGCGTCGTCTTTCGCGTCGGTCCCGGCGTCCGTCTCGGCGTCCATCTCGGCGTCGGTCCCGGCGTCGGTCTCCGCCTCGGTACCGGCATCGCCCCGCGCGTCGGGTTCCGCCTCGCCGTCGTCCTCGCCGTCGTCGAAGTACGCGTCCAGGACCTCGTCGAGGGCCGCCTCCCATTCCGGGAAGCGGCTCCTGGACGTCGCCTCGATCTCGATCGGGTACCAGCGGCGGTCGGGCGTGTGCACCGTGACGGTGAACCGCTTGCCGAAGCGTCCCGTCTCCGTCTCGACGGCCCCGACCTCGTCCCAGCGGAACTCGCAGCTCTGGTCGTCGAGGGCGAGCCGTACGCCCTTGCGGTCGGCGACGATCTTCGCGCGGCGGTCGGACGCCTCGAAGACGGGGCCGGCGGGGGCCTCCTCGTCGTCCGGTTCCCCGGTCTTCCCGGCGGGCTCCTCGACGGGCGTCTCGCCGACAGCGGCATCCTCCGCGTCGGTGACGTCGTCGGCCTCGGCCTCCGGTTTCGCCGGTCTCACGTCCTCCGGTTCGCCGGACACGGGCGAGCTGAGCCCGGGGATGAATGCCGGGTCGAACCCGGCGCCTTCCAGGGGCTGGCTGGTCGATCCTCTGCGCTGCTCCACAGCGGGCAGTATGGTCGACGAACCCGTGCCGGGCACAGCCAGCCCCAACTTCGTTATCAGACGCCTACACGAAGAGGCTCAGCACCGCGGCGACCACGAACCCGGCCAGCGACAGCACGCTCTCCAGCACGGTCCACGTCTTCAGCGTGTCCCGTTCGCTGATGCCGAAGTACTTGGCGACCATCCAGAAGCCGCCGTCGTTGACGTGCGAGGCGAAGATCGAGCCCGCCGAGATGGCCATGATGACCAGGGCGACGAACGCCTGGGAGTGGTCGCCCTCGGCCAGCAGCGGTGCCACGATGCCCGCCGTCGTCACGATGGCCACCGTCGCCGAGCCCTGGGCGACCCGCAGCACCAGGGAGATCAGGTAGGAGAGGACGATCACCGGCAGGCCGACGTCGTTGAAGGTGTCGGAGAGGGCCTGGGCGACGCCGCTGGCGCTGAGGACGGCGCCGAAGACACCGCCCGCGCCGACCACCAGCAGGATGTTGCCGACCGGCTTCAGAGAGGCCGTCGAGACGGTCTCCAGGGACTTGCGGGACCAGCCGCGCCGGATGCCGAGCAGGTAGTAGGCGAGGAACAGGGCGATGGTCAGGGCCACGAAGGGGTTGCCGAAGAACTCGATCACCGAGCGGAGGGTGGACTCGTCCAGGGCGATGGAGGAGAAGGTCGCGGCGAGGATGAGGATCAGCGGGGTGCCGATGATGCCGAGGACCGTGCCGAGCGCGACCGGGCTCTCGGTCGGGGCGACGCCGGCCCTGCTCTGCTCGTCGATGACGGCCTGCTTGGCCTCCTCGGCCGCCTCGACCATGTCCTGCGGCACGGGCACGAAGATGCGGCGGCCGATCCAGGCGGAGAACGCCCAGGCGGCGAGCACGGCCGGGATGCCGCAGACGATGCCCATGAGGATCACCCAGCCGAGGTCCACCTTCAGCAGACCGGCGGCGGCCACCGGGCCGGGGTGCGGCGGCAGGAAGGCGTGGGTCATCGACAGGCCGGCGAGCAACGGCAGGCAGTAGAGCAGGACCGACTTGCCGGAGCGCTTGGCGGCGGCGTAGACGATGGGCGCGAGGACGAAGATGCCCACGTCGAAGAAGACCGGGACGCCGAAGATCAGGCCGGTCAGGCCCATGGCGAGGGGTGCGCGCTTCTCACCGAAGAGGCCCAGCAGCCGGGAGGCGAGTACCTGGGCGCCGCCGCTGACCTCGAGGATGGCGCCGAGCATGGTGCCCAGCCCGATGATGATGGCGACGTGTCCGAGGATGCCGCCCATGCCTGACTCGATGGTGGAGACGGCGTCGGACTTCTGGACGGTGCCGAAGAGTTCGGTGACCGACAGGCCGGCGAGCAGGCCGACGGCTATGGAGACGGCGAGCAGCGCGACGAACGGCTGGAGCCGGACCTTGATGATCAGGAAGAGCAGGAGTGCGATGCCGATCGCGGCGACGGTCAGCAGGCCCGCCGTGCCGTCGATCAGGTGGAGCAGGCCGCCGGTGTGGGGCGGGGTCTGGGCCGGGGCGGAGGCGGCGAGCTGGAGGGATATAGGGGACATACGGGGGTCCTCTGGCTAAACACATAGAGCTTTCGGGCATGGCGGGGCGCGGCACGGCGCCCCCGCGGGTGAAGGGGCACCGTGCCGTGCGACAGGCAACAGACGGTGGGGAGGGGAAGACCGAGGAGAGGGTCAGCCGAGGACGGCCAGCGCGTCGATCTCGATGAGGAGTCCGGCGGGCAGACCGACGTAGACGGTCGTGCGCGCGGCCGGCGGCTGGGTGAGGCCCTGCTCCTGGAAGTAGGCGTTGTAGATCTCGTTCATCTCGGCGAAGTGGTCGACGTCCGTGAGGTAGACGCGGATCATCATCACGTCGTCCCAGGAGGCGCCGCCCTCCTCCAGGATCGCCTTGACGTTGGCGAGGGTCTGGAGGGTCTGCTCGCGCAGGGTGGGGCCGGCCGGGGTGGGGGCCTTGCCCTCCTCGTGGGGGAGGAAGCCGACCTGGCCGGCGACCTGGAGGATGTTGCCCTTGCGGACGCCGTGGCTGAACTTCGCCGGGGGGACGGTGTGGGTCGCGGGGGTGAGAGCGATCTTGTCGGTCATGCGGTGACTTCCTTGACTGGGGTCCTGCCGGAGTACTCGCCGCTGATGGCGTCCGCCGTACGGCGCACCAGCGGGAGCAGGGTGAGGAGTTCGTCGGCGGTGACGACGACGTTCGGCGCGGAGACCGACATCGCGGCCGTCACCCGGCCGTCGGCGCCCCGGATGGGCGCGGCGACGCAGTTGATGGACTCCTCGTGGCCACCGAGGTCGGTGGCCCAGCCCTGTTCGCGCACCTTGGCCAGTTCCTTGAGGAAACCGTCGGCGTTCGGTGTCGAACGGGCCGTGTACAGGGGGTAGTCGAGCTTCTCGACCACGGCTCGGCGCTCGTTCTCGGGGAGGTCCGCGAGCAGCAGTTTGGCCACGGCCGCGACGGTGATGGCGACGGGCTTGCCGATCCGCGAGTACATGCGGACCGGGTAGCGGCTCTCCACCTTGTCGATGTAGAGGACCTCGTTCTCCTCGTAGACGGCGAGGTGGACGGTGTGTCCGCACTGCTCGTTGAGGCGTATGAGGTGGGGGTGGGCGATCTCGCGGACGTCGAGGTTCTCCATCGCCTCCTGGGCGAGGGCGATGAGCCGGGCGCCGAGGCGGTAGCGCTGGTCGGACTGGCGGTAGACGAAGCCGTGCTCGTGCAGGGTGCGCAGCAGGCGCAGGGCCGTGGACTTGTGGACGCCGAGCCGGTCGGCGACCCGGCCCAGGTCGGCGGGGCCCTCGGCGAGCAGCGGCAGGATGCTCAGCGCGCGGTCGACGGTCTGACTCATGGCGTACGTACCTCCTCCTCGGCCCTTTCGCCGGCCTGTGTCCAGCCGGGGCCGAGTCGCAGTCTCCCCCACGCGGCGTCGTCGAGGGCGGCCAGCCGGTCGGCGTGGTGCCGGGCGGGGGGTGTGGCGAGGTCGCCGGGGGCGGTGAGGGCGGCGGCGGCCATCAGGTGGCCGTGGCGCAGGCGCTCGCGCACGGGCAGGTCGCGCAGGGTGGCGGAGAGGAACCCGGCGGCGAAGGCGTCGCCCGCGCCGACGGCGGCGACGACGTCGACGGTGAGGGCGGGGACGGTGGTGACGTGCGGTCCGTGGAAGGCGGTGGCTCCGGTCGCGCCCTGCTTGACGACGAGCAGCTCGGGCTCGGGCAGTGCGGCGCGCACGGCCTCGGGGCCGCCCAGTCCCCATGCCTCGTCCTCGCCGACGAAGACGATGTCGGCGCCGCGCGCCAGCTCCTTGAGCACCTCGGGGCCGTCCTCGGCGTCGCGCCACAGCCCCGGGCGGTGGTTGACGTCGAAGGAGACGAGGGGACGGCCGGGGCGGCGGGCGGTGAGTTCGCGCATCAGGGCGAGGCAGTCGGCGGAGAGCGCGGGGGTGATGCCGGAGAGGTGCAGGACGCGCCCGGAGCGGATCGTGTCGAGGTCCATGTTGTTCACCGACATCGCGGAGGCGGCCGAGCCCGCCCGGTAGTACGCGACCTCGTGGGCGTCGGTGGCGCGGTCGCCGGCGGTGCGGAAGTAGACGCCGGTCGGGCGGACGGGGTCGCGGCGGACGGACAGGACGTCGACGCCGTAGGCGCCGATCGCCTCGGTGAGGTGGTCGCCGAAGCCGTCGGCGCCGACCCGGCCGACCCAGCGGACGGAGTGCCCGGCGGCGGCCAGCACGCAGGCCACGTTGGACTCGGCGCCGCCGATGGCCCGGTCGAAGGAGGGGACGTCGGCGAGGCGCCCGGGCACGGAGGGGAGGAAGGTGACCATGGACTCGCCGAGCGCGACGACGTCCACCGTGTCGGGGGCGGTGCTGCGGGGTCCGTCGACGGTCACGATGGTCTTGGCTCCTAGCGCGTCTCGCGGGCGGCGGCTCCGTTGACCCCGCGTTCGCCGAGATGTTAGACAGCAGTAAGCGATATACGCAACGATCGTTGCAATATTTGCAACGCATCAGATCAGGGAGGCTCCATGGCCCTCGATACCGGCACCGAAGCCCTCGCCCGTCTGGCCGAGGAGCGCGTCGACCACCGTTTCAAGGGCCTCCCGCCGGACGCCGACGGCCTGACCGTCGCCGAGCTGGCCGGTCAGCGCCGCAACCTCTTCACCGGCGGTTTCGCCACCCCCCTGCTGGCCCTGTCCGCCGAGCGCCTGGAGCACAACCTCGCGCTGATGGAGACGTACGCCGCCCGGCACGGCCTCGCCTTCGCGCCGCACGGCAAGACCTCCATGGCCCCGCAGCTCTTCCACCGCCAGATCGAGCACGGCGCCTGGGGCATCACCCTCGCCGTGCCGCACCAGGTGCGGGTCGCCCGCGCCTTCGGCGTCCGGCGGATCTTCCTCGCCAACGAGCTGGTCGACGCCGCCGCCCTGCGTTGGATCGCCTCGGAGCTGGACGCCGACCCGGACTTCCGCTTCGTCTGCTACGTGGACTCCGTGCGCGGCGCCCGGCTGATGGACGCCGCGCTGACCGACGCGGGCGCCTCGCGCCCGGTGGACGTCGTGGTCGAGCTGGGTGCCGGTGAGGGCGCCCGGACCGGGGTGCGCACCGAGGACGGGTGCGCGGCGGTCGCCGACGCGGTGGCCGGCGCGCGGACGCTGCGGCTGGCCGGTGTCGCCGGGTACGAGGGCGAGGTGCCGGACGCCGACCCGGAGCGGGTGCGCGCGTGGCTGCGGCGGCTGGTCGCGCTGGCCGTGGACTTCGACAAGGCGGGGCGGTTCGCCGGCCTGGAGGAGGTCGTGCTGAGCGCGGGCGGCAGCGCCTGGTTCGACGCGGTGGCCGACGTGTTCGCCGAGGTCCCCGACCTCTCCCTGCCCGTGCTGAAGCTGCTGCGCTCGGGCGCGTACGTCTCGCACGACGACGGTCACTACCGCGAGGTGACCCCCTTCAACCGCGTCCCCGACGAGGGCGCCCTTGAGCCGGCGTTCCGGCTGTGGACGCAGGTCGTCTCCCGCCCCTCGCCCGGCCAGGCCTTCGCCAACGCGGGCAAGCGGGACGCGGCGTACGACCTCGACCTGCCGTTCGCGCAGGTGGTGCGCCCTGCGGACGGCGGCCCGGAGCGGGCGGCCACCGGCATCACGGTGAGCGGCCTGTCCGACCAGCATGCCTGGCTGCGCACGGCGCCGGAGGCGGACCTGGAGGTCGGCGACTGGGTGGGCCTGGGCCTGTCCCACCCGTGCACGTCCTTCGACAAGTGGCAGCTGATCCCCCTCGCGCAGGCGGACGGGACGGTCGTCGACTACATCCGTACGTTCTTCTAGAAGGACTTCGCAAAGGAGCGGGACATGGAAGAGCTGGTCATCCGGGACGCCGACGTCGTGGACGGCTCCGGCGCGGACTCCTACCGTGCGGACGTCGTGGTCGACGGCGGCCGGATCGTCTCGATCGTCAAGGAGGCGGCGGCCGCCGGCTGCCAGCGCCCGAAGGCACGCCGGGAGCTGGACGCCGAGGGCCTGGTCCTGGCCCCCGGTTTCATCGACATGCACGCGCACAGCGACCTGGCGCTGCTGCGGGACCCCGACCACAGCGCCAAGGCCGCACAGGGCGTCACCCTGGAGGTCATCGGCCAGGACGGGCTGTCGTACGCGCCGGTCGACGACCGCACCCTCGGCGAGGTGCGCCGCGCCATCGCCGGGTGGAACGGCGCCGGCGACGACGTCGACTTCGACTGGCGGTCGGTCGGCGAGTACCTGGACCGGCTCGACCGGGGCATCGCCGTCAACGCCGCCTACCTGATTCCCCAGGGCACGGTGCGCGCCCTCGCGGTCGGCTGGGACGACCGGGAGGCGACCGAGGCCGAGCTGGAGCACATGCGCCGCCTGGTCGCCGAGGGCATGGAGCAGGGCGCGGTCGGCATGTCGTCCGGGCTGACGTACACGCCCGGCATGTACGCCAAGGACACGGAGCTGACCGAGCTGTGCCGGGTGGTGGCGTCGTACGGCGGCTACTACTGCCCGCACCACCGCTCGTACGGCGCCGGGGCCCTGACGGCGTACGAGGAGATGGTGGAACTGACGCGGGAGGCCAAGTGCCCCCTCCACCTGGCCCACGCCACCATGAACTTCGGCGTGAACAGGGGCAAGGCACCCGAGCTGCTGGCGCTGCTCGACGACGCGCTGGCCACCGGGGCCGACATCACCCTCGACACGTACCCCTACACCCCCGGCTGCACCACCCTCGTGGCCATGCTGCCGAGCTGGGCGAGCGAGGGCGGCCCGGAGCAGATCATGAAGCGGCTGTCGGACGACGACACCGCCGAACGCATCCGCCACCACATCGAGGAGATCGGCTCCGACGGCTGCCACGGCGTGCCCATGGAGTGGGACACGATCGAGATATCCGGCACGGGCGACCCGGCGCTCGGCGAGTACGTCGGCCGTACGGTCATGGAGTCGGCGCGGCTGCGCGGCGAGACCCCGTGGACGACCGCCCGCCGCCTCCTGCTGACCGACCGGCTGGCCCCGACCATCCTCCAGCACGTCGGCCACGAGGAGAACGTGCGCGCGATCATGCGGCACCGGGTCCACACCGGCGGTTCGGACGGCATCCTCCAGGGCGCCAAGCCGCACCCGCGCGCCTACGGCACCTTCCCGCACTACCTCGGGCACTACGTGCGCGAACTGGGCGTGCTCCCGCTGGAGGAGTGTGTCGCCCACCTCACCTCGCGTCCGGCGGCCCGGCTGCGGCTGCCGGACCGCGGGCTGGTCCGCGAGGGGTACCGGGCCGACCTGGTGCTCTTCGACCCGGCGACGGTCGCGGCGGGCAGCACGTACGAGAACCCGCGCGTGCTGCCGACGGGCATCCCGTACGTGCTGGTCGACGGGCGGTTCGTGATGGAGGACGGACGGCGCACGGACGTACTGGCGGGGCGGTCGGTGCGGCGGACTCCGAGGTAGCTCCTTCGGGCGGTCACCGGCCGTTGCCCGGTGACCGCCCGGGTCAGTGCCGGGCGGCGGCCCTGCCGCTGCGGCACAGTCGTCGGTAATCCACCCAAACCACACGTCCCACGTGGCGGACAACACGGCCCATGACGCGCAACCGGGTCGTAAGCTCACGGACATGCAGGTGATCCAGTCGACCAAGCTCGCCAACGTCTGTTACGAGATCCGGGGCCCGGTGCTCGAGGAGGCGATGCGGCTGGAAGCGGCCGGGCACCGCATCCTGAAGCTGAACACCGGCAACCCGGCCGCCTTCGGCTTCGAGTGTCCGCCGGAGATCCTGGAGGACATCCTCCGCAACGTGTCGACGGCCCACGGGTACGGCGACGCGAAGGGCCTGCTGGCGGCGCGCCGGGCGGTCGTCATGCACAACCAGACCCTCGGCATCGAGACGGACGTCGAGCACGTCTTCATCGGCAACGGCGTCTCCGAGCTGATCGTGATGGCGATGCAGGGGCTGCTGGACGACGGCGACGAGGTCCTGGTCCCGGCACCCGACTACCCCCTGTGGACGGCCGCCGTCTCGCTCTCCGGCGGGACGGCGGTGCACTACCGCTGCGACGAGCAGTCCGACTGGATGCCGGACCTCGCGGACGTGGAGCGGAAGATCACCGACCGCACCAAGGCGCTCGTCGTCATCAACCCGAACAACCCGACGGGCGCGGTGTACGACGAGGCGGTGCTGCGCGGGCTGACCGACATCGCGCGCCGGCACAACCTGCTGGTCTGCTCCGACGAGATCTACGACAAGATCCTCTACGACGAGGCCACGCACACCCCGACCGCCTCGATCGCCCCGGACCTGCTCACCCTCACCTTCAACGGCATGTCGAAGGCGTACCGGGTGGCCGGCTACCGGGTCGGCTGGATGTCGGTCTCCGGGCCGCGCGCGCACGCCGCGTCCTACATCGAGGGCCTGACGGTCCTGGCGAACATGCGGCTGTGCGCCAACATGCCGGGGCAGCACGGCGTGGTCGCCGCGCTCAGCGGGCGGCAGACCATCAACGAGCTGGTGCTGCCGGGCGGGCGGCTGCGGGAGCAGCGGGACGCCGCCCACGAGGCGCTGACCAGTATTCCGGGCGTGACCTGCGTGAAGCCGAAGGGCGCGCTGTATCTCTTCCCGAGGCTCGACCCCAAGGTGTTCAAGATCAAGGACGACCGGCGGATGGTCCTGGACCTGCTGCGCCAGGAGAAGATCATGGTCGTCCAGGGCACCGGCTTCAACTGGCCCGAGCCCGACCACTTCCGGGTGGTGACCCTGCCGACGGCCAGTGACCTGCGCGAGGCGGTGGGCAGGATCGGGAACTTCCTGGACGGCTACAGCCAGCCCTGAACCAAAACCCGATCGCTGTCAACTTTAGATTGAATCCAATGTAGGATGGTTTCCTGAAGCACTCAGGAGGCCGTCCCATGTACGAACCGATCCGCACCAGGTCCGTCCACAGCACGACGGCCGGCAGCACCTCGGACTTCCCCCACCGGTCCCGGGAGGAAGAGCTGGACATCCAGCTCGCGGGCCACCTCGCGGCACTGCTCGCCGTCACAGACGAGCTGCGCGCCCCGGCCCCCTCCCCCGACCTGGACGCCGCGGCCGAGCGGCTCGCCGAGCAGGTGGCCCGGCTGCGGGGCGGACCGGAGCCGGTCCGCGCGCCGGTGACCGCCGACCGCCCCGATCCGCGGCCGGCGGCCCTGCACCGGCGGGCGCACACCCTGGCGGGCCGCGCCCTGGTGGTGGCGGCCTCCCGCGCCGACACGGCGGTCGCGATCCTGACCGCCGAGCGCATGGACGCGCACGCGGCGGCCCTGGAGCCGCGCGCACTCGCGTCCCACTGAGCCCGTTCCCCACGGGCCCGGCCCCCTGAGCCCGCACAGGGCTCCCCCACACGGCCCCGGTCCGCGCGCACCCGCAGCGACGCGCGGACCGGGTGCCATTCACCGCGTTGGCGTTGGCTGGATCGCTACGGCGCCGTGGGCCTGGCTGCCGGTTGGCGGCTTCCCCGTCCGTCGTGGCTGGTCGCGCGGTTCCCCGCGCACCGGCGTCGGAATGGTGAAGGGCCGGGTCAGCCGCACGCCGTTGTGCGGTGACCCGGCCCGAGCGGGAGCTCTCCGTACTCCGGGGTACTGCTGAGCTACTGGAGCGCGGGGAGGTCCCCTCGCGGCCTGCCTTCGTGACGACTCGCGGGTCAGGGCTAGTCGGACCGGCCGCGGAGCTGGGTGGGTGCCGGGGTGACGGTCAGCCCAGGCGCTTCACCAGGTTGTGGTACTGGTCCCACAGCTCGGTGGGCGTGTGGTCGCCGAAGGTGTTGAAGTGCTCGGGGACGAGCGCCGCCTCCTCGCGCCACACCTCCTTGTCGACGCCGAGCAGGAAGTCCAGGTCGGCGTCGGCGAGGTCCAGGCCGTCGGTGTCGAGGGACTCCCTGGTCGGCAGGACACCGATCGGGGTCTCGACGCCGTCCGCCTTGCCCTCCAGGCGCTCCACGATCCACTTCAGGACGCGGCCGTTCTCACCGAAGCCCGGCCAGACGAACCTGCCCTGGTCGTCCTTGCGGAACCAGTTGACGTAGTAGATCTTGGGCAGCTTGGCCTGGTCCTTGTCCTTGGCCACGTCGACCCAGTGACCCATGTAGTCGCCCATGTTGTAGCCGCAGAACGGCAGCATGGCGAAGGGGTCGCGGCGCAGCTCGCCGACCTTGCCCTCGGCGGCGGCCGTCTTCTCGGAGGCCACGTTGGCGCCGAGGAAGACGCCGTGGTTCCAGTCGAAGGACTCGGTGACCAGCGGTACGGCGGTGGCGCGGCGCCCGCCGAAGAGGATCGCCGAGATCGGCACACCCCCCGGGTCCTCCCACTCCGGCGCGATGATCGGGCACTGCGCGGCGGGGGTGGTGAAGCGGGCGTTGGGGTGCGCGGCGGGCGCGGAGGACTCGGGCGTCCAGTCGTTGCCCTTCCAGTCCGTCAGGTGGGCGGGCGTCTCCTCGGTCATGCCCTCCCACCACACGTCGTTGTCGTCGGTGAGGGCGACGTTGGTGAAGACGGAGTTGCCCCACAGGGTCTTCATCGCGTTGGCGTTGGTGTGCTCACCGGTGCCGGGCGCGACGCCGAAGAAGCCGGCCTCGGGGTTGATGGCGTACAGGCGGCCGTCCTCGCCGAAGCGCATCCAGGCGATGTCGTCGCCGATCGTCTCGACGGTCCAGCCGGAGATCGTGGGCTCCAGCATGGCGAGGTTGGTCTTGCCGCAGGCCGACGGGAAGGCGGCGGCGACGTACTTGGGCTCGCCGGTGGGCGGGGTCAGCTTCAGCACGAGCATGTGCTCGGCGAGCCAGCCCTCGTCGCGGGCCATGACGGAGGCGATGCGCAGGGCGTAGCACTTCTTGCCGAGCAGGGCGTTGCCGCCGTAGCCGGAGCCGTAGGACCAGATCTCGCGGTCCTCGGGGAAGTGCGAGATGTACTTGGTGCTGTTGCACGGCCACGGGACGTCCTCCTGGCCCTGCTCCAGCGGGGCACCGAGGGTGTGCACGGCCTTGACGAAGAAGCCGTCGTCGCCGAGCTCGTCCAGGACCGGCTGTCCCATGCGGGTCATGGTGCGCATGGAGACGGCGACGTACGCGGAGTCGGTGATCTCGACGCCGAGCGCGGAGAGCGGGGAGCCGAGCGGACCCATGCAGAAGGGCACGACGTACATGGTCCGGCCGCGCATCGAGCCGCGGAACAGGCCGCCCTGCCCACCCGCCCCCCGGAAGACCTCCCGCATCTCGGCGGGGTCCTTCCAGTGGTTGGTCGGGCCGGCGTCCTCCTCCTTCGCGGAGCAGATGAAGGTCCGGTCCTCCACACGCGCGACGTCGGAGGGGTCGGAGGCCGCGTAGTAGGAGTTCGGGCGCTTGACCGGGTCGAGCCTGCGGAAGGTGCCCTTCTCGACGAGCTCCCCGCACAGGCGCTCGTACTCGGCCTCGGATCCGTCACACCAGACCACTTCGTCCGGCTGGGTCAGTTCGGCGATCTCGTTCACCCACGAGATCAGCTCCTGGTGGTTGGTGGGGACGGCGGGAGCAGCGATGTCGCGCGCCACGATTGCTCCTAAATGAGGGGTTTTTTGTTGGGAGGCCCCGTGGGGGCTGCGACCCGGATGCGTGACGTCGTCCTCTTGGGCGCTCATCCGGTGTCGACCGCACTCATTTGATCATCCGACGCGAGCGCCCATCTGTCCAGAGGGCGTCACACCTGAGCGGAGTGAGGATCGCCACGTGCTCGCGCCGGAGGCCCGAGCGGGCACGAGAGGGTGCGTGGCCGGGCACCCCGTGAGACGATGACCACTCGGCACCCGCGAATGTCCGTACTGATGCGTAACTTACGGTTCCGTAGGTACGATGCCCCTATGACTGCGTCCGCCTCCGACGCGCCCAGGGACACGCCGGCCGCCGGCCGCGGCCCTGTAGCGCTCGATCTGCCGCATCCGGTCAAGCCCAAGTTGCGCGGCTGGCTGCATCTCGGCATGTTTCCGGCCGTCCTCGTCGCGGGCCTGGTGCTCACCGCCCTCGCCGAGTCGACCGAAGCACGCATCGCCTGCGGGATCTACGTCCTCACGGCCTGTCTGCTGTTCGGCGTCAGCGCGCTCTACCACCGGGGCGACTGGAGCCCGCGGATGGACGGCTTGCTGCGCCGCCTCGACCACGCCAACATCTTCCTGATCATCGCGGGCACCTACACACCGCTCACGATGCTCCTGCTCCCCGAGGCCAAGGGGCAGTGGCTGCTGTGGGGCATCTGGGCCGCCGCGGCGGCGGGCATCCTCTTCCGCGTCTTCTGGGTCGGCGCCCCGCGCTGGCTCTACACCCCGTGCTACCTCGCCATGGGCTGGGCGGCCGTCTTCTACCTCCCCGAGTTCATGCGGGCCGGCGGCATCGCCGTCCTGGTGCTGGTGATCGCGGGCGGGCTGCTCTACAGCGCGGGTGGGGTGATCTACGGCCTCAAGCGGCCCAACCCGTCACCGCGCTGGTTCGGCTTCCACGAGGTCTTCCACTCCTTCACGCTGGCGGCCTTCATCGCGCACTACGTGGGGATCTCGCTGATCGCGTACTAGGTTCCGGGGCCCCGGAAAAACCGGGGCCGCACCCCTCCCCCCGTGGCATCCTGACCGCGTGAACGGTCCTGAGATCCACGTCGAGTTCGCCCCGGAACTGCGCCTGTTCGTGCCGCGCGCCCGCCCCACCGGAGCCGCCCGCGCGGCCACCGACGGAGTCTCCACGCTCGGCCATGTCGTCGAGTCCCTCGGCGTCCCGCTCACCGAGGTCGGCACGCTCCTCGTGGACGGCCGCGAGGTGCCGCCCGGACACGTCCCCACGGGCGGCGAGTCGGTGAGCGTACGCCCCGTCGAACACCCCCAGCGGGTCCCGGGCGCTCCCCTGCGCTTCCTGCTCGACGTGCACCTCGGCACCCTCGCCCGCCGGCTGCGGCTGCTCGGCGTGGACACGGCGTACCAGTCGACGGACCTCGGCGACCCGGCGCTCGCCGCGCTGTCCGCGGCCGAGAAGCGGGTCATGCTCAGCCGCGACCGCGGCCTGCTGCGCCGCCGCGAGCTGTGGGCCGGCGCCTACGTCTACAGCACCCGCCCCGACGACCAGCTCCAGGAGGTCCTGGACCGCTTCTGCCCCGGGCTTCGCCCGTGGACCAGGTGCACCGCGTGCAACGGACTGCTGGGACAGGCCACCAAGGAGGAGGTGGCCGACCAGCTCAAGGGCGGTACCGAACGGTCGTACGACGTGTTCGCGCGGTGCCGCGCGTGCGGGCGCGCGTACTGGAAGGGCGCGCACCACGAGCAGTTGGAGGCCATCGTGGAGGCGGCGGTGCGCCGGGGTACTCAGGAGGGTTGAGTACGGCGGTCGAGTATCCGCGCCGGTCACCGGGGGCGGCCCGCGCGGTGGGATGGGCGGTATGAGTTCTCCGCAACCACGTTCCGCGGCGCGGACCGGCCCCGCGCCCTGGCCCGCCACCGGACCGCGCTCCCCCGCCCGCGCCCTGACCGTGTGCTCCGTGGCCGGGCTGGTCCTGCTCCTGCCGACCGTCCTGGTCTCGTGGATCCTCGTCTTCGCCTCCGAACGCGGCAGCGGCTGTCTGATGTACGGCGAGCACTGCTCGACCGTCCCGGGCGCGGCGCTGTGGGCCTGTTTCTGGGCGGCGGTCGTACTGGGCGTGTCGGCGCCGGCGTGGCCCCGCACCCGGTGGCCGTCCGCCAGGTGCTGGGCCGTCGGTCTGCAGTGGGGCGCCCAGCTCACGCTGGGCGCCCTGATCCTCAGCGGCGCCTGACGTCCCCCGTGCCGCAGGCGGTGCCGTCCCCGTCCGGGTCCAGGCGCAGCGGGTCGTCCTGGCCGTTGACCTCCAGGCGGCCGTAGTCGTTGCGCTCCAGCCAGTCGCAGCGGTCGGCCGTCGTCTTCTTCACCTCGGCCGGGAAGGCGGTCGGCACGCAGACGTTGGCGGAGCCGTAGTGCCGGTCGCAGCCGGAGACGGTGGGGCCGACCGGCTGCGAGGCCCGCTTCTCGCCGGGCCCCGCGACCTTGCCCTGCGGGGCGTCGGCGAAGGAGTGGACGTGCGCGGAGGCGTCCTTGGTGCTGAGCGCCCGCGGGCCGTCCAGGCGCACCCACTCGGCCACCGAGGGCACGCCGTTCGCGTCGACCGCGAAGAGCATGTACCAGCCGGGCGGGGCCAGGTTGGGGTTGCTGGTGACGTTGAGGTCGACGTTGTCGCCGTCGACGGACAGCGGCAGGTCGACGAACCGCTGGTTCGGGTCGGAGGAGTGGGTGACGGCGGCGGGGCGGATCAGCTCCGCCTTGGCGATGGGCCGGTCCACGGTGATCCGCTGGGTGTCGCCGTAGTTCCACTCGCTGTCGATGACCGAGGTGATCGTCGGACGCTCGCCCTTGAGGAGATAGGGCGGGGTGTAGACGGACACGTCGTGGTTCCAGGAGCCGTTGCCCGGGTTGTCGCCGGTCGTCATGACCCGGCCGTCGGGCAGCAGGAACGCCGAGGAGTGGTAGCCGCGGGCCTCCGGGTCGACGGCCACCGGGTCGAAGCTCTCCGTGGCCGGGTCGAAGATCGACGTCTCGAAGACCGGGTCGGCCCGGTTGTGCAGCGCGCCGCCCGTCTCCAGCACCGTGCCGTCGGGCAGCAGGACGGTGGAGACGTACATCTTGCCCTGGTCGCCGGTCTGCGGGACCGGACCGTCGCCGAAGTCCACCGTGCCCTGCGGGAGCGGGGGCCCGGCGACGTACGCCGGGTCGGGCTGCTTGAGGTCGATGATGTCGGTCAGGCGGTTGGCGTCCGGGTTGGAGTCGATGTTGCCGCCGCCGATGGTCAGCACCTTCTGGTCCTGCGCCGGGGGCAGCAGCACGCTGGCGGACTGGTCGCGTACGTCCTTGTCCTGGAGGCCCGGCACCTGGGTGATGGTGTTGGCGTCGTAGTCGTAGATCGCGGATCCGGTGCCGGGGATGTTGTTGCCGAAGACGTGGCTGCCGGAGTAGAAGAGCCGCCCGTCCTGCATCAGGATCATCGACGGGTACAGGCCCCAGTACGACCAGGTCTGGTTGACCTGCCCGGTCGGCAGCCACTTCTGCTGCTCGTCGGACCACAGGTCGGCCGTCACCGACCCGGTGGAGTCCTCGCGCAGCCCGCCGAAGGAGATGACGTCGCCGTTGCCGAGGATCGTCGCCGACGGGTACCAGTGGCCGTCGTTCATGTCGTTGGTCTTGACGTAGGTCTCGGTCTCCGGGTCGAAGACGTACGAGTCCTTGTAGCCCTGGTAGCCGATCGTGCCGTCCGCCGAGGGGTAACCGGCGTTGCCGCTCATGACGAGGACGCGGCCGTCCTTGAGCTGGACGTGCCCGGCGCAGAACATGTCCTTGGGCGTGGGGACGGTCTTGTAGTCGCCGGTCCGCGGGTCGTAGACCGCCGAGGTGAAGGTGCCCGCCTCGAACATCTCCGGGTCGTTGCCGGAGCCCGCGATCAGCAGCACCTTGCCGTTGTGCAGGACGACGGAGTGCATGGAGCGGACCGGGTTCTTGGTGGGCAGCACGTCCCAGCGGCCGTTGGCGCACTCCTCGGCGGTGCCCGTGCAGTCCGGGTCCGGGACCGGTTCGGCGACCTGCTCCATCGTGTAGTCGTCGGTGGTCGCCGAGCCGGTGCCGTAGACGGAGACGCCCCAGCTGATGCGGTCGGTGCCCGCCGGGACCTCGGGGGTGCGGACGCTCGCCTCGGTCCAGCCGGCGGCCAGGTCGAGGGCCTTGAGGTCGGTCCAGTACTGCCAGCCCGCGGTGGCGTCGTGCCGGAAGAGCGTGAGGGAGGCGTCCGGGGTGGTCGTCTTGTACCAGAGGGACAGGTCGTACTGCTTGCCCTCCGTCACCACCGGCGCGCACTCGGCGGACTCCGTGATCAGGGCCTTGCGGTCGCCCTCGGTGCGGCGGGTCAGCTCGACCCTCATGGCCTTGGTGCCCGAGTGGGCGTCGGCGACGGTCTCGAAGGTGAAGTCGTTGTCGCCCCAGCCGGACTTCTCCCAGCAGTACGGCATGTCGCCGGTGCCGGCGGTCTCGAAGCCGGGGTTCTTGATCAGGTTGGCGGCCGAGGCGGGCTGGGGCGCGGTGAGCAGGAGCCCGCCGGTGAGGGCGGACACCGCCAGGAGGGCGGAGGTTCTCCGTCGGGGTCTGCTTCTCATGCGTCACTCCTTGCTGTGCGGTCGGCCGTACGGGATCGGCGCGGGAGGTACACGAGCGCCTCCGTCCCGGCGAAGCGCAGGACGAAGGTGATGACGAGGGCGAGCGCGGTGGCGGGCAGCACGGTCAGGCCGAACTGGCCGACGAGCAGGGCGATGAGCGGTATGCGCAGCACCAGGTCGGCGTTGGCTATCAGCGCGAACCGCAGGGTCCGGTCGGCCCAGTGCCGGTGCCGGCGCCGGTCGCGGAAGAGCAGCCGCTCCAGGAGCAGGAAGTTCCAGGCCACGCCGAACTGGTTGGCGACGATCTCGGCGGGCAGGTAGTGCAGCCCCGCCTCGGTCAGCGCCCACAGGGCGGCGAGGTTCGGCACGAAGCCGCTCAGCCCGATCAGCCCGAAGGCGATCATGCGGGCCAGCGGCGACGCGGTGCGCAGACCGGCCAGGTGGCGCAGGAAGCGCAGCCCCTCCCGCGCCGTGGACTTGGACTCGCCGGCGTACCGCTCCTCGAAGACGAACGGCACCTCGGTGACCGTCTGAGGGCGGCCGCGGACGGCCAGTTCGAGGAGGATCTTGTAGCCGAGCGGCTTGAGCGCGTCGGCGGTGACCTCGCTGCGGCGGATGGCGAAGAAGCCGCTCATCGGGTCGCTGACGCCGCGCAGCCGGCGCGGGAAGAGCGCCTTGGTCAGCCAGGTCGCCGCGCGCGAGACCGCGATCCGGTAGCCGCCCGCGAGCCCGGCGCGGCTGCCGCCCTTGACGTAGCGGGAGGCGACGACGAGTCCGGCGTTCGCCCGCTCCCCGGTGACGACCAGCTCCGGCACGAGGGACGGCGGATGCTGGCAGTCGCCGTCCATGACGACGATCCAGTCCGAGCCCGCCGCCTTCATGCCCTCGACGACCGCGCCGCCGAGCCCGCCGGACGGCTCGTCCCGGTGCAGGACGGTGACCGGGAAGGGGCAGTCGGGCGCCACCGCGCGGATCACGTCCGGCGTGTCGTCGGTGGAGTCGTCCACGAAGACGACCTCGCAGGGCAGCCGGGCCGGCACGGACTCGGTGATCAGGCGCAGCAGCCGGCGTACGTTCCCGGACTCGTTGTAGGTCGGTACGACGATGGTGACGGCGCCCGGCTCGGGCACCTCCGAGGCGCGTACGGCCGGATGGCCCAGCTCGTCGGGCACGGTGGACTCGTGGCTCATCGGGCGGCTCCGGAGGGCTGGATTCGGCGGATCTCGATGCGGTCCGCACCGGTGCCGAAGACGGCGACCGGGGCCGAATGGTTCATGGCGGCCTTGACGTTGGGCAGGTCGACCGCGTCGCGCCGCACCGTCGGTGAGGCGACCACGTAGTCGACGTCGCGCCAGCCGCCCGGCATCGTCTTCGTCACCGCCGGGTCGAGATCGGCCTTGTAGAACCAGATGACGCCGAGCCCGGGTTCGTATCCGGCGTGCACGAGGTCCAGCCAGAGCGCGTCGTCCACGAGGACGCGGGTGTCCTCCGGGTCCGGGACCTCGGTCGCCAGCCAGTCGGCGGCGGCCTCGTAGGGCGCGTTGGCGTCGGCGGTGACGGCGGTGCGGCCGCCGTCGTACCAGCGGGGTACGACGTAGGCGCCGGCGGCGAGCACCAGGACGCCGGCGAGCGCGTACCGGCCGAGGGTCACCCCTCGTCTCTCGGCCTCGGCGCGCCATCGGCGCAGTACGGCGTGGGCGACGCTCGCGGTGCCGCCGGCCAGCACCAGGGCGAGGAAGGGCAGGGCCTGGATGACGTACATCGCGGGCAGGTAGCCGGTCGGGCGCAGGGCGAGGACGGCGAGGATCGCGACCGTCAGGGCCGGTCCGGCCAGGGACCGTGCGGTGACCGACCAGCGCCAGGTGGCCAGCAGGAGCAGCGCGCCCGCGAGTCCGCCGAGCGGGAGGACGCGGTCGTAGTACAGCCAGGACTGGAGGACGCCGTACGAGCCGGAGCCCTCGTCCAGGATGAAGCCGGAGCCGGGGCGGGTCAGCTGGTACTGGATGCCCTCCCACAGGGAGACGTGTCCGGCGCCCGGCAGCAGCTCGCCCTTGAGCAGGGCGAACAGGGGGTAGGAGAACCCGATGAGCGCGCAGGCCGTGACGGCTCCGGTCACCGCGAACTTGCGGGTGTCGGGATGGCTGTGCCGCCACATGGTGACCAGCACGGCGGGCAGGACGAGGAGCATCGTCTCCTTGGTGAGCACGGCCGTGGCGGCGGCGATGCCCGCGCCGAAGTGGTGCCACAGGTGGCGGCTCGGGGAGGCGGCCAGCGCGAACGCCAGCAGGGTCCACATCACCGCGAGGTTGTCGAGGAAGATCTCCCGCTGGAGGACGACGGACAGCGGGGAGAGGCCGAACAGGACCATGGCCAGGCCGGCCGCCCAGCGCGGCAGGGAGAGCCGGCGGGCGATCACGTAGACCAGGACCGTGGAGAGGGCGCTGACGATCAGCATCACGCCGCGCATGGTGCCGACGGTCATCGACTCGGGGCTGAGCAGCGCGGGTATCCAGGTCAGCACGGCTATCTGGATCCAGCCGAGCGGCGGGTGGTCGTACCAGTAGGTGTAGTGGGCCAGGCCCTCGCCCTGCTGGACGGCCCAGGCCTGGGCGAGGTAGGTGCCCTCGTCGTCGCTGAGGGTCGGGTAGTCGGAGATGTTCCAGCCCTGCACGAGCATGATCGCCACGAGGAGTCCGCCGCACAGCAGCAGGTCGGGGCGTGAGGAGCGCAGACGGCCCGGCGGCGCCGCCTTCCCGGGGGCCGGGGCGGTGTCGTGGGCAGGCCGGCGCTGCGCGGGGACCGTGGTGCCGGTCGCCGCGGGGAGGGTGTCGGTCACGCGGGAACGTCCTCTCGGTCCGCGGGTGCGAGGTGGGCGCCCACGTGGCTGGTCAGCTCCCAGTCGTTGCGGCCGCGCTGCTCGCGCCATACGGCGCGGAGGGCGGCCCCGGCGAGGAGGACCTGGTAGAAGGGGCCGCCGACGACCAGCTTCAGGTAGTGCGTGAAGCGGATCCGCAGGCCGTACTGCTTGCCGAAGTCGTGCAGGCCGACGACCTCGAAGACGAAGGTGACCAGGGCGGTGACGGCCGGCAGGAAGGTGATGAAGGCGATGCCGACGGGCACGTCCAGGAAGAGCGTGACGGCCACGTTGAGCGGGATGACCACGCCGGTGAAGGCCTGGAGGAAGGGCGTCATCAGGGTGTAGCGGGCCAGCAACCGCTGGGTGAAGGTGGGCAGTTGCGTCCAGTCCTTCTTCCGGTACACCTGGAGGAAGCCCTGGTTCCAGCGGGTGCGCTGCTTGAGCAGGGAGACCAGCGTGCCCGGGGTCTCCTCCCGGGTGACCATGTCGGAGTCGTAGGCGACGACGACCTTCTTGCCGGTGCTGGAGAGCCGGACGCCCAGGTCGCAGTCCTCGGCCAGGCAGTCCGGGTCCCAGCCGTCGGCCGCCCGCAGCACGTCCGTGCGCACGAAGACGGTGTTGCCGCCGAGGGGGATGAACCCCTTCTGCGCGTGCAGGTGCAGCCGGGAACGGAACCAGAAGAAGTACTCCAGGCAGTTGCGCAGGCTGTACCAGCTGGAGTGGAAGTTGATCAGCTGGACCCCGCCCTGCACGACGTCGGCGCCGGTGGTGCGGAAGGCGTGGTCGACGTGGGCGAGCAGTTCGGGGTGGACCTGGTCCTCGGCGTCGAAGACCCCGACGACGTCGCCGCGGCAGTGCGGCAGCGCCGTGTTCATGGCCCTCGGCTTGTTCTTCTTCTCGTGGGTGTCGACGACGACGCGCACCCGCGGATCACCGCCGGCGGCCTTCTCGGCGACCGCGGTGGTCTCCGGATCGTCGTGTCCGACGATCACGATGATCTCGAAGTCGGTGTGGGACGAGGTCAGCAGCCGCTGGATGGTGTGGTCGAGCACGGCCTGCTCGTGCCGCGCGGGCAGGAGCAGCGAGAACGACACGTGCTCGGCGCCGTCGGGCGGGCTGAACCGGGTGGAGGCGAGAACCTCCGGCGTACGCCAGGCGTGCATCTGCCACCACAGCGTGAACGCCGCCATCCAGAAGAGCGCCAGTGAAACGGCAGCGATGAAGACGGACGTAAGCAAGAAAGATCCCCCCAGATCTTCGAACTCCCCCTGCGCGGCGGAGCACCCGAACCGGGCGCCCGCTCCGCCGCGTCACGGTGAAGAGACTAGGGGTAACCTGTGAAACCCATAAGGTGTTTGAGTGAAGAGCGTGTTTCCTCACCACGCGGACCGGGTCTGAACAATTCGCCTGCCGGTCGCGTCCGGAACGCTTCCGGTTATGTCGTTTCAGCTGTTCAGAGCCGTACGCAGCGCGGCACGCAGTCGCTCCGGGTCGGTCGTCGGCGCGTCACAGGTGAAGTTCCGGCAGACGTACGCGGCCGGCGCCCCGTCCACCAGCGGCCGGTCGGCGAGCAGGGGGAACTCGTCGCTCCCCTCGACACCGAAGGCGACCACCGCGCCGGGCGCCGTCCCCAGAAGTGCCGTGCGATGCAGGCCCTTCGCGGCGTCGTCGTCCGACGCGGGCCCGACGACGGCGACTTCGCGCGGACCGTCGAGCAGCGCCTCCGCCGCCGCCAGCCCCCAGCCGACGAAGCGCGGGACCCGCGGACCGAGCGCCTTCACCACGCCGAGGGCGTGCTCGGCTGCGGTGCGGTGCGGCTCGGACCCGGTGTGGGCGGCGTAGGACAGCAGGGCGCCGGCGGCGGCGGTCCAGCCGGACGGGGTGGCGTTGTCGGTGGGGTCCTGCGGGCGGCGGATCAGCCGCTCGGCATCGGACGCCGTGTCGTAGAGGGAGCCGGAGTCGTCGGTGAAGCGGGTCAGGACGTGGTCCAGCAGCAGTCCGGCGAAGTCCAGCCAGACGCCCTCCCCCGTGACCGACGCCAGCGCGAGGAAGCCCTCCGCCACGTCGGCGTAGTCCTCCAGCACCCCGGCGTGGGCGCCGGCCCGGCCGTCCTTGCTGGTGCGGAAGAGCCGGGCCTGCTCGTCGAGATGCAGCCGCACGAGCAGGTCGGCGGCGGCGACGGCGGCCTCCACCAGGTCGGGGCGCTCGAAGTAGGCGCCCGTCTCGGCGAGCGCGGCGATCGCGAGCCCGTTCCAGGCGGCGACCACCTTGTCGTCCCGGCCCGGAGCGGGGCGCCCGTCGCGGGCGGCCAGCAGCCGCGCCCTGACCGAGGCGATCCGCTCGGCATCGAACACACCCTCCTGCTGCGGCAGTTGCAGGACGGAGGAGCCGTGCTCGAAGGTGCCCTCCTCGGTCACCCCGAAGTACTGGGCGGCGAGTGCCGCGTCGTCGGCCCCGAGGACCTCGGTGAGCTGCGCGGGCGTCCACACGTAGTACGCGCCCTCGACGTGCTTCCCCATCCCGTCGTCGCTGTCCGCGTCCAGCGCGGAGGCGAAGCCGCCCTCGGCGGTGCGCAGTTCACGCACCATGAAGTCGGCGGTCTCCAGGGCGACGCGGCGGGCGAGATCCGAGCCGGTGGCCCGCCAGAGGTGGGCGTAGACACGGCACAGCAGGGCGTTGTCGTAGAGCATCTTCTCGAAGTGGGGCACGACCCACTCGCGGTCGACGGAGTACCGGGCGAAGCCGCCGCCCAACTGGTCGTAGATCCCGCCGCGCGCCATCCGCTCGCAGGTGTCGCGCGCCATCTCCAGCGCGCCGTCGGCGCCGGTGCGGGCGTGGTGGCGCAGCAGGAACTCGACCACCATGGACGGCGGGAACTTCGGCGCCCCGCCGAACCCGCCGCGCTGCGGGTCGTACTCCCGGGTCAGCCCGAGCAGCGCCTGTCCGAGCTCCGCCTGGCCGGGCGGCCGCGCGTCGCCGTAGGAGATCTCCCGCCCGGCGAGGTCCCGCACGATCTTCCCCGCGACCTCGGTGACCTCGTCGCGCCGCTCGGCCCACGCCTGGTGGACGCCCTGGAGCACCTGACGGAAGGACGGCATGCCGTGCCGGGGCTCGGGCGGGTAGTAGGTGCCGAAGTAGAAGGGCTCGGCGTCCGGCGTCAGGAACACGGTCATGGGCCAGCCGCCCTGCCCGGTCGCCGCCTGCACGGCCTCCATGTAGACGGCGTCGACGTCGGGGCGCTCCTCCCGGTCGACCTTGACGTTCACGAAGTGGGAGTTGAGGAACTCGGCCGTGGGCCCGTCCTCGAACGACTCGTGCGCCATCACGTGGCACCAGTGGCACGCCGAATAACCGACCGACAGCAGGACGGGCACGTCGCGCCGCCGTGCTTCCTCGAAAGCCTCCGGCCCCCAGGTCCACCAGTCGACGGGATTTTCAGCGTGCTGAAGCAGGTAAGGAGAGGTCGCATCGGCCAAGCGGTTCATACGATCCAGCCTCTCACAACGCCTCACTCTGTCGCCGAAACCCGCGCAGCTCTGCCTCGATGTACGCGAGCGATGTAGTTACAGGCGCCCTGGCCCACTCGACTTCAGTCCCTCTCCGCCGTCACTCGGTGTCGATGTCAGCCTCCCCGAACTCCTGCTCGGATGACTGAATTCCCAGACTCTCAATGAACCCCCTTTCCCGAGACGCCACCTCGTGCTGACGCGCGACAATGAAGTCGGCATAGTTGTCGGCTTTGAGATGTTCGATCGAAGCGAGACTGACCCCGTGGGAATCCAAAATGTCGGTCTTGCCTTCCTCGGCGAGCCTGATGAGGGCCTGTCGGATCGACATACCTGGCGGTGTTGCCATCACGATGCGGTTGGCAGGACTGGAGGCCCCCGGAACCCCACTCTGGGTGATGATGTGCCGGTAGGTCTCACGATGCGCTGTCGCGAGCTGCTCGACCACATTGATGGGCTTCCCATCAGGATTCTTCCGCCCCGGGAAGGTCTGCAGGTCCCAGAGAAGGTAAGCCCGCACACGCGCGCTGCGCAGGTCGAAACGTTCAGGAAATGCGCGAGCACGCTCGGCCGAGTAGCCGAGCTCACGCCTTCCCTCCGCGAAGGCTTTCATCTCTTCGATGAACTTACGGACCTGTGTGGTGTTGGCCCCGGCAAAGGTCCCCGCGAGTGAGGTGATCCAGAACCAGTCACGGAGTTTCTTCCACTGCCCCTTCTCCACCTGTCCTGAGAAGTGAAAAAAGACAGCGAGCAGCATGATCTGAATATTGTACGGAACCAGGCGGGCGAGGGGGACCTGGGTCTCTGCCTTCAGGAAGTCGACTACTTCCTGCAACGTGCGGTCGGTTTTCTCCACCGCGTCCATGAGCTGCCCTTGCACCTTACGTGCCATCATCTCCCAGGATGTGTTCTGCACATCCTCTTCTCCAGACAACGCGAGCACAGTCTGGAAAATCGTCATGATCGGGATCTCGCCGAAGCCGGAGGCCGCGATACGCTCCTGGATCTCCTCCATCTTGTCACTGAGCGTCTCCGGCCCAGTGGTTCCGTAGGTCAAGGCGGAGACCATCTGATCGGGGCGCATCTTCTGCCCGCTGCTGTTGATCCTGGAGAAGACCTCTACGGCCTGCTGCAGAGTGCCTCCCTGCATGCGCACGACAGAGACTTTGTAATTCTTCACGCGCTGCGCAATGCGTTCGCTCTCCTTCGTGAGCCGATCAGCCTCACCACGGGTATAAGTGTCCGACAGCTGGCGCGCGTATTCGAGGAAGTCCAGGGTCCGCAAAACAGACCTCATGGGCAGGTAGCTGTCGGGCGCCTTTCCACCGCTTTTCCAGTGGCGGTAACGCACGCCATCATGATCCGCCCGGTCGAGTGGCCGGTAGACCCACCACATCCAGTCCTCCTGCTGAGGGGACTTGGGGGCGTCGGCCGAGCGGTGAAGGACACCGAAAAGGGTCGAGAGCCGCTGGTGGCCGTCCAGCACGTAGGCCACCTTTCCCCCTTCCGGCGCCGGCGGGATACTGCGTCCACCGATCGAATCAAGGCTCGCGAGCGCCTCGGACGTCTCCCAGATGAGAAGACTGCCCACGGGGTAACCCCGCTCCATGCTGTCGAACAACTGGAGCATCTGCTCCGGACGCCAGAGGAAGGGACGCTGGAACTTCGGAACCCGCAGCTCTCCGAGCGAGATCCATTCCAGCACTTGTTCGAGAAACTGGACCTCCGGAACAACTGAAATATCCTTGACCACTTCACGCTCCGTCACTTTCAGATCACGTTCCGAATCTTGTCCAGCATCGATCGCAACTCATCTGCCGCTCCGAGCGCGAGGCCGTCCAGGTCCCTCTCGGAGATCCCGCCCTTCCGCACTTCCTGCAAAAAGAACGCCGGCAGATCTGTCCCGAATCCTTCCTGCAGGGTGATGAGGTGTCGCTCGTCCACCCCGTCATAGAGGTCACGGTGCTGAGGTGGCACTTGGTAGGTTTGCCCTGCTTTACCAGAGCGTCGAGGCTTCCTGTTCGAAGACTCGGGTCCTTTCCTCGGTTTCCCTTTGAAACCGTACTTCATGTCGAAGTGCGCACGTTGCTCGGCGGTCAACTGCTTGAGAGATTCCAGCCGCTTCGCCATGCGCGCGTGCGCGCCGGAGTTCTTCGCCTGCCGGGCCAGTGCGCGATTAGGAATATAGTTCTCCATCTCCCGGAATCTCAGCACGTGAGAGTGTCCGCCTTCACTCACCACGGCATCAGCTTGATTGTGGTTGTTGGTCCGTTCTCCGGGACGGTAGCTGTCACTGTCGATTACCAGGACCACGCGTTTGGTTCTCGTGAACGTCGCGACCTGCTCAACGGCGTGCTGGGACGCGCCGTGCTTGCCACCTCCGTTGTAGACACCGAGACGGTTGTCCTTCTTGGCGGCCACGATGTCTTCACAGCCCAACAGATTCGCCAGCGCCTCGATCATCTGCCAGTCGTAGTTCGCGTTCTCCACCACGAGCACGGCGGACCGCTCCAGGTCACGGACGTCGCCTTCCAGCGTTCCCCTGCTCACCCTGACCACATTCGCGTTCGCATCGCGGGGCACCCAGGCGTGCGCCATTCTGCTGGCCTTCTGCGCCAGCAGGAGGTACACCTGTGCGAGGGTCGGCACATGATGTCGGCAGAATTTGTCCACGAAGTCCACGTCACGTGGGGAGAGCACCCACTCATGCCTCGCTTTCCTGAAGAAAGAAATCAGCTCGAGAACGAGTTCCGCGTTTTCGTTGCCCTCGCGGTCCATGAGCAGTTCAACCGATATCTCAACCCGCACTGTCAACCCGATTCGCCTGTGCATTCGCAAGAGCGCGCACTTCTTCAAAATCTTCCGCGAAGATCCCTGTAGGCCAGTAGTCGATGTTCCCGAACGCATCTACGTTGATCTTGCGCAGGAAAGCAGATTCATCGGCCTGTTCTACGAAGTAGATCTTCAGGTCTTCTGGCTTCAGTCGCTCTTCCGCCACTCGCCGGCGTAGACGCAGGAGGAAGTTCTCACTGTGCGTCTCCACCAGGAAGCGCACGCTCGACTCCTGCACAGCATCAACATAGAGGTCTGCGATCGACGCGTGCGCCGACGGATGGAGGTGAAGCTCGGGCTCCTCCACGATTTCGATCACAGGACTGGACGGTGGTTGCACCCTGTCAGCGGCGCGTTGGATCAGTATGGGGAGGAACTGGACCACTCCCGTACCGACGTCGTCGATATGAACGTAAAGATCGGGATCGCGCTTCGAATAGAGCCGAGGAACATACATTCCTGCCCCGACGTCCGTGACTGCGATGCGCCAGCCGGGCAGTATTCCTGTCAGGAGACGGTTGACCTCACTTGTGATACGGCCACGGCCGCGCATCTCATCTGCGGCCAGTATGCCGAGCGCCCTTTCTCCCCTGGCACCGACACTTCCGGAAGCCCTGTTCGAGACTCGGAAGAAGCGTTCCGGATCTTTCCTGAAGGGGCCCAGGTAACGAATGTCGTCGAACTCGTAACGAATCGCACTTGAAATCCTGTTGAACCCGCCGACAGAGTCGGACCAATCGGAACCATCAGGCAGAATCCCACGGAATGACAGGCGTTTTTCTTCGCCGCCGACGCGATACGTGCGCTTCTCCGACGAGTAGGCGTCCGGGCCGGGGACCCAGGAGAATCGCTCACTCTCCGAGCCAACAGAGATCTCCAGTGACGAGACCAGTTGCGTTCCCTGATCGGCGATGTTCTGGATTTCTGCGTTGACGTCGAGAACTTGCCCACCCGCTGTGCGGAACGAGGCTCCCACATGAATACGCCCATGGGGCGACGATCCGTGAATGAGGTCGGTAAAAGAAGGAGTGAAGCCATGGATGGGATCCAGGTCCAAGGGGTACGGGGAATCCGTCCGAATACCCGTTGACAGGACCGGGAGCGCTCGTACGACTGCGCTCTTGCCGGCGTTGTTCCGGCCCAGCACTACGGTGATCTTTCCGAGTTCCACCGCCTGCCTCTCTTTGAAGCAGCGATAGTTCTCCAAGAAGAACTGCTCCAGCGGCATGTACGCTCCCGTCCAGTCTTACAACGCCTGGCCAAGCCGCGTCATGTCAGCGAGCGCCGCTCCGCAGGCGCACCAGGATATCTGTAGCGATGCTTCCAGACGACGGATTCCCAAGCGCATGATGCCGCGCCGCCCCTGCGACACCAGGACCCGCGCGCCCCCGGACGGCACGCCGTCGTACCTTGTGCGGACCTCTCCCCAGAGCCTCCCCGTCGCAGGACACTTGACCGACGCACAAGTGGGGAAGGACCCGGGGACGGGCCGGGAGGGTCCCAGCGAGGTCTGGGGACACCCGGGTGACACCGATGCCGCCGGAGGGGGCGCGACATGCGGGACAGTCATCGGTCGGAGGCCGAGGGGCTACTGAGGCGGGCCGTGGAGGAGGAGGTACGGCGCTCGGGCGGGCGCACGGACGGCAACGTGCTGCTGTCCCGGGCCCGTGGATCGCTGGACGCGATGGCCGGGGCGGCCGCCGAGGAGTACGCGGCCTACACCCACGCCCTCGACGAGGCGGCCGCCGGACAGCTCACCTTCCGGCAGCGCTACGCCCGGGAGGGCGCCGGCACTCCCCTGCTGGTGGCCGCCGTGGCGGCGGTCGCCGCGGTGGTGGCCGACATGGCGCTCGGCACCGGCACGGGTACGGCGGTGGGCGCGGGGGTGACCGTCGGGGTCGTCGGCGCCGCGGCGACCGTGGTGAAGGTGGTCGGCTCCCACGTGCCGGCCGCCCACCACCGCGCCGGTGCCGTCAGTCAGCCCGGCGGTCCCGAGCAGCTGCGGTTGCAGTGGCTGACGGCGCTGGAGGTACGGGGCATCCGGCCGTTCCTGGACCAGCAGCGGATGCTCGCCGCGTCCACCGGGCCGAAGAAGGCGGCGGCCGGGCCGAGGCTGCGGGGTGCCGACAAGAGCGCCGCGGCCCGGGGACGCAGCGCGCTGGAGCAGTCGTTCGCGCAGCTCCCGGAGCCGGAGGGCACCTTCGCGGGCCGGCGGCAGGAGATGGCGCGGCTGCGGCAGTGGGTGCAGGCGGCCCGCGCGAGCACCGAGACGAAGCCGACGGTGGTGGTACTGCACGGGGCGCCCGGCAGCGGCCGTACGACGCTCGCGGTGCGGGCCACGCACGAGCTGCGGGACTACTTCCGCGGGGCCTGCGTGGTCGACCTGCGCGGGGACGGGGCCGGGCCGCGCGGTGCCGCGTCCGGCGGGGAGGGGTCGCACGGTGCCGCGTCCGGCGGGGCCGGGTCAGGCGGGGCGGGGCCCGTGTCGGGCGGGGAGTCGCCGCTGGGCACCCGGGACGCCCTGCTGCATCTGCTGAACCGGCTCGGGGCGCCCCGCGAGCAGCTGCTGTTCCGAGAGCGGTCGTCGGCGGCCCAGCAGGTCAAGCGGCTCAGCGAGCTGTACCACCAGCATCTGACGGGCGTGCCGGTCACCGTCGTACTGGACGACGCCTCCAGCGCCGAGCAGGTGCGCGCGCTGGTGCCGGAGCGGTCGGACAGCCTGGTGCTGGTCACCGCGCGGGAGGCGCTGGAGCTGCCCGCCGACCTGCCCGCACGGGTGTACCACCTCCCGGTCGAGGCGCTGGACGCGGCGGGCGCGGAGGAACTGCTGGGCGCCGCCGCCGAGGACGCGTCGGGACCGTACGACGCCGACTCCACCGACCGGATCCGGCAGCTGTGCGGCGGCCTGCCGCTGGCGTTGCGGGTAGCGGGGTCCTCGCTGGGCCCGCGCTCGCCGCGCACGCTGGCGACCGACCTGGCCGCGTACGGGCCGGTGGAGCCGGTCGAGCGGGCACTGTGGCTGCGCTACACCGACCAGCCGGAACCGGCCCGGCGGCTGCTGCGCCGGCTGGCGCTGGCCGGGCGCACCTCACTGGGCGCCGCCGCCGCCGCCGCGGTGCTGGCCACGGACGAGACGGAGGCTTCCCGGCAGCTGGCGGCGCTGTCGCGGGCGGGCCTGCTCGACCACGTCCGGGGCAGCCGCTACCGGCTGCACGACGTGGTGCGGGCCTTCGCCGAGGCCCGGCTCGCCGACGAGGAGGAGCCGGGCGAGCGGGCGGCGGCGCAGGAACGGCTGATCGCGAACTACGCCGAGCTGGCCGACTCGGTGCTGCGCCTGGTCGACGGCAACATGTCGACCCGCTCGGACCGGTTCGGGAGTTACGGCTTCACCTCCCTGGACGAGGCGCTGCGCTGGCTGGACGACGAGTCGAGCTTCATCACGGCGGCGCTCAGGCACGCGGAGGGCGTCGACCAGGGCGCGGTGCTGAACCTGCTGGGCGCGCTGTGCGACTACTGCCTGCTGCGCGGCGACCTGTACCGGCTGGGCGAGATCAGCGAGCTGGCGCAGTCCGTGGACCAGGGACTGCTGGTGCGGTCGGTGCAGTGGCGTACCGGTATCGCGGCCCGGCAGCTCGGCGAGCTGGACAAGGCGCGGACGACACTCACCTCCGTGGTCGACCTGTACCGGGAGGCCCACCACGACGCGGGGGCGGCCCGGGCCCTGTGCTCGCTGGGCATCACCCTGCACCACCAGGGCAACCTGACCGAGGCGGCGGCGAAGCTGCGGGAGGCGCTGGACCTCCAGGCCGCGCCCGAACTGGACACCGACCGGGCGTGGACGCTGCACGCGCTGGCGGCGGTGCAACGGGACCGGGCCCGGCTGGCGGAGGCCCTGGAGCTGCTCACCGAGTCGCTGGTACTGCACCGCGCGGGCGAGTCGGTGCACGGCCAGGCGTGGGCCCACTTCCAGCTCGGTCAGCTGCACCTGCGCATGGGCGACGTACCGCGGGCGGGGACGGACCTGCGCGCGGCCCTGGAACTGTACGGCCGCACCCAGGACGCCCGCGGTGAGGCCTGGGCGCTGACCCAGCTGGCGCGGGCGCGGTTGGCGGACGGCGACGCGCCCGAGGCCCTGGAGGAGCTGCGGCGGGCGGCGGCCCGGCACCGGGAGAACGAGGACGCGCGCGGCGAGGCGTGGACGGTCTACTACGTCGGCCAGGCCCTGGAGGAGACGGGCGACCTGGACCAGTCGGTCCGCGAGCTGGAACGCTCCCGCACCATGTTCTCCCGGATGCGGGACGTGTACGGCCTGGCCTGCGCCCGGCACCACTCGGCGCGGGTCACCCGGGACCAGCGTGCCGCCCAGACCGGCTCGCTGCGCAACTCGGGTTTCGCCCGGCAGCTCCTGGTCGACGCCCGGGCCGACTTCCAGCGCATCGGCGTCGGCCACGGGGAGGCGTGGACCTGTCTGGAGCTGGCGGTCGTGGACGCGGGCAACGCCCGTACGCCGCAGGCGCTGGCGCTGTGCGACGAGGCGGCGGCGCTCTTCGCGGCCTACGGCGACCTGCGGGGGGAGGACTGGGCCCGCTTCCTGCGCTGCACACTGCTGCCGTACGCCGCCCCCGGGGGCGTGGAGGTCGGTACGGCGGTGGCACAGGAGGAGCTGGCCCAGCTGTCCCGCGCCCGCCACCCGGCACGGGACACCAAGCTGGACGACTACGTGGAGGCGTACCGGCTGCTCCTGGAACGTGGCGTCCGACTGGAGTCCGGCTGGCGGGCCTGGCACCTGGGCATGGTCCCGGGCCGCCAGGCCCGGGAGGTGATGGGGGTGGCGGTGACGACGGCGTAGCCGCACCGGCCGCGGGCAGCCGTGTCTCGCCCCGGGGCGGCACGGGCGGACGCGGCGGCACCGCGTACCCACCCCTGCCGCGCCCCGGCGCCGGGTGGCCGCGTCACCCCTTCTGCGGCTCCACCGGGACTCCGGAGGCCTCCGCCTCCGCCTCCGGCGTCTCCTTGAAGTCGACCTTGCCCATGTGCCGGCTCATGGACCGCATCAGACCCCACACCGCCAGGGCCATCACCGCGAAGACGATGAAACCGAGGACACCGGGGGTGACCTTGTCCTCGTCGAGTTCGGCGAGAGTGACGAGGTGCGTCATTGCCAGGCTTGCGCTTGCACTCATGTCAGGCATTGTCCCGGATGCCCGCGAAGAGGTCGTCCTCGGGGAGGGAGGTATCGACGAGGGACTTCGCCAGCTCGTACTCCTCGGTGGGCCAGACCTCCCGCTGGAGATCCATCGGCACCCGGAACCAGCCGCCGTCGGGGTCGATCTGCGTGGCGTGCGCGATCAGCGCCTTGTCGCGGATCTCGAAGAAGTCGGCACAGGGAACGTGCGTGGTGAGCGTGCGCTCCGCGCGCTCGAACTCCGACCAGCGCTTGAGCCAGTCCCCGTAGGGCGACTCCAGACCGCGCTCCAGCAGCGCGTTGTGCAGCGCCTGGGTGCGGGGCCGGTTGAAGCCCTGGTTGTAGTAGACCTTCATCGGCTGGTACGCCGTTCCGTACTCGGCCTCCGGGTACTTCTCGGTGTCCGCCGCGCCCTCGAAGGCCACCATCGTGATCTTGTGGGTCATGATGTGGTCGGGGTGCGGATAGCCGCCGTTCTCGTCGTAGGTGGTGATCACCTGGGGACGGAAGGAACGGATCTTCCGCACCAGCTCACCGGCCGCCTTGTCGACGTCCTCCAGGGCGAAGCACCCCTCCGGCAGCGGCGGCAGCGGGTCGCCCTCGGGCAGGCCGGAGTCGACGAAGCCGAGCCACTCCTGCCCCACGCCCAGGATCTCGCGGGCCTCGTCCATCTCCTTCCTGCGTACCTCGTGGATGTTCTCCTCGATGTACGCGTCACCCTGGAGCTTGGGGTTGAGGATGGAGCCGCGCTCTCCGCCCGTGCAGGTCACGACCAGCACGTCCACCCCCTCGGACACGTACTTCGCCATGGTGGCCGCGCCCTTGCTCGACTCGTCGTCGGGGTGGGCGTGGACGGCCATCAGTCGCAGCTGGTCAGTCAAGACTCAATCCTCGGTCAGTCGGCGCCCGTGTGCGTCGGCGCGATCCAATAGGTGCCGCCCCACAGGGGCGTCGTTGAGGGGCGGCGGTCGGGTGGCGGGTGGGAGGCTTCTATAGTGACCGAATCGGGAGCCGAATAATTCCGGAGCCCGGGAACACCGGCTCCTGCCGAGAGGACGACCATGAGTACGGCGAGCACGCAGACGCCCGAGAGCCGGTACGGCCGCTCCTCGGACGAGCAGGCCGACCGCACGCTCAAGGTCGTCGGCGCCGTGCTCGGTGCCGTCCTGCTCGCGGTGATCGGCTGGTTCGGCTACCACTACGTGGCCCAGAACGAGATCAGCGGCGAGCTGATCGGCTTCGAGCTCGCGGAGGACTCGGTGCAGGTGCACCTGGAGGTCCGCAAGGACGCCGGCGCCGTCGGCTACTGCACGGTGCGCTCCCAGGCGGAGGACGGCGACGAGGTCGGCCGGGCCGACTTCCGCTTCGAAGGGGACTCCACGCGCATCGACAGGGTCGTCACCCTGAGGACGAAGGCCGCGGGCACCACGGCCGAGCTGCTCGGCTGCCACACGGGCTGACCCCGCCCAGCCCCGTCGGCGCGAATCCGTACGCGCTGACCTGCGGTGACATGAATCTGGTGGCTTATGTCCTCCCCCTTTGGCCACTGAATTGTTAGGCTCGTGGTTTCGCCCTTCCGTGAAGGAACATCCTTCTGGGTAGGGCGTTGATTTGTATTCCCAGTACCAACGAGGAGCACCCGTGACCCAGACCAGCGAGAACGTCACCTGGCTGACCCAGGAGGCGTACAACAAGCTCAAGGAGGAGCTTGAATACCTTACTGGTCCTGCGCGCACCGAGATCTCGGCCAAGATCGCCGCGGCCCGTGAGGAGGGCGACCTCCGTGAGAACGGCGGGTACCACGCGGCGAAGGAGGAGCAGGGCAAGCAGGAGCTCCGCGTGCGCCAGCTGACCCAGCTGCTCGAGAGCGCCAAGGTCGGTGAGGCTCCGGCCGCGGACGGCGCGGTGGCGCCCGGCATGGTCGTCACGATCGCCTTCGACGGTGACGAGGACGACACGCTGACCTTCCTGCTCGCCTCGCGCGAGTACGCGAGCTCGAACATCGAGACCTACTCGCCGCAGTCCCCGCTGGGCTCGGGCGTCATGGGCCACAAGGTCGGCGAGGACGCGCAGTACGAGCTGCCCAACGGCAAGCCGGCCTCTGTGAAGATCCTCAAGGCCGAGCCCTACAACGGCTGACCCGAACCCTCCCCCCCGGCCGGGTGCTGTACCCGGCCGGCCGCCTGTCGTTGCCGAGCCCCCGGCGTCCCGGTGAATCCCGTGACGCCGGGGGCTCGTCGTCATGAGGCGGCCGAGCGGTACTTGCGGACCGCCAGCGTCCGGAAGACCGCGATGATCAGGACGGACCAGATCAACGAGGCCCAGACCGGATGCTGCATGGGCCAGGCGTCGGACTGCACGACGCCCGGGTTGCCGAACAGCTCGCGGCAGGCCTGCACGGTGGCGCTGAACGGGTTCCACTCGGCGATGTGCCGAAGCCACGGCGTCATCTGGCTGGAGTCCACGAAGGCGTTCGACACGAACGTCACCGGGAAGAGCCAGATGATCCCGCCCGAGGTCGCCGCCTCCGGCGTTCGCACGGAGAGGCCGATCAGCGCACCGATCCAGGTGAAGGCGTATCCCAGGAGAAGCAGCAGGCCGAAGCCGGCCAGGATCTGCCCGGCGTTGGCCGGGGCCGCGGAACCGGTGCGCCAGCCCACGATCAGCGCCACGATCGCGAGCACGAGCAGCGTGATGGACGTCTGCACGAGATCGGCGACAGTGCGGCCGGTCAGCACCGCGCCACGGGCCATCGGCAGGGAGCGGAAGCGGTCGACGAGCCCCTTCTGCATGTCGTCGGCGATGCCGGCCGCCGATCCGGCGGTGGCGAACGTGACGGTCTGCGCGAAGATGCCCGCCATCAGGAAGTCCTTGTAGACGTCCGGATCGGTGGTGTTCCCGATCTTCATCGAGCCACCGAAGACGTAGGTGAAGAGGACCACGAACATCACCGGCTGGATGATCCCGAACAGGACCATCTCGGGGATCCTGGTCATCCGGATCAGATTCCTGCGGGCGATGACCAGGGAGTCCCGGACGGACTGGCCGAAGGCGCCCGCGGGCGCCGCGGTCCGCGCGGTGTCGGTGGCGGCACTCACTTGGCGGCCTCCTTCTCGTCCTTGCGGCCGGTGCTCCTGTCCTCGCGGCCGGCGTCGGCCGCCGGGCCGTTCCCCTTGTCCTCGGCCACATGGCCGGTGAGGGAGAGGAAGACGTCGTCGAGGGTGGGGCGGCGCAGGCCGATGTCGTCGATCTCGATGCCTCGGCTGTCGAGTTCGCGGATGACCTCGGCGAGCAGCTTCGCGCCACCGGTGACGGGGACGGTGAGCTTGCGGGTGTGTTTTTCGACGGTGGTCGAGCCCTTGCCGAACCCGCCGAGCACCTCGGCGGCCGTCCCCATGTGCTCCCGTTCGTGGACCACGACCTCGACGCGCTCTCCGCCGGTGCGCGCCTTGAGCTGGTCGGAGGTGCCGCGGGCGATGACGCGGCCGTGGTCGACGACCGCGATGTCGTGCGCGAGGTGGTCGGCCTCCTCCAGGTACTGCGTGGTCAGCAGGAGGGTCGTACCGCCGGCGACGAGCTGTCTGATGACCTCCCACAGCTCCTGCCGGTTGCGTGGGTCGAGGCCGGTCGTCGGTTCGTCCATGAACATGACGGGCGGGGAGACGACCAGGGCGGCCGCCAGGTCGAGCCGGCGGCGCATGCCGCCCGAGTAGGTCTTCGTCGGGCGGTCGGCGGCGTCCGCGAGGTGGAACTGTTCGAGGAGCTCGCCGGCCCGGGCCTTCGCGGCCTTGGCCCGCATCTGGTAGAGCTGGCCGACCATCTGGAGGTTCTCCCGGCCGGTCAGGTATTCGTCGACCGCGGCGAACTGGCCGGAGAGGCCGATCGACCGCCGTACGTCGTTGGGCTGCTTGAGCACGTCGATGCCCGCGACGACCGCCCGGCCGCTGTCCGGACGCAGCAGGGTGGTGAGGCAGCGGACGGCGGTCGTCTTTCCCGCGCCGTTCGGCCCGAGCAGGCCCAGGACCGTGCCCTCGGGGACGTCGAGGTCGACGCCGTCCAGAGCCCTTACCTCGCCGAAGGTTTTCACCAGGCCTTCGGCATAGATGGCGCCTGGCATATGAGTCTCCACGTCGTCGGGGATTCTTCGAAAAGCCTAGGTTTGTACGTTTCTCTCCGCGCAGCGAGCGCTTCATCGCACACACCGTAACGCGATGTATCGCGTCCCACAATGCGGTTTCTCGAACGAGTGACCCAGTCTGCGCCAGGACAGTCGGTGTCCGGCCCAACGGTGACCGGCCCAACGGTGACCGGCCCAACGGTGACAGGTCAGCCGATGACGGGGTACCCGGCCTCCCGCAGCGCCCGGCCGACCTCGGCGCAGTGCTCCGGGCCCTTCGTCTCCAGGTGCAGCTCGACCTCCGCCTCCGTGAGTCCGAGCCGCGGATCGGTCCGGACGTGGCTCACGTCCAGGACGTTGGCGTCGACCGCTGAGAGCACCCCGAGAAGTGTGGCCAGGGCGCCGGGCCGGTCCGTCAGACGCAGCCGGACCGCCAGGTAGCGGCCCTGCGCGGCCATGCCGTGCCGGAGCACGCCCTGCATCAGCACCGGGTCCACGTTGCCGCCGGACAGCACGGCCACCACCGGCCCCTCGAAGGCGTCCGGCTCGCTCAGCAGCGCCGCCACCGGGCTCGCTCCGGCCGGCTCCACGACCAGTTTCGCCCGTTCCAGGCACAGCAGCAGAGCCGTGGACAGCTCGTCCTCGGAGACCGTACGGACCTCGTCCACCAGCTCGCCGACGATCCCGAACGGCACGTCACCGGGCCGCCCCACCTTGATGCCGTCGGCCATCGTCACGGGATTCTCGACGGCCACCGGACGCCCCGCCGCCAGCGACGGCGGATACGCCGCCGCCCCCTCCGCCTGCACGCCCACGATCCGCACGTCCGGCCGCAGCGCCTTCACCGCGACCGCTGTTCCGGCCACCAGCCCTCCCCCGCCGATGCCGACCACGATGGTCCGCACCTCGGGGCACTGCTCCAGGATCTCCAGCCCGACCGTGCCCTGGCCCGCGATGACGTCGGGGTGGTCGAAGGGGTGGATGAACACCGCGCCCGTCCGCTCGGCGTACTCCTGCGCGGCGGCCAGCGTCTCGTCGACCACCTGTCCGTGCAGCCGCACCTCGGCGCCGTACTCCCGGGTCGCGCTGATCTTCGGCAGCGGCGCGCCCTTCGGCATGAACACCGTCGACCGCACACCGAGCAGTGACGACGCCAGGGCCACGCCCTGCGCGTGGTTGCCCGCGCTCGCCGCGACCACCCCCGCGGCCCGCTGCTCGGGCAGCAGCCCGGCGATGCGGACGTAGGCGCCGCGGAGCTTGAACGAACCCGTCCGCTGGAGGTTCTCGCATTTGAGGTGCACCGGCGCGCCGACCAGCTGGGACAGATGCCTGCTGCCCTCCATGGCCGTCACCCGCGCCACGCCCGAGAGCATTTTCTGGGCTCCTCGCACGTCGTCGAGGGTGACGGGTCCGACAAGGGCGGCCGTGCTGTAGCTCATGTCTCCAGCATCGCAGTTCGCGAGCGCTCGGGGCCGCTGTGACCAACCTCCGAGACCCGCTTTGCGCAGCGCCGGTACGCCTCACCGCCCGGCCGCGTACCCTGTCCCCCAATCAGCAGCCTTCCACGAAGTGAGCCCCCGGCCATGCCCACAACGCCTGAAATGTCGATGGACATGACGACCGCCGGTGACACCGGTCTTCTCGAGACGCTCCAGCACGAGGTGGCGCTCTTCGCCCGCCGTGCCGAACAGACCCGGCTCGGCGGGGTCGGGCAGGTGCGCAACTCCATGGACCGCGCCGCCTACCTGCTCCTCAACCGCCTCGACAAAGAGGGTCCGATGGGCGTGAAGGCGCTCGCCGCGAGCATGGGTATCGATTCCTCGACGGTCACCCGGCAGGTGGCCCCGCTGGTCGACACCGGGCTCGTCAAGCGGACCTCGCACCCCGAGGACGGCCGCGCCGTCGTGCTCCAGCTGTCCCCGCGCGGCGTGTCGCGGCTGGAAGAGGTCCGGTCCTCCCGGCGTCGGCTCATGGCCGAACTGACCCAGGACTGGGCACCCGAGGAGCGCGAGGCGTTCTGCTCGCTCCTCACCCGCTTCAACGGCGCCCTGTCCGCCCGTATGGCCCCGCCGGGCATGTCGTCGGGCCAGGAGTCGCCGTCGGGCTCCTGAGCCACCTTTCACGGGCTTTCCGGGGCGGTTCGCACCGGGCTCTTGACCGGTGGGCCGCCCCTGGCCTGATATGAGACCCGGGGGTCGTCGCCGTCCGGTCGGGAGGCGCGGTGCGAGAACGGCAAGCGTCCCACAGTGCCCGCCGGGCCCGGGAGTTCGAGACGTTCGTCGCGGGCGCGGCAGGGCGGCTCCTGCACGCCGCCACCCTGCTCACGGCCGAGCCGCCGGGCGCCAACCCGAGCGCGCGACGGCTGCTGGCCCTCTCCCTCGCGCACACGTACGCGTACTGGGACCGGCTGCACGGGGAGGACCCGTACGACCGGGCCCGCGAGTACCTGGCCACCCGCTTCGCCCGCGAGGCCTGGCACCGGTACGGCGGCGGCCTGAGCCGGGCCCGACGGCGCGCCGTCGGCCCCCTGGGCGGGCTCGCCCCGCAGGAACGCCTGGTCCTGGTGCTCAGGATGTACGAGGGAGTCGCCGAGGAGCAGGCCGCCGCCCTGCTGGGCCTGCCCGTGGAACGCGTACGGACGATCTGCGACCGGGCGACGGCCACCCTGCTCCACCCGCCCGCCGAACCGGCCCGGCCACCGACGGCGGAAACGAGGGCGACGGAAGCGAAAACGGCGGCGACGCCATGACGGACACGACGACCGGCACGACGACCGGCACCGCAGCCGTCCGGGCGACCGGCGTGACGGCCCGCACCGCGATCGCCACGCGCGCGTGGCGCCCGGGCGGGCCCCGGTGAACCGCCTCCAGCGAGAGGCCGCCGTACGACGGATCATGGAGCAGTCGCCGCCGCGGGTGCCGCCCGAGCTGTACGCGGACGCCGTGCGCCGGGGCGGCCGCATGCTGCGGCGCAGGACCGCCGCCCGCCGCCTGATGTGGCTGGTGCTGTGCGCCGCGGCCGTGGCGTTCACGGTGTGGGCGCTGACCGTCCAGCCCTGGGCGGAGCCGCCGTCGGAGACGACCCCACCCGTGACGGGCTGGGAAGGCTGGTGAGCCCCCGGACGGACCGCCCTCAGCCCAGGGCCTGCTGAAGGTCAGCGAGCAGGTCGTCGACGTTCTCGATGCCGACCGACAGGCGCACCAGGTCGGCGGGCACCTCCAGGGCCGAACCGGCGGCCGAGGCGTGCGTCATCCGGCCGGGGTGCTCGATCAGCGACTCGACGCCGCCCAGGGACTCACCGAGCGTGAACACCTTCGCGCGGTTGCAGACCTCGACGGCCGCCTCCTCACCGCCCTCGACGCGGAAGGACACCATGCCGCCGAAGGCCTTCATCTGCTTGGCGGCGACCTCGTGCCCGGGGTGCTCCGGCAGCCCCGGGTACAGCACGCTCGTCACGCGCGCGTGCCGGGAGAGCATCTCGGCGACCTTGGTGGCGTTCTCGCTGTGCCGGTCCATGCGCACGGCGAGCGTCTTGGTGCCGCGCAGCACCAGCCAGGAGTCGAAGGGGCCGGCGACCGCGCCCATCGCGTTCTGGTGGAAGGCCAGCTCCTCCCCCAGCTCCTGGTCGCCCACGATCAGCCCGCCGCCGACGACGTCGGAGTGGCCGCCCATGTACTTGGTCAGGGAGTGCACGACGACGTCCGCGCCGAGCGCCAGCGGCTGCTGGAGGTACGGCGTGGCGAAGGTGTTGTCGACGACGAGCCGGGCGCCGGCGTCCCGGGCGACCTGGGCGACGGCGGCGATGTCGGTGATACCGAGGAGCGGGTTGGAGGGCGTCTCCACCCACACGGCCTTGGTCTTCGGCGTCAGCGCGGCCCGCACGGCGGCGGGGTCGCTCGAGTCGGCCACGGACCACTCCACGCCCCACCGGGTGGCGACCTTGGCGAAGAGCCGGAAGGTACCGCCGTACGCGTCGTTCGGGATCACCACGTGGTCGCCGGGGCGCAGCAGCGTACGCAACAGGCAGTCCTCGGCCGCCAGTCCGGACGCGAACGCGAGGCCGCGACGGCCGCCCTCCAGGGCGGCGAGGTTCTCCTCCAGGGCCGTACGGGTCGGGTTGGCGCTGCGGCTGTACTCGTACCCGCCGCGCAGCCCGCCGACGCCGTCCTGCTTGTACGTCGACACCTGGTAGATCGGCGGGACCACCGCGCCGGTCCGGGGGTCGGCGGTGTTGCCCGCGTGAATCGCGAGCGTCTCGAAGTGCTGACTGATGTGCCTGTCGCTCATGGGCACCGAGGGTAGCGGCGTGGACGACTCCGCGCGTTTTCCACAGGGCGGGGGGACAGGTTGGCCAATTGTCGGCGGCGTCTGGTTCGCTTGAGACATGGAGATTCTCTGGGTCCTGATAGCGCTGGTCATGCTGGGCTTCGTGCTGCTTCCCGTTCTGCGGCGCCGGCGGAGCGCGGTCGGTCTGGTACCCGCCGGCCACCCGGACGCGGCGGACCCCGCGAACTACGGCTTCGCCCGTGAGGAGGAGCTGGACATCCGCATGCCCGGCCCCGACCAGGACCTGCTGGACGTCCTGGACCTGGTGCAGCGCACACAGGACTACCGGGGGGCCCAGCAGCTCCTCGCCGGCACGGAGGCGCGGGGCGAGCGGCGCTGGCAGCGTGTGCAGGCCTTCGCGGGCGCCGCGTCGCTGGAGCTGCGGCAGCGGCCCGGCGGTGCCGGGGAGTCGCCGGGCGGGCAGTGGCTGCGGGTGTGGCGGGCCGAGGCCCCCAAGGACGCGGGCGGCGCGGCCGTGCACGCGGAGTTCCTGGTGCAGCAGGCGTGGCGGACGGCGACGCCGGGCACGGACGACTTCCGGATCATCATGGAGGAGGCGAAGGCGGCGTGCGGAGAGGCGGCACTGCTCGCCCCCGGCGACCCGATCCCGTACATCATCGAGCTCTCGGTCGCGCGCGGGCTCGCCTACCCGCGTGAGGACTTCGAGCAGCTCTGGCTGAAGATCCTGGACCGCGCTCCGAACCACATGGGCGCCCACCTGGCCGCCCTGCACTACTGGTGCGAGAAGTGGCACGGCTCCCGCGACCTGGCGTACGCCTTCGCGGAGGCGGCGGCGGCCCGCGCGCCGCAGGGCTCCCTGCTCGCGGCGATGCCGCTCTTCGCCGTCTTCGAGCACCTGCCCGAGATCACGCTGGTCAGGGGCTTCCACCAGAGCGAGGTCGTCACCAAGGCGGTGCACGGCGCCCTGCACGCGGTGCACTCCGCCCGCCCCGACGACCCGATGCAGGCACACGTGCGCCACCTGCTGGTCTTCTTCCTGGTCCGCGGCGAGCGCTGGGCCGAGGCCATGAACCAGCTGATACTCATCGACGGCCACGTCGGCGCCCTGCCCTGGACCATGTCGCCGGACCCGGCGGGCGAGTTCGCCGTCTACCGTGCCATGGCGGTGGCGGGCTACGAGGCGAACGGCGGCAGCCCGGCGACACTGCCGCACTGACACCCGTACGACGGACGGCCCGGCGGACTTCCGACCGGGCCGCCCGCCGGTCAGCTCTCGGCGCGGGCGGGCAGCCGCCATCCCGGGCGCGGGAAGTGGCAGGTGTAGCCGTCCGGGTAGCGCTGCAGGTAGTCCTGGTGCTCGGGCTCGGCCTCCCAGAAGGGGCCGACCGGCTCCACCTCGGTGACGACCTTGCCCGGCCACAGACCGGAGGCGTCCACGTCCGCGATGGTGTCCTCGGCGATCCGCTTCTGCTCGTCGTCCACGTAGTAGATCGCCGAGCGGTAGCTGAGGCCGATGTCGTTGCCCTGGCGGTTCTTGGTGCTCGGGTCGTGGATCTGGAAGAAGAACTCCAGGAGGGCGCGGAAATCGGTCTTCTCGGGGTCGAAGAGGATCTCGATGGCCTCGGCGTGCGTGCCGTGGTCGCGGTACGTCGCGTTCGGCACGTCGCCCCCGGTGTATCCGACCCGGGTCGCGGTCACGCCCGGGAGCCGGCGGACCAGCTCCTCCATCCCCCAGAAGCATCCGCCCGCAAGCACGGCCCTCTGCGTCTGCGCAGCCATCACGGCCCTCCAAAATCTCTCAGCCAGGTCCTTCGGGCTGCTCGGCTCGCACACCGCCGATGTCTGACGCCCGCTCTGGTCAACGCGCGAGGGGCCCGAACGATTCCGGGCCCGCCCTGTCCAAAGGGTGGGACGGACGTATCGGTTCTGCTCACCCGTTCGAGCGGTGGGCCAGCCCTCACGCCGGACACCCTGAGGTGTGGGATCAGACTCGCGCCCATGGGAGTAGCAATGACCACCACGGCTGCCGGGCAACCGCTCATCCCCCAGCCCCCGCCACGGTCGCCGCTCTGCGTCAAGCCATCAGGCAGATCGCGCCGGCCGCGCTGACGGCGTTCACGCGTGAGCTGGACCAGGCGGCGGACCAGTCCCGGCAGGGCTCGGATCTGGCGCCCCTGCAACGGTTCATCGCCCAGTGGGCCGTCTACGTCCACATCCAGCGTCAGCCCGCCCTGGCGGCAGCCTTCCACCACTGGGAGGACGGCGCCGAGCCGGGCGACGCCGCCCATGCGCGACAGGCCGCCTCCGAGATCGGCCGCATCCTCGACCAAGCCCACGCCGCAGTCGGACTCCCCTCTCGATGATCATGGAGTGGTGATGGGAGTACGACCCCGACCACGATCACGTGGCAGGAGGCATCCCGGCGCATGTCGTGGCGGAAGCGGAACGTCTGGCCGGCCAGCTCGTCGATCTCGCGAGTACGGGCATCGACATCAGCGACCCGGGCAACGGTCCGCGTCCAGGCGGCCTACGACGGATGGACGCCGCCGGTGGGTGGTTCTACTTCCTCGTGGCACCGCGGGACCCGCTGGTCATCGTCGTCCGCATCGTCCCTCTGTTCGACGCGCTGTAGGCACCGGTCCGCGGTGACGGACACTCCACCCCGTCCGGCCGGCCTCCGACACCGGTGAGAGGCGGTTTCTCCGCCTCCGCCTCGGCGGGCGGCGAGCGAAAACCGGTGGTGTCCCGGGCCGGCCGACCCCACGCTGTACGTCATGGAAGAACCCCGACGCGGGATCCGCGCGACCTACGCGGAGTCCACGATCACCGTCTACCAGGCGTACTCCCCGGGCATCGGGGCGCCCGCCGCCCGCGAGGGCCGTTTCCCCGCCGCCTGGAAACGGGACAGGATGACGTGGATCAAGCCGTCGTTCCTGTGGATGATGTACCGCTGCGGCTGGGGGGCGAAGGCCGGGCAGGAGACCGTTCTCGCGGTCGAGATCAGCCGCGACGGGTTCGAGTGGGCGTTGCGCCGGGCGTGTCTGTCGAGCTACGTCCGAGGGACGCACCCCGACCGAGCCGCCTGGCAGCGTCAGTTGAGGCGGGCGCCCACTCGTGTGCAGTGGGATCCCGAGCGGGACCTGCGCCTGCGGCCCTTGCCCTACCGCTCCCTGCAGCTTGGCCTCTCCGGCGAGGCCGCGCGTCGCTACGCGGACGAGTGGACGGTCGCCATCAGCGACGTGACCCCTCTCGCACACGAGATCCATGCCCTGGTCAGTGCCGGTGAACTGGACTCTGCCGCCCGGCTGCTGCCCGCGGAACGCCCCTATCCGGCCGGAGACGATCTCCTCGCCCACCTGAGCGGATGACATGACGGAGCGCCGTATGGAGATGGACACTCGCTTTCTTGGCATCCCTGAGCTGGCCGAAGCCCCGTCCGTGGCGGTCGTGGTCGATGTCATGCGGGCTTTCACCGTGGCCGCCTGGGCCTTTGCCCGAGGGGCGGAGAAGATCGTTCTTGCCGGGTCGCTCGACGAGGCGCTGGCCCTCAAGGCTTCCCACCCGGACTGGGTGGCACTCAAGGACGGTCCGCCCGCGCCCGGCTTCGACCTGGTCAACTCGCCTGGGCTGCTGCGGTCCGCTGATCTTGGCGGACGGACCGTGGTGCAGAAGACCACGGCGGGCACGGTCGGTGCCCTCGCGGTCAAGGAGGCGTCGCTGGTGCTGTGCGCCGGCTTCGTGGTGGCGGAGGCAACGGCCCGGCTCCTGCGGACGCGCGAGTGCGACAGCGTCACGTTCGTGGTCACCGGCGACGACGGGCGGGCCGATGAGGATCTGGCGTGCGCTCAGTACATCGCCCGGAGAGCGGCCGGAGCCGGGACGGATGCCGCCGAGTTCCTCCGCCGCGCCGCCGAGTCGCGCGCCGCCGCCGAGTTGGCCGAGGGTGTGCGCCAAGGAGTCCACCCCGATGACGTCGCGCTCTGCCTCGAGGTCGACCGGTTCCCCTTCGCCATGGCGGCGACCCTGGAAGGCTCGCTCATGGTCCTACGGCCGTGCGCCACGCCGTTGTGAAATCCCCTTACGGCGGCACCCCTGGCGGCATCCGGCTACCGATCCTCAGTCCCCCGCCGCTCCTGCGACGGCGGCGTGGGAAGGCCGAAGTGGCGGGCGATAAGCTCCATCGTCACCGCGCCGTCCTCGTTGAAGCCCGGCTCCGGTGTTTCCCTGCCCACCACGCCCGCCGCCAGGAGCTCCCGGAGCAGAAGGTCCGGCATCGCGCCTCCCCGGCGCGATTCCCTGCGGGCGCCCAGGTTGAAGTACGACTGCTCGAAGCCGCCGCGGTGGTAGGCGAACTGGAACGGGTGCCGGGGGCAGTGCGGGACCAGGTAGTCCTGGCCGTGCGGGCACTCGCACGCCGGCGTGGACGCCAGGAACACGGTCTCCGCACCGCGTCCCACCAGTTCCACGAAGCGGTAGCCGGTGATGTCCCTGGCCAGTTCCTCCGGGCCCTGCCCGTTCGGCGCCGCTACGGCGTCCTGGAGCACCCACCCCCAGCCGCCGCCGTCGCCCACGGCCCGTGCCGGTCGTCCCGAATCCGCCAGGATTCGCTGGAGCAGGCCGGTGTCCATGCCCCGGCAGAACGTGGCGAACGTGTGTGGAGGCAGCCGGTTCATCCCGCCGCCACCTCTTCGGCCAGCGGCGGCGACGGCAGGCCGAAGGCAGACGCTATCGCCCGCACCAGGCGGTCGTCATGGTCATCGAGATGTTCGAAGCAGTCGTGTCCGTCGTCCTCGTCCGCCAGCTCGCAGTACGCGTCCGGGCCTATCAGGCCTGCTTCCAGCAGCTCGGCGGACAGGTGGTCGGGGTTGTCCCCCACCCGCTGGCCCACATCCTCGAAGCTGAAGTGCAGTACGCACCGGCCGTCCCGGTAGTACGTGAAGTCGGGCGAGTGGGCCTTGGCGCTGCACGGCTCCACCATGAACACCACCGCCTCGCCGCCGCCCTCGCACAGCGGCCGGTAGTCCGCGGTGTCGTAGTCGTTGGCCTCCGGGGCGAAGGAGTCGTGCATCGCCCAGGTCCACTCGCCCGCCACCCCCGTCTCCAGCACCTGACGCCGCAACCCGCCGAGCCCTTGGGCGACGGCGTCGGCGGCCAGCCCTCGGACGAAGACGAGATTCACCTCATGGCCCGGGTACGCGCCCCCGAGCCGACTGTCGATCCAACTCTTCATACCCGGAATCTAGTTGCCACCACTGACAGCCGAGGGGCGTCGGCCTGCGCGGTCAGTCCTGTCGGCGCAGCCCCGCGACGAGGAGCTCGACCAGGCGGCGCGCGTCGTAGCGGGGGTCGCTCTCCGCGCCGATGCAGAGGTTGCCGACGCCGCGCATGAGTTCGAGGGCGGACAGGTCGGACCGGATCTCGCCGGAGGCGGTCGCGGCGTCGAGGAGCTGGGCGCACACCGGTACGAGACGGTCGAGGAAGTACGCGTGCAGCGTCTCGAAGCCGGCGTTGTCGGACTGCAGGACGGCGGCGAGTCCGTGTTTGGTGACCAGGAAGTCGACGAAGAGGTCGATCCACCCGCCCAGTGCGGCGTACGGGGTCCGGCTGCTCGCCAGGAGCGCCGGGCCCGCCTCGGCGCAGGACTCCACCTGGTGCCGGTAGACGCCGATGATGAGGTCCGCCCGCGTCGGGAAGTGGCGGTAGATCGTGGCCGTACCGACGCCGGCCCGGGCCGCGATGTCCCGCACCGGCGCTTCCACGCCGGACGCGACGAAGACCGCGGCGGCCGCGTCGAGCAGTGTCTTCTGGTTGCGCCGGGCGTCCGCCCGCTTGGGCCGGGCCGCTCGCTCCGCGGCCTCGTCGCCGTCCTGCTCCTGCACCACGTCGTTCCTCCGCCACCCGGGGTTGCTAAACGGGACACCGTTCCGTATCGTCGCCACCATCAAACGGGACAAGGTTCCACTTGGTCATGATGCCAGAGTGCGGGGCCGGCCACCAAGCCTTGCCCGTGCCGCATTGGCATGGACCTGTCGTGCCTGTCGTTCCCCTCTCGCCACGCCCCATCGACGCGCCCGCACCCCGCCCCACCACACCGGAGGAACACCGTCATGCAGTACCGCACCCTGGGCCGCACCGGCGTACAGGTCAGCTCCCTGGCCCTCGGCGCCATGAACTTCGGCAGCATCGGACGCACCACCCAGGACGAGGCCACCGCCATCGTCGACGCGGCCCTGGAGGCCGGGGTCAACCTCATCGACACGGCCGACATGTACGGCGCCGGCGAGTCGGAGGAGATGGTCGGCAAGGCCATCGCGGGCCGCCGCGACGACATCGTGCTGGCCACCAAGGCGGGCATGCCGATGGACGAGGAGCGCAACCACCGGGGCGCCTCGCGCCGCTGGCTGGTCACCGAGCTGGACAACAGCCTGCGCCGCCTCGGTGTCGACCACGTCGACCTCTATCAGATCCACCGGTGGGACCCGGCCACCAGCGACGAGGAGACGCTCGCGGCCCTGACCGACCTGCAACGGGCCGGGAAGATCCGCTACTTCGGCTCCTCGACCTTCCCCGCGTACCGGATCGTGGAAGCCCAGTGGGCCGCCCGCGAGCAGCGCCTGGGCCGTTACGTCACCGAGCAGCCCAGCTACTCGATCCTGCAACGCGGCATCGAGACCGGCGTACTGCCCGTGACCGAGCGGTACGGGCTCGGTGTGCTGGTGTGGAGCCCGCTGGCCTCGGGCTGGCTGTCCGGGGCGGTACGCGCGGGCCGGGAGGTCGCCACCCACCGCTCGGCGTTCATGCCGGAGCGCTTCGACACCTCCCTGCCCGCCAACCGGGCCAGGCTCGACGCCGTCGAGCGGTTGGCCGAGGTCGCCGACGGGGCCGGCCTGACCATGATCCAGCTGGCGCTCGGCTTCGTGACCGCGCACCCCGCCGTGACCAGCGCGCTCATCGGCCCCCGCACCCTGGACCACCTGCGCTCGCAGCTCGCCGCCGCCGACACCGTGCTCCCCGCCGACGTACTCGACGCGATCGACTCCATCGTCGCTCCCGGGACCGACCTGGCCGCGCACGAGAAGTTCGACACCCCGCCCGCGCTGCTGGACGCGTCACTGCGGCGCCGCTGAACGCCGGGCTCACGCGCGGGGCGCGGCAGCCGTCACCGTCCCGCGCCCGGCCCGCTCCGACAGGAACTCCTCCCACGTCCGCCGGCCCACGCACGCACCCTCCAGCGTGAGGTTCGCCCCCGCGCGGTAGGCGCGGCCGGCCTTCCCGGGGACGCGGACCGGCAGGTGCGGGCGCCGGCGCCGCGCGTGCAGGGCGAGGTACGGGCCGGCCAGGGCGGCCAGGTCGTGGACCTCGGGGCCGGTCATGTCGGGGACCCGGCCGGCGGGTGCCGCGAGGGTCAGCTCGGCCAGACGGGCGGCGACCTCGCGGGAGTCGACCGGCTGGAGGCGCAGTCCGCCCGGGACGGGGAGGACCGGCAGCTTGGCCATCTTCTCGATCATCGTCAGGGTCAGCTCGTGGAACTGGGCCGCCCGCAGCACCGTCCACGCGATGCCCGAGTCGGCGATCGCCCGCTCCGAGTCCAGCTTGGTGCGCAGCCACGCCAGCGGGACGCTGTCCGCGCCCACCACCGAGATGTACACGAGGTGCCGTACGTCCGCCTGCGAGGCGGCGCGCACCAGCGTGCGGGTCGCCTCGTCGTCGCCCTTCGGGCCGCCCGCCAGGTGCAGGACGGTGTGCACGCCGTCGACGGCGGCCTCGACGCCCTCGCCGGTGAGCAGGTCGCCGGTGACGTACGTGACGCCGTCCTCGGCGGGGCGGGGTCGCCGGGTGAGGACCCGTACCTCGTGGCCGGCCGCCCGCAGCAGCGGGACGACGTGGCCGCCCAGGGTGCCCGTACTGCCGGTGACCAGGAGGGGGGTGGTGGGGGACGAGGGGTACGAGGGGTACGTCATGACTGCTCCCGGGGTCCTGGCGCCCGGACGGACGGGTTCCTGTTTCCTGGTTCCTGCCCGTCCGGGCGTCCGCCGTGTGTGTCTACGGCGGTATGACCCGGGGCGGCGCGGCCGTGTGACAGCCGAGGGAGAGGAAATCGAAAAAAGATTTCCCGGCCGGTCAGATCGTCGCCGTGTCGATCACGAAGCGGTAGCGCACGTCGCTCGCCTGGACCCGCTCGTACGCCTCGTTGACCTCGGACGCGGCGACCAGCTCGATCTCGGCTCCGATGCCGTGCTCGGCGCAGAAGTCCAGCATCTCCTGGGTCTCCCGGATGCCGCCGATCATGGACCCGGCGAGGGTCTTGCGGCCGCCGAGCAGCGAGAAGAGGTTGAGGGAGACCGGCTCCTCGGGTGCGCCGACGTTCACCAGGGCGCCGTCCGTCTTCAGCAGGCCCAGGTAGGCGCCGAAGTCGAGCGGGGCCGAGACCGTCGAGACGATCAGGTCGAAGGTGCCGGCCAGCTGCTCGAAGGTGGCCGGGTCGCTGGTGGCGTAGTAGTGGTCGGCGCCCAGCTTCAGGCCGTCCTCCCGCTTGCGCAGCGACTGCGACAGCACGGTCACCTCCGCGCCCATGGCGTGCGCGAGCTTGACGCCCATGTGGCCGAGGCCGCCCATGCCGACGACGGCGACCTTCTTGCCGGGACCGGCGTTCCAGTGCCTGAGCGGGGAGTAGGTGGTGATGCCGGCGCACAGCAGGGGCGCGGCCTCGTCCAGGGCGATGCCCTCGGGGATGCCGAGGACGAAGTTCTCGTCGACGACGATCTTCTCCGAGTAGCCCCCGTAGGTGGGCTCCCCGTCCTTGCCCACGGCGTTGTAGGTCCCGATGTTGCCGGCGGCGCAGTACTGCTCCTGGCCAGCCGCGCAGTTGTCGCACTCTCCGCAGGAGTCGACCATGCAGCCCACGCCCACCCGGTCGCCGACGGCGTACTTGGTGACGCCGGGGCCGACCTCGGAGACGATGCCCGCGATCTCGTGGCCGGGGACCATCGGGAAGATGGCCTCGCCCCAGCCCTCCTGCACCTGGTGGATGTCGGAGTGGCAGATGCCGGCGAACTTGATGTCGATCAGGACGTCGTGCTCGCGCACCTCACGCCGCTCGATGGTGGTCCGCTCCAGCGGTGCCTTGGCGGCGGGTGCGGCGTATGCGGCGACAGTGGTCATGCCGGGTCTCCGGAATCCTCGTGACAGCGGTGTGGGTATGGCCTCCAGCCTGCCTCCGATCCGGACATCCACCCAGACCACGGCTTTGCCTACGACCAGTGTGCGTACCACTGGCGGGGACAGGCTCCGGGGCGTACGACCGGGAATACGACCGGCGATACTGGAGGGTATGGATGGACAGCTGGACCGGCGTGCCGAACTGAGCGAGTTCCTTCGCACCCGGCGGGCCCGGCTGAAGCCCCAGGACGTGGGGCTGCCGTCGTTCGGGCGGCACCGCCGGGTGCCGGGGCTGCGCCGGGAGGAGCTGGCGCAGCTGGCCGGGGTGTCGGTGGCGTACTACACACGCCTGGAGCAGGGCAACGGACGGAACGTGTCGGCGGAGGTCCTCGACGCGATCGCCCGCGCACTGAGACTGTCCGACGCCGAGCAGGCGCACCTGACGCATCTGGCGAAGCCCAAGCAGCAGCGGCGGCGGTCGGCGGGTGCGCGGGCGCAGCAGCCGGTGCGGGTGGCGCTGCTCCAGCTGCTGGAGTCGATCGACACGGTGCCGGCGTACGTCTCCGGCCGGCGCTCGGAGATCCTCGCCTGGAACCGGATGGCGGCGGCCCTCTTCGGCGACTGGGGCAGGCTGCCGGCGCAGGAGCGGAACTGGGCGCGGCTGGTCTTCCTGAACCCGGACTACCGCGACCTGTTCGTGGACTGGGACCAGAAGGCGTCCGACATGGTCAGTTTCCTGCGCATGGACGCGGGCCGGCATCCGGACGACCCGCGCTTGTCCGCGCTGGTCGGCGAACTCTCCGTGAAGAGCGAGGAGTTCCGGCGGCTGTGGGCGACGCACGACGTCAAGGAGAAGAGCTACGGCGTCAAGCGGATGCGGCACCCGCTGGTCGGTGACCTGACCCTGTCCTTCGAGACGTTCCGCCTGGTCGACGACGACGAGCAGGCCTTCGTCACGTACCACGCGGAGCCGGGCTCCCCGTCGGCGGAGGGCCTGCGGCTGCTGGCGAGCTGGGGGACGGACGCGGCGGCTTCGCTGTCGTCGACGTGACGCCGGACGCCCGCCTCCCCGGTGAGGGGTGGCGGGCGTCCGGCGGAAGTGCCGCAGGGCGACGGGGAGTTCGGCGTCAGATGGCCGAACCCGCCTTCCACTGGGCCCAGTCCATGTTCCAGCCGTTGAGGCCGTTGTCCGGGGCGATGGTCTTGTCGCCGGTGTTCTGGACGACGACCACGTCACCGATCATGGAGTTGTTGTAGAACCAGGCGCCCGGCGTGTTCGGGTCGTCGGCGCCCTGGGTGTCGGCCAGGCCCACGCAGCCGTGGCTGGTGTTGGCCTGGCCGAAGATGCCCTTGCCCCAGTAGTTGCCGTGGATGAAGGTGCCGGAGGTGCTCAGACGCATGGCGTGGGGCACGTCCTTGATGTCGTACTCGCCCTTGCCGTCGTCGTCGGTGAAGCCGACCGTCGAGCCGTCCATCCGGGTCTCCTTGTACTTCTCGGAGATCACCATCTGGCCTTCGTAGGTCTTGTTCTCGGGGGAGCCGGCGGAGATCGGGATCGTCTTGACGGTCTTGCCGTTCCGCGTGATCTTCATCTGCTTGGTCTTCGCGTCGACGTACGAGACCTGGTTGCGGCCGATCTTGAAGCTGACCGACTTCTGCTGGACGCCGTAGACGCCCTCGGCGCCCTCGACTCCGTCGAGCGCCAGCTTGAGGGTGACGGTCGAGTTCTCCTGCCAGTAGTCCTCGGGGCGGCAGTCCATGCGCTGGGTGCTGAACCAGTGGCAGGAGACCTCCTGGCCGCTGGTCGTGTTGACCGTGATGCCCTTCTGGACGGCGGCCTTGTTGGTGATCGCCTTGTCGAAGTTGATCGACACCGGCATGCCGACGCCGACGGTCTTGCCGTCGTCCGGGGTGAAGGTGCCGATGAAGCTGTTCTTCTGGGAGACCGTGGTGAACGAGGAGTTCTCGTGGGCGGCGCGGCCCTCGGAGTCCGTCGCGGTCGCCGTCAGCTTGTAGGTGGTGGCGCGCTCGAGCTGCCCGCTGGGCTTCCAGCTGGTCTTGTCGGCGGATATCTCACCACTGACCTCGGTGCCGTCGGTGGCGGTCATCTTCACCTCCGTGAGCGTGCCCTTGCTCACGGTGACGCCGGCGGAGTTGTTGATGGAGGCGTTGTCCGAGTTGTCCCCGGGCGTGATCTTGATCTGGGCCTCGGAGGCCTTCTTGGCCGCCGCCCTGTCGGCCTCGGCCTGCGAGGTCTTCCCGTCCCCACCCCCGGAGGTGTCGGCGTCGCTACTGGAACATGCCGAGAGCACCAGCACACCGCCGAGCAGTGCGGACGCGGCCACCAGGCCCTTGCGCCGCTTACCGTCCGTCATCACACGCTTCTCCATCGTCGCCGATCCGGAAACCCCGAGATTCCCCGTCAATAACCTTCAACGCTACGACCGGTTCGTCCCGTTCCACATCGCTCGCATGTGTGGGGCATACCACGTTTGCCGCGGGAGGCGGGGGGCGATGCGGGGGTCGGTCGGTGCGCCCCTTGAGACGACGAAACCCCGGGCGGTGGTTGCCGCCCGGGGTCACGTATTTCCCCACACCGCGTCAGCCGACCGTCATTTCCTCGTCTTCCGGGTCGTTCTCGTCGCCATCATCCTCGTCGAGGTCCCACTCGGGCGAATCGGGGTCGTAGTCGACCAGCTCGCTGCTCCAGGAGGCCTGCTGGAGCTCGACCCCGGGCACCTCGGCGACCAGGTCGAACGGGTCCACGAGATGGGCCAGCGCCTCGGCGGTGTCCTCCGTCACGGCGCGTTCGGCGTCGGCCCGTTCCGCTTCGGCGAGGTCGGTGTCGTCGGCGAGCGACTGCAGCGCGGCTCCGGTGACGGCCTCCTCGTCGTCGACCGCGAGAACGAGCTCGACGCGAATCCGTACAAAACGTGATGTCTCTGGAGTACTCATGCCCGGAGCGTAAGGCCGACCCCTCCCGTGACTTTCCTGTGACCCGCGACTTTCACTAACATCTGCCCACACGGCCAATTCGCCAGCGCCACAAGGGGATCGATATTCCGTGTCATCCGCTCGCCGTCCGTTGCTGACCGCCGCCGCCGCAGGCGGCCTGCTGTGCGCCATGTGGTTCGTCCCGTCCGCGAACGCGACACCCGAGACACCGGTGCTCAAGTCCGCCTCCGCGAGCCCGTCTCCGCAGGTCACCGAGCAGGCCAGAGCCGCGTCCACGGACACGGTGGCCACCGGTGAGGGCACGACCCGCCTGGCCGACACCGGAAGCTTCGACAGCACGCCGTACGTCGTCGGCGGCGCCCTCTGCCTCGGTCTCGGAGTCAGCTTCGTCGGGTATTCGGTGCGCCGGGAACGCATCGGTTTTTAATAGCTCTTGACGTTCTTTTGGCTTTTTTGACCGTTCGCCGCTCGGCGCAGCTCAGAGGGGCCCCGTCCTCCCGACGGGACCCCTCTGTCTTCGCCGGCCGCTAGCGCAGCGGCCCCGTGACCGTCTCCGCCGCCGCGACCAGGTGCCCGGCGCGCACGAACGCGTCCGCCGCGGCGAGGTCGGGCGCCAGGTAGCGGTCCGGCCCGGGACCCTCGACCCCGGCCGCCCGTACGGCGTCGATGACGGCCTGCGAGGCCGGGGCGGGGGTGAGGCCCTCGCGGAGTTCGATCGCGCGCGTGGCGGCATACAGCTCGACGGCGATCACGCGGGTGAGATTGTCGACGGCCGTGCGCAGTTTGCGCGCCGCCGACCAGCCCATCGACACGTGGTCCTCCTGCATCGCGGAGGACGGGATCGAATCCGCGGAGGCCGGTACGGCCAGCCGCTTCAACTCGCTGACCAGGGCGGCCTGCGTGTACTGGGCGATCATCAGACCGGAGTCGACGCCGGCGTCGTCCGCGAGGAACGGCGGCAGGCCGTGGCTGCGGTTCTTGTCGAGGAGCCGGTCGGTGCGCCGCTCGGCGATGGAGCCGAGGTCCGCGACGGCGACGGCGAGGAAGTCCAGGACGTAGGCGACCGGGGCGCCGTGGAAGTTGCCGTTGGACTCCACGCGGCCTCCCCCAGTGCCGAAAGCCTGGGAGGTACCCCCAGGCAGGACGACCGGGTTGTCCACGGCTGCGGCCAGCTCGCGCTCGGCGACGAGACCCGCGTGGGCCATCGTGTCGCGTCCGGCGCCGGCGACCTGCGGTGCGCAGCGCACCGAGTAGGCGTCCTGGACGCGGGGGGCGTCGTCCTGGTGGTGTCCGGTGAGGCCCGAGCCCTTGAGTACGGCGGCCATGTTGGCGGCGCTGGCGGCCTGCCCCGGATGCGGGCGGATGGCGTGCAGCTCGGGGGCGAGCACGCGGTCGGTGCCGAGCAGGGCCTCCATGGTCAGCGCGGCGGTGACGTCGGCCGACTTGTAGAGGGTGTCGAGGTCGGCGAGGGCCATGACCAGCATGCCGAGCATGCCGTCGGTGCCGTTGAGGAGGGCGAGCCCCTCCTTCTCACGCAGCTCGACCGGGGCGATCCCGTGCTCGGCGAGCAGCTCACCGGCCGGCCGTACGGTGCCGTCGGGGCCCTCGGCGTCCCCCTCGCCCATGAGGGTGAGCGCGCAGTGCGACAGCGGGGCGAGGTCGCCGGAGCAGCCGAGGGAGCCGTACTCGTGCACGACCGGGGTGATCCGGGCGTTCAGCACGTCGGCCATGGTCTGCGCGACCTCGGCGCGGACGCCGGTGCGCCCGGAGCAGACGGTCTTCAGCCGCAGGAACATCAGCGCGCGGACCACCTCGCGCTCGACGCGCGGACCCATCCCGGCGGCGTGCGAGCGGACGATGTTGCGCTGCAACCGCGCCCGCAGCTCCGGGCTGATGTGCCGGGTGGCCAGGGCGCCGAAGCCGGTGCTCACGCCGTACACGGGCTCCGGCTTCGCGGCCAGCGCGTCCACGATGTCGCGGGCCGCGCCCAGGGCGGCCACCGCCTCGCCGGAGAGCTCGACCCGGGCACCGGCCCGCGCCACGGCGAGGACGTCGGACGCGGTGACCCCGGACGTCCCCACCATCACAGTGTGCATATCCATATTCAGGAGCGTACGCAGTGAATTCAACGATGTCACGAGGGGGTGGGTCACGATCGGACGCCAGGAGCGCCCCTTACCGGCAGCGGCGTCACGGCGAGTGCCGCCCGCGGAACCGCCTGCGCTCCCCGTCCTCCTCCCGGGAGGGCTCGTCCGCGAGCCGTACGACGGGGTCGTCGGGCCCCTCGCGGCCGGCGACGACCGGTCCGGCCGACCGCTCGGCCTTGGCGCGGTACTGGGCGGCGTCGGCGAGCCGGAACAGCCGGCGGGCGGAGCGGACGGGCCCGACGGGGTCCTCCGTGGAGGCGACCCCGCAGGCCACACCGTCCCCGAGCTCCAGCTCGGCCGCCCTGCGGCACAGCTCCTCGGCCGCCTCGACCACCGCGTCGGCGGACGGCCCGACCGCGAGCAGGCAGAACTCGTCCCCGCCGAGCCGCGCCGCGAGCGCCCCCGGCAGCATCGCCCCGCACAGCGACAGCACCGACCCGAAACGCTCCAGGAGCCGGTCGCCGACGGCGTGCCCGTGCGTGTCGTTCACCCGCTTGAGGCCGTTCAGATCGCATACGGCGAGACTGACGACGACGTCCTCCCTGCGGTGCCGCTCGACGGCCTCGTCCAGTGCGGAGTCGACGGCACGGCGGTTGGCCAGCCCGGTGAGCGCGTCGGTGAACGCGAGCCGCCGGACCTCCTCCAGCCGCTCGGTCTGCGCGATCCCGGCGGCGACGACCGAGGCCAGTACGGTGGCGAAGTCGGCGTCGGCCCGCTCGAAGACGCGCTCCCCCACCGGACGGGCCACGTACAGCTCGCCCCAGGCGCGGCCGTGCAGCACGATCGGCGCGACCACACAGCAGCCGCGCCCCCGGCGGCGCAGGGCGGCGACGCGCTGATGGACGTATCCGGGACGCCCGGCGGCGGGCCCCTCGGCCGTCTCGACCCAGGCGTCGGGCTCACCGCCACCGGCCCACCGCTCGTGCAGGAACTCGGTGATCTCCGCGAACTGGTGCACCGGATAGGACTCGTCCTCCGGGAACTCCTCCTCGCCCTCGGCCAGCCGTCCGATGTTCACCAGGACCCTGAGCCGGCCCAGCTCGCGCTCCCACACCGACAGCGCGGCGAAGCTGCCGCCCAGCGCCAGGCAGGCACCGACGGCCGCCGCCCGCCATGCCTCACGCGAGCTGTGCGCGGCGGCCATGCCCTGCGCCAGTGCCACCACGGCCGCGAGCCGCCTGTCGTCACCCATCACTCCAGGCTAGGGAGATGCACGGCGAAACGTGATTCAAGCAGGGCGAACGGGGGCGTTCCCGACCATGCGGCCCGACGCAGGGCGGGTCGTCGGCCGCCCACCCGCACCGCAGAGCCGGCTCACTCGCGCACCGCCGACCCACTCGCGCACGGCCGGCTCACTCGCCCGGCCATCGCGGCGCCCGCTTCTCGTTGAACGCCGCCACCCCCTCCGCCCGGTCCCCCGAGAACGCCACCGACCGCCACGCCGCGTCCTCGACCTCCAGGCCGGCCCGCAGGTCGAGACCGTGCCCCAGCCGCAGCGCCCGCTTGGCCGCCCGCAGTCCCACGGGCGAGTTCGCGGCCATCCGGGAGGCGAGGTCCAGCGCCTCCTCCCGGTCCCGCCCCTCCTCCACGAGCTGGTCCACCAGCCCCAGCTCGCGGGCCTCCACCGCCGCCACCCGCCGCGCCGTGAACACCAGCTCGGCGGCGCGCGCCGCCCCGACCCGCCGCGGCAGCAGCTGCGTACCGCCGCCGCCCGGAATCACCCCGACGGACACCTCGGGCAGCCCCACCACCGCCGTGGGGTCGGCCACGATCACGTCGCACGACAACGCCAGCTCGAACCCGCCCCCCAGCGCGAACCCGTGCACGGCCGCGACCGTCGGCACCGGCAGCTCCAGCACCGCGGTGTACGCCGCCCGCGTCACGGGCCGCTGGCGCAGCAGGTCGGCGTCGGAGAAGGAGTTGCGCTCCTTCAGGTCGGCCCCGACGCAGAACGCCCGCTCGTGGGTCGAGGTCAGCACCACCACCCGTACGCTCCGGTCCTCGCCCAGCGCCGCGCACGCCGCGCCGACGGACCGGGCCATCGCGGTCGAGACGGCGTTCATGGCCTTCGGCCGGTCGAGCGCGAGTTCCGCGACATGCCCGTCCCCGTGCCGCCGCACCAGGACGAACTCTCCGAACCGCTCCTCGCTCATGACACCCTCCGGTTAACGCGTGTTAACAGCCGACCGTCCGATCATCGCAGGCGGGCCCGCGCGGGGAAAGACCTGGTGTGCGCCGCGGGGAGGCTGGTGCATGCCGGGGCTCGTGAGCCCCGGAGGGGCCGTGACGGTACGACGACCGGCTGACGGGCCGGCTACCGGCTACCGGGAGGGGGGTCCTACGACTCCCCGCCGCCCCGCCGCGTGAGCAGCCACGGCTCGACCACGCCGAGACCGCGCACCGGCCGCTGCCACATCGGCTGGAGCGCGAAGCGGTACGCCGGCGGCTGCTCGCCCTCCTTCTCCGCCGCGGCGGCCTCCTCCGCCGCCACCGTCTCCGAAGCCGGGGCGTCCCGGGTGCGGGTCAGTTCCTCCGCGAAGGCGCTGTCGACGAGGACGGCGTCCTTGGGGGCTATCGAGGTGAGCCGGGAGGCCAGGTTCACGGTCGTACCGAAGACATCGCCCATCCGGGTGGTCACCGTGCCGAAGGCGATGCCGACGCGCAGTTCCGGCATGGTCTCGTCGTTCGCCATGGTCTCGATGAGGCGCAGCGCGATCTCGGCCGCAGTACCGGCGTCGTCGGCGGCGTAGAGCACCTCGTCGCCGAGGGTCTTGATCAGCCGTCCGCCGCGTGCGGCGACCAGGTCGGCGGCGGTGGTCTCGAAGGCCTCGACCAGCTCGCCGAGCTCCTCCTCCTCCATCCGGCGGGTCAGCCGGGTGAAGCCGACCAGGTCGGCGAAGCCGACGGCGAGCCGACGGTCCACCATCTCCTCGTCGTCACCGGCCTGGACGACCCGGCCGGCCGAGGCGGCGAGCTGGCGCCGCCAGACGTAGACGAGGAACTCCTGAAGCTCGGGCAGGAGCAGCTCGACGATGGGATACGTCACCTCGGTGCGTGTCATCCCGGGCTCCGGAGGCTCGGTCAGACCCTCCAGGAAGCTGTCGATCTGCCACTCGGCCAACCGGGCGGTGGTCTGCCCGGTGGACCGCGCCACCTGCACGGCCATGGCCTCGCTGAGCAGCCCCGCCTCCACCAGGCCTGCCAGCCGCCGCAGGGCGAGGACGTCCGCCTCGGTGAGCGCCTTGGCCTGGCCGATGTCGGCGAAGCCCATGGCCCGCCAGAAACGGGAGGCCAGCTCCATGGAGACGCCCGCGCTGCGGGCGGCCTGGAAGGGGGTGTAGCGGCGCTCGGCGCCCAGAATGAGCCCTTCGAGGCGCAGCGCGAGCGGGTCCTCGCCGGAGTCGGCGGACTCCGGGCCGGGCTCGGGGTCCACCCGGCCGTCCCCGTCCGCGCCGGAGCCCGTTTCGTCGACGGTCACGCCTGCTGCCCTTCCGATCTGCTGCGGTCAGGTTCGACCGGCGCCAACTTTACGTCAGGTGTGCCCCAGCTCACTCCCGACGAGTATCCAGCCGCAGCCCAGGGACAGCCGGGCAGTCACAGGCCGGCCCTGGGCCGCGCGAGCGGGCACGGCAGTCATCCGGCGGGGACCGCACGTGCGGGCACGGCAGTCATCCGGCGGGGACCGCACGTGCGGACGCGGCAGTCATGCGGCGGGGACCGCGTGTACAGGCACGGCACTCATGTGGCAGGGGGACCGCGCGTACAGGCACAGCAGCCACCCGGCAGGGGACCGCGCGTACAGGCACGGTACTCACGCGGCGGAGGGCCGCGCGTGCGGGTGCGCTCACGCCGGGCGCAGATGGACGATGTCCCCGGCCCCCACCGGTTCCTGCACCCCCGCCGCCGTGGCCAGCACCAGCCGGCCGTCCCCGTCCACGGCCACCGCCTCCCCCACCAGCGACCGGTCCCCCGGAAGCTCCGCCCGCACCACGCGGCCGAGCGTCGCGCAGCCCGCCGCGTACGTCTCCTGCAGCCCGCTGGCCGCCGGGTCGCCCCCGGCCGCCCGCCACCGCCCGTACCACTCCTCCAGCGACCGCAGCACCCCCCGCAGCAGCGGGTCCCGGTCGGTGCTCACGGCCCCGGCCAGCGCGAGCGACCCGGCCCGCTCCACCGGGAGTTCGTCGGCCCGCAGGGTGACGTTGACGCCGACTCCGACGACGACCCCGTCGTCACCGGCCCGCTCGGCGAGGATGCCGCCCGCCTTGCGTTCCTCGTCGCCGACCGTCACGAGGAGGTCGTTGGGCCACTTCAGGGCCGTATCGACACCCGCCGCCCGGGACAGTCCGGTCGCCACCGCGACGCCGGTGAGCAGCGGCAGCCAGCCCCAGCGGGCCACGGGCACCTCGGCCGGCCGCAGCAGTACGGAGAAGAAGAGGCCGGAGCGGGGCGGTGCCGTCCACTGCCGGTCCAGGCGGCCCCGCGCGGCGGTCTGCTCCTCGGCGACGAGGACGACCCCTTCCGCCTGCTCCCCGTCGGCGGCCCGGGCCACGAGGTCGGAGTTGGTGGAACCGGTGCTCTGCACCACGTCCACCTGCCGCCACAGTCCGCCCTCCCGCACCAGTCCCCGGCGCAGGGCCGTGGTGTTGAGGGGCGGCCGGTCCAGGTCGGACCAGCGGCCGCGGGGGGAGTCAGAGGCATCTCGGGGCGTCATGCAACCCACATTAGGTGTGGGAAACACCGCACTGCCGATCGGAAGGCCCCCTACTACTCTACGGATGAGTAACCGTCCCCACCCTTTTGAGCAGGCAGGGAGCCGCATCCCGATGTCCGAGCCGGAAGAGCAGCAGCCCGACATCCACACGACCGCGGGCAAGCTCGCGGATCTCAGGCGCCGTATCGAGGAAGCGACGCACGCCGGTTCGGAGCGCGCCGTCGAGAAGCAGCACGCCAAGGGCAAGCTGACGGCCCGTGAGCGCATCGGTCTCCTGCTCGACGAGGACTCCTTCGTCGAGCTGGACGAGTTCGCCCGGCACCGCTCCACCAACTTCGGCCTCGACGCCAACCGCCCCTACGGCGACGGCGTCGTCACCGGCTACGGCACCGTCGACGGCCGCCCCGTCGCCGTCTTCTCGCAGGACTTCACGGTCTTCGGCGGGGCGCTGGGCGAGGTCTACGGCCAGAAGATCGTCAAGGTCATGGACTTCGCGCTGAAGACCGGCTGCCCGGTCATCGGCATCAACGACTCCGGCGGCGCCCGCATCCAGGAGGGCGTGGCCTCGCTCGGGGCGTACGGCGAGATCTTCCGCCGCAACACCCACGCCTCCGGCGTCATCCCCCAGATCAGCCTGGTCGTCGGCCCGTGCGCGGGCGGCGCGGTCTACTCCCCCGCGATCACCGACTTCACGGTGATGGTCGACCAGACCAGCCACATGTTCATCACCGGCCCCGACGTCATCAAGACGGTCACCGGCGAGGACGTCGGTTTCGAGGAGCTGGGCGGCGCGCGCACCCACAACTCCACCTCGGGCGTGGCCCACCACATGGCCGGTGACGAGAAGGACGCCGTCGAGTACGTCAAGCAGCTGCTGTCGTATCTGCCGTCCAACAACCTCTCCGACCCGCCCGCGTTCCCGGAGGAGGCGGACCTCGCCGTCACGGACGAGGACGCCGAGCTGGACACGATCGTCCCGGACTCGGCGAACCAGCCGTACGACATGCACAGCGTCATCGAGCACGTCCTGGACGACGCCGAGTTCTTCGAGACGCAGCCGCTGTACGCGCCGAACATCCTCACCGGCTTCGGACGCGTCGAGGGCCGCCCGGTCGGCATCGTCGCCAACCAGCCGATGCAGTTCGCCGGCTGCCTGGACATCACCGCCTCCGAGAAGGCGGCGCGCTTCGTGCGCACCTGCGACGCCTTCAACGTGCCCGTCCTGACCTTCGTGGACGTCCCCGGCTTCCTGCCGGGCGTCGACCAGGAGCACGACGGCATCATCCGCCGCGGCGCCAAGCTGATCTTCGCCTACGCCGAGGCCACCGTCCCGCTCATCACGGTCATCACCCGCAAGGCCTTCGGCGGCGCCTACGACGTCATGGGCTCCAAGCACCTGGGTGCCGACCTGAACCTGGCCTGGCCCACCGCCCAGATCGCCGTCATGGGCGCCCAGGGCGCGGTCAACATCCTGCACCGCCGCACGATCGCGGAGGCCGGTGACGAGACCGAGGCCACCCGCGCCCGCCTGATCCAGGAGTACGAGGACGCCCTCCTCAACCCCTACACGGCGGCCGAACGCGGTTACGTCGACGCGGTGATCATGCCGTCCGACACCCGCCGCCACATCGTCCGCGGCCTGCGTCAGCTGCGTACGAAGCGGGAATCCCTTCCCCCGAAGAAGCACGGCAACATCCCCCTCTAAGGAGCCGCTGTGACGATCAAGGTCGTACGGGGCAACCCCACCCCCGAGGAGCTGGCCGCCGCCCTGGCGGTGGTCCGCGCCCGCGCCGTGGCGGCGGAGGCCGAGCCGTCCGGCGCGCCGAGCACCAGGGACGCGTGGTCCGACCCGTCCCGCCTCGCGGCCGCCCGCCTGCCCCACCCGGGCCCGGCGTCCTGGGGCCGCACGTACTGGCCGGCCTGAGCCGCGGCCGGCCCGGGGGCGCGGACCCGTGCCGGTACGGCCCGCCGCGTGGGCGCACAGCACCGCGCCCCGCACCCCGCACCTCCGCGCCTCGGTGCCCCGGCACCCCGCGCCCCTCAAATAAGTACCCGTACTCAAGCGCCGTCCCACGGCCAAGCCCCACGCTGGTGGAATGCTGTGGTCCGACCCCGAGAACGAGCCGCCCAAGGAACTGCGCGAGACGCAGGACATGCTGCGGCGGCTGAGCGTTTTCCTGGCGCTGGCCATGGTCCTCGCGATGATCGTGATCGGCGCGGGGTGAGGCGCCGGCGTCCGTGACGCCGCCGATGGCGCCGATACCCTGATCCCATGACAGACCAGCAGCCGCGTCGCCGACTCGTCCTCGCCTCCCAGTCCCCGGCCCGGCTCGGCCTGCTGCGCCAGGCCGGGCTCGCCCCCGAAGTGCTCGTCAGCGGCGTCGACGAGGAGGCCGTCACCGCGCCCACCCCCGCCGAGCTGGCCCTCGCCCTCGCCGAGGCCAAAGCCTCCGTCGTGGCCGCGAAGCCCGAGGTGCACGGTGCCCTGGTGATCGGCTGCGACTCGGTGCTCGACCTGGACGGCCAGGCGCTCGGCAAGCCGGCGGACGCCGAGGAGGCCACCGCCCGCTGGAAGGCGATGCGCGGCCGGGCGGGCACGCTCCAGACCGGCCACTGCGTCTGGGACACCGCCTCGGGCCGCCATGTCTCGGCCACCGCCTCCACCGTCGTCCGCTTCGGCGAGCCGACCGACGAGGAGATCGCCGCCTACGTGGCCTCCGGCGAGCCGCTGTACGTCGCCGGGGCGTTCACGCTGGACGGCCGCTCGGCCCCGTTCATCGAGGGCATCGAGGGCGACCACGGGAACGTGATCGGCATCAGCATGCCCCTCGTACGCCGGCTGCTCGCCGAACTCGGCGTGGGAATCACGGAGTTGTGGGAGCCGGCGACGGGCTGACCGGGGACCCGTCGTCGCCCCTGCCGCCCTCGGGGCGCCCGGCCGCGGGGTCCTCGCGGGCGTCGTAGGTCATCAGCAGCAGGACGATGAGGGCGAGGACGAGGACCATGAACAGGAAGGCCTGGGGGCCGACCAGCCCCCAGGTGACGGCGCCGAGCAGCGCGTGCACCACGGCGGCGCTGACCAGCAGGACCCGGCCGAGGCCGGCCGGCGGACGGCCGCGCACCGCCACGAGCAGGGCGACCAGGCCGCACAGCGCGAAGTAGAGCCCGAGGACGACACCGCCGATCTTCGAGGACAGGGACATCACGTCCGGGTCGAGACCGGCCAGGGACATGTCCTGCCGGTCGACGACGATCGCCAGGAACCAGTTCAGCGCCGCGACGCCGACCGCCTCCGCGAAGAGCACGACCGCCACGACCCACGCCACCGGTCTGCGCACCGTCACCGGTCCCCACCCACTTTCGACCGCTGCCGCACAGGACAGCTGTTACCCCAAGTACGTTCGAGACACGGGGAACGTTACTAACCGGTAAACCTCGCGACAAGGGGTCTGCGACGGGCAAAGAATCATTGGGCCATTCGTAGGGACTCCACAAAGAAACCGAGTGGCGCGCAGCACCCTCGTACAGAGACCTTGCCCACATCGGGAAGCTAGGGTTTCCCCGAGGAGTCTCGTGTATCGCGGCAGGACAAGGGCTTTCGCGGGTCGGGCAAGCCTCGAATCACACTCTGTGTGGGCAAGGTCACCATCGGGGACGGGTCGAAGTGCCGTGTCGGCAGTCCCTAAACTCGGCTTGTTTCAAGGAGGGAGCCTCAATCGTGCGCAAGGTGCTCATCGCCAATCGTGGCGAAATCGCTGTCCGCGTGGCCCGGGCCTGCCGGGACGCCGGGATCGCGAGCGTGGCCGTCTACGCGGACCCGGACCGGGACGCTCTGCATGTCCGCGCCGCTGATGAGGCGTTCGCCCTGGGTGGTGACACCCCGGCCACCAGTTACCTGGACATCGCCAAGGTCCTGAAGGCCGCGCGGGAGTCGGGTGCGGACGCCATCCATCCCGGCTACGGATTCCTCTCCGAGAACGCCGAGTTCGCGCAGGCGGTCCTGGACGCGGAGCTGATCTGGATCGGCCCGCCCCCGCAGGCCATCCGCGACCTGGGCGACAAGGTCGCCGCCCGGCACATCGCCCAGCGCGCCGGCGCCCCGCTGGTCGCGGGCACGCCGGACCCGGTCTCGGGTGCGGACGAGGTCGTGGCCTTCGCCAAGGAGCACGGCCTGCCGATCGCGATCAAGGCGGCCTTCGGCGGCGGCGGACGCGGCCTCAAGGTCGCCCGCACCCTCGAAGAGGTGCCCGAGCTGTACGACTCCGCCGTCCGTGAGGCGGTGGCCGCCTTCGGGCGCGGGGAGTGCTTCGTCGAGCGCTACCTCGACAAGCCCCGCCACGTGGAGACCCAGTGCCTGGCCGACCAGCACGGCAACGTGGTCGTGGTCTCCACCCGTGACTGCTCGCTCCAGCGCCGCCACCAGAAGCTGGTGGAGGAGGCCCCGGCCCCCTTCCTGTCCCAGGCGCAGGTCGACGAGCTGTACTCCTCCTCGAAGGCGATCCTGAAGGAGGCCGGCTACGTCGGCGCCGGCACCGTGGAGTTCCTGGTCGGCGTGGACGGCACGATCTCCTTCCTGGAGGTCAACACCCGCCTCCAGGTGGAGCACCCGGTCACCGAGGAGGTCGCCGGCATCGACCTGGTCCGCGAGATGTTCCGCATCGCCGACGGCGAGGAACTCGGCTACGGCGACCCCGTCCTGCGCGGCCACTCCTTCGAGTTCCGCATCAACGGCGAGGACCCCGGCCGGGGCTTCCTCCCCGCGCCCGGCACCGTCACCGCCTTCGCTCCCCCGACCGGCCCGGGCGTCCGCCTGGACGCGGGCGTGGAGTCCGGCAGCGTGATCGGCCCGGCGTGGGACTCGCTCCTGGCGAAGCTGATCGTGACCGGCCGCACCCGCGCCGAGGCCCTCCAGCGCGCCTCCCGCGCCCTGGAGGAGTTCCAGGTCGAGGGCATGGCCACGGCGATCCCGTTCCACCGCGCGGTGGTCCAGGACCCGGCGTTCGCCCCGGAGCTGACCGGCTCCACCGACCCCTTCACGGTCCACACCCGCTGGATCGAGACGGAGTTCGTCAACGAGATCAAGCCCTTCACCGCGCCGGCCGGCACCGAGGCGGACGAGGAGTCCGGACGGGAGACGGTCGTCGTCGAGGTCGGCGGCAAGCGCCTGGAGGTCTCCCTCCCGTCCTCGCTGGGCATGTCCCTGGCCCGCACCGGCCTGGCGGCCGGCGCCAAGACCAAGCGGCGCGCGGCGAAGAAGTCCGGCCCCGCGGCCTCCGGCGACACCCTCGCCTCCCCGATGCAGGGCACCATCGTGAAGATCGCGGTGGAGGAGGGCCAGGAGGTCCAGGAGGGCGACCTGATCGTCGTCCTGGAGGCCATGAAGATGGAACAGCCCCTCAACGCCCACAAGGCCGGCACCGTCAAGGGCCTGGGCGCCGAGGTCGGCGCGTCCATCACGTCGGGCGCGGCGATCTGCGAGATCAAGGACTGAGCGTCGTACGTCGAGCGCGGAGCTGAGCGACGTACGTCGAGCGCGGGACTGAGCGATGGGCCGATGCGCGGGACTGAGCGATGGGCCGAGCGCCGTACGCGACGCGGGCAACCGACCGCCGTACGTCATGCGTGGGGAACGACCGACGGGCTGAGCGCCGTACAGCGAGGCGAGGAACCGCCCGCGGGACGCGGAGCGACCGTACGCCGCGGCCGGGGCGCCCGGTGGACCACTGTGGTCCGCCGGGCGCCCCGCTGTTGGTGCCGGGGGCGCGACGGACCGTGTGGCGGCTCAGCGGCGGCGCATGTCCGCGACGCGCGCCCGCTCCGCCCCGGCGTTCTGCTCACCCAGGGCCGACGCCGACCGCAGGCCGGCCGCCGCACCCGGGACCTGACGGCGTGGCCCCGGAAGCGGCACGTCCCGGCGCTGCTGACGCGCCGGGACGGCATCACCGCCGGAGGCTCCCGAGGCCCCCGAGTTTCCCGAGGCGCCGGAACCTCCGGCCCCGGTCGTCGCACCCCCCGACGCCCCGGTGACGGCGATCTGCACGCCCTGGTCGGCCAGGGCCTGGAGCTCGGTGGCGGCACGGTCGTCGTGGGCGGCCGGCTCGTCCGTGACCAGGCGGGTGATGACGTCCGTGGGCACGGTCTGGAACATGGTGTCCGTGCCCAGCTTGGAGTGGTCGGCGAGGACGACGACCTCGGCGGCGGCCTGCACCAGCGCGCGGTCGACGGACGCCGACAGCATGTTGGACGTGGACAGCCCCCGCTCCGCCGTCAGCCCGCTCCCGGACAGGAAGGCCTTGGACACCCGCAGCCCTTGCAGGGACTGCTCGGCGCCCGAGCCGACGAGGGCGTAGTTGGAGCCCCGGAGGGTGCCACCGGTCATCACGACCTCGACCCGGTTGGCATGGGCGAGGGCCTGGGCCACGAGCAGCGAGTTGGTGACGACGGTCAGACCGGGCACCCGCGCGAGCCGGCGGGCCAGCTCCTGCGTGGTGGTACCGGCCCCCACCACGATGGCCTCGCCCTCTTCGACGAAGCCCGCGGCGAGGTCGGCGATGGCCGTCTTCTCGGCGGTCGCGAGATGGGACTTCTGCGGAAAGCCGGACTCTCGCGTGAACCCGCCCGGCAGTACCGCACCGCCGTGCCGGCGGTCGAGGAGTCCTTCTGCCTCCAGTGCGCGCACGTCCCGCCGTACGGTCACTTCGGAGGTCTGGACGACGCGGGCGAGCTCACGGAGCGACACGGCCCCGTTCGCTCGCACCATTTCGAGGATCAATTGGCGACGTTCTGCAGCGAACACGAAACTGACAGTAACCCCAACGACCGTCTGCTTTCAGCAGTATGCGCCGAATAACAGAAGTTGTTCGCATGACCAGGCCTGAAGTGGTATACACGCCTACCCCGGACGCCTATGCCGCCCGCACGCGCCGCAACTCCCCGTGACCGGCGGGGAGTCGATTCCGGCCGCCGGTCCCGACGGGTCCCGACGGGTCCCGCCGGGTGCCGCCCGGGGGACCGACTAGCCCTCTCCGCCGGCCTTCCGCGTGTGCAGCTGCCGTGCCACCTCCGCGATCGACCCCGAAAGGGAGGGGTACACGGTGAAGGCGTTCGCGATCTGCTCGACCGTCAGGTTGTTGTCGACCGCGAGGGAGATGGGGTGGATGAGTTCCGAGGCGCGCGGCGCCACCACGACACCGCCCACCACGATCTCGGTGCCCGGCCGGCAGAAGATCTTGACGAAGCCGTCCCGGATGCCCTGCATCTTGGCCCGGGGGTTGCGCAGCAGCGGCAGCTTGACGACCCGGGCGTCGATCTTGCCGGCGTCGACGTCGGCCTGCGAGTACCCGACCGTGGCGATCTCGGGGTCGGTGAAGACGTTGGACGAGACGGTCTTGAGGTTGAGCGGGGTCACGGCGTCGCCCAGGAAGTGGTACATGGCGATGCGCCCCTGCATGGCGGCGACCGAGGCGAGCGCGAAGATGCCGGTCACGTCACCGGCGGCGTACACGCCGGGAGCCGAGGTCCGCGACACCCGGTCGGTCCGGATGTGCCCGGAGTCCTTGAGCTTGACCCCGGCCTCCTCCAGCCCCATCCCGTCGGTGTTGGGGATGGCGCCCACGGCCACCAGGCAGTGCGACCCGGTGATGACGCGCCCGTCGGCGAGCGTCACCTCCACCCGGTCCCCGACCCGCTTGGCGGACTGGGCCCGCGAGCGCGACATGACGTTCATGCCGCGCCGGCGGAACACGTCCTCCAGCACGGCGGCGGCGTCCGGGTCCTCGCCGGGCAGCACACGGTCCCGCGAGGACACGAGCGTGACCCGCGACCCGAGGGCCTGGTAGGCGCCGGCGAACTCGGCACCGGTCACACCGGAACCGACGACGATGAGCTCCTCGGGCAGCTCGTCGAGGTCGTACACCTGGGTCCAGTTCAGGATCCGCTCGCCGTCGGGCCGGGCGTCGGGCAGCTCACGCGGGTGCCCGCCGGTCGCGATCAGCACCGCGTCCGCGGTGAGCGTCTCCTCACTCCCGTCGGCGGCGCGCACCACGACCTTGCGCGACCCGTCGAGGGCCTGCATGCCCTCCAGCCGTCCACGCCCGCGCATCACGCGCGCGCCGGCGCGCGTCACGGAGGCGGTGATGTCGTGCGACTGCGCCAGCGCGAGCCGCTTCACACGCCGGTTGACCTTGCCCAGGTCCACGCCGACCACCCGGGCGGTCTGCTCCATGGGAGGGGTGTCGTCGGCGACGATGATCCCCAGCTCTTCGTACGACGAGTCGAAGGTGGTCATCACCTCGGCCGTGGCGATGAGGGTCTTGGACGGCACGCAGTCGGTCAGCACCGACGCCCCGCCCAGACCGTCGCAGTCGACGACGGTCACCTCCGCGCCGAGCTGTGCGGCCACGAGCGCCGCTTCGTATCCGCCGGGTCCGCCGCCAATGATCACGATCCGAGTCACGTACTCCATTGTCCCGCACCCTTCAAAGTGGGGCCGCCCGGGGGCACGTCTGTTACAAGAGCGACTCCCGGGACGCTGCCGTACCCTCTCCCCCATGTCGCTCTACGCCGCTTATGCCGGCAACCTCGACGCGCGGTTGATGACCCGCCGCGCCCCGCACTCGCCGCTGCGCGCCACCGGCTGGCTGAACGGGTGGCGGCTGACCTTCGGGGGCGAGCACATGGGCTGGGAGGGCGCGCTGGCGACCCTCGTCGAGGATCCGATCTCCCAGGTCTTCGTGGCCCTCTACGACATCGCTCCGATGGACGAGGACTCGATGGACCGCTGGGAGGGCGTGGGGCTGGACATATACCGCCGCACGCGCGTACGGGTCCACACCCTGGAGGGCGAAGAGGGAGCCTGGACGTACGTCCTGAACGGCTACGAGGGCGGCCTGCCCTCCGCCCGCTACCTGGGAGAGGTCGCGGACGCCGCGGAATCCGCCGGCGCGCCGCACGACTACGTCATGGAACTCCGCAAGCGCCCCTGCTGAGCGGCGGCCCGCTCCTCGCCGGCCGCCGGCCGGTCCCCGGCCGGCCCTTCGTCGGAAACGACAGGACAACGATCGCAAACCCGTGAGCTCCGTCATCTACGCGCGTAGGCGTAAACCGGCTACCCTCTTCGGCGTGAACGCATCTCTTCTTCCGGACGACATCCAGGGCGACCCCTACGCCGCCGCCGACGCCGCCGCGGCCCGCCTGCGCGAACTCACCGGCGCCGAGACCCACGACGTCGCCCTCGTGATGGGCTCCGGCTGGGCACCGGCCGTGGACGCCCTGGGCGATCCCGAGGCCGATCTCCAGGTCACCGAGCTCCCCGGCTTCCCGAAGCCGGCGGTGGAGGGGCACGGCGGCAAGGTCCGCTCGTACTCCATCGGTGACAAGCGCGCGCTGGTCTTCCTGGGCCGCACCCACTACTACGAGGGCCACGGCGTGGCCGCCGTCGCCCACGGGGTCCGCACGGCCGTCGCCGCCGGCGCCAAGACGATCATCCTGACCAACGGCTGCGGTGGCCTGCGCGAGGGCATGCGCCCCGGCCAGCCGGTCCTGATCGGTGACCACATCAACCTCACCGCCACCTCCCCGATCGTCGGCGCGAACTTCGTCGACCTGACGGACCTCTACTCCCCCCGCCTGCGTGCCCTGTGCAAGGAGGTCGACCCCACGCTGGAGGAGGGCGTCTACGCCCAGTTCCCCGGCCCGCACTACGAGACGCCGGCCGAGATCCGCATGGCCCGCGTCATCGGGGCCGACCTGGTCGGCATGTCGACGGTCCTGGAGGCGATCGCCGCCCGCGAGGCCGGCGCGGAGGTGCTGGGCATCTCGCTGGTGACCAACCTCGCCGCGGGCATGACGGGCGAGCCCCTCAACCACGAGGAGGTCCTGCAGGCGGGCCGCGACTCGGCCGCGCGGATGGGGTCGCTGCTCACGCAGGTGCTGGGCAGGCTGTAACCCGGCGCGTGCGGGCGCGGGCCGGGTCACAGCCGGCCCGCGGCCGCGCGGGCGCGCGGTCGGCGGGGCGTACGACCGGTGGTGTGCGCCCCACGGCGGTCCGCAGTCGGGTACGGCGGGAAGGGGCGTGTCGGGGAGCGGGAGGGCGCCCGCAGCGGGGCGCAGGGGCGCCCGCGCCGTTGCCTCCGCGCCGTTGCCTCCGCGGCCGACCGATTCCGCGCCGTTCCGTGGACGGGCCCCCGCGCGGCACCGACCCACCGGACAACGACCCACCGGACAATCGACCGCGGAGCGCCACGCGCACCCCCACAGACCACCGCAGGCACCCCGCACCCCGCCGGACCCGCACAGGCCGACGCCCCCGCCGGACCCGCACAGACCGCCACGGGCACCCCCACCCCACCGAACCCGCACAGACCGCCGCAGGCACCCCTCGCATCCACCGAGCCGCACAGGCCACCGCAGGCACCCCGCACCCCGCGTCACACACGACTCACACACGACACGAGAGGCTGACCGACGTGCACGACGACCTCCTCGCACGGGCCAGGGCATGGCTGGCCGAGGACCCCGACGCGGACACCCGCGCGGAACTCGGCGAGCTCATCGACGCCGAGGACCACGCCGAGCTCACCGCGCGTTTCTCCGGCACCCTCCAGTTCGGCACCGCGGGCCTGCGGGGCGAACTCGGTGCCGGCCCGATGCGCATGAACCGCGCCGTCGTCATCCGGGCCGCCGCCGGCCTCGCCGCGTACCTGAAGAAGCAGGGCGCCGCCCAGGGCGACGGAGACGCCGGCCTGGTCGTCATCGGCTACGACGCCCGCCACAAGTCCGAGGACTTCGCCCGGGACACCGCCGCGGTGATGACCGGCGCCGGCCTCAGGGCGGCCGTCCTGCCCCGCCCCCTGCCCACCCCCGTACTCGCCTTCGCCATACGGCACCTCGGCGCGGTCGCCGGCGTGGAGGTCACCGCCAGCCACAACCCGCCCCGCGACAACGGCTACAAGGTGTACCTCGGCGACGGCTCCCAGATCGTGCCCCCCGCCGACGCCGGGATCGCCGCGGAGATCGACGCCGTACGCTCGCTGAACGACGTCCCCCGCCCCGAGACCGGCTGGCAGACCCTGGACGACTCCGTCCTCGCCGCCTACCTCGCCCGCACGGACGCCGTCCTCTCCGAGGGCTCCCCCCGCACCGCCCGCACCGTCTACACCGCGATGCACGGCGTCGGCAAGGACACCCTCCTCGCGGCCTTCGCCCGTGCCGGCTTCCCGGAGCCCGTCCTCGTGGCCGAGCAGGCCGACCCCGACCCGGACTTCCCGACCGTCGCCTTCCCCAACCCGGAAGAGCCCGGCGCGATGGACCTGGCCTTCGCCAAGGCCCGGGAGACCGACCCCGACCTGATCATCGCCAACGACCCGGACGCCGACCGCCTCGCCGTCGCCGTCAAGGACGGCACCGACTGGCGCACGCTCCGCGGTGACGAGGTCGGCGCCCTCCTCGCGGCCCACCTGGTCGGCCGTGGAGCCCGCGGCACCTTCGCGGAGTCGATCGTCTCCTCCTCCCTCCTCGGCCGTATCGCCGGGAAGGCGGGCCTCCCGTACGAGGAGACCCTCACCGGCTTCAAGTGGATCGCCCGCGTCGAGGGTCTGCGCTACGGCTACGAGGAAGCGCTCGGCTACTGCGTCGACCCCGAGGGCGTCCGCGACAAGGACGGCATCACCGCGGCCCTCCTGATGACGGAACTGGCCTCCACCCTCAAGACAGCCGATCGCACCCTCCTCGACCTCCTCGACGACATCGCCGTCGAGCACGGCCTGCACGCCACCGACCAGCTCTCGGCCCGCGTCGAGGACCTCTCCCTCATCGCCGCCGCGATGCGGCGCCTGCGCGAGCAGCCCCCCACGGACCTCGCCGGCCTGCCTGTCACCAGGGCCGAGGACCTCACCCGGGGCACGGAGGCGCTGCCGCCCACGGACGGCCTGCGCTACACCCTCGACGGCGCCCGGGTGATCGTCCGCCCGAGCGGTACGGAGCCCAAGCTGAAGTGCTACCTGGAGGTGGTCGTGCCGGTCGCGTCGCACGCCGACCTCCCCGGGGCCCGCGCCAGGGCGACGGACCTGCTGACGGCGCTCAAGCGCGACCTGTCGGCGGCGGCGGGCATCTGACCGCGCGGAGCTGGTCACCGCACCCGATGGGGGCCCGTCCATCTGGATGGGCCCCCATCGGGTGATTGCCGGATGCCCGCCCCGGCCTCGGGCGGACGCTGCGCCCCGGGGCCGCACCCCCCGCACCCCGCACCCCGCACCCCGCACCCGGGCATCCGCCCCGAACCGGCTCTCGGTACCGGCCCCCGGCCCCGGCCCCGCTCCCCGAACCGTCAGCCCGTCCCCAGCAGCACCGCGAGCAGCACCGCCCCGGCCGCCGCCGGCGCGACGACCTCGTAGGCCCAGCGCACCGTCACCTCGCCCTGCGAGGTCTCGGCCGGCTTCCGCGCCTCGTGCGTCTCGCGCAGCTCGTCCATGATCTTGTCGGCCTCCGCCCGTACCGGTCCGTCCGCCTCGACGGCGGCGGCCCCGGCGCCACCGCCCCGCGCACCGGACTGGCCGTAACCGCCGAGCACACCCCCGCGCCGCCGGCCGCCCCCGGCGGCCCGCCGGTCCTCCTGTCGCGCGGCCTTCTTGCGGGCGCGCAGCGAGACCGGAATGGACCACAGCTGGTACTTGTCGCCCGACTCGGTGAAGACCTCGTTGGAGTAACCGGACCGGAAGGAGGCGACCTGCCCCCAGGGCAGCACGATCACCCGGAAGGGATTGCGCACGCGCAGCCTGTCGTCGCCCGCGAAGACGGCGGGCCGCACGGTGTAGGCGGCGATGAGCGGCACCAGGAAGAGCAGCGCCGCGAGGGCCGTCCAGGGCGTACGCCCCTCGCCCGCGACCAGGGCGTCGATGCCGAGCCACAGGGCGAGGGCGAGCAGCAGGACTCCGCCCGCGAGGCCCGCGGGCGAGCGGTAGATCCGGTCCTTCAAGACGGGTACCGGCGGCTGCGGCGGTGGTGACTGGGACTCCGGGGTCGTCATGGTGCCGATTGTGCACGACGGCCCCGGGGACGCTCATAGGCGGTGCCGGTCCGCGGAACGAGCGCACGGGACTGTACAGCCGCTACGCGCGTAGATATGCTCGCCTGGTGACCATGCCCACCACTGCATCCGCTGTTCCCGCACACGGACTCGCCGACGTCACCGCGTCCGACAGCACGCTGCGCCGCTTCCTCCACGGGCTGCCCGGCGTCGACACGGTCGGCCTGGAGGCGCGCGCCGCCTCGCTCGGCACCCGTTCCATCAAGACCACCGCGAAGGCGTACGCCATCGACCTCGCCATCTCGATGGTCGACCTGACGACGCTGGAAGGCGCGGACACCCCGGGCAAGGTCCGGGCGCTCGGCGCGAAGGCGGTCCGCCCCGACCCGACCGACCGCGCGACCCCCGCCACGGCGGCCGTCTGCGTCTACCCCGACATGGTGCCCACCGCCAAGGAGGCCGTCGCCGGCTCGGGCGTCAAGGTCGCCTCGGTCGCCACGGCGTTCCCGGCGGGCCGCGCCTCGCTCGCGGTCAAGCTGGCCGACGTGCGCGAGGCCGTGACGGCGGGGGCGGACGAGGTCGACATGGTCATCGACCGCGGGGCATTCCTCGCGGGGAACTACATGAAGGTGTACGACGAGATCACCGCCGTGAAGGAGGCCTGCGGGACGAGCGCCCGCCTGAAGGTCATCTTCGAGACCGGCGAGCTGTCGACGTACGACAACATCCGCCGTGCGAGCTGGCTCGGCATGCTGGCGGGTGCCGACTTCATCAAGACGTCCACCGGCAAGGTCGCGGTCAACGCGACCCCGTCCAACACCCTCCTGATGCTGGAGGCGGTCCGCGACTTCCGTGCGCAGACCGGCGTCCAGGTCGGTGTGAAGCCGGCCGGCGGCATCCGTACCACCAAGGACGCGATCAAGTTCCTCGTCCTGGTCAACGAGACCGCGGGCGGAGACTGGCTGGACAACCACTGGTTCCGCTTCGGCGCCTCCTCGCTCCTGAACGACCTGCTGATGCAGCGTCAGAAGCTGGCCACGGGCCGTTACAGCGGCCCCGACTACGTGACGGTGGACTGAGAGCTCATGAGCATGGAAAAGCAGGCATCCGCATTCGAGTACGCGCCGGCGCCCGAGTCCCGCGCCGTCGTCGACATCGCCGCGTCCTACGGTCTGTTCATCGACGGCGAGTTCACGGAGGCCGCCGACGGCAAGGTCTTCAAGACGGTCTCCCCGTCCACCGAGGAGGTCCTCTCCGAGGTCGCCGAGGCCGGTGAGGCGGACGTCGACCGCGCGGTCCGCGCCGCCCGCAAGGCGTTCGAGAAGTGGTCGGCGCTCCCCGGCTCCGAGCGCGCGAAGTACCTCTTCCGCATCGCCCGCGTCATCCAGGAACGCAGCCGCGAGCTGGCCGTCCTCGAGACCCTCGACAACGGCAAGCCGATCAGGGAGACCCGCGACGCGGACCTCCCCCTGGTCGCCGCGCACTTCTTCTACTACGCGGGCTGGGCCGACAAGCTCGGCCACGCGGGCTACGGCGCGAACCCCCGCCCCCTCGGCGTCGCGGGCCAGGTCATCCCGTGGAACTTCCCCCTCCTGATGCTGGCGTGGAAGATCGCCCCGGCGCTGGCGACCGGCAACACGGTCGTCCTCAAGCCCGCAGAGACGACCCCCCTGTCCGCGCTCTTCTTCGCGGACATCTGCCGTCAGGCGGGCCTGCCCAAGGGCGTCGTCAACATCGTCACCGGTGACGGCCGCGCGGGCGCCGCGCTGATCGCCCACCCCGACGTGAACAAGGTCGCCTTCACCGGCTCCACGGCCGTCGGCAAGCAGATCGCGCGCACGGTCGCGGGCACCCGCAAGAAGCTGACCCTGGAACTGGGCGGCAAGGGCGCCAACATCGTCTTCGACGACGCCCCCATCGACCAGGCCGTCGAGGGCATCGTCAACGGCATCTTCTTCAACCAGGGCCAGGTCTGCTGCGCGGGCTCCCGCCTGCTGGTCCAGGAGTCGATCCACGACGAACTGCTGGACTCCCTCAAGCGCAGGCTGACCACCCTGCGCCTGGGCGACCCGCTGGACAAGAACACCGACATCGGCGCGATCAACTCCGCCGAGCAGCTGGCCCGGATCACCGCGCTGGCCGACCAGGGCGAGGCGGAGGGCGCCGAGCGCTGGTCCCCGGCCTGCGAACTGCCGTCGTCCGGTTACTGGTTCGCCCCGACGCTCTTCACGAACGTCACCCAGGCGCACACCGTGGCCCGCGACGAGATCTTCGGCCCGGTCCTGTCGGTGCTGACCTTCCGTACGCCCGACGAGGCGGTCGCCAAGGCCAACAACACGCCGTACGGCCTGTCGGCGGGCATCTGGACGGAGAAGGGCTCGCGCGTCCTGGCGGTCGCGAACAAGCTCCGTGCCGGTGTGATCTGGTCCAACACGTTCAACAAGTTCGATCCGACCTCGCCGTTCGGCGGCTACAAGGAGTCGGGCTTCGGCCGCGAGGGCGGCCGCCACGGCCTGGAGGCGTACCTCGATGTCTGAGAAGTCCGAACAGCGTCTCAGCGTGCTGAAGACCTACAAGCTGTACGTCGGCGGGAAGTTCCCGCGTTCCGAGAGCGGCCGGGTGTACGAGGTGTCGGACTCCAAGGGCAAGTGGCTGGCGAACGCCCCGCTCTCCTCCCGCAAGGACGCCCGTGACGCGGTGGTCGCCGCGCGCAAGGCGTTCGGCGGCTGGTCGGGCGCGACGGCGTACAACCGCGGCCAGATCCTCTACCGCGTCGCCGAGATGCTGGAGGGCCGCCGCGACCAGTACGTCGCGGAGGTCGCCGACGCCGAGGGCCTGTCGAAGTCGAAGGCGGGCCTCCAGGTGGACGCGGCGATCGACCGCTGGGTCTGGTACGCCGGCTGGACCGACAAGATCGCCCAGGTGGTGGGTGGGGGCAACCCGGTCGCGGGCCCCTTCTTCAACCTGTCCTCCCCGGAGCCGACGGGTGTGGTCGCCGTCCTCGCCCCGCAGCGGTCGTCGCTCCTGGGCCTGGTCTCGGTCGTCGCCCCGGTGATCGCGACGGGCAACACGGCGGTCGTGGTGGCGTCGGAGCGCTCCCCGCTCCCCGCCCTCTCCCTCGGCGAGGTCCTGGCCACCTCCGACGTCCCCGGCGGCGTGGTCAACGTCCTCTCCGGCCGTACGGCGGAGCTCGCCGCGCCGCTCGCCGCCCACCAGGACGTCAACGCGATCGACCTCGCGGGCGCCGACGAGACGCTGGCGAAGGAGCTGGAGATCGCGGCGGCGGACAACCTGAAGCGCGTCCTTCGTCCACAGCCTGTGGACAGCGCCGACTGGTCGACGGATCCCGGCACCGACCGCATGACGGCGTTCCTGGAGACGAAGACGGTCTGGCACCCGACGGGCGCACTGGGCGCCTCCGGCTCGTCGTACTGACGCCGCGACGAACCGCGTGACGAACCGGAGTCACGCACCGGCGTCACGCACCGGCGTCACGCACCGCGCAACGAACAGGGCCGCGACTTCCCTCCGTCCGGGGATGGCGCGGCCCTTCTCGTGGCGTGCGTCAGCGCAGCAGCTCAGTCGCCTGTCCCACCACCGGCACGCTGCCCAGGGATTGGGCCTGCGCGACCGGCCCCGTCAGCGCGGTCGAGGTGAGCGGCTGGAAGTCGGCCACCTTCGTACCGACGCCGTTGTCCAGCGGGTCGACGCCGGTGCCGGCCAGCGGGTTGGGCTTGAGGTCGGCGACCGGACCGGTGACGTGACCGACCGTGCCGGTCACCGCCCGGAGGCCCGCCTGCGGATCCATGTCGCCCAGCAGGGCGGGACGGGCCTGCGCCGGGCCGGCGACCGTCTCGCCGCCCTCCGCCGCGGAGGCCGTGACCGCGCCCGCGCCCAGGGCCGCCCCGGCGGTCGCGAGGACGGCCAGGGCGCGTTGGACGGCCGGGGTGCGGAAGGCGCGGGAGGGGGACGCGTGTCGGGCCATCGGTGAGCCACCTCGTGCTTCGGAGTACTCCGGGATTACAGCGGAGAGTAATCGTAACCGCGCGAAGCGTAGTTGAGGTGTGATACCCGCTTCAAAGTCGACCCGCGGGGTCGTACGGCGGCCGTTCGATGCCTCAGACTGGTGTCCCGTGAGCTCCCATCCGCCCATACCGACGCGAGTCGTGCTGCTCTGCGGCCCCTCCGGCTCCGGCAAGTCCCTCCTCGCCGCCCGCTCCGGTCTTCCGGTGCTGCGGCTCGACGACTTCTACAAGGAGGGCACCGACCCGACGCTGCCGCTGGTGTCCGGGAGTTCCGACATCGACTGGGACCACCCCGGCTCGTGGGACGCGGACGCCGCCGTCGCCGCCATCACGGAGCTGTGCCGCACGGGCCGTACGCGGGTGCCCGTCTACGACCTCTCGCTCAGCGCCCGCACCGGCGAGGACACGGCCGACATCGGACGGACCCCGCTGTTCCTCGCGGAGGGCGTCTTCGCCGCCGAACTCGTGGCACGCTGCCGGGAGCTGGGCGTCCTGGCCGACGCGCTGTGCCTGAGCCGGGGCCCGCTGACGACCTTCCGCCGCCGCTTCCTGAGGGATCTGCGGGAGGGCCGCAAGTCCGTGCCGTTCCTGCTGCGCCGCGGCTGGCGGCTGATGCGGCAGGAGCGGACGGTCATCGCCCGGCAGACGGCCCTGGGCGCCCACGCCTGCGACCGGGACGAGGCGATGGGCCGGCTGGCCGCCGCGGCGGCGGGACGGTGTGCGACGGCCCGTACGGCCGTCTAGCGGCGTACGTGTTGGGGCCGCACTCGTACACACGAAGAAGCGGGACTGGACGGACCCCCCGGCCCTCCAGTCCCGCTCCCCTTGTGCTCCCCCGTGCTTCCCCCGTGTCCCCCCGGGTTGTTCCCCCGTGTCCCCCGTACTCCCCCCGGGTCCCCCGTGGTGCTTCCCCGTGAGTAAGAGCCCGGGATCCTCCCCCTGATACACCCTGGCTCGTACTTTTTTCCGCGAGTCCCCCCGGACCCCCGGTTCCCCCCCGGCCTTCAGGCGACCAACTCGCCGAAGGCGTCCTCCCGGTCACGGCCGAAGCTGAGGACCTCGTCCTCGCGCAGCCGGCGGAGCGACCGCCAGATGCTGGACTTGACCGTGCCGACACTGATGTCGAGGATGTCCGCGATCTCCGGGTCCGTGCGGCCCTCGTAGTAGCGCAGGACCAGCATGGTGCGCTGGAGTTCGGGGAGCCGGGTCAGCGCCTGCCACAGGACCGTACGCAGCTCGGTGCCGCGCATCGCGTCCGTGTCGCCCGCCGTCTCCGGCAGTTCCTCGGTCGGGTACTCGTTGAGCTTGCGGCGCCGCCAGGCGCTGATGTGCAGGTTGGTCATCGTGCGGCGGAGGTATCCGCCGACCGCCGCCTTGTCACTGATCCGGTCCCACGCCCGGTACGTCGAGAACAGCGCGCTCTGCAGCAGGTCCTCGGCCTCGAAGCGGTCACCGGTGAGGTGGTAGGCGGTGGCGTACAGGGAGGCGCGGCGCTCCTGGACGTAGGCGGTGAACTCCGCCTCCGACAGGGAACGGCGCTCCCCCGAGTCCTCCCCGTACGCCGGCCCCCCGTGCGTCTCCCCCTGACGCGTGTCGACCACCGCCATGTAGGCGGTGTGCTGTCGTCCGGTGCCGCGAGCGCACCCCCGCCCGCTCACCGCACCGGACTTCTCGGAACCCCGGTGTGCGTGCACGTCGTGCAGACGCGTGACCACTGCGCTGGTGCTGGTGCCCTTCAGCGTGTTCATCTCGCGCCCCCGTCCGTGGACTTCCGGTGTTCGGCCTGCCGTACCGCGACGTGCTCTGCCTGCTCTGCCTGCTGTGTCGCGACTCGCCGTGTTGCCTGTGACCAAAAGCTTGCCCCGGTGACTTCATGGCCGTGTCCGCCGACTGTCACAGAGCTGTCACAGGGGTCCGTCACGGCTGTACCACCGTTCCTTCACAGGGTCCGGCGGCGTGGCGGGGCCCCAACCGGACCCACCGGTCGATCCGCACCCCCTCCATGGGCCAGAATGAGCCCGTGCCTTCCCTGTTGCTGATCGAGGACGACGACGCCATCCGTACGGCCCTGGAGCTCTCCCTGACCCGCCAGGGCCACCGGGTGGCCACCGCTGCGAGCGGTGAGGACGGTCTGAAGCTGTTGCGCGAGCAGCGGCCGGACCTGATCGTGCTGGACGTGATGCTGCCCGGCATCGACGGTTTCGAGGTGTGCCGTCGCATCCGGCGCACCGACCAGCTGCCGATCATCCTGCTGACCGCGCGCAACGACGACATCGACGTGGTCGTCGGTCTCGAGTCGGGCGCCGACGACTATGTCGTCAAACCTGTCCAGGGCCGGGTGCTGGACGCCCGGATCCGGGCCGTGCTACGGCGCGGGGAACGGGAGTCGACCGACTCGGCGAGCTTCGGCAGCCTGGTCATCGACCGGTCGGCGATGACCGTCACGAAGAACGGCGAGGACCTCCAGCTCACGCCGACCGAGCTGCGGCTCCTCCTCGAACTGAGCCGGCGGCCGGGCCAGGCGCTGTCCCGGCAGCAGTTGCTGCGGCTGGTGTGGGAGCACGACTACCTCGGCGACTCCCGGCTGGTGGACGCCTGCGTGCAGCGGCTGCGCGCCAAGGTCGAGGACGTGCCGTCGTCCCCGACCCTGATCCGTACCGTGCGGGGTGTCGGCTACCGGCTGGATCCGCCTCAGTGACGAAGGAACACCAGGGGGGTGCACGCGGCTGGGCCGCGGCTCGCAAGGGAGTCTGGTCCTGGCTGCGCTTCACCAGCCTGCGCCTGCGGCTGGTCCTCGTCTTCGGTCTTGTCGCGCTCACCGCCGCCGTGTCCGCGTCCGGCATCGCCTACTGGCTGAACCGGGAGGCGGTGCTCACCCGTACCCAGGACGCCGTGCTGCGCGGCTTCGAGCAGGAGATGCAGAACCGGGCGGGCGCGCTGCCCGAGCACCCCACCCAGGACGAGTTGCAGCACGCCGCGGGGCAGATGGCGGGCAGCGGCCAGCGGTTCAGCGTGCTGCTGGTCGCCGAGAACGCCGACGGCGAGACCGTGTACGGCAGTTCCGGCGGCCTGGACGGCTTCTCGCTGTCCGACGTGCCCGAGTCGCTGCGTACGGCGGTGAACAAGGAGCAGAAGGTCACCAAGGCCAACGAGCACCCGTACCACCTGTACTGGCAGCGGATCACCGAGGACGACACCCCGCAACTCGTGGCCGGCACCAAGGTGATCGGCGGCGGGCCGACCGGCTACATGCTCAAGTCGCTGGAACCGGAGGCCAAGGACCTGAACTCGCTCGCCTGGTCGCTGGGGATCGCCACCGCGCTCGCCCTGCTCGGCTCCGCGCTGCTCGCGCAGGCACTGGCGACGACCGTGCTGAAGCCGGTGCACCGGCTCGGGGTCGCGGCGCGCCGCCTCGGCGAGGGGAAGCTCGACACCCGGCTGCGGGTGTCCGGTACCGACGAACTGGCCGATCTCTCCCGCACGTTCAACAGCGCCGCCGAGGCGCTGGAGAAGCGGGTCGCGGACATGGCCGGCCGGGAGCAGGCCTCTCGGCGCTTCGTGGCGGACATGAGCCATGAGCTGCGTACCCCGCTGACGGCGATCACCGCCGTCACGGAGGTGCTGGAGGAGGAGCTGGAGTTCGAGGGCGGGAGTTTCGACCCGATGGTCGAGCCCGCCGTGCGGCTGGTGGTCAGCGAGACGCGGCGGCTGAACGACCTCGTGGAGAACCTGATGGAGGTCACCCGCTTCGACGCGGGCACCGCCCGGCTGGTCCTGGACGACGTCGACGTCGCCGACCAGATCACCGCCTGCATCGACGCCCGCGCCTGGCTGGACGCCGTCGACCTCGACGCCGAGCGCGGCATCCACGCCCGTATCGATCCGCGCCGCCTGGACGTCATCCTCGCCAACCTGATCGGCAACGCGCTCAAGCACGGCGGGTCGCCGGTGCGGGTGTCGGTGGCGCGGGCGGACGACGAGGTGGTCATCCGGGTGCGGGACCACGGGCCCGGAATCCCCGAGGACGTCCTGCCGCACGTCTTCGACCGCTTCTACAAGGCGAGCGCGTCCCGGCCGCGCTCCGAGGGCAGCGGGCTCGGCCTGTCCATCGCCCTGGAGAACGCGCACATCCACGGCGGTGGGATCACCGCCGAGAACTGCCCCGAGGGGGGTGCGGTGTTCACGCTGCGGCTGCCGCAGGACCCGCCGGCGGACGAGGACTCCGAGGAGGCCGGGGACGCCGGGGGCACCGGGAGCGCCAGGGTCGACTCGGGTGTCTCAGGTGACTCGGCTGCCTCGGGTGTTTCGGGTGACTCGGCTGCCTCGGGTGTTTCGGGTGACTCGGGTGACGAGAGCACGGGCAAGGACGCGAAGGGACAGGTCTGATGACCGTACGCCGCCTGCCGGCACTCCCCGGGCTCGTAGTGCTGGCCGCGCTGCTCGCCGGGTGTGGCATCCGCGCCACGGAGGTGCCCACGGACTACGGTCCCGCGCCCTCGCGGGTGCGCTGCTCGCCGGCCGGACCGGACGTGTCGACGCAGGCCGCGCCCGGCGTTCCGGTGCGGGTGTTCCTGCTGTGCGGCTCGTCGCTGGCGGCCGTGGACCGGACGGTACGGGTGCCGGACGGCGCGGCGGACTCCGAGCGGCGGGTGCTGGTGGCCGAGGGGCTCCTGAACCAGCTCACGGCACCGCCGTCGGCCGCGGAGAACGAGGCCGGGTACACCACGGACGTGGGCCGCGGGATCACCGTGGCGGGGCCGCGGTCCGGCGATCCCGAGGACGCGCTGCGCCTCGGCGTCGACCCCGGCGACCTCACCTCCTACGCCCTCGCGCAGGTCGTCTGCACCTTCTCCGACTCGGCCGCGGCCGAGGGCGACGACTCGGTCGTGCTGGCCGGTCCGGCCGACCGGCCCGCGCGCCGCTACGTCTGCACGGACGAGGTCCGAGCCCGGCCGGGCAGCAACGAGCCGCCGTCCAGCGAGGTCACGGACGGCTGACGGCCGACGGCTGACATCCGGTGGTCAACGGCCGGCGACGCGGGGCTGACGGGCGCCGGCACCGAGGTCCGCGTGGGCCATGTGGCGCAAGCCTCACCCTTGCGGGGGAGAGGCCGGAACCGAGTGCGGCGGCGCCCGCGTCTAGGGGGACGTGCAGCGTCATGGGTTTCTCGGCGGCAGCGCCGCGCTCCGCATCCGTGTGACAGGAAGTGTTCTCCTGGTCGCACATCTCGCGTTCGTCGCCTGGTACACGCTGCGACCGCTCGACGTCCCCTGGGTGCTGCCGCCCAACGTGCACCCGTTCGACGGGATCCGCGCCGATCTGGCGCTCGGCTGGCCCGCGGCGGCACGTGCTCTCGGCGGGTCGCTCGCGCTGCTGGCGCCGCTGGGGGTCCTGCTGCCGATGGCGGGCGGCCGGCTGGCCGTCTCGCCGCTGGCCTCCCTGCTGCGCACCATGGCCGCGGGTGCCCTGCTGTCGCTGGGCATCGAGCTGCTGCAGACCGGGGTGCCCGGTCAGGTCGTCGACGTCGACTCGCTCCTGCTGAACACTGCGGGCGTGGCCCTGGCCCACCTGGCCCTCGTCCCCGCGGGCCGGGCCCGGCTCCGTCGCAGGTCCGAGCGGGGCGAGGGGGAGGCCGCACCTCAGGAGGAGCCCACTCAGGGTCGGACCCCGACGATTCCCAGGGTCGGTATCGCCCCGTAGAGCGACGCTTTGTTCCGTTCGTCTCCGTAGCGTGGAGGGCAGATGAAGGGGAAGCCGAACGGCAGCCCCGCCCACACGCTCACGAAGGAGCCGCGATGTCCCGCCTCGCCCGCCCCACCCACGGCCGCATGATCGGCGGAGTGTGCGCCGCGCTGGCCCGGCGCTTCGGCACCTCCACCACCACGATGCGGACGATCTTCGTCGTCTCCTGCCTGCTGCCCGGCCCGCAGTTCCTGCTCTACCTCGCCCTGTGGATCCTGCTGCCGTCCGAGGAGAAGGCCGCCCGTACGGCATGGTGACGGGCCGTCGCGGGTCCCGGTGATCCTCCTCCCCGCCGCCCCGCCGCCCCTCTGGTCCTCTGGCCCTCTCGCCCTCCGGTACGCCGACGGGGCGCCCCCGGTGTCGCCGGGTGCGCCCCGTCGGCGCGCGCCTGGGGAGGGGCGGGCTCAGCCGCCGAGCGGGATGCCGTTCACGCCCAGTCCCTGGGCCGGCAGGCCACCGAGCAGGCCGGCGACCGGAGCGTCGGACAGCTGCTCGGCGACCACCTGCTCGACGAACGGCGGCGCGGCGGTCAGACCCGTGCCGGAGACGTCGCCGGCCTGCGACAGCACGTTGCCCGCGAGGGGGGCCACCTCGGAGACGGTCTCCACGGGGAGGGTCCGGGCGACGGAGTCCACGGCCTGGGTGGTGTCCGGGAGTTCCGGTGCCGCGGTGGCCGCGCCCGCGCCGACGGCGGCGAAGGCGGCACCGAGGGCGGCGACACCGAGGGTCTTGACAGCAGACTGCTTCATGAAATGCGTCCTCGAAATGGGATGACGGGGATGTGAGCGGTCCTTGAACGTAAACACGCGACACCTCCCGCGGCAAACATTGAAATGCGGACGGATTGTGAAAGCCCATCCGCATTTCCGTATTACCGTAGCCTCCCGATCAACCCGCACTCTCCGAAGAACCGCTGGTCGAAGCCGTCTGCCGGAACAGCCATTCGGATTTCAGCTCGGCATATCCGGGCTTGATCACGTCATTGATCATGGCCAGTCGTTCATCGAAAGGAATGAACGCTGATTTCATCGCATTGACGGAGAACCACTGGATGTCGTCGAGCGTGTAGCCGAACGCGTCGACAAGGTGCTCGAATTCCCGGCTCATACCGGTGTGGGACATCAGCCGGTTGTCCGTGTTGACGGTGGCACGGAAGTGCAGCCGGCGCAGCAGCCCGATGGGGTGCTCGGCGTACGAGTCCGCCGCCCCGGTCTGCAGGTTGGAACTGGGGCACAGCTCCAGCGGGACGCGCTTGTCCCGGACGTACGAGGCGAGCCGCCCGAGTTCGACCGTGCCGTCCTCGTGGACCTTGATGTCGTCGATGATGCGCACCCCGTGCCCGAGCCGGTCGGCGCCGCACCATTGCAGGGCCTGCCAGATGGACGGCAGCCCGAAGGCCTCGCCGGCGTGGATCGTGAAGTGGTTGTTCTCCCGCTTGAGGTACTCGAAGGCGTCCAGGTGCCGGGTGGGCGGGTACCCGGCCTCGGCGCCCGCGATGTCGAAGCCGACGACGCCGAGATCGCGGTAGCGGTTGGCGAGTTCGGCGATCTCCAGCGAGCGCGCGGCGTGCCGCATGGCGGTGAGCAGGGCGCCGACGCGGATGCGGTGGCCGTCGTCCCGCGCCCGGCGCTCGCCCAGCCGGAAGCCCTCGTTCACGGCCTCGACGACCTCTTCGAGGCTGAGCCCGCCCTCCAGGTGCTGCTCGGGGGCGTACCGCACCTCGGCGTAGACGACGCCGTCCTCGGCGAGGTCCTCGGCGCACTCGGCGGCGACCCGGACCAGCGCGTCGCGGGTCTGCATGACGCCGACGGTGTGGGAGAAGGTCTCCAGGTACCGCTCCAGCGACCCGGAGTCGGCGGCCTGCCGGAACCAGGCGCCGAGCCGGTCGGCGTCGGTCTCGGGGAGGCCGGAGCAGCCGGTGGCCCGGGCGAGTTCGACGACCGTGCCGGGACGCAGGCCGCCGTCGAGATGGTCGTGCAGCAGAACTTTCGGCGCCCGGCGGATCTGGTCCGGCGTCGGCGTCCTCGCGGTGTCCTTGGCCGTGTTCTTCGCGGTGTTCTCCGCGGCGGTCCGAGCGGCCGCCTGCGCGGAGGTCTGAGCGGCCGTCTTCGCGGCGGTCTGCGCGGTGCTCTGGCTCGTCATTTCCGCACCCTAACTCCTACGCGCGTAGAACACCGGGTGAATGCGCGGGAACACCCGTGGACGCGCGAACCCGAGGGCGTTCACAAGGCGTGCGGCCCGGTGTACGGATCCGCCGGAATGTAACGGTGACCGCGAGGACGGGTGGCGGACCCCCGGTCTTCTGAGAATCTTCTGCCATGTCACAGCAAGCGACGCCGGTCCGTCGGGCCCGGCTGGGGCGAACGCTCGGTCCGCAGGGGACGGCGGTGAGCGGTGTGGTGCTGCTGCTGCCCGGTGGCGACGAGGTCTCCAGCCGCAGACCCTCTCCGCTGCTCGCGGCGGCGTCCGTCCGTACGCTGGGGCGCCGGCTCGCGCGCGCGGGGCGGGACGAGGGCCTGGCCACGCACGTCGTGCACTACCGCTACCGCGGCTGGAACGGCACCGAGGCCCACCTCGCCCGGGACGCCGAGTGGGCCGCCGACGAGGCCGTACGGCGCTACGGCGACGTCCCCGTGTGCCTGGTCGGCACCGACATGGGCGGGCGTGCGGCGCTGCGCGCGGGCGGGCACGAGGCCGTCAACTCGATACTCGCGATCGCTCCTTGGCTGCCCGACGAGGACATGGCCGCACCGCCCGAACCGGTGAAGCAGCTCGCCGGGCGCCAGGTGCTGATCGTGCACGGCACGAACGACGAGCGCAGCGATCCGGAGCTGTCGTTCCGGCTGGCCTCCCGGGCGAAGAAGACGAACCGTGCCGTGTGCCGGTTCGAAGTCCACTCCGACGGCCACGGCTTGCGGCACCATCGGGAGGAGGTCGCCGCGCTGGCCGAGGACTTCGTGAGGGGCGTGCTGTTCGGGCAGTCGTTCTCGCGGCCGGTGGAGGACGCGCTGGCCGCTCCCCCGCCGCTGGGGCTGCGGATGCCGTTGGCGGTGGGGTTCGGGAAGTCGTTGCGGCGGCGGTAGAGACCGCGGCGTCGGGTCGGGGCGGCCGGGGTCAGGACGGGAGCAGGTGGCCCCGCCGGGACAGCAGGAACTTCTTGAAGGCCGCCACCGGGGGCGTGTCCGTACGCCCCGCCAGCCAGGCCACGCCGATCTCGCGGGCCGCGCGCGGGGCCGTGACCGTCAGTTCGACCACGCCGGGACGGGGCACGGCGGGCGGCGGCAGCAGGGCGACGCCGAGGCCTGCCGCGACCAGGCCGCGGAGTGTCTCCGCCTCCTCCCCCTCGAAGGCCACCCTGGGCCGGAAACCGGCCTCCTTGCACAGGGCGTCGGTGATGCGGCGCAGGCCGTAGCCGGGCTCCAGGGTCACGAAGACCTCCTCGGCGGCCTCGGCGAGCCGGATGCGCCTGCGCCCGGCCAGGGAGTGGTCGGCCGGCACGACCAGCCGCAGCTTCTGCTCGTCGAGGCGGCGGGCGACCAGGTCGGGGGCGTCCGGGACAGGGGAGGTCAGGCAGAGGTCGAGTTCGCCGGCACGCAGCCGCTCCAGCATGGCCTCGCCGTAGTTCTGGACGAGGCTGAAGCGGACCCGGGGGTGGTCGGCGCGGAAGGCGTGCAGCAGTCCGGGGACGGTCTCGGCGCCCATGGTGTGCAGGAAGCCGAAGGCGACCTTGCCGGTGGCCGGGTCGGCGTCCGCGCGGACCTCGTCGGCGGCGCGCTCCACCTCGGCGAGGGCGCGTTCGACGGAGCCCAGGAAGGTACGTCCGGCGACGGTCAGCGCGAGGGTGCGGCCCCGGCGCACGAACAGGTCGACGCCCAGGTCCTCCTCGAGGCGGACGAGGGCACGGGAGAGCGTCGACTGGGGGACGTTCATCTCCTGGGCGGCCCGGGTGACGTGCTCGGTGCGGGCCACGCCGGCGAAGTGCGCGAGCCGGGGCGCGAGCAGCGCGACGATGTCTTCCGTGTCACCGGAAGGTGACAGGCGAGCCTGTGAGCTTTGCTGATGCACCATGGGAACGATTATGGCCATTCCATGCATTGGACGGATGAGTCACGGTCTTCGTACCGTCGCAGCATGACTCCCGCCGATACCGGGGCGTCCACCACCGTGGACGCCGCTGCATCCGTCTCCGCCTCCGACGCCCCCGGTGCCCCGGGCGCCCCCGACTCGCGTATGGCCCCCGGCGGGCCCGGCTACCGCCGGATGAGCCTCGCCCTGTTCCTGGCGGGCGTCGCCACCTTCGCGCTCCTCTACTCCACCCAGGCCCTGCTGCCGCTCATCTCGGGCGACCTGGGCGTCACCGCGAGCGACGCGAGCTGGACGGTGGCCGCCGCGACCGGTGGCCTCGCGGTGTTCGTGCTGCCGATGAGCGCGCTGTCGGAGCGCTTCGGACGCCGTACGGTCATGACGGGATCGCTGGCGGTCGCGGTGACCGTCGGGCTGCTGGTCCCCTTCGCCCCCTCGCTGCCGGCGCTCGTCGCGCTGCGCGCCGTACAGGGCGCGGCGCTGGCCGGGCTGCCCGCCTCGGCGACGGCGTACCTCGCGGAGGAGGTGCGGCCGCGGGCGCTGGTCACCGCGATCGGCCTGTTCGTCGCGGGCAACAGCGTCGGCGGGATGAGCGGCCGGGTCATCACCGGCTGGGTCGCCCAGGAGTGGGGCTGGCGGGTCGCCGTCGGCGTGATCGGCCTGGTCGCGGTGGCGTGCGCGGTGGCCTTCCGGATGCTGCTGCCGGCGCCGAGGCACTTCACGCCGGGCTCGCTGCGCCCGCGCGTCCTGCTCCGCACGGTCCGCGACCACCTCGCCGACCCGCTGCTGCGCCGCCTGTACGCGATCGGCGCGCTGTTCATGACGGTGTTCGGCGGCGTGTACACGGTGATCGGCTACCGCCTGGCGGAGGCGCCCTTCTCCCTGCCGCAGGGTCTCATCGGCTCGATCTTCCTGGTCTACCTGGTCGGCACGGTCTCGGCGTCGACGGCGGGCCGCCTGGTGGGCCGCCTCGGCCGCCGCGGGGCGCTGTACCTGGGCGGCGGTACGACGGCGGCGGGCCTGCTGCTGTCCCTCGCCCCGTCCCTGCCGCTGGTCCTGCTGGGCCTGGTCCTGATCACGGCGGGCTTCTTCGCCGGGCACGCGGTGGCGTCCTCGGCGGTCGGCAAGACCGCCCAGCACGGCCGCGCCCAGGCCTCGGCCCTGTACCAGTCCGCCTACTACGTCGGCTCCAGCGCGGGCAGCACGGTGGGCGCGGTGGCCTTCCACTCCGGCGGCTGGGCCGGGACGGTCGGGGTCGGGCTGCTGGCGGTGGTGGGCGTCGTGGCGATCACGGGGCTCGGCTCGCTCGCGGCGCGCCGACAGGCCCCGGACAGGCCGGTGCGGGCCCTGAGCCTGTCCCGCTGACCTGCGCCTTTCCCGACTGCACAGGCCATTGTCAGTCCCCTGCGGTAGCTTCCGAAGTGCGAGGCGCGAAGACGCGCACGAGGGTACGCCACAGGGGTGGGTGGACGATGACCAACGGCACCGTGACGACGGAGCTGGAATCCGCGCTGGAGAAGCACCGGGTGGAGCTGACGGGATACTGCTACCGGATGCTCGGCTCCTCCTTCGAGGCCGAGGACGCGGTCCAGGACACCCTGGTCCGCGCCTGGCGGAGCTACGACAAGTTCGAGGGCCGCTCCAGTCTCCGTTCCTGGCTCTACCGCATCGCGACCAACGTCTGCCTGGACATGCTGACCGCGGGCAACAAGCGGGCCCGCCCGATGGACCTCACGGACGCGACGCCGCTCGCCCGGGCCGCCCTGTCCCCCCGACCGGACAACACCTGGCTGGAGCCGATGCCCGACGCCCGCGTACTGCCCTCGACCGCCGACCCGGCCGAGGCCGCGATCGCCAAGGAGTCGGTGCGGCTCGCCTTCATGGCCGCCCTCCAGCAGCTGCCGCCCAAGCAGCGGGCGGTGCTGATCCTGCGCGAGGTGCTGGCGTGGAAGGCGAGCGAGGTCGCCGAGCTGCTCGGCACCACGGTCGCCTCCGTCAACAGCGCCCTCCAGCGCGCCCGCGCGACCCTCGCCGAGCGGGAGGAGACAGGCGACGGCGCGGCGGTGTCCGACCCACTGGACGAGAAGCAGCAGAAGCTCCTGGAGCGCTACGTAGCCGCCTTCGAGGGCTATGACATGACGGCGTTGACGGCGCTGCTCCACGAGGACGCGGTCATGACGATGCCGCCGTTCGACCTGTGGCTGTCCGGTTCGGCGGACATCACCGGTTTCATGACGACGCTCGGCGCGGCGTGCGCGAACTCGCGGCTGGTGCCGGTCGAGGCCAACGGACTGCCGGCCTTCGCGCACTACAAGCCGGACGAGGAGGCGGGCGGCTTCGCGCCGTGGGCGGTCCAGGTGCTGGAGATCTCAGAGGGCCGCATCACCGGGTTCCACTGCTTCCTGGACACCAAGCGGTGGTTCCCGCTGTTCGACCTGCCGCTCCGTCTCGAAGCGGAGGCCGACGAGGTCCAGTAGGGCGTGCAGGGCGGGATCGGGGTCGCGCAGCCGGATCCGGCCCCCGGCCCGCCGGGCGGTGAGCTCCAGGCGGGCCAGCAGGTCGACGACGGCGAGCCCCGGCGGTCCCAGCCCGCCGACGTCGCAGACGACCACCCCGGCCCGGGTGCTTTCCATCAGCGCGCGCACCTCGTCGCAGAGCCGGGGTGTCTCCCCTCGGGAGACAGGCCCGGGCAGCACGAGTACGGCGGGTGTCACGGCGTCCACGTGCGGTAGACCCGGGGTGGTCCGGGAACTCATCGGTGCCCGCCGTCAGAGATCACATTGACGTGCGCGTGCCCTCCCCCGGAGGGTTTGCCGCATGCCCCACCTATCCCCTCCCCGCGCCATGCCGTCCCACGTCCGCCCGCTCGGCGGGGAGGTGCCGTGCAGGGGGTGCTGACCGGCTTCGCGGTCATCGCGGTCGTCATCGCCGTCGGCTATGTGCTGGGTCTGCGGGGCCACCTCGGTCCCCAGGGCCGCGAGGTACTGACCAGACTCGCCTTCCACGTGGCCTCGCCGGCCCTGCTGTTCACCACACTGGCGACGGCCGACCTGTCGGTGGTCTTCTCCAGCCGGCTCCTGGTCACGGCGCTGTCCACGGCCGCCGTGGCCGGGGTCTTCGTCGCGGTGGGTGTCGTACGGGGCTGGGGCGTGGGCCGGACGACGATCGGCGCCCTGTGCTCCGGCTACGTGAACTCCGGCAACCTCGGCATCCCGATCGCCGTGTACGTCCTGGGCGACGCCTCGCTGGTGGCGCCGGTGCTGCTGTTCCAGCTGGTGCTGGTCACACCGGTCGCGGTGACGGTCCTGGACCTGTCGCAAGGGGGCGGCAAGGTTCCCCTGTGGCGGGTGCTGCTGACACCGCTGCGCAATCCGATAGCGCTGGGCTCGCTGGCCGGGGTCGCGGTCGCCGCGAGCGGTCTGCGCGTACCCGACCCGGTCATGGACCCGGTGACCCTGATCGGCAACATGTCGGTCCCGGCGGTCCTGCTGGCCTTCGGTATCGGCCTGTGCGGCTCCACGATGCCGCTGCGTGGCGTGGAACGGCGGCCCGTGCTGCTCGCGGTGGCGTTGAAGACGGTGGGGCAGCCGGCGGTGGCCTGGACGCTGGCGTACGGGGTGTTCGGGCTGCGGGGCGCGCACCTGCTCGACGTGGTGGTGACGTCGGCGCTGCCCGCGGCGCAGAACCTGTACACGTACGCGTCGACGTACGGGGTGGGCGAGCGGCTGGCGCGGGACGCGATTCTGGTGTCGACGGTGGTTTCGGTGCCGGTGCTGGTGGGGGTGGCGGCGGTTCTGGGGTGAGGGCGGCTCAGCTCGTGGGAAAGACTCCGGTGTCGATCTCCAGGTCGAAGGGGTTCGGCAAAGTCAGCTTCTCGCCGTATTCCACCGATGCCAGGACGCGATAGGTGCCATCCTCGGGCACTCCGTAAAGCGTGGCCGTCGGGCATCCGCTGTGCCAGGGATCCAGGAGAAGGTAGAAGGGGGCGCCAGCACGGGCGTACCCCCTGACCTTCTTGATCCGGTCATGGTTGGCGTTGCTGCGAGAGGTCACCTCCACCACCAGCTCCGCCTCACTCGCATGCACTCTCCTGCCCTGTCGCAACGCCACCCTGGGCACAACGCACAGATCAGGCTGGAAGACCCCCGCCGTCTCCGGGACCCCCAGGCCCAGGGTCTGGTAGACGCCACATCCCTCTGGAACGGCGGTGTAGAGACTCAGTTGCAACAGCTCGGCGGTGTCGTTGTGTGCTTCGGACGGCGGAGGCGCCACGGTGACGATCCCTTCGATGATCTCCACCTTGCTGCCCTCCGGAGCGTCCGTCTCCTCCAGGACACGGACGACCTCCTCCCAGCCCGCCCCTCCGGGGGTCGGCTCGGCACTGAGTGCGCTCATGGCGGTGTCTCCAATCGGTGCGTCACCGAGTCCAGCATGCCGAACGGGACCGGTGCAGGTCCACCGGTCCCGTTCACCCGTATGGGAAAACCCCTGATCAGGCGATGCGTTCCAGCACCACCGGCGACGCCGTGAAGTCCGTACCCGCCGGGGCGACGTCGTACGAGCCCTCCACGGCGGCGAGCGCGTACTCGAAGCGGTCCGGGGTGTCGGTGTGGAGGGTCAGGAGGGGCTGGCCCTCGGTGACCGTGTCACCCGGCTTGGCGTGGAGCTCGACGCCCGCGGCGGCCTGCACCGGGTCCTCCTTGCGGGCGCGGCCCGCGCCCAGGCGCCAGGCGGCGACGCCGATGTCGTAGGCGTCGAGGCGGGTCAGGACGCCGGAGGCACCCGCCTTGACGACGTGCTGTTCCTTCGAGGTGGGCAGGGCCGCGTCGGGGTCGCCGCCCTGGGCCGCGATCATGCGGCGCCAGACGTCCATCGCCGAACCGTCGGCCAGCGCCTTCGCGGGGTCGGCGTCCTTCAGGCCCGCCGCGTCGAGCATCTCGCGGGCCAGGGCGAGCGTCAGCTCGACGACGTCGGAGGGGCCGCCGCCGGCCAGGACCTCGACCGACTCGCGGACCTCCAGGGCGTTGCCCGCCGTGAGGCCGAGGGGGGTGGCCATGTCCGTGAGGAGCGCGACCGTCTTCACGCCGTGGTCGGTGCCGAGGCCGACCATCGTCGACGCCAGCTCCCGCGCGTCCTCGATGGTCTTCATGAAGGCGCCGCTGCCCACCTTCACGTCCAGGACCAGGGAGCCGGTGCCCTCGGCGATCTTCTTGGACATGATGGAGGAGGCGATCAGCGGGATCGCCTCGACCGTGCCCGTGACGTCCCGGAGGGCGTACAGCTTCTTGTCGGCGGGGGCGAGGCCGTCGCCGGCCGCGCAGATCACCGCGCCGACTCCGTCCAGGACGTTCAGCATCTCCTCGTTGGACAGGAGCGCGCGCCAGCCGGGGATCGACTCCAGCTTGTCCAGGGTGCCGCCGGTGTGGCCGAGGCCGCGGCCGGAGAGCTGCGGGACGGCCGCGCCGCAGGCCGCGACCAGCGGGGCGAGCGGCAGGGTGATCTTGTCGCCGACGCCGCCCGTGGAGTGCTTGTCGGCGGTCGGACGGGACAGGGACGAGAATTCCATGCGCTCGCCGGAGGCGATCATCGCGGCGGTCCAGCGGGCGATCTCACCACGGTTCATGCCGTTGAGCAGGATCGCCATCGCGAGCGACGACATCTGCTCGTCGGCCACCGCGCCGCGCGTGTACGCGTCGATGACCCAGTCGATCTGCTCGGCGCTGAGTTCGCCGCGGTCCCGCTTGGTGCGGATGACGGAGATGACGTCCATGGCCATGGCTGGCCCTTCCTAACGGGGATTACGGGAGTACGGCATTACGGGAGCTGCTTGGTGAGGTGGTCGGGGCCGAAGGCCTGCGGGAGCATCTCCGACAGGGGGACGATCCCTGCAGGGGTCTCCAGCAGCATCCCGGGGCCCCCGAACTCGTACAGCAGCTGTCGGCAGCGGCCGCACGGGACGAGGGTCTCGCCGTGGCCGTCGACGCAGGCGAAGTGCGTCAGCCGGCCGCCGCCGGTGAGCTGGAGCTGGGAGACGAGCCCGCACTCGGCGCACAGGCCGATGCCGTAGCTGGCGTTCTCGACGTTGCAGCCGGTGACGGTGCGGCCGTCGTCGACCAGGGCGGCGGCGCCGACGGCGTACCCGGAGTACGGGGCGTAGGCGTGGGCCATGGCCTCGCGGGCCGCCGTGCGCAGCGCGCCCCAGTCGACGTCGGTCATTTGCCCTGTCCCTTCCGGTACTGCATGCCGTTCGCCCTCGGCATCCGCAGGCGCTGTGCGGACAGTGCGAGGACGACGAGGGTGACGACGTACGGCGTGGCGGAGACGACCTGGTTGGGGACGTCGTCGGTGGTGGCGTACCAGGCGAAGACCAGGGCGCCGATCACCACGGTGATCGCGGCCTTGACGTACTTCTTGCGGACCGCGAGCCAGATGGCGCCGGCGACCAGCAGCAGTGCGCCGAGCAGCAGCAGGGCGTGCACGTTGGCGGAGCCGCCGCGCAGGTTGAGGCTGTCGGTGTAGCCGAAGAGGCCGGCGCCGATGGCGAGGCCGCCCGGCATCCAGTTGCCGAAGATCATCGCGGCGAGGCCGATGTAGCCGCGGCCGCTGGTCTGGCCCTCCAGGTAGAAGGGGTTGGCCACGATGGAGAGGAAGACGCCGCCGAGGCCGGCCAGGCCGCCGGAGATGATCACGGCGAGGTACTTGTACTTGTAGACGTTGACGCCGAGGGACTCGGCCGCGATCGGGTTCTCGCCGCAGGAGCGCAGGCGGAGGCCGAACGGGGTGCGCCACAGGATGTACCAGCTGGCGGGGATCAGGGCGACGGCGATCAGGGTGAGCCAGGAGACGTCGGTGACCAGGCCGCCGAGCAGGCCGGCGATGTCCGAGACGAAGAACCAGTGCCGGTCGTTGAGGCTCTCCAGGGCGTCGGAGAGCCCTGGCACCGTGAAGTGGCCCAGCGAGTCGACCGGCGGGGACTGCTTGGCCGAGCCGCCCTGGTGGCCCTCGAAGGCGAGCGGGGCGAGGTAGCGGGTGGCGCCGAGGGCGAGGATGTTGATGGCCACACCGGAGACGATGTGGTTGACGTTGAAGGTGATCGTGACGATGGCGTGCAGCAGGCCGCCGAGGGCGCCGCCGACGATGCCCATCAGGACGCCGGTCCACGGGCCCCACTGGAAGCCGGCCCAGGCACCGAACCAGGTGCCGAGGATCAGCATGCCCTCGAGGCCGATGTTGACGACGCCCGCGCGTTCGGCCCACAGGCCGCCGAGACCGGCGAGGCCGATCGGCACGGCGAGCTGGAGCGCGGTGGACATCTGGCTGACGTTGGTGATGCCGTTGGCGCCGGTGATGAGGCGGACGATGGAGGTCAGTGCCAGGGCACCGGCGATGATCAGCAGCAGGACGGGCAGCGAGATCCGGCGGCCGGTCGGCGCCGCGGGCTGCAGCGAGGGCTGGTTGACGTCGGTCGCAGAGGTCGGGGCGGTCATCGGCCAGCCACCTCCTTCTTGGTGTTGTCGGTGGCGCCGAGGACGTGACCGGCGGCCAGCTCCGCGCCGACGCGGCGCTGCTGGCGGCGCAGGCCCCACTCGCGGACGGCCTCGTAGGAGACGACGACGGAGAGGACGATCAGGCCCTGCATGATGACCGCGATCTCCTTGTCGTAGCCGTGGAAGTCCAGCTCGGGCGAGGCCTTGTCGAGCCAGGCCCACAGCAGGGCGGCGAAGGCGATGCCGACCGGGCTGTTGCGGCCGAGCAGGGCGATGCCGATGCCGAGGAAGCCGATGCCGGTGGGGAAGTTGAGGCTGTAGGTGTGGGTGTCGCCGAGCAGGATGGGCAGGCCCGCGAGTCCGGCGAGGCCGCCGGAGAGCAGCATCGCGGTGAGCACCATGCGCTTGGGATTGACGCCGCTGGCCGCGGCGGCGGACTCGGAGGCGCCGGAGGCGCGCAGGTCGAAGCCGAAGCGGGTGCGGTTGAGGACGACCCAGTAGCCGATGCCGAGGAGGACGGCGAGGATCACCAGGCCGTAGACCTCACCGGCCGCGCCCATGTCGATGCCGGGGATCCAGCCGGACTCGTGCATCTCGCCGGTGGTGTTGTTGTTGCCGATCTTGACGCCGAAGACGTCCGGCAGCCACAGGTAGCCGATGACGGCGGTGGCGATGGAGTTGAGCATGATCGTCGCGACGACTTCGCTGACACCGCGGGTGATCTTGAGTACGCCGGCGATGCCGGACCAGAAGGCACCGGTGAGGACGGCGGTCAGGAGGAGGAGCGGGATCTGGAGGGCGGCCGGGAGGCTGGCGTGGGCGCCGACGATCGCGGCCGCCATGGCGGCGAGCTGGTACTGGCCGTCGACGCCGATGTTGAACAGGTTCATCCGGAAGCCGACGGCCACCGCGAGGGCCGCGATGTAGTACATCGACGCCTGGTTGATGATCAGGACCTGGATGTCGGAGAATCCGGCCTGCTCGAACATCAGGGCGAACGGTTCGACCGGGTTCTTGCCCGAGGCGATCAGGACGATCGCGCTGAGCGCGAAGGCCACGGCGAGCGCGATGACCGGGCCGGCCACCGCGAGGAGCACGCGCTCCTTGTCGAACTTCTTCATCAGCGGGCCTCGTCTTCCGCACCCTGGCCGGCGTCGGCCGGGGTCTCGGGGTTCTCTTCGTGTTCGAGGTGTCCGGAGGCGGCGCCGGTCATCGCCGAGCCCAGCTCCTCGGGGGTGATGGTGGCCGGGTCGGCGTCCGCGACCAGCCTGCCGTCGTAGATCACCCGGAGGGTGTCGGACAGGCCGATCAGCTCGTCCAGGTCGGCGGAGATCAGCAGGACGGCGAGTCCCTCGCGGCGCGCCTCGCGGATGTGGTCCCAGATGGCGGCCTGCGCGCCGACGTCCACGCCACGGGTGGGGTGGGCGGCGATGAGGAAGCGCGGCTTGTGGCTCATCTCCCGGCCGACGATCAGCTTCTGCTGGTTGCCACCGGAGAGCGAGGCGGCGGTGACGTCGATGCCGGGGGTGCGGACGTCGTACGTCTCGACGATGCGGCGGGTGTCCTCCTGGGAGCCCTTGGGGTCCAGCCAGACGCCCTTGCTGTTGGGCCTCTCGGTGACGTGGCCGAGGATGCGGTTCTCCCAGAGCGGGGACTCCAGGAGCAGGCCGTGGCGGTGGCGGTCCTCGGGGATGTAGCCGACGCCCTGCTCGCGGCGCTTGCGGGTGGGCAGCGCGGTGATGTCCTCGTCGAGGAAGCGGATGGTGCCAAAGTCGGCGTGCCGCAGGCCGATGAGGGCGTCGACCAGTTCGGTCTGGCCGTTGCCCTCGACGCCGGCGATGCCCAGCACCTCGCCGGCGTGGATGGTGAAGGAGATGTCGTCCAGCAGGGCCTTGCCGCCGGGGGCCGCGAGGCGCAGCGTGTCGACGGTGAGGACCGGGCGGTCGGTGACCGTGGACTCGGCGGTCTGCGGGGTGGGCAGCTCGCTGCCCACCATCAGCTCGGCGAGCTGGCGCGGCGTCGTCTCGGCGGGGACGGCGGTACCGACCGTCGTACCGCGCCGGATGACGGTGATCTCGTCGGCGACGGAGAGGACCTCGCCCAGCTTGTGCGAGATGAAGATGACGGACAGGCCCTCGGCCTTGAGCTCGCGCAGGTTGTCGAAGAGCGCGTCGACCTCCTGCGGCACCAGGACCGCGGTCGGCTCGTCGAGGATCAGCGTGCGGGCGCCGCGGTAGAGGACCTTGAGGATCTCCACGCGCTGACGGGCGGCGACGCCGAGTTCCTCGACGAGGACGTCGGGGCGCACGCCGAGGCCGTACCGCTCGGAGATCTCGTTGATCTTCCGGCGGGCCTTGGCGCCGATGCCGTACAGCTTCTCGCTGCCGAGGACCACGTTCTCCAGGACGGTGAGGTTGTCGGCGAGCATGAAGTGCTGGTGGACCATGCCGATGCCGCGGACGATGGCGTCGGCGGGCGACGAGAAGGCGACCTGCTCGCCGTCGATCGCGATGGTGCCCTCGTCCGGCTTCTGCATGCCGTAGAGGATCTTCATCAGGGTCGACTTGCCGGCGCCGTTCTCGCCGACGAGGGCGTGGACGGTGCCCTTGCGGACGGTCAGGTGGATGTCGTGGTTGGCCACGACACCGGGGAAACGCTTGGTGATCCCGGCGAGTTCGACGGCGGTCACCGATTCGTTGACCGCCGCTCCGGCCGGAGGGCTGCTGGACGCGTTGATGGCGCACTCTCCTGGTGACGGGGGCCGTCTACGCGCGTAGCGCCCCTACGGCATCTAAAGCGGCGGCGGCACATCGACACACGACGGGGTACGGAGAGAGGGCTCAGAGGCTTCCTCCCCGTACCCCGCCGGGCGGGTGCAACCGGCGCGGTTACACGCGGTTCGAGGTGTTGCTGGTGCTGCTGGTGCTGGTGCTGCTGGTGAGGCTGCTCAGCTGCTCTTGACCTTGATCTCGCCGCTGACGATCTTGTCCTTGGCCGCCTTGATCGCTGCCTGGAGCTCGGCGTTGTCCGCGAACTTCGGGTTGGAGTCCGAAAGGCCGACCTCGCCGGACTTCAGATCGCCCCGAACGATACCGGTCTCGGGCTTGCCGTCCTCGACCGACTTCGCGAGGTTGTACACCGCCTTGGCGACGTCCTTCGTGGCCGAAGTCAGAATGTGGTCCTTGTACTTCGCGAGGGCGTCCTGCTTGTACTGGTCGGAGTCGACACCGATCGCCCAGACCTTGTTGGCGGCCGCGGCCTCGATCACGCCCTGACCGGAGAGACCGGCCGCCGCGAAGACGACGTCGGCCTTCTTCTCGATCTGGCCCTCGGCGGCGGTCTTGCCCTTGTCGGGGCTGGAGAAGCCGCCGTCCTCCGCGGTCTGCGTCAGGTACTGCGAGATCACCTTGACCTTCGGGTCGGTGTCCTTGACGCCCTGCTCGTAGCCGGCCTGGAACTTGTGGATCAGCGGGATGTCCACGCCGCCCACGAAGCCGACCGTGTTGGTCTTGGTGCTCTTGGCTGCGGCGACACCGGCGAGGTAGGAGGCCTGCTCCTCGTTGAAGACGAGGTCGGCCACGTTCTTCGCCTCGATCGTGGCGTCGTCCACGATGCCGAAGGTGGTGTCCGGGTACTTCTCGGCGGCGCTCTTCAGCGCGGCGGCGTACGCGTAGCCGACGCCGATGACCGGGTTGTGGCCCTGCTTGGCCAGCGAGACGAGGCGCTGCTCCTTGTCGGCGTCGGTCTCGCCGTCGGTGGGCTCGACGTCGGCCGTCTCGTAGCCGAACTCCTTCTTCGCCTGCTCCAGGCCCGCGTAGGCGGCGTCGTTGAAGGACTGGTCGCCCTTGCCACCGACGTCGTAGGCGATGGCGAGTCCCTTGTCGCCCTTGGACTCCGACGAGCCGGAGGAGGTCGAGGTGCCACCGCAGGCGGCGAGGGCGAGGGCCAGGGAGGCGGTCGCTGCGCCTGCGACCGTGATCCGGGAAATCCGGCGCATGTCTGGTGCTCCTGTCGTACAAAGCGCCGGACGGTTCGGCTACGGCGCTGGCTTCGCCGCAGATTAACGCGCGTAGACCTGCCTGAAAACCCCTTCTGTCCTTCTTGTTATCCGCCCGTGAGCAAGGCGCGGCGAACGGGGGCGCGGGGCTTGCCGGACGCGAACGGAGGATGGCGGAGGGTGACGCCCTCTCTCCCGGTCACGGCACGCCGAAGCGGGCGGGCACTTCGGGTGCCCGCCCGCTTCGTCCGGTTCTGTGCGACTTCTGTACGAGGCCGGTGGCGCTCGGTGCTACTCCGTCCTCACCTTGATGGAGCCCGAGGTGATGCCCTCCTTGGCCTCGGCCACGGCGTCCGTCAGACCCGGGACCTCGGCGTACTTCGGGTTGGCGTCGGACAGGCCGACACCGTCGGACTCGAGGTCGAAGGTGTGGGTGCCGGTCAGCGGCTTGCCGTCCTCGACCGACTTGGCCAGGGCGAACACCGCGCCGTCGATGTCCTTGAGGGCGGAGGTCAGGATGTGGTCCTTGTACGCCGCGAGCGCTTCCTGCTGGTACTGGTCGGAGTCGACGCCGATCGCCCAGACCTTCGCCTTCGCGGCGGCCTCGATCACGCCCTGGCCGGACAGCCCGGCCGCCTGGTAGACGACGTCGGCCTTCTTCTCGATCTGGCCCTCGGCTGCGGCGCGGCCCTTGTCCGGGCTGGAGAAGCCGCCGTCCTCCGCGGTCTGCGTCAGGTACTGCGAGACCACCTCGACCTTCGGGTCGGTGTCCTTGACGCCCTGCTCGTAGCCGGCCTCGAACTTGTGGATCAGCGGAATGTCCACGCCGCCGACGAAGCCGACCGTCTTGCTCTTGGTGGCCTTGGCCGCGGCGACACCGGCGAGGTAGGAGGCCTCGTTCTCGGCGAAGACCAGGGAGGCCACGTTCTTGGCGTCGACCACGGAGTCCACGATGCCGAAGGTGGTGTCCGGGTACTTCTCCGCGACGGCCTTCATCGCCGGGGCGTAGGCGAATCCGACGCCGATGACCGGGTTGTAGCCCTGCTTCGCCAGCGAGGACAGCCGCTGCTCCTTGTCGGCGTCGGTCTCGCCCTCGGTGGGCTCGATGTCGGCGGTCGTGTAGCCGAACTCCTTCTTCGCCTGCTCCAGTCCGGCGTACGCGGCGTCGTTGAAGGACTGGTCGCCCTTGCCGCCGATGTCGTAGGCGATGGCGAGGCCCTTGTCGTCCTTGGTGCCCTCGTCGCCGCTGTCGCTCTCGCTGCTGGTGCCGCCGCAGGCCGTGGCGGCGAGCGCGAGCGACGCGACCCCCACCGCGGCGCGGGTCAGTCTCGATATCCGACGCATCTGAAGCTCCCCATTCTCCAAAGCCCCGCAGCGGGCGCTCGGTTCGGCGCAGATTAACGCGCGTAGAAACTCCTGGGAACGGGGTTCCGCGGGGCCGTTACCCATTCGTGCCGCTGGTTGGTGCCGGGGGTGTCGGGACGTGCCGCGGGATGCCCGGGGGGTGCCGCGTGGCCCTGTCCCCCACCGCGCGGCCGCCCCGCGGCCACCGCGCCGCGGCTACTGCACCGCCTCGATCAGCGCCGCCGCGGTGAACATCTCCACGCCGACCGTGATGGCGCGTTCGTCCACGTCGAAGTCGCCCTGGTGCAGGTCGCGGACCGTGCGCTCGCCGGGCGGGCGGACGCCGAGGCGGGCCATGGCGCCGGGCACGTGCTCCAGGTACCAGGAGAAGTCCTCGCCGCCGAGGCTCTGCTCGGTGCTCTCCACGGACTCGGTGCCGCGCCGGGCGACCATGGCGGCCTGGAGCAGTTCGGTGCTGGTGACCTCGTTGACGACGGGGGGCACCCCGCGGACGTAGGTGATCTCGGACTTGGCCCGGTACAGGTTGGCGATCTCGTCGATGGCGCCGACCACGAGGTCGGGCGCCTGCCGCCAGGCGTCGAGGTCGAGGCAGCGCACGGTGCCGGCGAGTTCGGCGTGCTGCGGGATGACGTTCGGGGCGTGGCCGGACTCGACGCGCCCCCAGGTCAGGGCGAGACCGCTGCGGCTGTCCACGCGCCGGGCGACGAGCGAGGGCACGTCGGTGACCACGCGGGCGGCTGCGGTGACCAGGTCGGTGGTGAGGTGCGGGCGGGCGGTGTGGCCGCCGGGGCCGTTGAGGGCGACCTCCAGCCGGTCGCAGGCGGAGGTGATGGGACCCACCCGCAGGCCGATCCGCCCGGCGTCCACCCGGGGGTCGCAGTGCACGGCCAGGATGCGGCGCACCCCGTCGAGCGCGCCGCCCTCGATGGCGTCGGCCGCGCCGCCGGGCAGCACCTCCTCCGCCGGCTGGAAGACCAGCCGCACGGGCCGGGGCAGCAGGCCCCGCTCGTGCAGGGCGGCGAGCACCAGCCCGGTGCCGAGGACGACGGTGGTGTGCACGTCGTGTCCGCAGGCGTGGGCGCGGTCCGGTACGCGCGAGCGGTACGGGCACTCGCCCTTGGTGTCCGGGATGGGCAGGGCGTCGATGTCGGCCCGCAGGGCGAGCATGCGCGGCCCGCCGGCCCACTGTCCGGAGTCGGTGCCGGTGCCGATGTCGCAGACGAGCCCGGTTCCCACGGGAAGCACGCGCGGCTTGAGGCCGGCCCGCTCGAGCCGTTCCTTGATCGCGGCGGTGGTGCGGAACTCCTGGTTGCCCAGTTCGGGATGCATGTGCAGATCGCGGCGGAAGGCCACGAGCTCCGCGCGCAGCGCCTCGGGCAGGGCGCCGGGCAACGCGGTTTCACCGGACGTGTCGGCCTCGGACTCTGGGGACATCAACGCTTTCACCCTTTGCAGAGTAGGGCGCCCGAGCGACCGGTGGACCCACGATCAACAAAATTCAGCCCGTTAGGGGGAGAAAACTGGGCCGCCCTACGCATAGCCGTCGACTCGCTTGGGTAAACTCGCCCGCCTTTCCGACCGAGCCGAACATGAGAGATCCACCGGGAGCGGCCCCACCGCTCCACGGCACCCGTCCTTGAGATACGGGTACCACGCGACGATCGCCCCACGCGCGCGATCCGGCGGCCGGACGTCACGGACGGGAACCGGCCGATGAGGTCGGGGGCCGCCGCCCGGGCCCGTCACACGGGACCGACGCCGCCGCCGACGCACCGCCGGTGATGAAGGACCGGTGAAGGCCACGTGATCATTACAGTTTCCCCGCCCGCATCTCCCTGTAATGATGTTCCGGCTGTGGCTGTACAACGTGACTACACCTCAAGGTGGTTGACTCAGTGAAACTGACCCGCGCGACCCTCGCCGTGGCCGTCGGCGCCCTCGCGCCCGCCCTGCTTCTCTCCACCCCCTCCTACGCCGCCGCCCCGGCGCCGTCGACGGCCGCCGCGGTGGTGGCGCCGGGCACGGGCTCCCCCTACGACGAGATGGACGCCGACGACCTGCGCGTCGCCATCGCCAGGACCCTCGCCGACCCCGACAGCGGCCGACGCGTCATCCAGGAGGCCAACGAGCTCCTCGACGACGGCACCGTGGAGGAGATGCGCGCCTGGCTGAAGACCGGGTACCCCCTCGCCCAGGCCGAGGACGACCGCGTCGCCGTCGTCCGTCTCCTCGCCGACCCCGACAGCGGCCGACGCGTCATCCAGGAGGCCAACGAGCTCCTCGACACCAACAACGCGGCGGACATACGCGCCTGGCTCGAGACCGGGTACCCCCTCGCCCAGGCCGAGGACGACCGCGTCGCCGTCGTCCGTCTCCTCGCCGACCCCGACAGCAGCAGCGCTCTGCGCGCCGCCGCGAACGCGGTCCTGGACGACGGCACCCCGGAGGCCCTGCGCCACTTCCTCGAGGTGGGCCAGTACGAGGTCGGCTCCTAGCTTCCGTCGCGTCGCGGTCCCAACCTCTCGAAGTGCGGAGCGCCGAGACAGTGCCTCTCCTCGATGGCGTGGTGATCTCCCTCAACACACCAGCGGCCGGAGAGGCCCTGTCGGTTCCGCGTGCCTCCATGCCCGACGTCCTCGCGAGCTCGTCGAAGGCAGGTACAACTTCCGGTCGATCAACGCCCGCCCTCTTGTGAAGGCGTAGGCCAAGAACGCCCCCACTTGGCAGTTGCCGATCTTCCCAGAGGTGCCGGTGGACTGCCTCTGCACGCCGGCCGACCGGGCGCCCTTCTTGACGAAGCCGGTCTCGTCCACGGCCAGCACGCCGTCCTCGGCGCCCAGATGCTCCAGCATGAAGCCGCGAACCTCATCGCGGACCGCATCCGCTTCCCAAACGCCTGGTTCATCAACCGTCGCATACTGACCGGGCACAGTTCGCCCGCTTCCTCGGCCCGTGTCCTGCCGTTCTTGCGCTCCAACGGCGCGAGCAGCCCGCGCAGATGCTCCCTGCCCGCCGACGCGGCTCCGACGGACGGAAATGCCCACCGATCCGGGCATGCAGAACATCCAGATGCGTCGAGCCGTCGGCCGCCGAGAAGTGCGTTTCTGGAGCATGCGTCAGCTCGGGAGGGCCCCGTCGGTCGACCAGAACGTCGACTTCACGTTCGGCGCCGGCAGCTCCCGCTTCGAGTAGTCCGGGCCGTTCGGCTTGCTGGTCGGTTGAGCGACATCGGACTCTTCCACGCACGGGGTGGTGACACTCAAGTGGGCTTGGCCATTGGGAGCGATCAGGACTTCGAGCTGGAAGCCGTCGGGCGTCTTGTAGTGGGCGACGAGCCGGTTGGCACCTGTGGCGACGAGGCTGTATCCCTTGCTCTTCCAGTGACGTTCCAGAACGCCGAGAAAACTGCCACGCCGTTCGGCGGAGATGATTGTCATCACGGCACGGTCGCGATCCACGTAGCAGTCACCCGGCATGGAGTATCGGTGTGTCCACTGAACGGGAGGTTCGATGGCCGCGAACGTCTCGTCCAGAATCTGGTCCGCCCTGTCTGCGGCCTCCTGAAGGTTCATCTTCGATTGACCTTCCTTGCGACTTTCCTTCCCCGAGGATGCCGAATCCGTCATGCCGCATCCAGTGAGAAGCAGTGCCAGCGTGGCAACCGCTGCGACCTTTTTCCTCATCGCGGCGTCTCCCTTACAACATATTCCGGGTACCCTGCGACAATGGCCGCGATGTTTTGTGCGGATACTTTATCCTTTCCCTCTTCCGGGTTGAAGTAGTTGCTATGGGCTTCCAGGATGAACGAATCCTTCACATCGGGGAAGGTGGGCTGAATCAGTTCCGGTCCAGGCATGGTCTCAAACCGGTTGGCGCCGAATGCCCTGCTTGCCGGGTCCCTGCCGAACCAGACGTCGTCGTCACCCTGGTCGGCGATCTCGCTTCCGATATACGCACCGAGCGGCCCACCCCCCAGGAATCCCATAGCTCCTGCCGAGGCCTCCTTCGACGAAGGGAGTTTGGTGACAACATCGTTCTCCGCCGCGCCCACCCATACGTGGTTCTTCCCCACACCCAACTGCTCGGCCCTGTCGACGCCTACGCCGGGACTTCCCACGAGAATGATGTCGTCAGCGCCCGGGATTCCTCCCGTCTCCTGTGTGGCGGCCCCTACCAGTCGGGAACCATAAGAATGCCCGATGGCAGTGACATGAGGGTCGGGAGTCTCGTTGGTGGCCGAAATCCCATCCATAAAGCCATTGTAATCTGGGGCGCCGCGTCGGGCATCGGTGGCGGTCGCTACATCGAGCGATTGAGGGGCATCGTAGCCGAGCCAGACGATCGCAGATGAAGATGAATCATATTTTTGGGCTCCAAGGGCCGTATAGTAGGCACGCTTGACTGTACCGTCGGCGAAATCGGAGTCGAGCTTGGTACCCAAGCCCGGAACATAAGCCGAGACATTCTTCGAGGTGTCCGGATTTCCGTAGGCCACGATTGCCCGCCCGTTTCCTTCGAGCCCGATACCCAGGAGATACATCGGCGGCACGCTGGGCTTTCCGAGCTTCTCCTGGATTTCCTGCAGGCCCCTCAGCTTGGTCTGCGACGCCTCGTCCTGGCGCCCCTCGAGCGACGCGATGAGCAGGGGCAGGTTTTCACGGTTCGCTTCGTCGCGTACCACGGAGGGGATGCCGTCCAGGTTTCCGATAACCTCGGGGAAAGCGATCTTGAATTCCTCGCGCTCCTCGTCGGTGAGGCTGTCCCACCACTCCTTGCGGTCGGCGGGAGACTTGTCGAGCGGGATGGTGTCGCGGAGATATTGGTCCGCGGCCTTGCTGACGGCGCCGACGTCGGACGCCACATCCGCCCACGTCTTCTTGGTGACGCTCAGTCCCGGCCCCGCCTTGAGCTTCCTCAGCGCCTCACTGTAACGCTCGTCGATCTCCGTGGCTTCCCGCAGGGCGTGGGCGATGCGGTCGGCTACGTCCTGGGCCTTCGCGAAATTCGGGTTGCCGTGGTGGATGTCGATGCCGCTGGTCTTGGCGTCCGGTGAGTACAGCCCGTTGGGCCCTGGGCCGTACAGAGACCTGTTGCTGGGTCCCAGCATGCCGTTGTTGCCCACGGCCGTGCCGCCGGGAACCGGCTCTCCGGTCGCCTTGTTCTCACCGCCGGCGGGAAAAGTGACGTCTCCGGCCGCACTCACCGGGTACCCCAGTGCCGCCGCGTCGTCCAAGGCCTCGGTCAGGCGGCGCTTGGGAGCGGCGATCTCGGCCGAGAAGCCGTTGAGCGACCCGCTGACCAGGCCGCACTCAACCTGGGTGTAGTGGAGGTTCTCCGAGAGCTTCTTCAGCTGTTTCTGCGCGGCATCCGCGGCCTCGCCCTCGTTGGCCGCGTTCATGGCCTTGGTGATCTGCTTGTCGATGCGCTCCCGGGAGGCGTCGGCCGCATCGCTCACTGCGCGGTATCCGTCTGCGGCTTCCGCGTACTCGGTCGGCTTGAGTGCCTTGAGGGCCTTGAGGTCCACATCGGTCACCGGCCCTTGCCGTCATCGGCGGACGCGTCCTCGGAACCGGCGCTCAGCGCGGCGATCTCGGCCTCGATCGCCTGGTCCGTCCTCAGCTGGTCGTTCCCCGTCTTCTCCAGGACACCGGCGAGTCCCTCACACCACTCGTCGATGTCCTTCACACGGCGCTCCCACGAGTCGAATACCCCCTTCTGCGCCGCGGCGGTCAGAAAGGCGGAACCCTCGTCGAGACCGGTCTGGGAGGCTCCCAGCTTCGACAACGCCTTGCCGATGTTGGTCTGCACCTCGCCGAGGCCCTCGCCCGCCTTCGACCACGCGGACTTGTCCGACCGCAACTTGCCCGACGGGGGACCATAGGCGCCACCCTCGCCCGACCCTCCCTGGTCGGCCGGCAACTGGTTGAGCTGCATGTGCGCGGACTGACGCTCGACCGCCGCGGCCTTCAGCTGCTCCCACTCGTCCCACGCCATGCGTGGCCCCCCCGGCTTCCTGACTTACGCCGCCGGGCCAACGCGTGCAGCCCGGCAAAGTTGTGTGGACTTAGGGAAGGTTAACGACCCGCCACAGGGGCCTCACCCGTATCCGGCACCAGGTCGCCTGAGTACCTGTACTCAGGCTGGAACAAGCCTCGACCTGGCGGGATCGGTGTTGCCGTCGTAGCACCGTCGCACGCGTTGCCCGAGAACCCGCGCGCCTGCCCTACCCCGCCACCGCCGACAGCCGGTGCGCGCCCCGTGCCGACCCCGTGACGCCGGACAGGAACCCCCGGGCCCTCGGTGAGGCGGACTCGGTGAGCCAGGCCGGGTCGATGTCGCAGACGGCGACGCGGACCTCGGTGCCGGCCAGGGCCAGGGGGAGGGTGTGGACGACCGTGGACGGGAAGCTGAGGACGGTGCGGCCGATCGGGCCGCGGCGGGCGATCAGCTCCAGGGGGAGGTCGGGGCGGACGATCTCCAGGCCCGTTTCCACGGCCAGGCGGTGGAGCTTCTCGGCGCTCTCGCGGCGGTGGGCGAAGTAGCGGGCCGCGCCGTGGGCCTTCGCCAGGCCGCGTACGGCGTCCACGTAGCGGTCGGCGTCGACGACGCCGGTCTCCACCAGGGACGTACCCACCATGTCGGCGCCCTTGGTGATGCGGGGCGGGCCGAAGCGGGAGCGGGTCCAGGCGAAGTCGTTCGCCGTGACGGTGACGCCGTCCGGGGTGTCCTCGATGGGCATGGCGGAGAAGACCGAGACCCGGCGGTCGCCGGACGGGGTGAGGCGACGGCGCGCCGACCCGGAGACCGGGGCGAAGAGCAGGTCGCGGGGGCCGGGGCGGCTGCCCTTGCGGTGCCAGCGCACCAGGCGTTCGCCGCGGGCGAGCTGGGTGACGAACTCCATCGTGGCCGTGCCGTCGTCGACGACGACCAGGTCACGGGCGCGGGTGATGGTGAGGAGGAGCTGTACGTAGCGGGAGAAGGGGTCGCCCATGACGATCCGGTCCGCCTGACGGAGGAGGGTCGTCAGGCCGCCGACTGTGCGGAAGGGGGCGGTGGCGCCGCCCCGTGCCTCCTCCCAGCGGACCTCGTGGCCCTCCTTGCGGGCCAGTTCGGACATGCGGCGCAGCTGGCCGCGGGTCATCGGGTCGACGGGTGAGAGGACCACGAGGGTGAGCTCCGCGCCGGGTGCGCGGGTGTGCGCCCACTCCAGCACGTTCAGCAGTTGTACCGGGCTCTCGACGAAGGCGAGAGTGCGGGGGCCGGCATTCCCGGCGCGGGGGCTCATCGGCGTAGGACCGTCCCGTGATGGGGGTGTGTGGGGGTGGCGGGCCGGGTGTCAGACCGTGACCGGCTCGCCCGCGGCGGCGGCGATCTCCGCCTCGGCGACGACGCCGGGGACGCGGCGCAGCTTCTTCATCGGGCCGAGCTCGGAGTCGTAGACCTTCTTGACGCCGTCACCGAGGGAGGCCTCGATGGTGCGGATGTCGCGGACGAGGCGGGTCAGGCCCTGCGGCTCGACGGAGGCGGCCTGGTCCGAGCCCCACATGGCGCGGTCGAGGGTGATGTGGCGCTCGACGAAGGCGGCGCCGAGGGCGACGGCGGCCAGGGTGGTCTGGAGGCCGGTCTCGTGGCCGGAGTAGCCGATCGGGACGTTCGGGAACTCCTGCTGGAGGGTGTTGATGACGCGGAGGTTGAGCTCCTCCGCCTGTGCCGGGTACGTCGACGTGGCGTGGCACATGAGGATGTTGTCCGAGCCGAGGACCTCGACCGCGTGGCGGATCTGCTTCGGGGTCGACATGCCGGTGGAGAGGATGACCGTGCGGCCCGTCGCGCGCAGGGCGCGCAGCAGCTCGTCGTCGGTCAGGGACGCGGAGGCGACCTTGTGCGCGGGGACGTCGAACTTCTCCAGGAAGGCGACGGCCTCGGTGTCCCACGGGGAGGCGAACCAGGCGATGTTCTTGCTCTTGCAGTAGTCGTCGATCTGGCGGTACTCGTCCTCGCCGAACTCCACGCGGTGGCGGTAGTCGATGTACGTCATCCGGCCCCAGGGGGTGTCGCGCTCGATGTCCCACTGGTCGCGCGGGGTGCAGATCTCGGGGGTGCGCTTCTGGAACTTGACCGCGTCGCAGCCGGCCTCGGCGGCGGCGTCGATCAGCTTGAAGGCGTTCTCGAGGTCACCGTTGTGGTTGATGCCGATCTCGCCGGTGATGTAGACGGGGCGGCCGGGGCCGGCCTCGCGGGAGCCGAAGGCGCGGATGCGGGAGTTGGTGCTCATGGCGGGGATTTCCTTACTTGGACTGGGTGAGCGTGATGGGGGCGGTGAAGGTGGTGGAGGGTTCGGTGGGGGCGAGGGTGTCGAGTGAGGGGCCCAGGAGCCAGCTCGCGATCTCCCGGATCGCGCCCTCGCCGCCGGCGACGGTGGTGACCGCGCGGGCCGCGCCGCGTACGGCGTCGTGGGCGCTCGCGACCGCCACGGGCCAGCCGACGAGGGCGAAGCACGGGAGGTCGTTGACGTCGTTGCCGACGTAGAGCACGCGCTCGGGGGCGATGCCCCGCTCCTCGCACCACTGCTTGAGTGCGAGGTCCTTGCGGTCGATGCCGTGCAGCACGGGGAGCTTGAGCTTGCGCGCGCGGGCGGCGACGACCGGGTTCACCTCCGTGGACAGGATCAGCATCGTCAGGCCGCTGCGGCGCAGGGCGGCGATGCCGAGTCCGTCGCCGCGGTGCACGGAGACGAACTCCCGTCCGTCGGAGTCGATCAGCACCCGGTCGTCGGTCTGGGTGCCGTCGAAGTCGAGGACGACCGCGTCGATGTCGGCGGCGGTCGGGAGGGCGCCGGGCCGGGCGGCGTCGAAGAGGGGGGCCAGGGCGCGGGCGCGGGCCAGGTCGTGCGGGTCGTCGATCTCCAGGACGCGGGCCGGGTCGGTGCGGACCAGTTCGGTGCGGCCGAAGAAGCGGTGCCGGTGCTCGCGGAAGCCGGGCGCGGCCATGGCGTAGGCGGCGCCGGTCTCCAGGAGGTCCTGGGGGCGGTCCTGGCGGCGGGGGCGGTACGACTTGTCGTGGTTGACGCCGAAGCCGCCTTCCGCCTCACCGGTGTTCCGGTCGGTGCCGTCCCGCCATACGAAGCCGTGGAACGGGGCCACCGTCACCGCGGTGTCGGCGCCCTTCTCGGCGACCGCGCCGGCCACGCCGTCGATGTCCTCGCGGACGATGAAGGGGCTGGTGCACTGCACGAGCAGCACCACGTCGACGGGCGCGCCGTGCAGGGCCTCGTGGGTGTCCATGGCGTGCAGTACGGCCGCCTCGGAGGTGGCCGTGTCCCCGGCGATGGCGGCGGGCCGCAGTACGACCTCGGCGCCGGCCTCCCGGGCCGCGGTGGCGATGGACTGGTCGTCCGTGGAGACGACCACGTCCGTCACCAGCCGGGTGGCCCGGCACTCGCGCACCGCGCGGGCCACCAGGGGTACGCCGCCGACGGGGGCGAGGTTCTTCGCCGGCACGCCCTTGGAGCCGCCGCGCGCGGGGATCACGGCGAGCACGCGGCGCACCGAAGCGCCCTGGCCCGCTTGCGGGTTGGACATGGGTTCTGCTCCTTGCGCAGGGGAGGCGGGGGTCACGGGTATCGGTGCGCTCACAGCTCCCCCATCCGCCGGATGACCGGAGCCACCCGCTGGACGCCGTGCCGGTAGGCGCCGCGTGCCGCCCGGCGCACGACCTGCCGGACCGGGCCGGGCGCCTTGTCGGCGGCGGGCGCGCCGGGGAGGGGGGTGCCGTCGGGGGCGAGGTGGTGGCGGGCGAGGATGCCGGGGAGGTAGCCGGGGGCGGTGACCGGTGTGTAGTACGGGGCGAGCGGAAGCAGGCCGCCGGGCCGGCCGAGCAGCTCCGTGATGCGCGCCCGGGCCTCGTCGAAGGCGGTCTCGTAGCCGCCGTCCGCCGCCACGCCCTGCCGGGCGACCCACTCGGGATCGGGCGCCGGGCGGTGGCCCTCGTCGAGCTGGTCCCAGGAGGCGAGGCAGCCGGAGCCGACGAAGTGGTGGTTGCCGAGCGCCTCGCGCACGCCCAGGTCGGTCAGTACGACCGTGGGGATGCGGCGGTGCAGGGATTCGAGGGCCGCCGTGGAGCTGATGGTGACCAGCAGGTCGGTACGGTCGAGGACCTCGCCCATGTGCCCGTAGACGAGGCGGAAGTTGGGCGGTGGGTCGGCGCGCTGCACCAGTTTCTGGTACGGCAGCTCCTCGATGTGCGTGGTGTGTTCGCCGGGCTTGGAGCGCAGCTTGAGCAGCACCTCGCGCTCGGGGTGCCGGCGTGCGTGCCGGATCAGCCGTTCGAGGAGGTACGTACGGTCCTTGCGGCTGTCCGGTACGGAGGGCTGGGCGGCGAAGACGACCGTGTGGGGGCGCTCCCCGGCGGCGGGCTCCCCCCGGTAGGCGGCTCCGCCCAGGAAGGGCAGGGCGACCTCGGTCACCGCGGACGCGTCGGCGCCGACACCCTCGTACACGGCCCGGAAGCGGTCCGCGTCCTGGCGGGAGTTGGCGAGGACGAGGTCGGCGCCGTGGCGCAGCAGCAGGCCGTCGGCGAGCTTCTCGTAGACGACGCCGACGTATCCGGTGACGACCACGGGCCGCTCGGCGCGGTCCTCCCAGACCCGGCCCAGGCCGTGCAGCATCGCCTGGACGCCGCCGCCGACCAGGGCGAGGACGAGGACGTCGTAGGGCTCCTCGCCGCTCGCCCCGCCCATCGCGCGCAGGAACTCGACGGCGGTCACCTCGCGGATCGAGTCCGCGGTGACGCCGACCTCCCGCAGCTGGCGGGGGGTGGGGGTGGCTCGGCCGCGCAGGAGGTAGCCGTCGAGGTGGATGTCCGTGTTCTCGGGGGCCCCGGGGGAGATGCGGGTCGCGGTGAGCGCGCCCCATTTCCACCGGGTGTCGGAGTCCGCCAGGACGGCGACTCGCAGGGCCTTCGTTGCACTTGCTGGCACGCCGTAGACGCTAGGAAGCCATTTCTAGGAACCGCCCAACCGGAATCCAACAAAGGGTGAACAGCACATCGCCGAATGGGGAATCGAGCCACGGGGCGTCCGGAACAGCGTGCGCTTCATGGCTTCGCCACGCCTCGTTCACCGCGTGTCAAGGTTCAGGTAAAGCCCGGTGCCGGGCCGCCGCCTAACGTCGTTCTCGTGCCCAAGCTCTCCGTCATCGTGCCGTTCTACAACGTGCGGCAATACGCACCCGACACCCTGCGGAGTCTGCGCGCCAATGCGCGGGACGACTTCGAATTCATTCTCGTCGACGACTGCTCGTCGGACGGGACCGCGGACCTGCTCGCGCGGGCCGGGTCCGAGCTGCCGGGGGCGGTGCTGGTCAGACACGAACGCAACGGCGGACTGGCCACCGCCCGCAACACCGGCATCGACCGGGCGCGCGGCGAGTACCTCACCTTTCTGGACGGCGACGACTGGCTGGCCCCCGGTTACTACGACCGGCTCGTCACCGTGATCGAGGAGCTGGGCTGCGACTTCGTACGCACCGACCACGTCCAGTGCACGGCGCGCGCCCGCGTCGTGCACCGCGTGCCGCACGGCCGTCGCAACGTGCCGCTGCGTCCGCGCGACGCGATCCTGCCCGCCCACCGCTCCACCTCCGTCGACTACGCCTACGCGTGGGCCGGTGTCTACCACCGCCGTCTGGTCGAGCGCGGTCTGCTGCGCTTCACCGACGGACTGCGCACGGCCGAGGACCGGCCGTGGATCTGGAAACTGCACCGGGAGGCGGAGTCCTTCGCGGTGACCGGGCTGCTCGGCGTCTTCTACCGGCGCGGGGTGGCGTCCTCGCTCACCCAGATCGGGGACGTCCGCCAGCTCGACTTCATCCGTGCCTTCGACGAGGTCGTCGCCGGGGCGGCCGGGGACGCCGACGCCGCGAGCCTGCTGCCGAAGGCCGTGCGCACGTACTGCGCGATCATCTCCCACCATCTCGGTTCCGTCGAAAGGTTCGAACCCGCCGTGGCCCGCAAACTGAAGGCGATGAGCGCCGCCGCGCTGCGGCGGATGCCGCAGGACGCGCTCGACGAGGTGCTCGGCTCGATGGACACCGAGCGCGCCACGCGGCTGCGCCGGCTGCGCCGCCGTGCGGTGCAGGGCGCGGAGGTGGCCGCGTGACCACGCAGATCTTCCTGGCGTCGACGCTGTACGGCACGGCCACGCTCGCCGCCGCCCTCGACACCGGCTGTTTCGACGCGGCCGACCGGCGGATACTGCTGGTCTCCAACAACGCGACGACGCCCGAGACGACGCCTTCCGTGGACGGGATGCCGGGGTTCGACCAGTTGCGGACGCGGTTCGACGACGTGGTGTCGTGGAACGAGGCGATCTTCCCCTTCCATCCCGGCGGCTGGTCCCCGCGGGTGGAGGACGCGCCCATGTGGGAGCGGTATCTGCGGCTTGCCTGGGGGATCGGGGACGACGACGTGGCACTCGCCGTGGAGTCGATCCAGGTGCACCCGGCGCTCGGCGTGGCGCAGATCTTCACCGACGCGCCCCTCACCGTGTACGCCGACGGCCTGATGAGTTACGGCCCCACCCGCAACAAGCTCGACCCGCTGGTCGGCACGCGGGTGGAACGGCTGCTCCACCTGGACCTGGTGCCGGGGCTCGCACCGCTGCTGCTGACCGAGTTCGGCGTCGGGGCGGAGCTCGTGCCGGCCGAGGCGTTCACCAAGGTGCTGGACGAGCTGGCGGACACGGGCGCCGGTCTGCCGGACGTCGAGCGGCCCGCGGTGCTGCTCGGCCAGTACCTGTCGGCGCTGGGCATCCTCTCCCCGGAGGAGGAGGAGGACCTGCACGTGTCCATGCTGACCGGCGCCGTCGGTCTCGGGCACACCCGCGTGGTGTTCAAACCGCACCCGACGGCCCCGGCCCGCTTCACCCGCGTGCTGGAGCAGGAGGCGGAGCGGCTGGGCGCCGACCTCACCGTGGTGGACACACCGGTCCTCGCCGAGGTGCTGTACCAGCGGATGCGTCCGGCGCTGGTCGTGGGCTGCTTCTCCACGGCCCTGCTGACCGCCTCCGCGCTGTACGGGCTGCCGGTCGCCCGGGTCGGCACCGAGACGCTGCTGGACCGGCTGACTCCGTACGAGAACAGCAACCGTGTCCCGGTCACTATCGTCGACGCGCTGCTGCCCGAGCCGGCCGACGCGGCCGACGTCGCTCAGGGGCGCCGGGGGCTGGACACCGACGCCCTCGCCTCGCTGGTGCGGGCCGTCGGATTCGCGATGCAGCCCAAGATCCTGCCCGAGCTGCGGCCGGCGGCCGAGGAGTACCTGCGGAGCAGCCTGAACGCCCGTACCCGGCGGTACTTCAAGAAGCGGCGGCTGACCTCGCTGGGCCTGCCCGGCGGTATTCCGGAGCGGCTGGCATTCCTGCCGCACAATTCCACGGCACGCAAGGTGGTGCGGCGGGCGAGGGCCATTCGGCGCTCGATCAAACGGTGAGGTAATTTCCGGCGTCGAGAACATGAACGCAGGGCGCGGCAATGACCGGATCTTGTGCCGTTCATTTCTTTTTCATCCACCGGCTGCCACTTCTCGTGCAAAGATCTGTCGGGAAATCTTCTCCGAATAAACACATCTGCGTGCCTCTGTGCATCACAGACCCTTTGGACTGGGCTGGTTGTCTATGCGTATCGCCGTCTTCATCGAGAACCGCAACGGTGTCGGTCTCACCGCGCGGCTCCTGAACGCCCCCGGCGCACGGGAGCACACCTTCCTGCTGGTCACCGCCGACCTCGACGGAGACGTGGGGCGATGGATCGAGGAGGAGGCATCGGCACGCCTGGACGGCACGCGGGTACGCAACCTGTTCCGGGAGGAGGAGACGCTCGCGCACGCGCAGTTCCTGGAGGAGACGGGGCCGCGGATATCGGAGTTCGTGCGGGCCGGGTCCGTCGACCGGCTGATCCTCTTCAACGACCAGTCACAACGCGGCAGCAGGGTCGCCCAGGCCCTCACCGGCACGCTGCCGGTGGTCCTCGTCCAGGACGGCCACCTCGACTTCCACTACAAGCTGCACAGGCCCGGGCCGCGCGACCAGAACTGGTACTACGGGTCCTCGGGCGCCGCCGCCGTCTGCGTCTGGGGACCGGCCACCGCCCACCACCTGCTGTACCGCACGGCGGACGCGGACCCGGTCGTCCACATCACCGGCGCCCTCGGCCACAGCGACGACCCGGACCTGGTGCGCGCCGCGCACCACCCCGCGCCGCGGCCGGCGCGCTCCTCCCGGGAACCGCTGCGGATCATCGTCCTCGACCAGCCCCTGGGCGACCAGCGCAAACTGGCGGCCGGACAGCACCGCGAGTACCTGCGGGCGGCCTGCGAGAGCCTCACCGAATTCGGCGAGGTCGCGATCAAACCTCACCCCTCGACCCTCTCCGGGCACCTGGACTGGCTGGGCACACTCCCCGGGGTCACCGTCCTCGACGAGTCGGCGCTCGTGGACGCGGCCGGCCTGGACTGGTACGACCTGGCCGTCACCTTCTTCTCCACGACCTACCTGCAGACCCTGCGGGCCGGAGTCCCCCTGGTTCTCCTCAGCCCGCCGCCGCTGAACATCGTCTTCCCCGCCGTCAACCACGCGCTGCTGCGCAACGTCGGCAGCGTCGGCGAACTCACCGACGTGGCCGGACAGCTGTACCGCACCGGCAAGTTCACCGGCAACAACACCGGGGAGCCGCTGACCCACTTCCTCACCTTCCGCGACGACGTGGCGGAGCGGATCCTCGAGGTGGTCCTGGAGGCGAAGGTCCGCGAGCCGCGAGCCGCCCCGGGATCCGCCCGGGACGCCCTCGCGCCGGCGGGCACCCGGGCCGAGCGCGCGCTGCGGGCCGTACGGGAGCGGCAGACGCCACCGCGTTCGCTGGCCGTCCTGGGCCTGGGCTTCGGCTACGTCACCGGTGTGGCGATCCCGGTCCTGACGTACACCCAGGCGCTGCTCGGGCACTCCCCCGTGGACGTCCGCTACATCGACCTGAGCGCCTACTGCCGCACCGAGGACGTCCTCGACGCGCTGCGGGACGTCGACGTCGTCCTCGTCAACAGCCTCGCCCCGCTGTGGCGTTCGGCCATCGGCAACGAACTGGTGGGTGAACTGGCGTCCGACGGTCGAAGAGTCTTCCTGTACGCGCACGAGACCGAACACGTCATGGCCTACGAGGCCGAGCACCACACCCTGCGGCACAAGGAGATGCTCCGGCTCCTGCCGAGCCTTGGCGTGCTGTGCGTGTCCTCGGCCCAGGCCGACATGTTCCGCGCGCTCGGGGTCACCGACCCCGTGGTCGTCTACAACACCGTCCCGCAGGACGCCCACCGGGTCCGCGCCCGGGTCGCGCCGGATGCGCGGCCGCGGATCGTGATGGTCGGTTCCATGCAGGACCGCAAGGGGCTGGACATCTTCTCCCGGGTCGCGGAACTCGCCTCCGCCGAAGGGCTTCCGTGGCGGTTCGCGTGGATCGGCCACCGCACGCCGCGGATCGCCTCCACGACCCTGGTCTCGGACCGGGTGACGTGGATGGGCTCGCTGTCGCGGGCCCGGGTGAGGGAGGAACTCGCCGCGTCGGACGTCTTCTTCCTCTCCTCCGTCGACGACCCGATGCCGTTGTCGGTGGTCGAGGCCGTCCAGCAGCGGCTGCGGGTGGTCACCTACCGGCGGGTGGGCTCCCACGAGGTGCTGGACGGGGTGCCCGGCTACCGGTCCTTCTCCGACTACACACCCCGGGCGGCGCTCGAGGCACTGCGTGCGGCGCTCGGCGAGCGGGTCTCGGAGGACGACTATCAAGAGGTCGAGGAACTCTTCGGCATCCCCGCGTTCACCGCCCGGATGACGGCCGCGCTGGGGCTTCCCGGACCGGACGCCGTGCCGGACCGGCCGTCCGCCACGCCCGCGCGGGACGGCGACCCGGCGGACGGCGACGGCCCCGGGGAGCTGCGGGCGGTCGTCCCGCAGCAGATCCGGCACCTCAACGAGGACTTCAAGCGCCATGTCGGCAAGGGCAACATCGAGGACGCGTTGCGTGTGGGCACCGAGATCCTGCGCCGCCGGCAGCCGGTGGACGTGCTGATCGGCATGGCCGAGCTGCGCGCCGCCCGGGGCCAGACCAAGGAGGCGTGCCAGCTGCTGGCCGCGGCGGCGATCGTCGGTGGCGACCGGGGCAGGGTGTGGGCCGAGATCTCCCGTGTGGCGGCCCTGCTCGGCGCGCGCGGACGGGCCATCCGCCAGCTGGCCCGCAGGGAGTCGGTCCGGGCGCAGGTGACCCACCACTCGGCGCGGCTGCGCAAGGGGGACTGAACGAGGCCTTCACGGAGGAGACGGCCCAAGAGGAAACGGTCCTCCGGAGGAATCGGCCCGTCCGCCGCCACGGCCCGTGCCGACACGACGGGCCTTCGACCTGACACCCGGAGTTCCACAGAAGTTCCCCTGTCGTCCCGCTCCGTTGTTCCTCCTTCGAACAGACGCTGCCTAGCCTGTGCCGCACCCGCCCCATCCGCCCTGCCGGCGCCGCCTGCTGCACCAGTGCCACCAGCCCCACCCACGCTCCTCGCACTCACGTACAACTCCGTGACGGATTGAGGCCTTGACCCATGAACAGCCGTTCCATGCTCCGCAGTTCGGTCTCCCGGCGTCTGCTGCGCCCGGTCGCCGACCTCATCGACCAGCGCATCGAGCGGCAGGTCCGCTCGGCGGCCCGTCGCGCCGGCACCCAGGGCACGCCGGGCGGCCCGGACGCCGGGCAGCTGGTGCGTGACGTCGAGATGCTCAAGCGCCGGCAGCTCACCTTCGAGCTGCTCTGCGGCCCCCGCGGTCGCGGTATCTCCCGCATGGTCGCCGAAGCTCCGCTGGAACGTCTGTACGCCGAGGTCGAGGCGCTGTCCGGTGACCGTGACGCGGCGGTACGCAACGTCACCGCCGCCTTCCGGCTGCTCGTCGCGCTGGAGTCGCTGGGCGTCGGCCGGATCGCGGGCGGCACCATGAACATCTGCGGCAAGCTCGGCACGATCCCGCTGCTCGACCCGCCGAACGACGAGATCCTGGAGATCGGCACGCTGTACGGCATGTTCTCCGCCGGGCTCGTCCGGATGATGGAACGCGACGGCCGCAGCCCGAACCTGACCATCGTCGACCCGTTCGCCGGGGTGCAGCTCCAGCCCGGCACCGACCAGCGCCCGGACCCCACCGGGGCCCCGGTCGACGAGCACGCCGTACGCACCAACCTCGGCCTCGCCGGTCCGGCGGGCGCGGCGGCGCGCGTCCAGCAGGGGTTCTCCGAGGACCCCGAGACCCGGGCCGCCGTCTCGGACCGCCGCTACGGCGTGATCGTCGTGGACGGTGACCACTCGGCCAAGGGCGTCGCCCAGGACCTCGAGTGGGTCGAGGAGATCGCCGCCCCCGGCGCGGTCGTCGTCCTGGACGACTTCGGCGACCCCCACTGGCCGGGCATCAAGGACGCCCTGGACGACCACCTGAAGGGCGACACCCGCCTCACCTACCTGGGCAAGGCCGCGCACTCGGCGTACCTGCGGGCGTCCTGAGCAACCGACCGACACCGACCGGACAGCGGTCAAAGGAGTAGTACGAGCGTGACCGAGACGGTCGTGAGCACGTCGACAGCGCGGCCCGGGACGACGGCCGCCCTCCCCCCGGCGCCGTCCGAGGCGGCGCCGGCATCCCCCGGACCGGCGCCGGAGAAGCGCGGGTCCGCCCCGGGCCGGCTGCGGGCCCTGGACGGACTGCGGCTGGTCGCCGCGCTGATGGTGGCGGCGTACCACTACGGCGGACGAGGGGGCTCCGTCACCGAGGCCTGGGGCAGCTCCCCGAAGCTTCAGTTCCCGACACTGCACACCCTGTTCGCCTACGGCTGTCTCGGTGTCCAGGTCTTCTTCGTGATCAGCGGCTTCGTGATCTGCATGAGCGGCTGGGGACGGTCCCTGACCTCGTTCCTCGCGTCCCGCGTGTCCCGGCTGATGCCCGCCTACTGGGTGGCGGTCGTCCTGGTGACCGCGGTGTTCGCGCTGCCGGCGGTCGCCTACGAGGCGGTCTCGCCGAGCGACGCCCTGGTCAACCTGACGCTGTTGCAGCAGCCGCTGGGCGCCGACCGGGTGCTGGGCGTGTGCTGGACGCTGTGGGTGGAGGTCCGCTTCTACGCGCTGTTCGCGCTGTGCGTCGTCCTGCCGGGCACCAACCGCCGACGGGTCCTGATGTTCTGCGGCGGCTGGCTCCTGGCGGCGGTGCTCGCGCAGGCCGCGGACGAGCCGCTGCTCGACCTGGTGCTGATGCCGGAGTACGCCCCCTTCTTCGTGGGCGGCATCGGCCTGTACCTCGTCCACCGCGACCGGCGGGACGCTTACGGGTGGGGCATCACGGCCGTGAGCTTCCTGGTCGGGCAGCACTACGCGGTGGCCGATCTGTGGAACGCCGCCGACCCGGACGCCTTCGCCCACCGCACCACGTTCGGCATCGTCCTGATCGTCGCCTTCGGCTTCGTCGCGGTGGCGGCCATCGCGCTGGGCTGGCTGAGCCGGGCGAACTGGCGCTGGCTGACGGTGGCCGGGGCGCTGACGTACCCCTTCTACCTGGTGCACGAGCACCTGGGCTGGGTGGTGATACACGTCCTGCACCGCGATCTGCGCGTGCCGTCCGCGGCGACCTTCGTGCTGACGACGGCCGCGATGCTGCTGCTGGCCTGGCTGTTGCACCGGTTCGTCGAGAAGCCCCTGACCCCGCGCCTGCGGTCGGCGCTCTCGCGGAGGCTCTGAGCACGTCCGGCCGGCCCGGCGGGGCGCGGAACCGCGTGCGGATGGTGATCTCCCGGACACGCTGAGCGATTCGTGTGATGTTCTTCCTATGGGATTGCGCGGGCTGACTCCTTTTTCCGCACCGAGGAGGCATCCTCGCCTCATGGCCACTGCGCAAGAGACGCACAAGTACCCCGGTGAGCTGAACGACGTCCCCGGCTGGTTCTGGCCGCTCGACCAGGTGCTGTTCTCCTGGTTCCTGGAGCGGCAGGAGCAGCGGGACGCCCGGGGCGACCTGCTCGAACTGGGTGCCTATCTGGGCAAGAGCGCGATCCTGCTGGGGCACCATCTGCGAGACGGCGAGACACTCACGGTCTGCGACCTGTTCGGGGCCGAGCCGCCGGACGCGGCGAACCGGGCGGAGGCGGCGAAGTCGTACTCCTCGCTCACCCGGCAGGCCTTCGAGCAGAACTACCTCTCTTTCCACGAGACCCTGCCAACGATCATCCAGGCACCCAGCTCCGCGATCAGCGACGAGGTGGCGCCCGGCACCTGCCGCTTCGCCCACATCGACGCCTCGCACCTGTACGAGCACGTCCAGGGCGACATCGGCGCGGCCCGTGATCTGCTGCTGCCCGACGGCATCGTCGTCCTCGACGACTTCCGCAGCGAGCACACCCCGGGCGTCGCGGTCGCCGCCTGGGAGGCCGTGCTCAACCGGGAGCTGCGCCCCGTCTGCCTGAGCAGCCAGAAGCTGTACGCCACCTGGGGCGATCCCGGGCCCGTGCAGGAGGAGCTGCTCGCGGCGCTGCGCGAGCGCGACGACTGTTCCGTGACCGTGGAGCAGGCCGCCGGGCACCGGCTGGTCCGGGCCCGTGCCAAGGGCAAGCGGATGCGGCTGCCCTCCCTGCCGCCGTCGCTGCACCCGGCGCCCGCGGCGGTGCCGAGCTCGCCGGCGGCCGCCTCGCCGACGCCCGCCTCCCCGGCGCGGCGGCCGGACGGCGTGCCCGTACCCGAGCAGGCCAAGCAGGCACGGCCCGTGGGCCCCGCGGCACGGACGACACGGCCGCCGACTCCGCGTGAGCGCACCCGCCGTCTCGCGCTGGACGTGCTGCCGCCGGTCGTCACCCGTGCGGTACGCCGGTACCGGGCGGCGCAGCGGGCGAAGGCGTCGGGTACGGCTCAGTCGAGGCGGTAGACGGCGCCGATCCCCTCGATCACCAGGGCCAGACCCTCCTCGAAGTGCCGTTCGTAGTCCGTGAAGATCTCCGCGCCCGCCTGAGCCGTCAAAGGGTATTCGGCCATCAGGCGGGCGCGCTCGTCCAGGTCGTAGCCCTCCCGGCGTTCACCGGGCAGCGGGTGCACGCCCTGTTCCTCGGTGACGAGGCCGATGGTGAACACGTACGCCGTCGCGGTCGCCCGCACCGCCTGGGCGAACACCTTGGCGCCGTCGCGGTAGCCGAGCAGCGCCGCGCGCAGGCCCCGGTTGACCTTGAGCAGCCGCCCCCGCCAGGTGTCGGCCGGATCGAGCGGGGTCCCGGCGACCATCCGCCGGTACATCTCGGTGGCCATCTCGTCGAGCAGCCTCCAGGACGCCCACAACCTGGGCTGGAAGCTGGGCGCGGTACTGACGGGCGGGGCCCCGGCCGGGCTGCTGGACAGCTACGAGGAGGAACGGCGGCCGATCACCGCGCGGATGCTCGACCTGTCGACGGGCGTGCACCGTGGCGAGGTGCGGCGCGGCGACGCGGCAGCTGGGACTGGGGTACCGGGACTCCTCCCTGACCGCGGAGACCCGCCCGGCGGTCGCGGAGGGTGCGGTGCGGGCCGGGGACCGGGCACCCGACGGGACGGTGGACGGCGCACGGCTCTTCGACGCCTTCCGGGGGCCGCACTGGACGCTGCTGGCGCTGGGCGTGGACTCACCCGACGGCATCGGCGGCTACCTGGGCCGGTACGGACTGACGGGCTGAAGGTTCCCGTCCGTCTCGGTCGCCGCCGTCGAGGAGGGTGTCCACGGAGAGGCCGAGGGCGACACCGACCAATTCGCCCCCGGTCCGCGTTCGAGGTGACAGCCCGGCTCAGAAGGCGTCGGTGGGGACGTACGTCCCCCAGACCTCCCGCAGCGCGTTGCAGACCTCGCCGACGGTGGCGCGGGCGCGCAGGGCGTCCTTCATGGGGTAGAGGACGTTGTCCTCGCCCTCGGCGGCCTTCTTCAGGGCGGCCAGGGCGGTGTCGACCGCCTGCTGGTCGCGTTCGGCGCGGAGCCTGGCGAGGCGTTCGGCCTGCTGGGCCTCGATGGCCGGGTCGACGCGCAGGGGCTCGTAGGGCTCCTC